>NZ_JAFCWG010000004.1:0-385350 GCF_049897445.1 Kocuria sp. LHG3120 | reverse complement strand
TGCTGGCGCAGCCCCCCGCCCTGTTCTCGGTCCTGTGCTCCGCCGGGCCGACCCGGCGGACTGATCCGCCGGCCCCGCCGCCCCGCCGTTCGCGGGGCGGCGGGGCCGGCGTCGTCCCCGGGGTTCACCCGGACGCCGCCGGGTGGGAGGATGGGGGCATGCTGGTTGCCTTCTCCGTCTCCCCGTCCGGCGGCGAGAACCCGAGCGGTTCCGTCCACGACGCCGTCGCCGCCGCCGTCCGCGTGGTCCGCGAGTCCGGACTGCCGCACGAGACCGACGCCATGTTCACCACGATCGAGGGCGAGTGGGACGAGGTCATGGACGTCGTCAAGCGCGCCACCGAGGCCGTGGGCCGCTACGGGCCCCGGGTCTCGCTCGTGCTCAAGGCCGACATCCGCCCCGGCCACACCGGTGAGCTGCAGGGCAAGGTCGAGCGCCTCGAGGCCGCGATCCAGCGGCAGGCCATAGAGTCCTGAGCGCTGCCCCCGCGGCGGTCCGCCTGCGGACCGCAGGACCGTCCGACGCCGGGGTCTGGTCCGCCCTGCACCTGCGCTGCCTCGACGAGACCTACCGTCCGCTCTTCGGGGACGCCTTCGCCGACCGGCAGCAGGCCGCGGCCGAGCGCACCGCCGGCTACGACCTCGCCCTCCTCGCGGACCCGCACGTGCGCACCATCCTCGCGGTCGACGACGACGGGGCCGCCCTCGGGCTGGTCTCCGCCGGCCCGGCCCCCGCCGCGTGGGAGGGGCGGGCCGGGGTGCCCGCCCCGCTCGTCCCGCTGCAGCTGTTCCAGCTCTACGTGCTGCGGGCCGCCCACGGCACGGGCCTCGGCGCCGCCCTGCAGGAGGCCGCGATCGGCTCCGCGGACGCGTACCTGTGGATCATGGACGGCAACGCCCGCGCGGAGCGCTTCTACGCCAGGCACGGCTTCCGGGCCCTGGCCGAGTCCTTCCCCGCCGGCGGGCCCTGGACCGGGCAGCGCATGCACCGCATGCTGCGGACGGGGACCGCGTGAGCCGGGCGTCCCGCCGCTCGCGCACGGCGCCGGCGCCCGCCGGGCCCACCGGCCCCGCGGCCGGGAGCTACGAGATCTCGACCGGCACCGCCGAGCTCGTCCCGGACGCCTACGCCCCCGGCTCCTGGGTGCTGCACGTCAACGGCGTCCCCTCCTCCCACGTGGACCCGGAGCACCCCGAGCGGCTGGACTTCGAGTACATGCGCTGGATCGCCGCGGTCGTGGACGCCCACCTCGCCGCCCACCCGGACCCGGAGCGGCTGCGGGTGCTGCACCTCGGCGGCGGCGCCTGCTCGCTCGCCCGCTACCTCGCCCACGCGCACCCGGCCGCGCGGCAGGTCGTCGTCGAGCTCGACGGGCGGCTCGCCGAGCTGGTCCGGGAGTGGTTCGACCTCCCGCGCGCCCCCCTGCTGCGGATCCGGGTGGGGGAGGCCCGCGCCGTCACGGAGTCGCTGAGCCCGGCCACCCGGGACGTCGTGGTCCGCGACGTCTTCGCCGGGGCCGTGACCCCCGAGCCGCTCACCACGGTGGAGTTCGCCCGGCACGTGCGGCGCGTCCTGGCCCCCGGCGGGCTGTACGTGCTCAACTGCGGCGACACCCGGGACCTCGCCGGGGCGCGCGCCGAGCTCGCCGCGCTGTCCGAGGTGTTCGAGCACGTCGCCGCCGTGGCGGACCCGGCGATGCTCAAGGGCCGCCGCTACGGCAACATCGTGCTGGCCGCCTCCTCCGCCCCGCTGCCGCTGGAGGGCTCGCCCGGGGCGGCCGCGCTCGGCCGGGAGCTGCTCGGCGGCGCGGTGCCCGCCCAGTACAAGGACGAGGCGTGGGTGCGCTCCTTCGTGGGCGGCACCCCGCCGCGCCACGACCCGGTCGCCGAGGGGGCGCGCGATGGCGCCTGAGCCCGCGACCGAGCAGGACGTGCGCGGCCTCGCCCGGCGGCACGGCCTGGACCTGGAACCGGGGACCGTCCGGTTCGAGGAGGCGGGTCTGGACTACCGGGTGGCGTTCGCCGCCGCCTCCGGGACCGGCGAGCAGTGGGTGCTGCGGATCCCGCGCCGCCCCGACGTCGCGGCGAAGATGGCCGACGAGCTGCGGATCCTGGACTTCGTGCGCCCGCGGCTCCCGGTCGCCGTGCCGGACTGGCGGATCGCGGGGCCGGAGCTCGTCGCCTATCCGCTGCTGCCCGGCCGGCCCGGTCTCACCCTCGACGCCGCGGGGCAGCCGGTCTGGCACTACGACACCGCCTCCCCGGAGCATGCCCGGTCCCTGGCGGAGGTCGTCGCGTCCCTCCACCGCCTCGACCCCGCCGCCGCCGCGGCGGCGGGGGTCTCCGCCGAGACCCCCGAGCAGGTGCGCCGGCGGTGGGCGGCCGACCTCGAGCGGGTGCTCGGGGAGTTCGACGTCGCCGCGGAGCTCGCGGCCCGGTGGCGGGCCTGGCTCGACGACGACGGGCTGTGGCCGCGCCGCACCGTCCTCACGCACGGCGAGCTCTATCCCGCCCACCTGCTGCTCGACGACAGCAGCCGCATCCTGTCCGTCCTGGACTGGACGACGGCCGGCGTCGGCGACCCGGCCCTGGACCTCATGTACCAGCAACTCATCGCCCCGCCCGAGTCCTTCGCGGCGACCGTCCGCGCCTACGAGGAGCTCACCGGCCGCCACGAACGCCGACTCGCCGACCGCTGCGAGGCCCTCGTGGCCGCAGGACCCCTCAACTACGCTCTCTTCGCCCTGGCGTCCGGGGAACCGGGCCACCGCGAGGCCGCCGCCGCACAGCTGCGCCCCTGAGGTCCCCACGCTCCACCGTCCGGCCGCGCCCTATCCTGGCGGGATGGACAACCGCACCGAGGTCCGCGACTTCCTCGTCTCGCGCCGGGCCAAGCTCACCCCGGCCCAGGCCGGTCTGCCGGCCGGGGGCAACCGCCGGGTGCCGGGGCTGCGCCGCTCCGAGGTGGCGGCCCTGGCCGGGGTGAGCGTGGAGTACTACGCCAAGCTCGAGCGTGGGGCGGTCACCGGGGCCTCGGCCTCGGTCCTGGAGGCGGTCGCCGCCGCCCTGCGCCTGGACGAGACCGAGCGAGCGCACCTGCTCGACCTGGCGCGGGCGGCCGACGGCGTGTCCGCCGCACGGCGCCCGCGCCGCCGGGCGTCGAGGCAGGCGAGCTCCCGGCCGGGGCTGCAGTGGGCGCTGGAGGCGATCACCGGCGGGGTGGCGTTCGTGCGGAACCAGCACCAGGACCTGCTGGCCACCAACGCCCTGGGGCGCGCCTTCTACGCCCCGCTGCTCGGGGACGGCGGACGCACCCCCAACCTGGCCCGGTTCCAGTTCCTGGATCCGGCCTCCCGGGAGTTCTACCCGGACTGGGAGGTGTTCGCGAGCATGTGCGTGGCGATCATGCGCGCCGAGGCCGGCCGCGACCCGCACGACCGGGCGATGCAGGACCTGGTCGGGGAGCTGTCCACCCGCAGCGAGACCTTCCGCACCCTGTGGGGCGCCCACGACGTGCGCACCCACGGCACCGGCACCAAGCGCTTCCGCCACCCGGTGGTGGGGGAGCTGACGCTGGCCTACGAGGAGCTGGCCGTCACCGCCGAGCCCGGGCAGGTCCTCATGATCTACACCGCCGAACCGGGCTCGCCCTCGGCCGAGCGGCTCCGGCTGCTCGGATCCTGGGCGGCCGACCGGCACGCCGCCGTCCCCGAGCGCTGATCCGCGGCTGCGGCACGCGCCCGGCGCGGCACCGGTGCGAGCCGCTCGCACCGGTGCCGCGCGCATCCTGGGTCAGTCCTGCAGCGCGAGCAGCGCCGTGCTGTCGGCCGCCGTGCCCGCCAGCTGCGGCGCCCACCCGTCGTCGCCCTCGAGGTAGGTGCGGACCGTGAACCGGGCCTCCTCCGCGGCCGGCAGCTGCGGGCGGTCCGGGGTGACCTGCGCCCCCGGGCCCCGGTTGCGGTGCTCCGCGAAGCGCGCCTCGCGCCACGAGAAGCCGCTCATGTCCGTCCACGGGCTCGCCGCGACGTGGGCGCCGAGCCACGAGTCGCGGACCAGGACCTGCGCGACGGCCCGCGGATCCCCGCTCGGGTGCCACGGCCGGCCCAGGTGCACCGTGCCCGCGGCTGCCCCGGACGTGAAGCGGCACCGGTCGAAGAGGTAGCCGTGCGCGATGCCGAGGTCCTGGCTGCCGGCCGTGACGTAGCCGTTGTTGCCGGCGGAGCCGCGGTCGAGGGACCGGATCTCGCAGTCCCCGAAGACGGCCGTGCCGCGGCCGAAGACGAAGTCGACGTCGCCCTCGACCCAGCACCGGTCGAACCAGGACCTCGAGGCCACACCGCTCGCCGGCGAGTTGACCAGCAGGGTGTCCTGGTTGCCGAGGAAGCGCACCCCGGACAGGACCGCCCGGTCGCCCGTCAGGTGCAGGGCCACGGCCTGGCGGTTCTTCATCTCGGGGTGCGCGGCCTCGTCGAAGTCGTTGGCGAACGTGAGGTTGCGCGCCACGAAGTCCGCCCCGTCGACCCGGGCGGACGCGCTGCCGAACGTGCCGAACGGTCCGCTGCCGTCGGGCTTGACGGTGCCGGAGGCGTTGTCGTGCACCAGCACCACGTCCTCGGGGCGCTCGCCCATCCCCACGAACGAGATCCGGGGCTTGCCCGACGGCACGAGCAGGACCTCCCGGTACTCCCCGGGCTGGATCCGGATCACCGTCCGGCGGGCGCCGCCCGGCTCCGCCGCGTCCACGGCGGACTGCACGGTCCGGAACGGCCTGCCGGGGCCGACGTCGAGCACCGCGGGGGTGTCCACGGGGCGCTCGCTCGGCCAGAACATCCGGGCCAGGGGGTCCGTCACGGCGTCGGGATCCGGGAACCAGCCCGGCGGCACGATCCGCTTCGACCGCAGCTCGCGCGCGACCAGCCGGGCCACGGCCAGCGCGCCGAGTGCCTGGAAGTGGGTGTTGTCCTCGGAGCCCTGCGGGTACTGCGGGTGCTGCCCCGGGGCCAGGTGCAGGAAGTGGGACGTGGTCCCGTCCGGGCCGAGGCGCTGCCACAGGTCCTTGGACGAGGTGGTCAGGTCCACGAGGGGCGTGCCGGTGGCCGCGGCGAGCTCGCGCACCGCCTGCGGATAGGCGCCGTGGGTGTCCCGCGCGGCCCCGAAGGCGTCGAAGCGGCGGCGCTCCACGGGGGTGACCAGCACGGGCTGCGCCCCACGCGCGGCGGCGCCGTCGAGGTAGCGGCGCAGGTACTCCTCGAAGGTGGAGCCCGGCAGGGTGCCGCGGGCCGGGTCCTCGACCTTCTCGTCGTTGTGGCCGAAGGAGATCAGCAGGTGGTCGCCCGGCTGCAGCAGGGACAGTGCCCGGTCCAGCAGCCCGGCGTCCGCGTAGCTCTTGGACGAGGCCCCGGACCAGGCGAGGTCGAGCACGCCGGCCTGGGGGCCCAGCAGCAGGGGCAGGGCCTGGCCCCACCCGGCGCGCGGGCGCTCGGAGTGCTGGTACGCGGACGACGTCGAGTCCCCGACGACGACCAGCGCCGGCCGGGTGCGCCGCGTCCCGCCGCTGTTGCCGGTGGCCCCTGTCGTGGCGAGGGCGGGGGAGGCCGTGGCGCCCGTCAGCGCGGCGGAGCCGGCCGCCAGGGCGAGCGCGGTCAGGACGGTGCGGCGGCTCGGCGCCCCGGGGGCCCTCACCGGTCGCCGCCGGTGCTCAGGACGGGGCCCGCGGTGCGGGCGAGCAGTGCCGGCACGGCCTGGGGCGCGTGGACCTTCGTGCGCAGCACGGGCGTCCAGGAGGTGTCGTGGGTCAGCCGCTCGGCCTCCGGGACGGCGGCGTTGTACGCGGCCCGCACATCGACCTTCTTGCCGTTCACGGTGTTGTCCACGGTGGCGATGGTCGTGCCCTTGTACCGGCCGATGATCTCCGCGGCGTCCGTGCCGGCGGGGAGCGTGAAGGCGTTGACCTCCGCGTAGAGGTGCGACTCGATCCCCGCGCCCAGCGAGTACACGTATGGCACGGAGCCGTCCTCCGGCACCACGTAGTGGTTGTTGTAGACGTCCACCTGGCCGTAGCGCACCCGGGGCGCCCGCTGCCCGACGTCCTCGAAGACGTTGTGGTGGACGGTCACCCGCAGCCTGCCCGGGTCGCCCCGGTTCGTGGAGTCGGTGGAGCCGATGAGCATCAGCTTGTCGTGCTCGGTGAACCGGTTGTAGGACACGGTGACCAGGTCGGATCCGTTGGTCACGTCGACCGCGCCGTCGTGCACCTGATAGGGGGTGCCGAAGTAGGAGGGCTGCTCGCTGTCGAGGTTCGGGGCGTCGGTGAACTCGGAGTGGTCGATCCAGACGTGGGTGGCGCCGTTGATCACCTGGAGCAGGTCGTACTCGCTGTTCCAGGCCCCGGTGCTCCCGTCGCCCGGGTCCCAGGCGGGGAAGCAGTCGGAGGAGTCGGAGAACGTGAGGTTGCGCAGGATCACGTTGTCGGCCCCGTTGATCCGCAGGGCCGCGCCACGGATCTCGCTGTCCGCGCCGGCGCCGACGATCGTGGTGTTGCTCGGGATGTCCCAGCGGATCGTCCGTGCCTGGTTCGTGGCCGCGGCCCGGCGGGCCTCCTCCTGCGCCCCGGCCGGGTCCCGGTCACGGCCCCACGTGGCTGGGTCGTAGGCCTCCAGGTACTGCTCCAGGGAGTAGCCGGTGCCCGCCGCGTAGTCGTCGCAGCTCAGCGGAGAGCCGTCCGGCGCGGTGTTGGCGTCGATCCGGCCGTGGACGCGGACGATCTTCGGGCGCTCGCCCGCGGCGTCGAACGCCGCCAGCAACTCGGTCCGGTTCGTGACGTCGTAGACGTCGGCGGCCTCCGCGGCCGAGCCGCCGGTCGTGCCGGGGCCCAGGGAGGCCCACCCGTCGTCCTCCGGCAGGACCTGGCGCTCGAGCGCGGTGCGGGAGGTCTGGGCCTCGGGGGCGGCGAGGGGGCTGGGGGCGGCCGACGCAGGAGTCGCCGCGAGGAGGGCGGCCGTCACGGCCACGGCGGTGGGAATGGACAGGTGCGCAGTGCGTTTCCGCATGGTTCCTCTTCCGTCATCGGGGGGACGCCCTCGGGGGAGGTGCTGTAGTTGTGTGACAGGGGTCACGGGAGGGCGTTGAGCAGGACGGTATCAGAAAGCGCTTTCCCAGAGAAGGTGCACAGGCGTTCGGGCGGTGCTGCCCACGCCTCGTCACGCCCCTCGTGGCTCCCATCGTCGCTCCCTTGTGGCCGAGGGGTCGCCATCGGCGAGAACATGCCGCGCTGAACGTCGGAACGCGACCCGCCGCGTGTACTGAACGTCGGAACGCGACCCGCCGCGTGTGCTGGGCGCGGAGGCGACCCCGCGGCGGCGTTCCGGTGGGCTCGGGGATCAGCGGGAGGCGCGCGAGGCCTCGACCGACGCCACGAACTCCCGGGCCAGCTCCACCAGCTCCTGGGTGCGCTCGATCTGCGGCATGTGCCCGGTGTCCGGGAAGACGTGCAGCCGGGCGCCGGGCAGGGCGGCGGCCGCGGCCTCGGCGTGGTGGGCCGGCAGCACGGCGTCGGCCTCGCCCCACACCACGAGCACGGGCAGGCCCGAGGCCCGCACCTTCTCCAGCAGCGCCCTCCGCCAGCCGGGCAGGACGCCGATCACCGGCAGCCCGATGCTCCGGTAGGTGCCCAGGAACGTGGCCCGGAAGTCCGGCTGGGCGCCCACCCGCGCCGCGTGCCGCAGCAGCTCCGGGGTGGCCAGGGCCGGGTCGAAGAAGCAGTTCTGGTTCGACCGCACCGCGGCGGCCCGCGCCATCGGCCGGAACCGGCGGCCCACCACGGGCAGCCGGGACAGCCCCGCCCACACCATGGGCAGGGGGGAGACGTTGGCCTCCCGGCCGAACCCGGCGCTGTTGGCGAGCAGCAGCCCCGCGACCCGCCCTGGGTGCTCGGCGGCCACGGTCATGGCCACGGCGCCGCCCAGGGAGTTGCCCATGAGGTGCACCGGCCGCTGCTCGCCGAGCGCGTCGAGCACGCCGACCACGGCGCGGGCGAACGTCCCGAGCCCCGGCCGGTCCGCGCCGGCGGGGGTGAGCCCGAAGCCGGGGAGGTCCGTGCTCAGCACGCAGTGGTCCCGCGCCAGCAGGTCGTGGGCGGCCGACCAGTCCTCGAGGCTCCGGCCGATGCCGTGCAGCAGCACGACCGGCGGCGCCTGCGCGGGCCCGGAGCGGCGGATGCGCACGGGCCGGCCGGCGACCTCCACCGTCGTCGTCGTGGCCTCCGGGGTGCCGGCGGGGGAGTCCGCGGCGGGGACGGGCGCGTGTCGGTCGGTCATGCGTGGGTCTCCTGCGGGCGGGCGCCGCGGCGGGCCGCGGTGCGGGGGATCAGGTCGAGGGTGCGGGACAGCGGGGTGCGCAGGGTGGTCGCGGAGTCCAGCAGGTAGTTCTGCCGCACCCGCCACGGGTGCCGGTCGCCCTGGCGCGGGAAGGCGCCGATCGCGCGCCGGACGTAGCCGGAGCTGAGGTCCAGCAGCGGCTGCTCGGCCATGCCCCGGGGCGCGCGCGGCACCACGGCCCCGGCGTCGTGGCGCTCCAGGTGCCGCAGCACCCTGCACACCAGCCGGTGGGTGAGGTCCGCGCGCAGGGTCCAGGACGCGTTGGTGTAGCCGATGCACAGCGCGAAGTTCGGCACGCCGGTCAGCATCGCCCCGTTCCACACGAACTGCTCGGCGAGCTCCACCGGCGTCCCGTCCACGGTCAGGACGATCCCGCCGAAGGGGAGCAGCCGCAGGCCCGTGGCGGTGACCACGAGGTCGGCCTCGAGGACCCGGCCCCCGCTCAGCCGGACCCCCTCGGGCACGAACGTGTCGATCGTGCCGGTGACCACCTCGGCCCGCCCCCGCTTCAGCGCCTTGAACAGGTCCGCGTCCGGAACGGCGCACAGCCGCTGGTCCCAGGGGTCGTAGGACGGCGTGAAGTGCTCGGCCACGAGCTCCTCGGAGCCGAGGATGCGCGCGGCCCGGGACGTGAAGAACGCCCGGGCCGCGGCCGGGCGGCGGCGGCAGAACTGGTACACGGCCGTGCTGAACAGGATGTTCTTGGCGCGGATGACCCGGTGGGCGAGCCCCGCGGGCAGGAGCCGGCGCAGCGCGTCGGCCCGCCGGTCCCGGCCGGGCACGGCGCTGATCCACGTGGGGGAGCGCTGCAGCATGGTCACGCCCGCGGCGGTCCGCGCCATGGCCGGCACGAGGGTCACGGCGGTGGCGCCGCTGCCGACCACCAGCACGCGCCGGCCCGTCCAGTCCAGGTCCTCGGGCCAGAACTGCGGGTGCACCACCCGGCCGCCGAAGTCCTCCAGGCCGGGCAGCGCGGCGTCGTGGCCGCGGTCGTAGTCGTAGTAGCCGGCGCACGAGTACAGGAACGAGCACGTCATGCTGCGCCGGTGGACGGCACCGTCCTCGTCCCGCACCTCGAGGCCCAGGCTCCAGCGCTGCTCGGCGCCGGACCAGTCGGCCGAGACCACCCGGGTGCGGAGGCGGAGGTGCCGGTCGATGCCGAACTCCTCCGCCGTCTCGTGGATGTACGCGAGGATCGACGGGCCGTCCGCGAGCGCCTGCGGGTCCCGCCACGGCTTGAAGGAGTAGCCGAGCGTGAACATGTCCGAGTCGGAGCGCACGCCCGGGTAGCGGAACAGGTCCCAGGTCCCGCCGAGGTCGTCCCGGGCCTCCAGCACGGCGTAGGACAGCTCGGGGCGCTCGGTCTGCAGGCGGTAGGCCGCGCCGATGCCGGACAGGCCGGCTCCGACGACGACGACGTCCCGGTGGTCGGTGCCGCCGGGGATCTCACGGGGCGGCTCGCTGGCGGTGGAAGGTGCTCGCATGCTTCCAGGATCGCCCGGCGCGCCCGCCAGGACTTGACGCTGCGCGACGATTGCTTGACCCTGGGCGACATGACGGTCATCCGGTCCGCGGGTCTGCGCGGCTTCCGCGCCGCGGTCGCGGAGCTCGGCGGGAACGCCGAGGCCCTGGCCGACGCCGCCGGGCTGCCCCGGTCGGCCCTGGACACCGACGACCTCCTGGTCCCCGAGCGGGCCGTCGCGCGGGTGCTGGAGACCGCCGCCCAGGAGCTGGCCTGCCCCGACCTGGGGCTGCGGGTCGCCGCCCGGCAGGACCCGGGGGTGCTCGGCCCGCTCGCGCTCGCCGCCCGCCACTCGGAGACGGTGCGCGACGCCCTCGAGTGCACCTCCCGCTACCTCTTCGTCCACGCCCCGTCCCTCGAGCTGGCGCTGGTGCCGGACCCCTACGGGGCCCGCGGGGTGACGGCGGTGCGCTACGGCGGCTCCGCCGCGACCGCCCGGGACCCCGGGCGCGGCAGCCCGCAGGGCACCGACCTGGGCCTGGGCCTGCTGCACCGGGCCCTGAGCTCCCTGGTGGGGGGCCGCTACGGGCTGCGCACGGTCGAGCTGGCCCACCGGCCGGCGGCGCCGCTGCGGGTCTACGAGGAGTTCTTCGGGGCACCCGTGCGCACCGGCCGCCCCGACGTCCTCCTGCGGATCCCCACCAGCACGCTCGCCCGCCCGCTGCACGGGGACGCCGGGGTCCGGCAGGTGGCGCTCGCCTTCCTCGACACCCAGCTCCCCGGGCCCGGCTCCGCGTGGGCGCCCCGGGTCCGGGGCGTGCTGGTGCAGCTGCTCGGCACCGCGGCCCCGGAGATCGAGGCCGTGGCCCGGGTGCTGGACCTGCACCCCCGCACCCTGCAGCGCCGGCTCGCCGAGGAGGGCACCACCTTCGGCGCCGTCCTGGACGGGACCCGGCGCAGCGCGGCCCTGCGCTGGCTCACCACCACCGACGTCCCCCTCGGCCAGATCGCCGGGCTCGTGGGGCTCTCGGAGTCCTCGGCGCTCACCCGGTGCGCCCGCCGCTGGTGGAGCGCCCCGCCGCGGGACGTCCGCCGCCGGGGCGTCCCCGCCGGCTGAGGGTGTCGCCGCGCGTCAACTTCCTGTCGCGGTGGGTCAAGCGGTGCCCGGTGCCCGCCCGCACACTGGACAGCAGGCCCCGATCCACGACCCCGACCCCAGGAGCAGCCCGTGTCCCCGTCCGCACCCTTCCGCTTCGCCGGCGCCACCGCGGTGCTCACCGGCGCCGCCTCCGGCATCGGCGAGCAGCTGGCCCACGGCCTCGCCGCCCGCGGCACCCACCTGGTGCTCCTCGACCGGGACGCCGCGGGACTCGAGACCGTCGCCGGGGCGATCCGCGCGGGGCACCCGGACCTGCCGGTGCGCACGGTCGTGGCCGACCTCGCCGAGCTGTCCGCGCTGCCGGGCGTGGCCGAGCGGATCCGGGCCGAGCACCCGCGGATCGACCTGCTGGTCAACAACGCCGGGGTGGGCCTGGGCGGGACCTTCGAGCAGGTCTCCGCCGAGGAGTTCGACTGGCTCATGGACATCAACTTCCGGGCGCCGGTGGTGCTCACCCGCGAGCTGCTGCCCGCCCTGCTCGCCGCCCCCGGCAGCCACCTGGTCAACCTCTCCAGCCTGTTCGGCCTCATCGCCCCGCCCGGGCAGGTGGCGTACTCCGCGAGCAAGTACGCCCTGCGCGGGTTCTCCGAGGGCCTGCGCCACGAGCTGGCGGGCCGGGTGGGGGTCACCGTGGTGCACCCGGGCGGGGTCCGGACCAGGATCGCCGAGACCGCCCGCACCCCGGCCGGGGTGTCGGAGGAGCGGGCGCGGAAGGACCGGGAGGACTTCGCGGCGCTGCTCAGCTATCCGGCGGAGCGTGCGGCCGCCGACATCCTGGGGGCGGTGGAGCGGCGCCGGAACCGGCTGCTCGTGGCGCCCAGCGCCGTGCTGCCGGACCTCGTGGCGCGAGTCCTCCCGGGCTCCTACTGGCCGGTCCTGCGGCACGCGCCCCGGGTCCTGAAGCATGCGCCCCGGGTCCTGCGGCGTCTTCCCGGGCGGCGGCGCCGGGCCTAGGCTGAGCGCATGACCAGCACCCTGTCCTCCGTCGTCGTCGACTGCCGCGATCCCGAGACCCTCGCCCGCTTCTGGTGCGCCGCCCTGGGCTACGTCGTCCATGCGGAGGCCGAGGGGTTCGTGGGCATCGTGCCCGCGGAGGGCAGCGGCCCGCACCTCGACTTCGTGGTCGTCCCCGAGCCCCGGACCGTCAAGAACCGGCTGCACCTCGACCTGCGCGCCGTGGACAGCGACCGGGACTCCGAGGTCGCCCGCCTGGAGTCCATCGGCGCCCGCCGCGTGGACGTGGGCCAGGGGCCCGAGGTGACCTGGGTGGTGCTGGCCGACCCGGAGGGCAACGAGTTCTGCGTGCTCTCCGACCTCGAGGAGGACTGAGCCGGCGGGCTCAGGCGAGCACGCCGTCCACGTAGTACCACCGGCCGTCCTCGCGCCGGAACCGGGAGTTCTCCCGCTGGGCCCCCCGGGCCCCGTGTGGGCCGCGCCGGTGCGCGGTGAAGTCCACCCACCCCTCGTCGTCGAAGGGGCCGCCGCCCGTCACCCCGTGGACGTCGAGCCGGGTCCAGCGCAGCGCGGGGTCCAGGTCCACGGACCCAGGGCGCGTGCCCGGGTGCCACGTGGCCAGCAGATAGGCATCGTCCCCGGCGGCGAAGGCGCTGAACCGCGAGCGCATCAGCAGCTCGGCCGTGGGCGCCGGGCGGCCGCCGTGGAAGCGCCCGCAGCACGCGCCGTAGGTCTCCCCGGTGCCGCAGGGGCAGCGGGCGTCGTCGTCGATCACGCCATCCAGCCCTCGACCACGCCCTTGCCGAAGAACACCACGAAGGCCGCCGCCACCACGTACATGAGCGGGTGGACCTCCTTGCCGCGGCCCTGCACGAGGCGGATGAAGACGTAGGAGACGAAGCCCGCGCCGATGCCGTCCGCGATCGAGTAGGTGAACGGCATGACGGCGAACGTCAGGAAGGACGGCACGGACAGGCCCCAGTCGTCCCACTCGATGCGCACGACCTGCTTGGCCATGAGGAAGCCCACCACGACCATGGCCGGGGCCACGGCCTCGAACGGCACCACGTTGACCAGCGGGGTGATGAACATGGCGAGCAGGAACAGCACGCCGGTGACCACGTTGGCCAGGCCGGTGCGGGCGCCGTCGGCGATGCCGGTGGAGGACTCCACGAAGATCTGGTTGGAGGACACGGAGCCCGCGCCGCCGGCGATCGCGCCGGCGGCGTCCACCAGCAGGATCTTGTCCACGTTCTGGATCTGCCCGTTGCGGCCCACGAGCCCGGCCTGCTGGGAGAGCCCGACCATCGTGCCCATCGCGTCGAAGAAGATGGAGAGCAGGATCGTGAAGATCAGCAGCGCCGCGGCGAGCGCCCCGAGGCTCCGGAACGCCTCGAGCGGGGCGGCCGAGCCCACGAGGGAGAGGTCCGGCAGCGCCACGAAGGAGGTGGGGGCCGCGGGCACGACGAGCGACCACCCGGTGGGGGCGTCCACGGAGGAGCCGGACGGGACGACCGCCTCGAGCACGTGGGCGAGGATCGTGGTGGCGACCACGGCGATCAGGATCGCGCCGCGGACGTTGCGGACGATGAGGGCCACGGTCAGGAGCAGGCCGACCACGAACGTGAGCATGGGCCAGCCCAGCAGCGTCCCGCCGTCGCCGAGCTGCACGGGCACGGTGGTGCCGGCGGCGTCCGGGATGCGGCGCACGAAGCCGGCGTTCACGAAGCCGATCAGGGCGATGAACAGGCCGATCCCCACCACGATGGCGGTCTTCAAGGACGCCGGCACGGCGTTGAACACGGCGGTGCGGAAGCCGGTGAGCACCAGGACGAACATGATCAGGCCCGCCCACACGACCAGCCCCATCACCTGGGGCCACGTGAGCTGCGGGGTGGTCACGATCGTCACGGCGAGGAACGCGTTGACGCCCAGGCCCGTGGCGATCGCGAAGGGCGCGCGGGCCACGACGCCCATGAGGATGGTCAGCACCCCGGCGACGAGCGCCGTCACGGCCGCGACCCGCTCACCGCCAAGGATGTTGCCGGCGCCGTCCGGGCCGTAGCCGAGGATCAGCGGGTTGAGGACCACGATGTAGCTCATCGCGATGAACGTCGCCACGCCGCCGCGGACCTCGCTCGCCACCGAGGAGCCGCGCTCGCTGATCTTGAAGAAGCGGTCCAGGCCGTTGCGCGGCGGACCGGAGGGGGTCTCGGTGGAGACGGAAGCGGAGGATGCCATGGCGGTCCTTCAGGCACTCGACGGGAGGGAGCACGACTCCACAGGGGACGCTCCCGGGCTGACGGCGGCACCGGCGTGCCACCGGGACGACACTACCTCCCCGCGTCCGGGCGCGCCGGGGCCCGTCCCCGCCGGGACGGGACGCCGCCGGGACGACGCCGGGCCGCGGGCCCGGTGTCCTTGCACACGCCGGGCCCCGTGTCCACCCCTGTGTCCCGTCACGACGGTTCGTGGCGGTTTGTGACGACCGGCGTGACTGTCCAGCGGGACGCGCGAACAATCGAGCGCATGACACAGACGACGCGCGCGCCCCGCGCTGCCCGGAAGCCGAAGGCCGAGGGGCAGTGGAAGGTCGACGGCCGGGACCCCCTGAACCCCAACGAGGTCTTCAAGCAGGCCGACGACGGGCTCAACGTGCGCACCCGGATCGAGGAGGTCTACTCGAAGCACGGCTTCGCCTCGATCGACCCCCAGGACCTGCACGGGCGCTTCCGCTGGTGGGGCCTCTACACCCAGCGCCGGCCGGGCATCGACGGCGGGCGGACGGGCTCGCTGTCCGACGCCGAGATCGAGGACGAGTACTTCATGATGCGCGTCCGGCTCGACGGCGGGGCCCTGACCCGCGAGCAGCTGCGGGTGCTCGGGCAGATCTCCGCGGACTTCGCGCGGGACTCGGCCGACATCACGGACCGGCAGAACATCCAGTACCACTGGATCCGGGTGGAGGACGTCCCCGAGATCTGGCGCCGGCTCGAGGACGCGGGCCTGGACACCGTCGAGGCCTGCGGGGACGTGCCGCGCGTGATCCTGGGCTCCCCGCTCGCCGGGATCGCCGAGGACGAGATCATCGACCCCACCCCGGTGATCGAGCGGATCAAGTCCACCTGGATCGGCTCCCCGGAGTTCTCCAACCTGCCGCGCAAGTACAAGACCGCGATCACCGGCCACCCGTCCCTGGACGTGGTGCACGAGATCAACGACTGCGCCCTCGTGGGCGTGGTCCACCCCGAGCTCGGCCCCGGCTACGACCTGTGGGTCGGCGGCGCCCTGTCCGTGGTGCCGTTCCTCGGCAAGCGCCTCGGCGCGTTCGTGACCGAGGAGCAGGCCCCAGAGGTGTGGAAGGGCGTCACGAGCATCTTCCGCGACTACGGCTACCGGCGGCTGCGCAACCGCGCCCGGCTGAAGTTCCTGGTCCAGGACTGGGGCCCGGAGAAGTTCCGGCAGGTGCTCCAGGACGAGTACCTCGGCTACGCGCTCGCGGACGGCCCCGCGCCGGAGAAGGCGGCCGTCCCCGGCGACCACATCGGCGTGCACCGGCAGAAGGACGGCCGGTTCTACATCGGCGTGGCCCCGCGCGTGGGCCGCGTCTCCGGGGCGAAGCTGCTGGCCCTCGCCGACGTGATGGCGAAGTACGGCTCCGACCGGCTGCGCACCACCCCGCACCAGAAGCTCGTGCTGCTCGACATCGAGGAGGCCGACGTCGAGAACGCCGTCGCCGACCTCGACGCCCTGGACCTGCAGGCGCGGCCCTCCGCGTTCCGCCGCTCGACCGTGGCGTGCACCGGCATCGAGTACTGCAAGCTCGCGATCGTCGAGACCAAGCAGACCGCCTCGGACACCATCGACGAGCTCGAGCGGCGGCTCGACGGCGTGGAGCTGCCCCACCCCATCTCGATGCACGTCAACGGCTGCCCCAACTCGTGCGCCCGCATCCAGACCGCGGACATCGGGCTCAAGGGCCAGCTGCTGCCCACCGAGGACGGCGGGCAGAAGCCCGGCTACCAGGTCCACCTGGGCGGCGGGCTCGCCGCGGACGACCGTGCGGAGGCCGGCCTGGGCCGGACCGTGCGCGGGCTGAAGGTCTTCCAGGACGACCTCGCCGACTACGTGGAGCGGCTGGTCCGGCGCTTCCTGGCCCAGCGCACCGAGGACGAGAGCTTCGCCGAGTGGACCCACCGGGTCGAGGAGAGTGAACTGGCATGACCGGCACGGACACGGGCACCCGCCCCGCCCTGCGGGACGAGCAGCAGCTGCGCGACCTCGCGGCGGCCGGCGCCGCCGCGCTGCACGCCGAGCTCGACGCCGAGGGCCGGGTCCCGGCCGAGGGGGAGGCCTCCACGGAGGAGGCCATCCGCTGGGTCGCGGAGAACTTCGACCTGCGCAGCGTCACCGTGGCCTGCTCGATGGCCGACGCCGTGCTCCCGGCCCTGGTCGCCGAGCAGCTGCCCGGCGTGGACGTGCTGTTCCTGGAGACCGGCTACCACTTCCCGGAGACCATCGGCACCCGGGACGCCGTGGCGCACATGCTCGACATCACCGTGGTCGACGCCCTCCCGGAGCTGACCGTGGCCGAGCAGGACGAGAAGCACGGCAAGGACCTCTTCGCCCGCGACCCCGGCCTGTGCTGCGCGATCCGCAAGGTGGCCCCGCTCAAGAAGTCCCTGGAGGGCTACGAGGTGTGGTTCACCGGCGTGCGCCGGGACGAGTCCTGGACCCGCACCAACGCCCCGATGGTGACCTTCGACGAGACCCACAAGCTCGTCAAGGTCAACCCCATGGTGCGCTGGAGCCTCGACGACCTCGTCGAGTGGTCGCAGGACCACGGCGTGCCGACGAACCCGCTGATGGCGGAGGGCTACCTCTCCATCGGCTGCGCCCCCTGCACGCGGCCCACCGCCCCGGGCGAGGACCCGCGCGCGGGCCGCTGGGCCGGCCAGGACAAGATCGAGTGCGGTATCCACCTGTGAGCGCACCCACCACGACGGAGGCGAACGTGACCACCCCCACCACCGCCCCGGCCCCCGCGGAGGCCGGCGTGCACAGCAGCCTCGACGCGCTCGAGGCCGAGTCCATCCACATCCTGCGCGAGGTCGTGGCGGAGTTCGACCGCCCGGCCATGCTGTTCTCCGGCGGCAAGGACTCGGTGGTCATGCTGCACCTGGCCGCCAAGGCCTTCTGGCCCGGCCGGATCCCCTTCCCCGTGCTGCACGTGGACACGGGCCACAACTTCCCGGAGGTGCTGGAGTTCCGGGACCGCACCGTGGAGCGGCTCGGCCTGCGGCTGGTCGTGGCGAGCGTGCAGGACTACCTCGACGACGGCCGGCTGCTCGAGCGCGCCGACGGCACCCGCAACCCGCTGCAGACCCTCCCGCTGCTGGACGCCATCGCGGAGCACCGGTTCGACGCCGTGTTCGGCGGCGGCCGCCGCGACGAGGACAAGGCCCGCGCGAAGGAGCGGATCCTGTCCCTGCGCGACGAGTTCGGCCAGTGGGACCCGCGCAACCAGCGCCCCGAGCTGTGGAACCTCTACAACGGCCGGCACACCCCCGGCCAGCACGTGCGGGCGTTCCCGATCAGCAACTGGACCGAGCTGGACATCTGGCGCTACATCGAGCGCGAGAACATCGAGCTGCCGCCCATCTACTACGCCCACGAGCGGGACGTCTTCCGCCGGGACGGGATGTGGATGGCCGTGGGCGAGTTCTCGGCGCCGGCCGGGGCCGAGGCCGTGGAGCGGCAGACCGTGCGCTACCGCACCGTGGGGGACATGTCCTGCACCGGCGCCGTGCTCTCCGGGGCGCGCACCGTGGCCGACGTGGTGGCCGAGGTCGCCGTGTCCACGCTCACCGAGCGCGGGGCCACCCGCGCGGACGACAGGATCTCCGAGGCCGCCATGGAGGACCGCAAGAAGGACGGGTACTTCTAGACATGACTTCCCCCAGCACCGTGACCGGGCACGCCCCCGCGGCCGAGCACGTCCCCACGATCGATCCCGGCTCGCTGTTCCGCTTCGCGACCGCCGGCTCCGTCGACGACGGCAAGTCCACCCTGGTGGGCCGGCTGCTGCACGACGCCAAGGCGATCCTCGCCGACCAGCTCGAGGCCGTGGGCCGGACCTCCGCCGAGCGCGGCTTCGGCGGCGGCACGGGCCGGCTCGACCTCGCCCTGCTCACCGACGGCCTGCGCGCCGAGCGGGAGCAGGGGATCACGATCGACGTGGCCTACCGCTACTTCGCCACGGACCGCCGCTCCTTCATCCTCGCGGACTGCCCCGGCCACGTGCAGTACACGAAGAACACCGTCACGGGCGCCTCGACGGCCGACGCCGTCGTGCTCCTCGTGGACGCCCGGCACGGCGTGGTCGAGCAGACCCGGCGGCACCTGGCCGTCGTGTCCCTGCTGCGCGTGCCGCACGTGGTGGTCGCCGTGAACAAGATCGACCTCGTCGACTACGATCAGGAGGTCTTCGACCGGGTCGCGGCGGACGCCACGGGCATCGCCGCCCGGCTGGGTGTCGAGGACGTGCACGTGGTGCCCGTCTCCGCCCTCGAGGGCGACAACGTGGTGGAGCCCTCCGCACGGACCCCCTGGTACTCCGGGCGGCCGCTGCTGCGGGTGCTCGAGGAGCTGCCCACGGTGGACGAGTCCGGCCGAGGCACCGCCCGCCCCTTCCGCTTCCCCGTCCAGTACGTCATCCGCCCCCAGGGCGGCACGGCCCCGGGCGCGGACGCCGAGCGGCTGCGGGACTACCGCGGCTACGCGGGCCAGATCGCCTCGGGCACCGTGGCGGTCGGGGACGAGGTCGTGGTCCTGCCCGCGGGCCGGCGCACCACGGTCACCGGCATCGACGTGGCGGGCACCGCACCCGCCCCCGGAGCGCCCCTGCCCGGCGAGCAGCTCACGGAGGCCGCGGCGCCGCTGTCCGTGACGCTGCGGCTGGCCGACGACATCGACATCGCCCGCGGCGACCTCGTCGCGAGCGCCGACGACGAGCTGCCGGAGCCCGTCCGGGACCTCGTGGCCTCCGTGGCCTGGCTCGGCGAGCGGCCCCTGCAGCCCCGCGCCCGCGTGCTCGTCAAGCACGGCGCCGCCACGGTCCAGGCCATGGTCGTCGAGCTCGAGGGGCGGCTGGACCTCGAGGAGCTGGTGCTGCGGGACGCCACCACTCTCGAGCTCAACGACATCGGGCGGGTCCGGCTGCGGCTGGCCTCCCCGCTGCCCGTCGACCCCTACGACCGGCTGCGGCGCACCGGCGCCTTCCTGGTCGTGGACCCGGCCACGGGCAACACGCTCGCCGCCGGGCTCGTGCGGGACGCCTGAGGTGGGCGGGCAGCAGCCGCCCGCCCTCGTCACGGTGACCGCCGGTGACGGAGGGCGCGCCGCCTCGGGCCGCCGCCGCCGGGGATGGCCGCTGGTGCTGACCGCGCTGGCGCTACTGGCCGCCCTGACGGTCGCCGCCACCGCGCTGCGCGACAACGGGACGCTCGCGGCCTGGGAGGCGGACGCGGTCGAGACCTCGGACGCCGCCGAGCTGCGGCTGGGCTACTTCGGCAACCTCACGCACGGCCCCGCCCTCGTCGGACTGGAGAACGACTACTTCGCCCAGGAGCTGGGGGACACCGCGCTGTCCGCGCAGGTCTTCAACAGCGGCCCCACAGCGGTGGAGGCCATGAACGCCGGGTCGATCGACGCCGCGTTCGTGGGCCCCAACCCGGCGATCAACTCCTTCGTCCGCTCCCAGGGCCGCTCGCTGGCCGTGGTCGCGGGCGCCGCCTCCGGCGGCGCGCAGTTCGTGGTGCGCCCCGCCGTCACGGGCCCGGAGGACCTGGCCGGGCGCACCGTGGCGAGCCCCGAGTTCGGCGGCACCCAGGACGTGGCCCTGCGCACCTGGCTCGCCGAGCAGGAGTACGACGCCGACGGCGAGGGGGACCGCGCCGTGGCGATCACGCCCATGGCCAACGGCCAGACCATCTCGATGCTCCGGCAGGGCCGCGTGGACGGCGCCTGGCTGCCCCAGCCCTGGGCCACCCGTGCCGTCCAGGACGGCGCCCGGGTCCTCGTGGACGAGCGGGACCTCTGGGCGGACGGGCGCTATCCCACGACCGTCCTGGTGGTGCGCAAGGACTACCTCGAACGCCACCCGGAGACCGTCGAGGAGCTCGTGCGCGGTCTGCAGCGGTCCGTGGACTGGCTGCACGAGCACGAGGCGGAGCCCGAGCTGCTGGCCTCCACCCTGAACGAGGGCCTGGAGAGCGCGCAGACCGAGACGCTGCCCGAGGCGACGGTCGCGGGTGCGCTCGAGGCCGTCGAGTGGACCACCGACCCCCTCGCGGACACCTACCCGCAGCTGCTCGCCGACGGCGTGGCGGCGGGGACCACGGAGGAGGCCCCGCTCGAGGGGCTCGTGGACACCACGGTCCTGGACCGGGTCCGCGCCGGCTCGGAGGGGGGCGCATGAGCACCACCACCGCGATCCGGCTCCGCGGCCTCGGCAAGAGCTTCGCCCCCGAGGACGGCCCCGTCCTGCAGGACGTGGACCTCGACGTGGAGCGCGGGCAGTTCGTCGCGCTGCTCGGCGCCTCCGGCTGCGGGAAGTCCACCCTGCTGAACATCGTCGCGGGTCTCGAGGAGCCGACGGAGGGCTCCGTGACGGTCCCCGCGGAGGGCGCGGCCCTGATGTTCCAGGACGCCGCGCTGTTCCCCTGGCTCACGGCGCGGCGCAACGTCGAGCTGGCCCTCGAGCTGCGCGGGGTCCCCACCGCCCGGCGGCGGGACCAGGCCGGGGAGCTGCTCGAGCTGGTCCGGCTGCCGCACGCGGCGGACAAGCGCCCGCACGAGCTCTCCGGGGGGATGCGCCAGCGGGTGGCCCTGGCCCGGGCCCTGGCCCAGGACCGGGAGGTCCTGCTCATGGACGAGCCGTTCTCCGCGCTCGACGCCATCACCCGGGACCTGCTGCACGAGGAGCTGCTGCGCGTCTGGCGCACCACCGGCCGGACGATCGTGTTCATCACGCACAACGTCGCCGAGGCCGTGCGGCTGGGCCAGCGGGTGCTGCTGATGTCCTCCCGCCCCGGTCAGGTGGTCCAGGAGTGGGACACCCGCCCGTGGAAGGACCCCGAGTCCTACGGCTTCGAGGGCAGCGCGCAGTCGCTCGACGACACCCTCGGCGAGCTGACCCGCACCATCACCGCACGTCTGCGCGAGGAGATCAGCCGCCATGCGAAATGACACCGCCCTGCCCGGCGTCCCGGCCGCGCCGCCGGTGGCGCCCGCGCCCCCGGCACCCCGCCGCGGCGCGGAACGGGCCGTCCCCGGACCCGCCCCGGACCGGGCCGGCGACCCGGCCGGGACCGGTGAGGAGCTCGCCGGGCTCGACGCGCTGCAGACCGAGCGCACCCGGAAGACCTCGCTGGGCGAAGTGCTGCGCACCAAGGTCGCCCCGCCCCTGGTCGCCCTGGTGGCCGGCCTGCTGCTGTGGCAGCTGCTCGTCGCGCTCCTGGGCACCCGCCCCGACGTCGTGCCCGGCCCGCTGGACGTCGCGCGGCAGTTCGGCGCGCTGGTCGGCGACGGCACCGTGCTGGGCGCCCTGGGAACGAGCCTGTGGCGGGGGATCAGCGGCTTCCTGGTGGCGGCGGCGGTTGCCACGCCGCTGGGGCTGCTCATCGCCCAGTGGCGAGGGCTGCGCAACGCCGTGGGCCCGATCATCTCCGGGCTCCAGGTGCTGCCCTCGATCGCCTGGGTGCCCGCCGCGATCATCTGGTTCGGCCTGTCCGACGCCACGGTGTACTTCGTGGTGCTCATGGGCGCCATCCCCTCCATCATCAACGGCATGCTCGCGGGCGTGGACCAGATCCCGCCGCAGCTGCGCCGCGCCGGGCACGTGCTCGGCGCCCGGGGGTGGACCATGGCCAGCAAGGTCGTGCTCCCCGCCGCCCTGCCCGGGTACCTCGCCGGGCTCAAGCAGGGGTGGGCCTTCTCCTGGCGCTCGCTCATGGGCGCCGAGCTCATCGCGATCGGCGGCTCCATCGGGTTCGGCCTCGGCTCCCTGCTGGAGCAGGGCCGGACGGTCTCCAACATGGCGGTGGTGATGGTCGCCGTGCTGTCCATCCTCGTCGTGGGCATCCTCGTGGAGCTGCTGTTCTTCAACCCCGTGGAACGGCGCCTGCTGCGCGGGCGAGGGCTGCTCGGCCACCGCTCGTGAGCCTCCGCACCCAGGAGATTCTGCGCCGGATTCACTACCCTTGTACCCGGTCTACGATGCGCGCGGCGGACGCCGTGCGCGCAATCGAAAGGAAGCCACGTGGCTGACACCACCACCCGCCCCCTGCGCGTCGCCATCATCGGCGCCGGTCCGGCCGGCATCTACGCCGCGGACATGCTCACCAAGTCCGAGCCCGTGAAGAACGGGGAGCTCGAGGTCAGCATCGACCTGTTCGACCGCTACCCGACCCCGTTCGGTCTCATCCGCTACGGCGTGGCCCCCGACCACCCCCGGATCAAGGGCATCATCACCGCGCTGCGCGCCATCCTGGGGCGCGGCGACATCCGCTTCTTCGGCAACGTGGAGTTCGGCCGGGACCTGACCCTCGCCGACTTCGGCGCCCACTACGACGCCGTGATCTTCGCCACCGGAGCCGTCTACGACGCCCCGCTGAACATCCCCGGCAACGACCTCCGGGGCGTGCACGGGGCCGCCGAGTTCGTGGCCTGGTACGACGGCCACCCGGACTTCCCGCGCACCTGGCCGCTCGAGGCCCGCGAGATCGCGGTCATCGGCAACGGCAACGTGGCCCTCGACGTCGCCCGCGTGCTGTCCAAGCACGCCGACGACATGCTCCTCACCGAGATCCCCGGCAACGTCTACCAGGGGCTCAAGGCGTCCCCGGTCACGGACGTGCACATCTTCGGCCGCCGCGGCCCCGCCCAGGTGAAGTTCACCCCCCTCGAGCTGCGCGAGCTCGCCAAGTCGCGGGACGTCGACATCGTCGTCTACGACGAGGACTTCCAGTACGACGAGGGCTCCGAGCTGGCGATCGCCGAGAACAACCAGGTCAAGGTCATGGTCAAGACCCTCGAGAAGTGGCGGGCCGACGACTCCCCGAAGACCGCTTCCCGGCGGCTGCACCTGCACTTCCTGCAGAGTCCCCGCGAGGTGCTGGGGGAGGACGGCCGGGTCACGGGGCTGCGCATGGAGCGGACGCGCCTCAACGGCGACGGCTCCGTGTCCGGGACCGGCGAGTACGTCGACTACCCGGTGCAGGCCGTCTACCACGCGGTGGGCTACCTCGGCTCCCGCCTGCCCGAGCTGCCGTTCGACGACGGCCGCGGCGTGATCCCCAACGCCGAGGGCCGCGTGCTGGCCGAGGACGGGACCGTGCTGCACGGCCTCTACGCGACCGGGTGGATCAAGCGCGGTCCGGTCGGGCTGATCGGCGCCACCAAGTCCGACGCCCTCGAGACGGTCACCCACCTCCTGGAGGACCGCGCCGTGCTGCCGGGCGCCACCCGCCCGGACCCCGCGTCCGTCAACGACGTGCTCGAGGCCCGCGGCGTCGAGTACACCACCTGGGAGGGGTGGCTGGCCCTCGACGAGTACGAGCAGGGCCTCGGCCAGTCCTCGCACGACGCCGAGGGCAACCCGCGCGAGCGCGTCAAGGTGGTCGAGCGCGAGGAGATGGTCAGCGTCTCCCGCGAGGGCGTGGCGGAGCCGGTCTCCTCGCCCGTCTGAGCCGCAGCACCGCACGCACCGCCGTGCCGGGCCGCGAGGGGCCGCGTCCTGCCGAACGCGGCCCCTCGCGTTGCCGGACTCCGGGCCTACAGGCCCAGCAGCCCGCGGACGTGGTCGTTGAGGAACACCCCGTCCGGGTCCACGGACGCCCGGGCGTCGAGGAAGTCCTGGAACCGCGGGTACACGGAGCGCAGGTACTCGGCGTCCTGCGTGTGCACGGTGCCCCAGTGGGGGCGGCCGCCGTGGGCCACGAAGATCTCCTCGGCCGCGGCGAACACCTTCGGGTCGTACCGGCGCCAGTACTGCCGCAGCGCGATCCAGCCGGTCTCCCGGCCGTGGGCGGGGGCGAGCCAGGCGTCCTCGGCCGCGGCGCAGCGCACGTCCACCGGGAGCGAGAACGAGTAGTCGCGCCGCTCGATGAGCGTCTGCAGCTCCCGGAAGGCCACGACGAGCTCCTCGACCGGCAGGGCGTACTCGGAGGAGACGAACCGGGTCCGGCGCGGCACGGTGAACACCCGGAAGGACAGGTCGCTGTACTGCCGCGGGCTGTTCGTGAGGGCGTCGAGCCGGTTGAGCCCCGGCGTGGAGCGCGGCAGGGCCGTGGCCAGCTGGTTGAGCCCCGCGGTGAGGGTGTTGCGCAGCAGGGCGTCGTCGAGCCGGCGCACGGTGCGGGCCACGGGGGAGCCGGGCCGGGTGTAGGAGTCCGGGAGCTTGTGCAGGCGCGTGAGGATCCGGGTCTGGGCGGTGGCGGTGCCCGGCGTCCAGAAGAACTCGAAGTGGTCGGCCCCGGCCATCCGGCTGCCCAGGGTGTCCACGAGCTGGCCGAGGGGCTCCTTGAGCTCCGCCGCGTGCAGCCGGAACGTCGGCTCGCACACCAGGGTGACGCTCGCGAGGACCCCCATGGCGCCCAGGCCCACGCGCGCGGCCTGGAACAGCTCGGGGCGCTGCTCGGCGGAGCACTCCACCAGCTCGCCGTCGGCCGTGACCAGGCTCAGGGCCACCACCTGCTGGGAGAGGGAGCCGAAGGCCAGGCCGGTCCCGTGGGTGCCGGTCGAGACGGCGCCGGCGACCGTCTGCCAGTCGCTGTCCGGCAGGTTGGTCACGGCCAGCCCGTGGGCGTCCAGCTCCTGGTTCAGGTCACGGATCGTGGTGCCCGCGAGGACCGTGACCCGCTGGTTCTCCCGGTCGACGGCCGGCAGCCCGGACAGCCCGGAGAGGTCGACCATGACGTCGGGGGCCAGGGGCAGGGCCGAGAAGCTGCACCCGGAGCCCACCGCGCGCACGCCCAGTCCGCGGCGCACGGCGGCGGCGACGCCCTCCGCGAGCTCCGGGACGGAGGTGGGGCGCAGCACGTGCCGGGGGGTGACGGAGTGCGTCCTGCCCCACGTGGCCCACTCTCTCGTCCCGGTCTCGCCGGGCAGGGCGTCGGGCAGCGAGACCTCGCTCATCGGCGGGACCGTCCTTCCTCGCAGGCAGGTGCACAGTGCGCCCTCATCATGTCATCCCGAGGGCGCTCCGGCGCCCTCGACGACCCCGTCCTGCGGCCCCGCCGCGCGTACCATCGGAGGCGAAGCCCGCGGCGGGATCCGGAGCACCGCGGACCGAGGACGCGCACAGGAGGCAGCACCATGACCGATCACCCGTCCCCGGACCGGGAGCGCGAGGAGCCCCACGAGACCACGCTGGGCGAGGAGGCGGTGCGCGACCGCGTCCCCTCGGGCGGCGGGCAGAGCCGGTCCCTCGACGCCACGGGGGAGATCGTCGTGGGCATCGACGGCTCCGAGCAGAGCCTCGGGGCGCTGCGGTGGGCGGCCCGGGAGGCCCGCCGCCGCGGTCGTCCGGTGCGGCTGGTCACCGCGTACAGCCTGCCCGTGTTCTCCGGCTCTGGGTTCGACACCGGCTACGCCACCGTGGACGAGGCCGCCCTCACCCAGGGCGTCGAGGAGCTGCTGAACCACGCGGCGGACCAGGTCCGTGACGTGGGGGTCGAGCTGCGGGCGACCGTCGAGACCGGGGACCCCTCCGGGGCCCTGCTCGAGCTGAGCCGCACGGCGGAGCTGCTGGTCCTCGGCTCCCGCGGCCGGGGCGGTCTGCTGGGCCGGCTGCTCGGCACGGTCTCCACGGCGGTGCCGGCGCACTCGAAGTGCCCCACGGGCGTGGTCCCCCTGCCGTGGGCGCAGCAGCACCTGGGCGCGGAGGAGCTCACGAGCACCCGGGCCCTCGTGGACCGCGTGGTCGTCGGGTCGGACGGCTCCACCCAGGCCCGGGCGGCCATGCTCTACGCCGCGGAGGAGGCGCGCCTGCTCGGCGTGCCCCTGACGGTGCTGTGCGCGCTCCCGCCCGTGAGCGGGGCGCTCGCGTGGATGCCCACGGCGGTGGACTTCGAGGTGATGTACGACGACGTCGCGCGGGCGCTCAACGGCGGCGTCGCCTGGCTCGAGAGCTGGTTCCCCGACCTGCAGATCGGCTCGGAGCTCGCGGACGGCGCGCCGGTGCAGGTGCTGGTCGAGCAGACCCGGCGCAACGGGCTCGTGGTGATGGGCACGCGCGGCCGGGGCGGCTTCGCGGGGATGCTCCTGGGCTCCACCTCGCAGGGCGTGCTGCACAACGCCGCGGGACCCGTGCTGATCGTCCCGGACCGCTACGACGAGCGGATCGAGACCCGCAAGGACTTCGACTCCGACGACATCCGCCCCTGGGACGCCTGAGCGGGCCGGCTCAGCCCCACCCCAGTTCGTGCAGGCGCTCGTCGTCGATGCCGAAGTGGTGGGCGACCTCGTGGATGACGGTCACCGTGATCTCCTCCACGAGCTCCTCGCGCTCCGCGCACATGCGCTGCAGCGGACCCCGGTAGACGAAGATCCGGTCCGGCAGGGAGCCGGCGCCCCACCCGCCGTCCCGGGCGGTCAGGGGCACGCCCTCGTAGAGGCCGAGCAGCCCGGGGGAGTGCTCCGGCGGCTCCTCCTCGACCAGGATCACCACGTTGTCCATCGCCCGGAACAGGGCGTCCGGGATCAGGTCGATGGCGTCGTCGACGGCGCCGTCGAACTCCTCGCGGGTCATCTCGATCACGCTCTCCTTCCTACCCCACGAGCCCGGGCGCCGGCTGGGTCCCCGGGGGCAGTGCGGGAATTGTGCGGGATCCGCGCGAGCCTCTAAGCTGTACTCGGTTTCTCCCGTGTCACGGTCCTCGGTCGCCGAGGTCGTGGTCGTCGACGCGGGTGTCCGGCCCCCATCGTCTAGTGGCCTAGGACACCGCCCTTTCACGGCGGCGACACGGGTTCGAATCCCGTTGGGGGTACGCGATCGGAGGGTCCGCCCACCGATTTGCACAACCGGCGAGGAATGCTGGTAAGATCAGTCCTCGTTGGAAACAGCAAGGCCCTGTAGCGCAGCTGGTTAGCGTGCCGCCCTGTCACGGCGGAGGTCGCGGGTTCAAGTCCCGTCAGGGTCGCTCAGACGGCGTTCATCGAGTCGATGCGGCGCCGTCGCGGCATATCCGCTGCGGATGTGCCGGGGCTCTGTAGCTCAGTTGGTAGAGCGTACGACTGAAAATCGTAAGGTCACCGGATCGACGCCGGTCGGAGCCACCGCGGAAACCGCCGGTCCCCTCGAGGGGCCGGCGGTTTCTTCGTGCCGGGGGCCCTGCCGCCCGCTGCCAGCGGACACGGAGGTTCGCTCCCTACCCTGGGAGCCGTGACCCGGTATCCCCGTCGCCCGAGCCCCCGCGGGGCAGCAGCGGCCGCGCTGACCGCCCTGAGCCTGCTGGCGCTCACTGGCTGCGGCGCCGGCCCGCAGTCCTCCGGGCTCGTCCTCGAGCCGACCGCGGGCTCGCCCGCCCCGGTGCCGGCCGGGCCCACCGCGGAACCGGAGGCCTGCTTCGACGTGGCGAGCGCCTACACGGCGCTGACCCTCGTGCCGCTGTCCGGCGACGAGCCGGACCCCCACTTCCGCCCCCAGGGGGCGGCTGCCTCCGTGCGGGACCTCACCTCCCGGCTGCCCGCCGAGCTGCGCCCCGCGTTCGAGGACGCCGTGGCCGCCCTGGACGCCGCGGGCTCGTCCGTGCAGCCCGCCGAGCTGGCCGATCTGCAGCGGACGCTCGCGCCGGTCGGCGACTGGCTCCGCCGGGCGTGCGCGGAGCCCACCCCCTCGAACTGATCAGCAGCCTGTCTAGACTGGGGGGCAGGTCGCCCGGCCCGGGTGGCCCCGACGGGAGGAGCCGACATGACCGAGCGCCGACGCGAGCAGGAACCGGGGCACGGGCCGGTCGACGACCAGCGCGAGGACGGCGTGGTCGTCGAGCCCGGCGCCGAGCTCGACCGCGACCTGGAGCAGCAGGGACTGGGCACCGAGCGGCCAGGCGACGAGCAGGGGCGGCCGTGACCGGCCCCGCCCGGACGAGCGCGCTCGGACGGGCCGCGGCGACCGGCGCCGCGGCGGGGATCGCCGGGGCCGCTCTGATGGTGCTGGGGGAGAAGGCGGAGCAGGCGCTCACCCACCGGCCGGACTCCTACGTCCCCGCGCGCGCCCTGCTCACCCTGCTGGGACGCCACCCCGGGGACCGCGAGCAGCCCACGGGCTGGAACTCCGCCATGCACTACGGCACGGGCGCCGCCCTCGGCGCCCTGCGCGGCGTGTGGGCCGTGACCGGCATCCGGGGTCCGCACGCGAACGCCTGGCACACGGTGGTGCGGCTGGCCTTCGACCAGACCGTGGAGAACGCGACCGGGGTCGGGGCCCCGCCGTCGACCTGGCCGGCCGGCGAGCAGGCCGTGGACGTCCTGCACAAGGCGGTGTACTCCGTGGTCACCGGCGTGCTCGCGGACCGGCTGGTGGCGCCGGTGCTCGTGTCGGGCCGGGGGCGCACCAGCCACTGACCGGCGTGCCGGTCCGGGCGTCCGCGACGAGCGGTCGTCCGCGGCGTGCCGGCGTGCGGCGCCGCACGCCGTGCGCCAGGACCGCCGGGTTCCCCGAGGCCGGGGGGCCCCGAGGCCGGGGCCCCGAGGGCCGGCAGGACGGCTCAGGGGGCCAGACGCCACCACACGGCCCGCTCGGGCCGCAGGACGCCGTCCTGCACGGCGTCCCGGCGGCTGAGCACGAGCGGCTCTCCGGCGGGCAGGGGGACCGGGGCGCCGCCCAGGTTCGCCGCCACGAGGACCCGCTCCCCGGCGCCGGTGGTGTTCACGAAGGACAGCAGGCCCGTCGCGGCGTCGTGGCTCGCGTGCCACGCGAAGGAGCCGCGGCCGAGACCGAGCTCCCGGCGCACCCGCAGCGCCGTGCGGTACACCGTGTGCGTGGAGTCGGGGACCCCCACCTGCCGGTCCGCCGCGAGCTGCGCGAACTCCTCGGGCTGCGGCAGCCACGGGTCGGCCCCGAAGCCGTGGCCGGGCTCTCCCGTGGCCCAGGGCAGCGGGACCCGGCAGCCGTCGCGGCCGATCTCCTCGCCCCCGGTCCGGGCGAACGCCGGGTCCTGGCGCAGCTCGGCGGGCAGGCGCGTGTGGTCGGGCAGGCCCAGCTCGTCCCCCTGGTACAGGTAGGCGGAGCCGGGCAGGGCCAGCTCCACCAGCGCGGCGGCGCGGCCGCGGGCGAGACCCTGCTCGTGGTCCGGCTGCTCGCCGTCCGCGTCGATCCCCTTGGGGTAGGCGATGGGATCCGTGAGCCCGAAGCGGGAGACGTGCCGGACGGTGTCGTGGTTGGACAGCACCCACGTGGTGGGCGCGCCGACGTTCGCCGACTCCGCCAGGGAGTCCTCGATGGCCCGGGACATCCGGGCCCAGTCCCACCCGGCCACCAGGAAGTCGAAGTTGAACGCCTGGTGCATCTCGTCGGAGCGGACGTACATCGCCAGCCGGTGCGCCGGCTCGACCCACGCCTCGGCCACCAGCATCCGGTCGCCGTCGTACTCGGCGAGCACCCGGTGCCAGTCGCGGTAGACCTCGTGCACGCCGTCCTGGTCGAAGTAGGGGCTGCCGGTGCTCAGCGGGGTGTCCGGGGCGTCGTGCTCCCGCGCGTCGTGCTCGCCCTCGACCATGTGCACCTGGTGGTCCCAGTCCGGCAGCCCCTCGGCCTTCACGAGGCCGTGGGCCACGTCCACGCGGAAGCCGTCCGCGCCCCGGTCCAGCCAGAAGCGCAGGACGGAGCGGAACTCCTCCCACACCTCCGGGTTCTCCCAGTTGAGGTCCGGCTGGGTGCTGTCGAACAGGTGCAGGTACCACTGCCCGTCCGGCAGCCGGGTCCAGGCCTCGCCGCCGAACACGGAGCGCCAGTTGTTCGGCGGCAGCTCCCCGTGCTCGCCCCGGCCGTCCCGGAACATGTACCGGTCCCGCTCGGGGCTGCCGGGCCCGGCGGCCACGGCGGCCCGGAACCACTCGTGCTCGCTCGAGGTGTGGTTGGGCACCAGGTCCACGATCAGCCGCATCCCGAGCTCCGCCATCCGGGCGCGCATCCGGTCGAAGTCCTCCAGGGTGCCGAAGCGGGGGTCCACGTCCCGGTAGTCGGAGACGTCGTAGCCGGCGTCGTGCTGCGGCGAGACGTAGAACGGGGACAGCCACAGGGCGTCCACGCCGAGGTCCGCGAGGTAGTCCAGCCGGTCGACGATCCCGGGCAGGTCGCCCAGACCGTCACCGTCGGAGTCGTTGAAGGACCGGGGATAGATCTGGTAGATCACCGCGGAGCGCCACCACTCGCCCTCCTCGGTGGCGGGGGACTGGCTGACCTGCTGCGTCATGGGGGTGCTCCTCGGGTGCTTCGTCGGGGGTGTCCGGTGCGGGCGGCTCCGGTGCGGGGGCGTCCCCAACCTAGTCAGTCCCCGGGCGCGGTGTCACGGCGGCCGGCGCTGGGGCGGCGGCCGGGGCAGCCGGTGTCCGGCCGGGACCGCCCGGCCGGTGCGCGACCACGTTGGTGGGGGCGAGGGCCAGGACGACGAGCGCGGCGGCGAGGACCGCCAGCCCGGTCCAGCCGGCGCCCGTCAGCCGTTCGCCGACGACGACGACGGCCAGGACCGCCGCGACGGCCGGTTCGGTCAGGGTGAGGGTCGTCGCCGTGCTCGGGCGCACCCGGGCGAGTCCCACGCCGAACAGGAAGTACCCGAGGAACATCGGCACCAGCGCCATGTACGCGGCCACGGCGAACGCCTGCCCCGTGGCCAGCAGGGGCGCCCCCGTGAGGGCGAGGACCGGGAGCAGGAGCGCCCCGCCGGCGCCGAAGACGGCGCCCATCGAGGCCGCGCGCCCCACCCCGTGGCCCATCAGCCGGTGCACCACCCACGAGTAGAGCGCGTACGTCGCCCCGGCCACCAGTCCGAGCCCGATGCCGGCGGCGGTGTCCGCGGCCGAGGCCCCGGACCGGCCGTCCCTCGACAGGCACAGCAGGCCGCTGCCGAGGACGCCCAGGAGCGCGGCGGTCATCCACCACCGGCTCAGGGGGCGGCGCTCGAGGACGCGCTCCAGGACGCCCGAGGCCAGCGGCGCGGAGGCCAGGGAGACGACCGTGCCGATCGCGACGCCGCCCAGGTGCATCGAGCTGTAGAACGCCAGCGGATAGACGGCCACGGCCGCAGCCCCGGCCGCCACCAGCCCGGCGTGCGAGCGCAGCGACCGCCGCGAGCGGCGCAGGGCGGGCAGGGCGATCGCCGCCTGCAGCAGCCCGCCCACGCCCAGGGCGGCGGCCCCGATCGCCAGCGGACCCGCGCCGGGGGCGAAGGTCGCCGCGGTCCCGGTCGTGCCCCACAGGACCGCGGTGAGCAGGATGGCCGCGACGCCGAGGCCGGCGTGGCGCCCCGTGCGCCCCACGGCGCGGCTCACGGTGCCGTTCACGGTGCCGCTCACGGTGCGACCGGCACGTCGGTGGTCGTCGTGCGGGCGTGCGCGCGGACGCGGAGCGGCGCCGGGCGCTGCGGGTGTGCGGTCATGGGCGGGCTCCTGTCGGTCGACGGTCCAATCTACCCAGGGCGGGCGACGGGCGCCCCGGGCGCGGTGCGCCGGGCGCAGCCGCGTTCGCGGAAGCCGGCCCGCCCCCGTCCCGGGCGGGCCGCGTGGTAGAAGAGGGCATGACCACTCCGACGCGCGCGTTCGCGCCTCCCTGCGGGCCGGTGCGCGGCCGGGTCGACGGCGACGTCGTCCGGGCGACCGGGATCCCGTACGCCACGGCGGACCGGTTCGCCGCGCCCGTCCCGGTCGCGGACCGGGAGGAACCGTTCGACGCCACCCGCCCGGCCCCGGCCTGCCCCCAGGCGCACTCACCCTTCCTCACCGGGGTCCTCGGCGACACCCTCGCCGGGCTCCCGCGGGACGAGCACTGCCAGCGGCTGTCGGTGACCCTGCCCCTCGAGCGGGGGCCGGCGGAACGGCTGCCAGTGATGGTCTGGATCCACGGCGGCTCCTACACCACCGGGGCCGGGGACGCCCCGATCATGGATCCCCGCCCCCTGGTCGCCGAGCAGCGGGTCGTGGTCGTGAGCGTCACCTACCGGTTGGGACTGTTCGGCTACCTCGGCGCGGGCCGGGGCCGCCCCGCCAACCTCGGTCTGCTCGACCAGCTAGAGGCCCTGCGCTGGGTGCGGCGCAACATCGCGGCCTTCGGCGGCGACCCGGACCGGGTGACCGTGTTCGGCCAGTCCGCCGGGGGCGACGCCGTGGCCCATCTCATGGCCGTCCCGGGCGCGGAGCTGCTGTTCCGCCGGGCCATCCTGCAGAGCCCTCCGCTGGGCATCGCCCGCGGCCGGGCGGCGATGACCGCGGCGATGGCGGGCGCGGCCGGTGCCGTCACCGCGGGGACGCCGGCCGCGGAGGTGGTGGCGCTGCAGGCCGAGGTCGAGGCCGGTGCGTCCTCCTTCGGGCTCCGGGGCCGGATGCCGTTCGGCACCCAGTACGGCCACCACCCCCTGCCCGCCGAGGAGGGCGTCGAGGCGGCCTGGGACCGCGTGGCCCCGCACATCGACGTGCTCATCGGCCACACCGCTGAGGAGGCCCGGCTCTACCTGCCCACGCTGCCCCTCCTCCACCGGGTCACCCGCGTCCCGCTGCTCGGCCCCGTGCTCCGCCGCGCCGTCGTGGGGCAGGTGACCGCGGCCGTCCACGGCCGGGCCGTCCGCCGGTTCGCCGCCCGGCACGCCCGGGCCGGAGGCCGCGCCCACACCTACCTGCTCACCTGGAGCGCGCCGGGCAGCCCGTACGGATCCGCCCACACGGTCGACCTCCCGCTCCTGTTCGGCGACGAGGCCGCATGGGCCGGCACCGGGCTGCTCGCCGGGGCCCCGTGGGAGGGCGTCCAGGGCCACGGCCGGCGCCTCCGGCGGCTGTGGGCCGGCTTCGCCCGTGGGGAGCCGCTGGCGGACGCCGGGGCGGTCCCCGGCGTCCTGCGCTACCGCGCGGCCACGGGTGCACGACCCCTCGAGCGCGTCCTCGGCTGTGTCCTCGGCGCGGTGCGCCGCGCTCAGGGCGCTGCGGGCACCTCCCGCGCCCCGGTGCGGGCGCTGCGCCGGGCCGCGTCCAGCACGGCGGCGACGGCCACGGCGTCCCACGGGTCCACGGGGGCCTCGTCGTCGCCGAGGAGCCACCGGGCCACGGCCCGGTAGAAGTCGGCGGGCTCGCCGGGGGCGGTGGGCACGGGGTCGGTCCCGGTGCCCCGGACGAGCAGACCCGTCATGCCCTCCCCGGGGTCCAGCAGGTCGAAGGGGCCGGGGCTGTCGGCGTGCCCGGCCACGAGGTAGGCGCCGGCCGAGCCGAGCACCCGGGTCCGGGGCCCCGGCGCCCCCACGAGGCTCCCGGCCCACAGGTGGCTGATCGTGCCCGAGGCGTGGTCCAGGGCCAGGAAGACGTCGTCCTCGGCCGGGGTCGTCAGCGCGCGCAGTTCGGCCCGCACCGCGGCCACCGGCCCGAACAGCTGGATCGCCGCGTCCACGAGGTGCGGACCGAGGTCGAGCAGCAGCCCGCCGCCCCGGCCGACCGCGTTCTCCCGCCACCGGTCCTTGGGCACCGGGCGCCACCGCTCCCAGCGGCGCTCGAACCGGTGCACGTCCCCGAGGTGCCCCTCGGCGAGCACCCGGGCCAGGGTCAGCTGCTCGCTGTCCCAGCGCCGGTTGTGGAAGACCGTCAGCGGGGTCCCGGTCTCCTCGGCGCGGCGGACCACGGCCACCGCGCCCTCGTGGTCCATGGCCAGCGGCTTGTCGACCACCACGGGGATCCCGGCCTCCAGGCCGGCCAGCGCGTGCTCCACGTGCAGCCCCGTGGGCGAGGCGACGACCAGCACGTCGGGCCGCGAGCGCTCGAGCAGCCCGGGCAGGTCCCGGTGCACCTGCACCCCGGGCCAGTCGGCGCCCGCGCGGGCGGCCCGCTCCGGGTCGCCGGTGACGACGTCGGTGACCCGCCCGCCGGCCCGCCGCAGCAGGTCCCCGTGGAAGTCCCGCCCGGCCATGCCGTACCCGACGAGTCCGGCGGTGAGCACTCGTCCTGCACCCTGATCAGTCATGCGGTCACGATAGCCCCTGGCACCGGGCCGCACCGGGCCGCACCGGGCCGCACCGGGCCGCTACGGCCCGTCCGGGCCCGCGATCTCGTCGTCGACGAAGCGGGGCGCGGCCGCGACGCCGCCGGCGACGACGAGGAGCACCGCGGTGCCCATCAGCAGCAGCAGGGGAGCGGTCCAGCTGCCGGTGGCCTCGTGCAGGGCGCCGACGGCGAAGGGCCCGGCCGCCGCGAGCAGGTAGCCCACCGGCTGGGTGAACCCGGACAGCTGCGCGGTCACCCGGGGGTCCCGGGAGCGGGCCGTGAGCAGCGCCAGGGCGGTGGGGAACGCGAAGCCGCCCACCCCCAGGAGCAGGGCCCAGGCCCAGGGTGTGGTGGCGGGCGCCAGGAGCAGGCCGGAGTAGCCGGCGACCATGCAGACGCCCAGGCCCACGATCCACCGCCGCAGGCGCGGTGAGCGGGCCACCAGGACGGGCATGAGGAGCCCTCCCGGGATGCCCATGGCGGCGATGAGGGCGGCCATCAGCCCGGCTTGGGCCTGGCCCAGGCCGCCGTCGCGGTAGATCTGGGCCACCCAGCCGAACTGGACGTAGGCGTGCATCGACTGGATGCCGAAGTAGACGCACAGCGCCACGGCGGTGCGGGAGCGGAGGATCGAGGTGCCGCGGCCGGGACGCAGGGCGCGGCCGGGGGTCGTGGCGGGCTCGCGCCGGTCGCGGACGGTGACCAGGACCCAGGGGACCACGGCGGCCAGGGCCACGAGGCCCCAGAGGCCCAGAGCGGCACGCCACCCGTCGGGCCCGCTCGCGGCCAGCGGCCCGGCAGCCAGCAGGGGCAGCGTGGCGCCGACGGCCAGGCCGGTCGTGTAGAGGGAGTTCAGCGCCGCCGTGCGCCGGCCCCCGTGGCGCTTGATGAACGCCGGCACCAGGATGTTGCCGACGGCCATGCCGGCGAAGCCCAGCACGGACAGGAGCAGGAACACCGGCACCGATCCCGTGACCGACCGGGCCAGCAGCCCGGCGGCGACCAGGACCAGACCGGCGGTGACGGCACCGCTGATGCCGGTCCTGCGCGAGAGCGCGACCGCGCACGCCCCCGCCGCGGCGAACGTGAGCCCGGGCAGGGCGGTCAGCACGCCGGCCATCGTGGGGCTCAGCCCCAGTCCCTGCTGCACCTCCGCGAGCACGGGCCCCACGGAGGTGGCCCCGGGGCGGAGATTGACCGCCACGACCGCCACCGCGAGCACCACCAGCCACCCCGGCACGCGGGGCGGGACGGCGGAACGGTCAGGGGGCGGGGTGGACGGGCGCACCGGCCTGTTCTATCACGGGGTGCGGCGGCACCGGGGCGCGGGCCGGACGGAGCGGTCCGCTCAGCCCTCGCAGTCGGTGCAGTACCGCGTCTCGCCGGACTGGCGGGCCAGCTGGGAGCGGTGCCGGACCAGGAAGCAGGAGGCGCAGGTGAACTCGTCGACCTGTTCCGGGATGACGGCCACGGTGAGCTCTTCGTGGGAGAGGTCGGCGCCGGGCAGGTCGATGCCCTCGGCGGTGTCGAAGTCCTCGGCGTCGATGACCGCGGTCTGGGTGGTGGCGCTGCGCTGGACCTGGATCGCCTCCAGGGACTCGTTGGCCGGCTCGTCCTCGGGCCGGGTGCGCGGGGCGTCGTAATCGGTGGCCATGATGTGGTGCGTCCTCCTGGAACGGGGTGGTGCTGTGCAGAGGGTGCCCTGCACGGAAGGACCAGAGTGTACCCCTACGACATGGGCAACTGTCGAGTCCCCGCGCGTCCCGGCGAAGTGCGGCGTCTCGGGCGTGATCCTCGTCGCACCCCGGAGGGGCCCGGATCGGTCCCTGGTGCGCCGAGCACGGAGCACCCGCTCAGCGTCCGTGACCTCCTCATCGCCGTCCAGGGCCACTTCGACGAGATGGCCCTGGGTGCGTTGCACGCCATCCGGCGCGCCGCGCAGGACGCCGCCCGGCCCTGGTCCGGTGTCAGCTGGCGCTCTCCAGGTGCGCGAGGCGCAGCCAGCGGTGCATGAGCCGGCGGAACGCCACGGCGGCGCCGTGGGCGTCCCGCGCGGCCAGCAGCTCTACGGCGTCCGAGAAGTCCTGCGGGCTCTCGTCCGGCTGGAACGGGTCAGCGAGCGAGCCGTAGTGCAGGACCACGAGGGAGTTGGCGGAGAACGCCCCGAGCCACCGGCCCAGGTGCGTGAGGTCCTCGGCGAGGTCCTCGAGGTCCTCGCCGCCCGCGTCCTCCACCACCTGCGCGGCGCGCACCACGCGACGGGTCGCGAGGTCCATCGGCACCGCGCACCGGTGCACACGGTTGCCGTGGTGGAAGCTCTCGGTGTGGTCCTGAGCGGTGAAGAGGGAGAACCACGCCATGGGGACGGTGAACGCCGACTGGCGCGCGTGCACGGGCACGAAGTGCTCCCGGCTCACGCGATCGCCCGCGGCCCGGACGGCGTCCTCGGGGATGAGCAGGTTGGGCAGGGGCTGGCCGCCCTCCTCCTCGGCGAGCGCCACGAGCCGCAGCGAGCGCCGCAGCCGCTGCGGGGGGTGGTAGACGGGGAAGTCCCCGACCCCGGCCGCGAGCATGTCCCGGCCCCGCGGCGCCGCGGAGAACGGCAGGGTCCACAGCGGCTCCACGGCCGGGGGCAGGGGCTCCTGGCCCGGCTCGGCCAGGCGGGCGAGCTGCTCGGTCAGCTCGTTGACCCCGGCCTCCTCGGGGGACAGGGCCCGGGGCACCAGTGGGGCGTACACGGCATCGAGCTCCTCGGCGGGCACGTACACCCGCAGGGCGAACTGGTGGGGGATCCCGGTGGCCGAGCGGAACGTCCGGCCGACCTGCAGCAGCTGGGCCACGGCGGCTCAGGCGATCTCGACGACGACGGGGGCGTGGTCCGAGGCGCCCTTGCCCTTGCGCTCCTCGCGGTCGATCGACGCGTCGGTGACGCGGCCGGCCAGGGCGGGGGAGTAGAGCTGGAAGTCGATGCGCATGCCCTCCTTCTTCGGGAAGCGCAGGCCCTTGTAGTCCCAGTACGTGTAGACGCCCGGGCCGGGGTGCCGGGGGCGGACCACGTCCAGGTAGCCGGCCTCCTCGAGGAAGGCGCGGAAGGCTGCGCGCTCGGGCGCGCTGACATGGGTCAGGCCGTTGTCGAGGAAGAACTGCATGTCCCACACGTCCTCGTCCTGCGGGGCCACGTTCCAGTCGCCCACCAGGGCGACCTGCGCCGTGGAGTCCTCGTCGACCCACTGCTTGGCGTGGTCCTTGAGCACGCGCAGCCACTCCAGCTTGTAGGGCATGTGCGGGTCCTCCAGGCCGCGGCCGTTGGGGACGTAGAGGGACCAGACGCGCACGCCGGCGCACGTGGCGCCGATCGCCCGGGCCTCCTGCACGGGCTCCTCGCCGGGCTTGCCGAAGGCCGGCTGGTCCGGGAAGGTGCGCTCGACGTCCTCGAGGCCCACCCGGGAGGCGATCGCCACGCCGTTCCACTGGCTGAGGCCGAAGTGGGCGACGTCGTAGCCCATGTACTCGAAGAGCTCCCAGGGGAAGTTGTCGTCCTTCGCCTTGGTCTCCTGCATGGCCAGGACGTCCACGTCCGAGCGCTGCAGCCACGCCTCCACACGATCGGCGCGGGCGCGGACGGAGTTCACGTTCCAGGTGGCGATCCTCATGGGCCCCACGTTACCGGCTGCCCCGGACGGGAATTTTCAGCACCCCTTGCGCAGCACCGGTCCAGGTGCCATGGTTAGTTACATAACTAATGAACCAGTGAGGGGGAGGGCCGTGATCGCCGACGACCGCCCGATCTTCCAGCAGATCGCCGAACGGATCTGCGCCGACATCCTCGCGGGCGCCTATCCGGAGGAGACCCAGGTCCCGTCCACCAACGAGTTCGCCGCCTTCTACCGGATCAACCCGGCCACCGCCGGCAAGGGCGTCAACCGGCTCGTGGACCGGGGGATCCTCTACAAGCGCCGCGGCATCGGCATGTTCGTCGCCGCCGGCGCCCGGGAACGGCTCCTCGAGCAGCGGCGGCAGGAGTTCGCCGACCGCTACGTGGCACCGCTCGTCACCGAGGCGCACTCCCTCCGGCTCCCGCCGGGGGACGTCCTCGACCTCGTCCGCTCCGCCCTCGGCCGGTCCGAGGCCGCCGCACCGACCCGTCAGGAGTCCACCCCATGAACGGCACGCCAGCCCCCGTCGTCGCCCTGCGCGGCGTCTCCCGCACCTACCGGGAGACCCGGGCCCTCGACGGCGTCGACCTCGACCTCGCCCCGGACCGGATCTACGGACTCGTGGGGCGCAACGGCTCCGGCAAGACCACCCTGCTGTCCGTGATCGGCCAGCAGGTCCGCCCCGACCGGGGCGGGCGGGTCGAGCTGTTCGGCCGCCCCGGGTGGGAGAACCCCGAGGCGCTCTCCCGCACGGTGCTGCTGCGGGACCGGCAGCGCTACCCCGAGGAGTTCCGGGTCCGCCACGTCCTCGACGCCGCGCCGGCGTTCTACCCCGGCTGGGACGAGGAGCTCGCCCGCGGTCTCGCCGAGGACCTCCGGCTCCCGTCGCGGACCAGGATCAAGAAGCTCTCCACGGGTCAGCACACGGCCCTCGGCATCGTCCTGGGCCTCGCGTCCCGCGCGGAGCTCACGATGCTGGACGAGCCCTACGGCGGGCTGGACCCGGTGGCCCGGGAGCTGTTCTACGACCGGCTCCTCGAGGACTTCGCGCGGCACCCGCGCACCGTGGTGATCTCCACGCACCTGGTCGACGAGGTCGCCAACCTCCTCGACCACGTCCTGCTCCTCGACCGCGGGCGGCTCGTGCTGGACGCCGGTCTCGAGACCGCCCGCGCCAGCGCCCACACGGTCGCGGGGCCCGCCGCCGACGTCGCCGGCTACCTGGCCGAGCGGCGCCTCGAGCAGCAGGTCTCCCGCGAGCAGCGGATCGGGGCGCTGCGCACCGTGACCGTGGCGGCGCCCCACGACGACGACGCCCGGGCGGCCGCCGCGCGCCACGGGATCGAGATCGACGCCGTCTCCCTGCAGTCGGCCGTGGCCGCCCACGGGCTCGTCCCGGTGCCCGCCGACCAGCTCCAGAACGCCTGAGAGGACCTCCGCCATGTCACGACTCACCCCTGTCCTCAAGCTCAACACCGTCAACCGGTCCGCCGGGGTCTGGATGGTCGTGGGCGTGATCACGGTGTCCGGGCTGCTCAGTCTGCTCGCCGGGGTCGTGCTGCACGTGGTCCTGGGCGCCCCGCTGGGCGCCGTGGCCGAGGGCCTGCGCTACAACCAGGTCCTGCTCTGGTGGCCCGGGATCGCCCTGCTCGTCCACGCCGCCCAGGTGATCGGCACGAGCACGCCCCTCGCCCTGGCGCTGGGGGCCACCCGCCGGTCGATGTGGTGGGGCTCGGTGCTGACGTTCGTGCTCCACGCCCTGCTGGCCGCGGCCGTCCTCACCGCGTTCCTGCTCCTGGAGCGCGCCACCGGCGGCTGGTTCCTGGGCCTGCCCGCTTTCGACGTCCGCGTCTTCGCCGGAGGGTCCCCGGCGTGGGCCCTCCTCGTGGCGTTCCTGGTCTACCTCGGGGCGCAGCTGGTCGGGGCGGTCTTCGCCACGGTGTACGTCCGGGGCGGCCCCGTGGCGCTGACGCTGTCCATCATCGGGACCGTCGTGACGACCCTGGCCGTGCTGGTGTGGGCCGCCGCGACCGGAGCGGGCTCCGCCGCGGCCGTCGGCGCGGGTTCCGCGGGGGTCCCGGCGGGACTCGTGCTCCTGGCCGCGGCGGCGCCCGTGCTGCTCGCGCTGCTGGGCTGGGGCCTGTACCGCCGGGTCTCCGTCCGCTGAGCACCCCGGCGCGGCCAGCGCCGCCGCGCCGGGGGACCAGGGGTTTCCCCGCGCGCCCTTCCACCGGGTGGTTGCACATGCTAATTTCCTGCTGGCCCGTGCCCCCGGCGGCGCCGCCCCCAGCAGGGAGAGACCCCCATGAACCTCGCACGGACCGCGCTCGTCGTGTCCACCACCTTCGCCCTCCTCCTCGGCGGAGTTCCGGCGGCGCTCGCAGCCCCGACTCCTCCGGTCGATCTGCCCGAGCTGTCCGGTCCGGCCGAGCCGGCCGCCACCGCGGGCGCGCCCGCCCTGAGCCTGCACGGCGGCTCGGGCACCGACGCCGCCCCGGCCGGGGTTCCGGCGCCGGCGGCCGCGGAGGACCCGGCCGCCGGCGGCCTGGCCGGGGCGGCGTCGGCCGGCGCCCACCCGACCACGGTCGAGGACATCACCGAGGCCTTCAAGATCGTCAACGACCACCGCGGCCAGGCGAGGCGCGCCCCGCTGGTCTACAACACCGCGCTGTCCCGCAACGCCCAGCAGTGGGCGGAGACCATGGCCGGGGCCCGCAAGGAGTCCCGCAACCCGGACCCCTGGGCGGGCGCCCCTGCCGGCGGGATCCGGATGGACCAGTACTACGGGAAGGGCGTCTTCACCGGCCCCTTCGAGGGCGTCGAGGCGGTCGAGGCGCTCGCGCACTACCTGCTGGACTTCTTCCCCCGCAACGGGACCGACCAGTTCGCCCGGGACCTGACCCACCTCGGGATCGGGGTCAGTCACGTCGCCACGTCGGGCTCGGGTGGTCCCGGGTGGGAGACCTACCTGACGATCTACTACTACGCCTATCCGGCCGGGCAGGCCGTGCCCGGGACGGTCGCGAGCCCGGCGCAGGGGTTCGTGCCGCCGGTGACGGCACCCCCGGTGACGGCGCCGTCCTACGCAGTCCGGGGGGCGATCGGCACCAAGTACCACCGTCTGGGCGGGGCGGCCGTGCTCGGGGAGCCCACCATGAACGAGCGCGGCGGCCTGATCGAGGGCGGCGTCTACCAGCAGTTCCGGAAGGGCACCCGCACCACCACCGTCTACTGGGCCCCCGGCTACGGCGCGATGGCCGTGAAGAACTACGGATCCATCGGCGGCCGGTGGGTCGCGGCCGGCCGGGAGCACCACTTCGGCCTGCCCGTCACGGACGAGCGCCCGGCCACCAGTGGGGCGTACCAGGTCTTCCGCCGCGACGGTCGCTCCACCATGCTCCTGTGGAGTCCCGGGACGGGCTCCCGCGCGGTCAAGCAGTACGGGGCCATCGGGCGGGCCTGGAAGGCCGCCGGCTCCGAGCGCGGCTGGGGCTTCCCCGTCACCGACGAGTACCGCTACGGCGCCGAGGTGCGCCAGCGCTTCTCGAAGGGCGTCACCGTCCACTACGCCGCGGGGCGCACCTGGGCCACCCGCTGAGCCCGAAGCGGTTGAAGTCGGTCTCTCCGTGCGGTGGGATCGGCCGAGCCGGGGGTGTTCCGACGTGGCGCGCACGGTTCGTCGGATCGTCCGGCGGTTCCACCGCGGTTCCGGCCCTGGTGACCTGAGGGGATGCTCAGGGGAAACGGCTGCGGGTCGTTCCCGGCCGTGGGCAACAGGCGCGCTCGCGCGGCCGGTCCGGACCACCTCACCACGACACCGGCCTCGGGGAGCCGGGCCCAGGAGGCCGCGGGCTCGCCGGTCTCAGAACGGCGGGGGGTCATCGGGCGGGAGGTCGTCGAGCCGGAGGCCGCCGGGCGGAGGATCAGCGGCCGGACCCACGGGCGGAGGGTTGCCGGGCGGCCGGCCGGTGGCCGGGGCGCTCCGGCAGTCGGGTGCGGTGCCGGCAGCGGTGTGCTCGGGTTCGGGGCGGGCAGCCGTGTGCTCGGGTGCGGTGCGGTGCACGAGCCCGCCCGGTGAGGTCCACTCCAGGACCGCGGCGTGCCCGGCCGCGCCCCCGGCCGTTCCTCCGGGCGGGCTGCCGTCCGTGCCCGGGGCGGTGCCGTCGTGCGGGCCGGGGGTGATCCGCCGCACCGACCAGGCCCCGAGGTGGCCGTGGCGGTGCTTGACCCGGTGGTGGTGGCGGCACAGGGCGGCCAGGTTGTGCTCGGCCGTGGGCCCGCCCCGGGCCCAGGCCACCGTGTGGTCGAGATCGCAGGCCTCGGACCGGCGCCGGCACCCGGGGAAGCGACAGGTCCCGTCGCGCAGCTCGACCAGCCGGCGCAGGTCCCGGGGCACGGCGTAGACGGTCCGGTCGTGGTCGAGGACCACTCCGGTCACGGGGTGGGTCAGCACCCGGTGCCACGCCCCGGCCCCGGCGGCCAGCTGACGGGCCACCTCCGCGCTGATGGGCCCGTAGCCCGACAGCACCGGAACCCCGTCCCCGGCCGACTCGCCCCCGGCCGTGCCGGCGCACGTCAGCACCGAGATCGGGACCAGCACGCTCACCCGGGCCCGCACTCCGCGCGGAAAGCCCGGCTTCTCCGGCAGGACCCCGTCCAGCAGCAGGTCCGCCAGCACGTCGGCCCGCAGCTCCGACACCGAGCGCGGCACGGACTCTTCCTGATCCTGCGGTCCCGGCCGCCCCGATCGTGCGGGGTCCGGGACGTCCTGGCCCAGCAGCCGGGCCAGGTCCTCGAGCCGGTCGTGCACGGCCAGGGCCACCGGGGCCTCCAGCAGGGCGTGCAGCCAGGCCGTGCCGTCGGCGGCCGGCTCCACCCACACCGCCCGGGCCCTGCGCGCGGCGCGGCGGGCGCGTTCCTCGGCGCCGGCCACGAGCACGGCCCGCCGGGTGCGGGCGGTCGCGCGCAGCTGCGCGGCGGTGGCGTGCGGGGCCCGGTCCAGCAGCTCGGCGATCAGCCGGCCGACGGCCGCCACCGGCGGCGGGTCGCACCGGCCGGGGGCCCAGGTCGGGGCCTGGGTGATCAGCTCACGCCACTGATCGACCAGCACCGCGGCCTGGGGCGAGCCGATCCGGCCCTCCTCCAGGGCGGTGAGGACCTCCGGGAGCATCTCGGCCAGCAGCACGGCGTCCTCCACCCGCCGCCGGGCCGTGCCCGCCGGCAGCCGCAGGGCCGGACCGACCTCGGCCGCGACGTCCACGAGCAGCTGGTGCTCCGCCTCGGCCAGCGGGCTCAGCGGGTCCGGGCGGAGGAACCCGCCGGCGGCGATCTCGGCCTCGGCCTGCGCCATCGCCTGGAACCGGGCCGCCGTGCGCGCCGCCTGCCCGGCCAGCCACAACCGGTGGATGCAGCGCACCTGTGCGCCCACCGCCCGCGCCTCCGCCGCCGCGGCCTCCACCAGGCCCGCCGCGGCAGCCCGCACCTCGGCGGCAGGCCCGGGAGCGCCCTGCACCGCGGTGTCGTGCACCTCGGCGAGCACCGGCCGCGCCGGAGACTCCTCCCCGGCCACCGGGGTCCGGGTCCGCCGCTGCGCCGTCGCCGTCATGGAACCATTCTCCCCAGCACCTCAGACTCGCTAAGCCGTGGGGGCCCCGACGACGACGGAGCCGCGCACCCCGATCGGGGTGCGCGGCTCCGTGGTGGTGCGGGTGCTCCGGGCGTCAGGAGCGCCACCAGTCGTCGAGGATCGTGGCGGGGGTCGTGCGCTTGTGCCGGGTGATGCGCCAGCGGTGCTCGATCTGCTCGGCCACGGCGTCGGCGACCTCGCGGCCCTCGAGGTAGTCGTCGATGTCGTCGTAGGACAGCCCGAGCTCGGCCTCGTCGGTCTGGCCCGGGGCGTCGTCGAGCAGGTCGGCGGTGGGGGCCTTCGCCCACAGCCGCTCCTCGGCGCCGAGGGTCTTCGCGAGGAGCCGGTTCTGCCGCTTGTCGAGCCCGAACAGCGGCAGCACGTCCGCCCCGCCGTCGCCGTACTTGGTGAAGAACCCGGTCACGGACTCGGCGCCGTGGTCGGTGCCGATCACCAGGTAGTTGTGCTCCCCGGCGATCGCGTACTGCGCGATCATCCGCATCCGGGCCTTGATGTTGCCCTTGTTGAAGTCGGAGATCTCCCGGTCCGTGGCGCCCTCGAAGCCGTGCTCGAAGCCGTCCACCGCCGGGGCGATGTCGTAGGTGATGGTGCGGTCGGCGGCGACGAAGCGCAGGGCCGCCTGGGCGTCCTCCTCGTCGTGCTGCTTCCGGTGGGGCAGGCGCACGCCCACGAACTCCGCCTCGCCGCCCTCGGCGCGCACCCGCTCGACCGCCAGCTGGGCGAGCCGGCCGGCCAGCGTGGAGTCGAGGCCCCCGCTGATGCCGAGCACGAAGCCCTTCGTGCCGCTGGCCCGCAGGTAGTCGCAGAGGAAGCCGACGCGCGCCTCGATCTCCTGCTCGGGGTCGATCTCGGGCTTCACGCCCATCTCTTCGATGATTGCTGCCTGCAGTGTCCGCATGGGCCCATGCTAGTGCGGGCCGCGCCCGGGCGGGCAAGGGGAACACGGTCCCGGAACGGCGGGGCCCTTGCGTAGGATGCGGGCCATGCCCCCGCACCGGAGCCGCCCCCGGGAGCACCGGATCCGACCGACCGAGCGAACCAGGAGCGCAGCATGAGCGAGCAGCACGGGACCGACCGCCGGAACACCGCCGAGGACACCCCTGGGAACACCTCCGGGAACACCTCACGGAACGTCTCGGGGAGCACGTACGAGAACATCCTGGTCGAGACCCGAGGGAGGGTCGGGATCATCACCCTGAACCGGCCGCGGGCGCTCAACGCCCTCGACGCCGCGACCCTGCGGGAGGTCGTCGCCGCGTCCACCGCCCTGGACACCGACCCGGGGATCGGGGCGATCGTCCTCACCGGCTCGGAGAAGGCCTTCGCCGCCGGCGCCGACATCAAGGAGATGGCGGGGCGCAGCGCCCCGGAGATGTACCTCGCGGACTGGTTCGCGGGCTGGGACGCCTTCACCCGGGTGCGCACCCCCGTGGTCGCCGCGGTCTCGGGCTACGCCCTGGGCGGGGGGTGCGAGCTCGCGATGATGTGCGACCTGCTGATCGCCGCGGACACGGCCCGCTTCGGGCAGCCCGAGATCAACCTCGGGGTGATCCCCGGGATGGGCGGCTCCCAGCGCCTGGCCCGTGCGGTGGGCAAGGCCAAGGCCATGGACATGGTCCTCACCGGCCGGCACCTCGACGCCGCGGAGGCGGAGCGGGCGGGTCTCGTCTCCCGCGTGGTGCCCGCGGCGGACCTGCTGGCGGAGGCCCTGGACGTCGCCGGGACCATCGCGGCGAAGTCCCTGCCCTCGGTCCTCGCGGCCAAGGAAGCCGTGGACACCGCGTTCGAGACCACCCTCGCGCAGGGCGTGCACCTCGAGCGGCGGCTCTTCCACGCGCTGTTCGCCACCGAGGACCAGAAGGAGGGCATGGCCGCGTTCGCGGAGAAGCGCGAGCCGCGGTTCACGCACCGCTGAACCCCCGCCGCGGCCGGGTGCCGCCCGGCCGCGGGAGCTAACGTGGTGCCATGCCTCAACCGTCGAACGATGCCTCCGCCTGGCAGGTCCGCGAGTCCGCCCTCGACCCCGGCGCGCACGGCGCCCTGGAGTCCGTCTTCGCCCTGTCCAACGGGTACGTCGGGATCCGGGGCACGCTGGACGAGGCGCAGCCCAGCGCCTCCCGCGGGACCTTCCTGGCCGGGGTCTACGAGTACCACCCGCTGTCCTACCCCGAGGGCGGCTACGGGCACCCGGAGCACGGGCAGGCCATCATCGGCGTGGCCGACGGGAGCACCGTGCGCCTGCAGGTGGACGGGGTGCCGCTGGATGTCCGGGAGTCCCCGCCGGAGCAGCACGACCGCGTGCTCGACCTGCGCGCGGGCACGCTGCGCCGCGAGACGGAGTGGGTCACCCCGCGCGGCGCCCGGATGCGCCTGACGTCCACCCGCCTGGTCTCGCTGACCCAGCGCTCCGTCACGGCGATCCGCTACGAGGTCGAGGCGCTGGACCGCACGGTCCAGGCGGTGCTGCGCTCCGACCTGGTCGTCAACGGCACCCCGCCCAAGGTGGAGAACGAGGACCCGCGCGTGGCCGCGGTCCTGGAGCAGCCGTTCCGTGCCCGCCTCAGCCGCTGCCACGAGACCGGCGGCGTCCTGGTCCACCGCACCCACGGGAGCGAGATCGGGGTGGCCGCGGCGGTCGAGCACGAGGTCGACATGCCGGCCGGCGGCGCCGTGAGCACGCAGTGCGACGACGACCAGGTGGTCACCACCCTCGTGACCGACCTCCGGCCCGGGCAGCGGGTGGGGTTCGTCAAGTACCTCTGCCACGCGTCCTCGGACGCGGACCCCTCGGCCGACCTGCGGGAGCAGGTGCTCGCCGCGATGACCGGGGCGCGGCGGCGCGGCTGGGACGGGCTGCTCGCCGACCAGCGGGCGGAGCTGGACGAGTACTGGGACAGCGCCGAGGTGGAGATCGACAGCGACCCCGAGCTGCAGCTGGCGATCCGCTTCGACCTGTTCCAGCTCCTGCAGGCGGCGGCCTGCGTCAGCCGCGCCCCGGTCGGGGCGAAGGGGCTGACCGGCGGCGGGTACAGCGGGCACACCTTCTGGGACATCGAGGGCTTCGTGCTGCCGGCCCTGGCGCTGCTGCGCCCCCGGGACGCCGCACGGCTCCTGCAGTGGCGCTCCTCGACCCTGGACCGGGCCCGGGAGCGGGCGCAGGTCCTGGACCTGGGCGGCGCCTCCTTCCCGTGGCGCACCATCGACGGGCACGAGACGTCGGCGTACTGGCCGGCCAGCACCGCGGCCATGCACGTCAACGCCGACATCGCGCGGGCCTTCCGCTGGTGGGCCGACGCCACCGGCGAGGACCTCACCGAGGTCGGCGGGGTCGACGTCCTGGTGGAGACGGCGCGCGTGTGGGCGGCCATGGTGCACGAGGACCACGAGGGCGGCATCCACCTCCTCGGCATGACCGGGCCGGACGAGTACACCGGCGTGGTGGATGACAACGTCTTCACCAACCTCATGGCCCGGCGCAACCTCCGGGCGGCCGCCGACGCGTGCGAGGAGCACCCCGAGCACGTGGGGCGGCTCTCCGTGACGGCGGACGAGCTCCAGCGGTGGCGGGCCCTGGCGGACGCGATCCACATCCCCTACGACGCCGTGCGCGGCGTGCACCCCTCCAACGAGGGGTTCACGACCTACCGCGAGTGGGACTTCGAGGCCAAGCGCGACGGCTACCCCGTGGAGGAGCACTTCCACTACGCCAAGATCTACCGCCGCCAGATCGTCAAGCAGGCGGACCTGGTCCTCGCCCTGTGGTGGTGCGCCGAGGCGTTCACCCCGGAGCAGACCGCCCGGGACCTGGACTACTACGAGCAGCGCACCGTCCGCGACTCGTCCCTCTCGGCCTGCGTGCAGGCCGTGGTCTGCGCCCGCGTGGGCCACCTGGACCTCGCCCTCGAGCACCTGCGCGAGTCCGCCCTCGTGGACCTGCGGGACATCCAGCAGGACGCCGAGCAGGGCCTGCACCTGGCCTCCGCCGCCGGGTCGTGGCTGGCCGTGGTCTGCGGGTTCGGGGGACTGGACACGGACGGGGGCGAGCTGCGCCTGGCCCCCCGGCTCCCGGAGCGCCTGCACCGGATCGCCTTCCGCCTCCGGTGGCACGGCCGCCGGCTCGGCGTGGAGATCACCCGCTCGGGCACGACCGTGCGGGTCCTGGACGGGGATGCCGGCGAGGTGGCGCTGCGGATCGACGGCGAGGCCCTGGCCGTCACGGCCGAGCGCCCCGCGACCGCGCCGCTGCACACGCCGCACCCGCCCACCCCCGCCCCGCACCAGCCCCCGGGACGCGCCCCGCGCGCCCCCCGCACGCCGTGACGCGCCCCGCGCCCCTCGAGGTGCTCACCCGCGTCTGGGGCTACGACGCCTTCCGCGGGCAGCAGGCCGAGATCATCGACGCGGTCACCGGCGGCGAGGACGCCCTCGTGCTCATGCCCACCGGCGGCGGCAAGAGCCTGTGCTACCAGATCCCGGCGCTCGTCCGGGAGGGCACAGGGGTGGTCATCAGCCCGCTCATCGCGCTCATGCACGACCAGGTCGACGCCCTCGAGCAGGTAGGCGTGCGCGCCGCGTACCTCAACTCCACCCAGACCCTCGAGGAGCGCCGCGACGTGGAGCGTCGACTCCTGGCCGGCGAGCTCGACCTGCTCTACCTCGCTCCCGAGCGCCTCCCGGTCGCGGCCGACCTGCTCGACCGCGCCCGCATCGCGCTCTTCGCCGTCGACGAGGCGCACTGCGTGGCCCAGTGGGGCCACGACTTCCGCCCCGACTACCTCGGGCTGACGATCCTCCACGACCGCTGGCCCGGGGTCCCGCGCATCGCCCTCACCGCCACCGCGACCGCGGAGACGCGCGAGGAGATCGTCCGCAACCTCCGCCTGGACGACGCCCGGGTCTTCGTCTCCAGCTTCGACCGGCCCAACATCCAGTACCGGGTCGGGCCCAAGAAGGACGCCCGCCGGCAGCTGCTCCAGCTCATCCGGACCGAGCACGACGGCGAGGCCGGCATCGTCTACTGCCTCAGCCGCGCCTCGGTCGAGCGCACCGCGGAGTGGTTGGCCGGCCAGGGCGTCACCGCGCTGCCGTACCACGCCGGCCTGCCCGCCGAGGTGCGGTCGCAGCACCAGACCCGCTTCCTGCGCGAGGACGGCGTCGTCATGGTCGCGACCATCGCCTTCGGCATGGGGATCGACAAGCCCGACGTGCGCTTCGTCGCCCACCTCGACCTGCCCAAGAGCGTCGAGGGCTACTACCAGGAGACCGGGCGCGCCGGGCGCGACGGGCTGCCGTCGACGGCGTGGCTGGCCTACGGGCTGCAGGACGTCGTCCAGCAGCGCCGGATGATCGAGGACGGCGAGGGGGACCGGCAGCGCAAGCGCGCCCAGACGCTGCACCTGGACGCGATGCTCGCGCTGTGCGAGACGGTGCAGTGCCGCCGCCGGCAGCTGCTGCGCTACTTCGGCGAGGCGAGCGAGCCGTGCGGCAACTGCGACACGTGCCTGGACCCGCCCGAGGCCTTCGACGGCACGGTCCCGGCGCAGAAGCTCATGTCCACGATCGTGCGGCTGCAGCGGGAGCGGGGCCAGCAGTTCGGCGCCGGGCACCTGGTGGACATCCTGCTCGGCCGGGAGACCGAGCGGGTGGTGCGGATGCGCCACACCGAGCTCACCACGTTCGGCATCGGCACCGAGCTGAGCGACCAGGAGTGGCGCGGGGTGGTGCGCCAGCTGCTCGCCCAGGGCCTGCTCCAGGTGCAGGGCGAGTACGGCGTCCTGGCGCTCACCGAGGCCGCCGGGGAGGTGCTGCGCGGGCAGCGGGAGGTGCGCCTGCGGCGCGAGCCGGAGCGGGCCAGGACCGTCCGCACGCCGAGGACCGCCGCCGCGCCGCCGGTCCTCGACCAGCCCCAGCAGGAGCTCTTCCAGCAGCTGCGGGCCTGGCGCTCCGCCGTGGCCAAGGAGCAGGGCGTGCCCGCGTACGTCGTCTTCAACGACGCGACCCTCGCCGCGATCGCCCAGGCCCGGCCGAGCTCGCTGGGGGAGCTGCGCGGCATCTCCGGTGTCGGCGACGCCAAGCTCGAGCGCTACGGCGAGGCCGTCCGCCAGGTCGTCGCCGACACCTGATGATCCGCACCTGCGGATGCCGTGCCGGACGAATGACCGTAGATGCGGATAGCATGGCGCCATGACCGAGCTCAGGATCGCCGAGGCCGCCCGCTTCCTCGGCGTCAGCGACGACACCGTCCGGCGCTGGATCGACCAGGGCGCGCTGCACAGCACCCGGAGCGCGACCGGCCAGACCGTGGTGGACGGACTGGAGCTGGCCCGCCTGCTCAAGGAGCGCGCCGTCCGGCCCGAGGACCCCGCGCACGTCGCCAGCTCGGCGCGCAACCGGTTCGTGGGACTGGTCACCGAGGTCGTCTCGGACACCGTGATGTCCCAGGTGGAGCTGCAGTGCGGCCCGCACCGGGTGGTCTCGCTCATGAGCACCGAGGCCGTCCGGGACCTGGGCCTGGAGCCCGGCCGCGTGGCCACGGCCGTCGTCAAGTCGACCAGTGTCGTCGTCGAGACCCCCGGGGCGTGAGGCGGCGGTGCGCACCAGGGCCCCCGCCGCGGCCGTCCTCCTCGCCGCCCTCGGCCTCGGCGCCACCGGGTGCGGGGCCGGCGGGGACCCCGCGACCGTTCTCGACGTCCACGCCGCCGCCTCCCTCACCGGCACCTTCACCGAGCTCGCCGAGCAGTTCGAGGCGCAGCACCCGGGGATCGAGGTGTCCCTGAGCTTCGCCGGGTCCTCCACCCTGGTCCAGCAGCTCACGGAGGGGGCGCCCGCCGACGTCCTCGCCACCGCGGACGAGCGGAGCATGGCCGGGGCCGTGGCGGCCGGCCTCGTCGACGGCGAGCCCGAGGTCTTCGCGACCAACGTCCTGACCGTGGTCGTGCCCGCCGGCAACCCCGCCGGCGTCGCGTCCTTCCGGGACCTGGCGGAGCCGGGCGTGCAGGTCGTGGTGTGCGCCCCGCAGGTGCCGTGCGGCGCCGCCGGCGAGCGGGCCCAGGATGCCTCGGGCGTGCGGCTGAGCCCGGTGAGCGAGGAGGGCTCCGTGACGGACGTGCTCGGCAAGGTCGTCTCGGGCCAGGCGGACGCCGGCCTGGTCTACGCCACGGACGCACGCTCGGCCGGGGACGCGGTCGAGGTCGTCGAGGTCCCGCAGGCGGCGCAGGCCGTCACCCGTTCCCCCGTCGCCGCGCTCGCGGACTCCGACGAGCCGGAGCTCGCCCGGCAGTTCACCGAGCTCGTCGCCGGCGACCGCGGCCGGGAGGTCCTGGCCGGGGCGGGGTTCGGGGCGCCGTGACCCGGCGTCTTCCCCGCGGGTTCAGCACCGTCCCCGGCTGGGTGTGGATCCCGGCGGCCCTGGGCGCCCTGGTGGTGGTCCTGCCGGTCCTCGGGATGCTCGCCCGGGTGGACGGGGGCGGCTTCCTCGGGCTGATCACCTCCGAGTCCTCCCGCACCGCGCTGTGGCTGAGCCTGCGCACCGCGACCGTCTCCACCGCGCTGTGCGTGCTGCTGGGCACCCCGCTGGCCCTGGTGCTGGCCCGCGCCCGGCTGCCCGGGGCGCGGCTGCTGCGGGCACTGGTGCTGCTGCCGCTCGTGCTGCCGCCCGTGGTCGGCGGGATCGCCCTGCTCCACACCTTCGGGCGCCACGGGCTCGTGGGGCGCCACCTCGAGCTGGCGGGGATCAGCATCGCCTTCACCACCGTGGCCGTGGTGCTCGCCCAGACGTTCGTGGCGCTGCCGTTCCTCGTGGTCAGCCTCGAGGGCGCGCTGCGCAGCGCGGCGGCGGGCTACGAGGAGGTCGCGGCCACGCTCGGCGCCCGGCCCACCACCGTGCTGCGCCGGGTCACCCTCCCGCTGGTGCTGCCGGGGCTGGCCTCCGGCGCGGTGCTCTCCTTCGCCCGCTGCCTGGGCGAGTTCGGCGCCACCCTGACCTTCGCCGGCAGCCTGCAGGGGACCACCCGGACCCTGCCCCTGGAGATCTACCTGCTGCGGGAGACGGACCCGGACGCCGCCGTCGCCCTCTCGCTCGTGCTCGTGGTCGTGGCGGTCCTCGTCGTGGGGCTCTCCGCCCCCGTGCGCCGGACGGCGGGCCGGCGGTGACCGGGCCGGCGGCGACGGAGGGGCTGTCCGTGACCGCCCGGCTGGCCGCCCGGGACGTGGACCTCTCGCTGAGCGTCCCGCCGGGGGCCACCGTGGCGGTGACCGGCCACAACGGCGCGGGGAAGTCCACCCTCTTCGCCGTCCTCGCCGGGCTGCTCGTGCCGGACACCGGCCGGTGCACCCTCGACGGGACCGTGCTCTTCGACCTCGACGCCACGGGGCGCGGGCGCTGGGTGCCCCCGCACGAGCGCGGCATCGCGCTCATGGCGCAGGAGCCGCTGCTGTTCCCGCACCTGAGCGTGCTCGAGAACGTGGCCTTCGGCCCGCGCAGCCGCGGGGCGGGCCGGGCCCGGTCGCGGACCGCCGCCCGGCACTGGCTCGCCGAGGTGGGCGCCGAGCAGTTCGCCGACCGCCGCCCGGCCCAGCTCTCCGGCGGCCAGGCGCAGCGCGTGGCGATCGCCCGGGCCCTGGCGGCCGAGCCGCGGCTGCTGCTGCTGGACGAGCCGTTCTCCGCCCTGGACGCGGCCGCCCGGCCCCTCGTCCGCGAGCTGCTGGTCCGGGTGCTGGCGGGGCGCACGGCCCTGGTCATCAGCCACGACCCCGGGGACGCCGCCGCCCTCGCCGAGCACGTCGTGGTGCTCGAGCACGGCCGGGTCGCGGCGGGCTGAGCACCGCGCCGGAACGCTCCGGCGCCTCCCCGGCCCGCGCAGTACGATCGGGACCACCACCGTTTTCGTATGACCCGGCTCACACGACCCACCCCGTCGTGACGGGCCGACGAGAGGACCACCCATGACTCCCGTCCTGCGCGGCGAATCCCCGTCCGTGGAGCAGCACCCCGGCATCCCCTTCCCGGACGCCGACCTCTTCTGCTTCGCCGCCCTGCTCCCCCCGGAGGAGCGCGCCCGGCTGGCCGACCTGCACACCTTCCTCCAGGAGCAGGTCCGCCCCGTGGTCACGCCCTACTGGAACCGCGAGGAGTTCCCGTCCCACCTGCTCCCGGCGCTGGCCGCCCACGGGCTCGGCGAGCTCGAGCTCTCCGGGGCGAGCCGGCTCTACCGGGGCCTGGCCTACGCCGAGGTCGCCCGGGCCGACGTGTCGCTGAGCGCCCTCGTCGGGATCCACAACGAGCTCATCGTTGACCTGATCGCCGCCCTGGGCTCGGAGGAGCAGAAGAACCGCTGGCTGCCCGACCTGCGCCGCTTCCGGGCCCTCGGCGCCTTCGCCCTCACCGAGCCCGAGCACGGCTCCGACATCGCCGGCGGCCTGGCCACCACCGCGACCCGGGACGGGGACGAGTGGGTGCTCACCGGGACCAAGCGCTGGATCGGCGCCGGCACGATCGCCGACGTCGCGATCGTCTGGGCCCGCGACACCGCCGACGGGAAGGTCAAGGGCTTCCTCGTGGAGACCGACCGGCCGGGCTGGTCCGCCACGAAGATCGAGCACAAGATCGGGCTGCGGATCATGCAGAACGCCGACATCGTCCTGGACGAGGTCCGCATCCCGGCGGACAACGCCCTGCCCGGGGCGCAGGACTTCGCCGCGGCCAACGTGATGCTGCGCAACTCCCGCGCCTGGGTGGGCTGGCAGAGCGCCGGGGTCCAGCTCGCGATCTTCGACGTCGCCCGCGACTACGCCCTGACCCGGCGGCAGTTCGGCCGCCCGCTCGCGAAGTTCCAGCTCGTCCAGGAGCCCCTCGCCCGGATCCTCGGCAACGCCACGGCCGCCCTGGGCCTCATGGCCCAGATCGCCCGGCTCCAGGAGGACGGGGGCTTCGACATGCCCCACGCCGCGCTGGCCAAGGCCACCACCACGTCCCTGGCCCGCGAGTCCGCGGCCCTGGGCCGGAACCTGCTCGGCGGCAACGGCGTGGTCACCGACCACGAGATGGCCAAGCTCTTCAACGACGTCGAGATCCTCTACACCTACGAGGGCACCTACGAGATCAACGCCCTGATCGTGGGCCGCGCCGTCACCGGCGTCTCCGCGTTCGTCTGAGCCGGGTCCCCGCACCACCGTCCGGCCCCCACCGCCCCGAGCAGCTCCTTCCGAAAGGACCCCGCATGGACGTCACCGACACCTCCGCCCTCGTCACCGGCGCCGCCTCGGGCCTCGGCGCGGCCACCGCCGCGATGCTCGCCGGGCGCGGCGTGCGGGTCTTCGGCGTGGACCTCCCGGCCGCGCTCGAGAACGCCCCCGACGTCCCCGGCGTCACCCGCGTGCCCGCCGACGTCACCGACCGGGAGCAGGTGCGCGGGGCCGTCGCGGCCGCGGCCGGGGCCGGGCCCCTGCGCACCGTGGTCAACTGCGCCGGCATCGGCCCCTCGGCCCGGGTGCTGGGGAAGAAGGGGGTGCACGACCTCGACCTGTTCGAGACCGTGCTGCGCGTGAACCTCCTCGGCACCTTCACGGTCCTCGCCCTGGCCGCGGAGCGGATCGCCGCCACCGACCCCGTCGACGACGACGGCCAGCGCGGGCTGGTCGTCAACACGGCCTCCGTCGCCGCGTTCGAGGGGCAGGTGGGGCAGGCCGCCTACGCGGCGTCGAAGGGCGGGGTGCACAGCTTAGGGCTCACCGCGGCCCGGGACCTCGCGAGCGCCGGCATCCGGGTGAACACCATCGCCCCCGGCGTGATCGAGACGCCCATGCTCGCGGCGGTGGGCGAGGAGTTCCGGGCCGCGCTCGCGGCGGGTGTGCCGTTCCCGCGCCGGCTCGGCCGGCCCGGGGAGTTCGCCCAGCTCGTGGCGGCGTTCCTCGACAACGACTACCTTAACGGCACCACCGTCCGGATGGACGGGGCGCTGCGCATGGCGCCCCGCTGAGAGACCGCCCCATAGACTGGGGCCCATGACCACCGACTTTTCGCCCGTCGACCTCGCGACGGCCCGCGACCGCCTCCGCCAGCTGATCATCGACCTCGCCGTGGTGCGGGGCCGGGTCACGCTCGCCAGCGGCATCGAGGCCGACTACTACGTGGACCTGCGCCGCGTGACCCTCCACCACGAGGCGTCGCGCTACGTGGGTCAGGTGATGCTGGCGCTGCTCGACGAGGCCGGGATCTCCTGCGCCGCCGTGGGCGGGCTGACCATGGGGGCGGACCCCGTGGGCCACGCGATCATGCGCACGGCGGGGGACCAGGGCCGGGCCGTCGACACGTTCGTGGTCCGCAAGGCCCAGAAGAGCTACGGGATGGGCCGCCAGGTCGAGGGCCCCCCGGTGCAGGGCCGCGACGTCGTCGTCGTGGAGGACACCTCCACGACCGGCGGGTCCGCGCTCACCGCGGTGGAGGCCCTGCAGCGGGCCGGCGCCAACGTGGTGGCCGTGGCGATCATCGTGGACCGGCGGACCGGCGCCAAGGAGCGCATCGAGGAGACGGCGGGCGTGCCGTGCCTCTACGCCTTCACGAAGGACGAGCTCGGGCTTGACTGACCCCGTCGACGGGACCGGCGCCGCGGGACCGGGCCCCGCGGTGGGCGTCGGCCCCTGGGCGGGCCCGTGGCCCGAGGGGGAGCAGTGGGATCCGGAGCTGCTCGAGCACGGGGACCGGCGCAACGTCGTGGACGCCTATAGGTACTGGACGATGGACGCGATCGTGGCCGATCTGGACACCCGCCGGCACGGGTTCCACGTGGCGGTCGAGAACTGGCAGCACGACCTGAACATCGGCTCGGTGGTGCGCACCGCCAACGCGTTTCTCGCCCGGGAGGTGCACATCGTCGGCAGACGGCGCTGGAACCGCAGGGGCGCGATGGTCACCGACCGGTACCAGCACCTGCGCCACCACGCGAGCGTCGAGGAGTTCGCCGCCTGGGCGGACGCCGAGGGCCTGCCCGTGATCGGGATCGACAACTTCCCCGACTCGCAGCGGCTCGAGACCTACGACCTGCCCGAGCGCTGCGTGCTGGTGCTCGGCCAGGAGGGGCCGGGGCTGAGCCCCGAGATGCACGCCGCGGCCGGGGCCACCCTGTCGATCGCCCAGTTCGGCTCGACCCGCTCCATCAACGCCTCCGCGGCGGCCGCGGTGGCGATGCACGCCTGGATCCGGCGCCACGTCTTCGGCCAGCCGGTCGCCTGACGGGCGACCCGCCGCGTCCACCCGCCGTCCCCCGTCGTCCCGCGGCGCGGCTTTGGCTAGAGTGGGAGCCAGGCCACACCCGAACCGAAGGAGCCAGCATGCCCATCGCAACCCCTGATGTCTACGCCGAGATGATCGACCGGGCCAAGGAGAAGGGTTTCGCCTACCCGGCGATCAACGTCACCTCCTCCCAGACCCTCAACGCCGCCATCCGCGGCTTCGCCGAGGCCGGCTCGGACGGCATCATCCAGGCCTCCACCGGCGGCGCCGCCTACTGGTCCGGGGCCTCCGTCAAGGACATGGTCAACGGCTCGCTCGCGATGGCCGCCTTCGCCCGCGAGGTCGCCAAGAACTACGACGTCAACATCGCCCTGCACACCGACCACTGCCCGCAGGACAAGCTCGAGGGCTTCGTGCTGCCGCTGCTCGAGGAGTCGGAGCGGGCCGTGGCCCGCGGGGAGGACCCGATCTTCCAGTCCCACATGTGGGACGGCTCCGCCATCGAGCTCGACGAGAACCTCAGGATCGCCCAGGACCTGCTGGCCCGCACGAACAAGGCCAAGATCATCCTCGAGGTCGAGATCGGCGCGGTCGGCGGCGAGGAGGACGGCGTCGAGAACGAGATCAACGAGAAGCTGTACTCCACCGTCGAGGACGGTCTCGCCACGGTCGAGGCCCTCGGCGCCGGCGAGAACGGCCGCTACCTCACCGCCCTGACCTTCGGCAACGTGCACGGCGTGTACAAGCCCGGCGGGGTCAAGCTGCGCCCCGAGCTGCTGCAGCAGATCCAGGCCGAGGTCGGCAAGAAGCTCGGCCAGGACCGCCCGTTCGACCTCGTCTTCCACGGCGGCTCCGGCTCCTCCGCCCAGGAGATCGCCGACGCCGTCTCCTACGGCGTGGTCAAGATGAACGTGGACACCGACACCCAGTACGCCTTCACCCGCCCCATCGCCGGGTTCATGTTCGCCAACTACGACGGCGTCCTGAAGATCGACGGCGAGGTCGGCAACAAGAAGAAGTACGACCCGCGCGTGTGGGGGGCCCTGGCCGAGGAGTCCATGGCCGCCCGCGTGGTCGAGGCCTGCCAGAACCTCGGCTCCGCCGGGACCTCCGTCAAGTAGCCGCCCCTCCGCGGCTGCGGAGCACGACGGCGGCGTCCTGCCCGAGCGGGGCGCCGCCGTCGTTCCCGCGCCCGTCCCGCACGCCCCCGAAGTCCCGCGCACCGAAAGGACCCCCGTCCCCCATGAGTCTCACCGGCAAGAACCTGCTCGGCGGCCCCGAGCCCACCTTCCTCACCGAGGACCCGGGCCTGGTCGAGCGCATCGAGGCGGGCGACGAGGCGGAGGACCTCGCCGCGCGCTTCCCGAAGGCATCCCTCGCGTGGGCCATGTGCGCCGAGGACGCCCTCGCCGAGGGCCGCGTCCTCGAGGGCTACGCCTTCGCCCGCGTGGGCTACCACCGTGGCCTCGACGCCCTGCGCGGCCACGGGTGGAAGGGCCACGGGCCCGTCCCGTTCTCCCACGAGCCCAACCGCGGCTTCCTGCGGGCGCTCGCGGCCCTGGGCCGGGCCGCCGCGGCCATCGGCGAGTTCGACGAGGCCGAGCGGATCCAGAAGTTCCTCAACGACTCGGACCCCACCGCCGCGGAGCAGCTGCAGCGCTGACCCGGCGGTCGCCAGGGCCCGGGGGACGTCGGAGGACGGCTCCCGGGCCCTCGTCGTGTCCGCGTCCTTCCCCGGAGGCCTCCGTCGAGCGCCGCCTCGGACCTGAGGAGTTGGATCTCGTCCGGCACCGGCTTACAGTTTGATTGTCGACAATCAAGCCGCACCGGGTCCACTCGCCCCGGGCCGGAGGAGAGACCCGGACGAGAGATGGAGAGCAGCATGGCAGCCCGGTCGGCCCTTCCCCCCGTGGTCCAGGAGTCGACCCCTGCGCTCATCGCCAGGATCCTGCGGGAGGCCATCGCCGACGGCCGCTTCCCGCCCGGGAGCCAGCTCGTGGAGCAGGAGCTGGCCAGGGAGCTCAACGTGAGCCGGGGACCCCTGCGCGAGGCCATGCAGCGGCTCACGCAGGAGGGCCTGCTCGTGGGCCACCGCAACCGCGGGCTGTTCGTGATGGAGCTGACCGAGGACGCGGTCCGGGACATGTACCTCGCCCGGGAGGCCGTGGAGTGCGCGGCCGTGCGCCGGATCGTGGCCACGGGCACCGGGCCCCGGGCCGCCGAGGCGCTGGCCGTGCCGCTGGCCGAGATGCGGGCCGCCGCCCCGGAGCCGAACGGGCGCGCGATGTCGGAGGCGGACCTGCACTTCCACGAGCTGCTCGTGGAGCTCGCCGGCAGCCCCCGGCTGCTCGGCATGCACCGGACGCTGCTCACCCAGATCCGGATGTCCCTGACCGGCATGCAGGGGACCTACGGGTCCGCCGACGCCCGCCTCCGGGAGCACACCGAGATCGCGGAGGCGCTCGACGCGCAGGACGCGGACCGTGCGGACACGCTGCTGCGGGCCCACATGCAGGACGGACTCGAGCGGGTCCTGGGCGCCTGACCGGGCCGCGCCCCTGCCCGCGCGCGGGGCGTCAGGACGCGCCGGGCTCCTCGCCGCGGCCGGGGCCGCCGGGCCGGCGCGGACGCCACATCGGGCGGGGCCAGTCCCTGCGGGGCAGGCGCACGTTCCACTCGCCCGCCCCGGGCAGCCGCCACCCCCGGCGCCGGGCCACCACGGTGACCGTGGCGGCGGTGAGGATCGCCGCGGCCATGCCCCAGTTGGGGTAGCCCAGGCCGTGCAGCACCGCCATCTCGGCGCTGCCGATCACTGCCCCGGTCGCGTAGAGGGTGTTGCCGCCGAAAATCATCGGCACCCGCCCCACCGCGATGTCGCGGATCATCCCGCCGCCCACGGCGGTGATCACCCCGATCATGACGGCCGGCAGCCAGGTCAGTCCCACGTCGAGGGCCTTGCCCGTGCCCGTCGCCGCCCAGCAGCCCAGGGCCAGGGCGTCGGCCACCACCAGCACGCGGTTGGTCCACTTCCCCCGGAACTGCAGGAAGAACGCGATGGTGGCGCCGGCGATCGCCGTGATCAGGTACGCGGGGTTGGTCAGGGCCACGGGGAAACCGACCTGCAGGAGGGTGTCGCGCAGCAGCCCCCCGCCGAGCGCGGAGACGACGGCCAGGAACGCGAAGCCGACGGGGTCCATCTTCAGCTGGCGCGCCACCACCCCGCCCAGGACGCCGTTGGTCAGCACGCCGAGCAGGTCGACGGCGTCGAAGGCCGCGCTCGGGTCGAGATCCTCCACGGCCACCACGACCACCACCGCCTCTCCCGCGTCACGCCGACGCCCGAGGGTAGCACCGTCTCCCGCGCCCCTGCTGGCCACCGCGGCGGCGTTCCTGGGCATCCTCGCTCTGGTGGGCGGGGTGGTGACGGGCATCGTGCTCGCGGTCCGCAGCGAGTGGGACAACCTCTCGGCCTCGGCCGTGGAGGGGTGGGAGGAGCTGCAGTGCGTGATCATGTCCGGGCCCCTGCCCGTGGACACCGCCTCCCTGGACGCGCTGCTCCAGCGGGCCACCGACTTCCTCACGTCCAGCGCGTTCGCCGGGGGAGCCATCAGCGGGCTCACGGCCGCCACCGAGTTCCTCGCCGGCGTGGTGCTCATGACCGTCGTCCTGTTCTTCTTCCTGAAGGACGGCGCGAAGATGTGGAACTTCACGCTGCGCTGGTTCCACGGCGGGACCCGGGCGCGGCTCGCCGAGTCCGGGGACCGGGCGGTCCAGGTGCCCGGCGGTCCAGGTGCTCGGCGGCTACGTGCGCGGCGGCTACGTGCGCGGCACCGCGGTCGTCGCCGCCGTCGACGCGGTGTTCATCGGGGTGCCCCTGGCCCTGCTCGGGGTGCCCTTGGCGCTGCCGCTGGCCGTCATCGTGTTCATCGGCGGGTTCGTCCCGATCGTCGGCGCCACGGCCGCGGGGATCCGGGCCGCCCTGGTCGCGCTCGTGACCAACGGCCCGTGGACCGCCCTGATCGTGGCCGGCGTCGTCGTCGTCAACCAGATCGAGGGCGACCTCCTCCAGCCCGTGGTGATGGGCCGGACCCTGAGCCTGCACGCGATCGTCGTGCTGCTGGCCCTCACGGTGGGCACCATCGTCGGCGGGATCTTCGGGGCCATCCTCGCCGTGCCGATCACCGCGGTGGGCTGGGCCGTGATCCAGGTGTGGAGCGACCGGTACCAGGCGGGGGAGGACCCGGTGCTGGGACCGGACCCGCTCGACCCCCAGGACACCGCCCGGTCCAAGGCGAGCATGGCGGAGCGGTGGAAGTACCAGCGGATGCGCTACCAGCACCGTCCCGGCGGCCGGCTCGGGGCCACGGGGCACGACGCCCGCGGGCGGCCGCACGACGGGCCCGCCCGGCCGGGGACGAGCCGGACGCGCAGGCCTGAGCGGCCCCGGAGGGCCACGGCGTCACAGGAAGGGGCGCAGCGGCACCAGGACGGTCTCGGCGAACCAGGCCGCGGGGGACCGCTCGTCCCACCGGCCCGCGGTCAGCTCCCGGCAGTTCTCGCTGTCGGCGGCGAAGACCGCCTCCATGTCCGCGGCGACGTCCCGGTCGTGGATCTCGAGGTTCGTCTCGTAGTTGAAGCCCAGGCTCAGCCGGTCGATGTTGGCGGTGCCGACGATCGACCACTGCCCGTCGATCGTCGCGGTCTTGGCGTGGATCATGGCGTGGCGGTAGAGCAGCACGGTGATGTCCGCGGCCAGCAGGGTCGAGTAGAAGCCGCGGGAGAGCCAGTCGGCGAGCACGTGGTTGGAGTCCTCGGGCAGGATGACGCGCACGTCCACGCCCCGCCGGGACGCCTCGATCAGGGCGGAGAGGATCTGCTGGTCGGGGATGAAGTAGGCGGTGGTCAGGTAGATGTGGTCCGTGGCCCGGTGGATCGCGTCGAGGTAGACGCTGCGGATCGGGTACACGAGGCTGGCCGGGATGTTGTTGATCGCGCGCACCCGCGAGTCCCAGGAGCCGGGGTTCACGTGCGGGAGCTTCGGCCGCCGCGCCGAGGGGTGGTTCCACACCGCGGCGAAGGAGTGGCCCAGCTCGAAGGCGGCGGGGCCGGTGAGCCGCACGTGGGTGTCCCGCCACTGCGTGGCGTAGAGCGAGCCGAGGTTGTAGCCGCCCACGAACCCGACCTCGTCGTCGACCACCAGCAGCTTGCGGTGGGTCAGCCCGGTCGCCTGCAGCGGGCTCAGCAGCAGGCGCGGGCGCAGGACGGGGAACCGGAAGACGTGCACGTCCGGGTGGAAGCGGTAGAAGCCGCGGGGCACCACGAGGTTGCCGAAGCCGTCGTACATGACGTGCACCTCGACACCGCGGGCGGCGGCGTCGTTGACGGCGTCCAGGAACTCGCGCCCGACCTCGTCGTCCTTCCAGATGAAGGTCTCCAGCAGCACCCGGTGCCGGGCGCCGCGGATCGCGGCGAGCATGTCCCGGTAGAGGTCCTCGCCGTAGGTGTAGATCGTGGTGCCGGTCTCCGCGACCGTGTGCTCGAACGTGCCCGGGCGGGGGAACCCGGAGCGCCTCGAGCGGCTCCGGCGCTTGATCGCGTCGGTGGCCACCAGGGTGGCCACCACCGCCGCCTGCACGGCCACCATGCCCAGGGCGGAGCGGACGGCGAACGAACGGAGCAGGCGGGGCCCGGAGGAACGAGGAATTCTCATCCGCGAAGCCTACCCGGGCGCCGCCGGCGGTGCGGGGCGGCCTCAGACCGTCCGCGCCGCCGCCCGGCCCGCGGCGTCGTCCTCCGCACCGTCCTCCGCGCCGCCACCCGTCGACGACGACGGTGCTGCGGTCGTGCCGCCGGCGGTCGGCCCGTCCGCGCCCGGGGAGCCGTCGCCCAGGAGCCGGGCCTTCTCGGCCTCGAACTCCCCGGCGGTCAGCGCGCCGCGGTCCCGGAGGTCCGCCAGGAGCGTCAGCTGGTGGGCACGGCCCCCGTCACCCGGCCCCGGACGCGACCGGGCCGCCGCGAGGCGCTGCTCCTCGGCGGCGCCGACGGACCGGGTGAGGAGATAGACCAGCGGTCCCACGAACGGCAGCAGGACGATCACGAGCGCCCACAGCACCTTCGTCCCGCCCCTGATGTCCTCACGGCGGGTGATGTCGACCAGCGCCACGCCCCAGAGCAGGGCCAGCGGCGTCCAGATCACCAGCAGCCACAGAAACTCCCAGAAGTTCATGAGGTCCTCCCCGGTCCGGCGGGGCTCTCGGCGTCCCCGGGTTCACCTCCAGGGTCCCGCTCCGCCGCGGGCCGGGCCTCACCCGGCGCGGGTGATCCGGGGGACCCGTCGAGGGTCGTGTGCTCCAGGAGGCCGAGCGTCCGGGCGCGGAGCACGGCCTCCCGCCGGGTGCTGACGCCGAGCTTGCGGTACAGGGACTTCAGGTGCGCCTTGATGGTGTTCACCGACAGGTACAGCTCGGCGCCGACCTCCGTGTTGCTCATCATCGTCGGCAGCAGCAGGAGCACGCTGCGCTCGCGGCTGGTCAGCGACTCCAGCACGGCCGGTGCGCGGGTGGGGGTGCTGCCGCCGAGGAGGTCCAGGACGGTCCCGACGAACTCCCGGTGCGTGCCCACGGCCCGCCGGTGCAGCTCCAGCAGTCTCCTGACCCGCTGCCCGTCCACGAGCAGGAAGGGGCGCACGATGTGCTCGGGGGCCGCCACGGCCAGACAACGCCCGAGGCAGGCGTGGGCCTGCACCTCGTCGCGGAGCCGGTCGTGGGCGAGGGCCGCCAGCAGCCAGGCCTCGACGGCGGGTCCTCCGTCCACCTCGGTCTCCCGGAACAGGTGCTGCAGCTGCCGCAGGCACTGCGCGGGGTCGTTGGTCTCCAGCAGGGCCCGGGCCCGCAGGACGATCCGGTGCCCGTGGGGCCGCCCCCGGGACGGGGCGGTGACGGGCGGGTCGCCGAGCAGCGCCGGGACGGCGGCGGGCCGTCCCTCCGCCAGGAGGATCTCGGCCCGGACCAGCTCGCACCACTGGGCGAGGAAGTCCGGCATCGCCCAGTCCTGCGTGCTCCCGCGCAGTCGCCCCAGGAGGTGCCGGGCCGCGGTCACGTCCCCCTTCGAGAGCTCGAGCCGCACGCCCACCAGGGCCAGGCCGGTCTCCGCGTAGCGGTCCGGCACCCGGCCCACGCACGCCCTCCCGCGGTCGAGGGCGGCGGCGCAGGCCCCGACGTCGTGCTCCAGGAGCCGGATCACCGCCTCCGCCAGGAACGCCGTGGCCGTCAGCGGGAGGAAGGTCCAGCCGGACTCCTCCGCGACGGCCAGTGCGACGTCCACCTCGCGGCGAGCCTCCCGCAGCTGGCCGCGCATCGCCTTCAGGGCGGCGAGGTTCCCGTGCAGGTGCAGCGCGAGCACCGGGGTCATGGCGGAGCGGTCCGCGAGAGCTGCCACCGTCCGGGTGAGGGTGGTCTCGGCGGCGCCGAGCTCACCGGTCCACAGGAGGCCCATGGCCAGCACCGTGGCGGTGGCGATGCGGTACACGGGGGCGGCCGGGAGCTCCTCGGGGAGCACCTCGTCCAGCTGCCGGATCGCGGTCCTGGAACGGCGGACCTGCTCGGTGGCGTCCGCGTGCATCCACGCCAGAACGGCGTCGAGCGTGGAGAGCACCACCGTGGTCAGCCGGGCGTCCTGCGCGGACAGCCGGAGCAGCAGCTCGCGGGCGCGCGCGGCGTGGGAGGCGACCCCCACCGGGTCGTAGGCGGCGTAGCGCACGGCGGCGACCGCGGCGGCCACCTCGCAGTCCCGGGCGACCAGCTCGTCCGGCACGCCGCTGAGCAGCGCGACGACGGCCGCGCGGTCCGTGCCCAGGACCTCCGCGCCGGCGCTGCGCAGGACGAACCGGGCCAGCGCCGGCCAGTCCTGCGCCGCGCGCAGGTGCCGGGCCGCTTCGAGCAGCTCCCCGTGGGCCGCGAACCAGCCCGCGGCGCGCCGGTGCAGGACGGCCTGCCGCGCGGGGTCCTCCGCCCTGAGCCGGTGGCGCAGCAGGTCGGCGAAGAGGTGGTGGTAGCGGTACCACTCCCGCCGGTCGTCGAGGGCGACCACGAAGAGGTTCTCGTGCTCGAGCCTGGCCAGCAGCCGCTGGCCGTCGCTGCGGCCCGTCAGGGTGTCGGCGAGCTCGCCCGAGACGCGCCGGACCACGCAGGTGTCGAGCAGGAACCGGGTCAGCGCGGGCTCCTGCTGCGCGAGGACCTCCTCGGTGAAGTAGTCGGCGGGACCGCGCTGGTCCCCGGCCAGTCCGCGGACGGCCGCGTCCACGTCCTCGGCGCCCTCGAGGGCCAGCGCGGCGAGACGGAGCCCTGCCGCCCAGCCCTCCGTCCTCGTCAGCAGCACGGCCAGCTGCGGCGGTGTGGGGGCGACCTCTTGGGCGGCGAGGAGCTCCAGGGCCTCCGCGGGGTCGAAGCGGAGGTCGTCGGCGCGGAGCTCCGTCAGCCGGCCGCTCAGCCGCAGCCGCTGCAGCGGCAGGTCCGGGTCGCTGCGGGTGGCGATCACCGGGCGGAGGGCGCCGAGGTCCTTCCGGGCCGCCCCGGCCAGGGTCTCCTCGGCGGGCGAGCCCGCGATGCGGTGCAGGTCGTCGAGCACGAGCACCCGCGGCGCCGGGAGCAGCCCGCAGGCCTCCACCAGGAGGTCGACGAAGCGGGGATCGTGGGTCGGCGGGGCGCGCAGACCGGCCAGGGCGCTCCCGGGGCCGACGTCGGGCGCGGCCTGCAGGGACGCCAGGACGCGGGCCCAGAGCTGCTGGGGGTCCCGGTCCTCGGGCTCCACCGACAGCCAGGCCACGGGCGGGCGGCGCGGTGCGGCCCACCCCGACACGAGCAGCGTCTTGCCCGCCCCCGCCGGGGCGGAGACGACCACGGTGCCGGCGGCCACCCCGGCGTCGAGCATCCGCTCGAGACGCGGGCGGCGCACCGTCCTGGCGGGCACCCGGGGGATCGAGGAGCGCGTGGCGGACAGCGGTTCCGGCGGCGGTGGACGAGCCCCGCTCCGTTCGCCCGTCATGCTTGGAGGCTACTCCAGGAGCCCGGATGCCGGAATTGTGTCCGGCCGGCCCGCCGCATCACCCGTCGCGGGTGATGCGGGGCCCGGCCGTGGGCGCGACAGTGGGAGCACCGTCCGGCAGGCAGCGGGGCGCAGCAGGACAGGAGACAGCCATGGTCGTGTCGCTTCTCGTGCGGTGGGCGGTGCTGGCGGGGGCGGTCGAGCTCACCGCGTGGTTGCTCCCGGGGTTCTCCATCCAGGGCGGTCTGCTCTCCCACCTGGTGGTGGCGCTGTTCATCGGCCTCTGCAACGTGCTCGTGCCGCTCGTCACCGCCCGGCTGCCCCAGCCGGGGTCGGTGGTGCTGCTGGCGCTGCTCACCCTGGCGGTGAACGCGGTGCTCATCTGGGTCTTCTCCGCCCTGACGGGCCTGCTGGCCGTCTCCGGGCTGCTCGTCGCCGCGCTGGCGGCGCTGCTCATCTCGGTCTTCGCCGCCGTGCTGTCCCTGGTGGCCGATCGGCTCCTGGCCGCGCGCGCCCAGCGCACCGGTCCGGCCCCCGCCACTCGCGGGTGAAGCGCCCCGCAGGCGCCGGGAGGGGCGGCGACTACGCTCGTGCCATGGACCCCGGTTCCAGCGCCCCCGCCGTGGCGCGCTCGATCGGCCTCGTGCTCGGGCTCGGCCTCTCCGTGACGGCGGTGACGCCCTCCCTGCTGCCGCGGCCGCCCGTCTTCCAGGGCTTTCTCGCCGGGGTCGGTTTCACGCTCGGCCACGGCCTGGGGGTCCTGCTCGTGGGGCTCGTGCTCCGGGCCGCTGCCGCCCGCCGCACCGGCGGACTCCCACCGGCCCGGGGCTCCGGGCGCGGCTCCCGCCGGACCGCCGTGCGGGAGTGGGCGGCGACCGCCGTCCTCGTGGTCCTGGGCTCGCTGGCCCTGTCCGCCCTGGTGGTCGAGTGGCAGAACGACGTCCGCGCGAACGTGGACATGCCCCCTCGGGCCGCCGCCGGGCTGGGCCCGTTCCTGCTGTCCTGGGCGCTGACCTCCGCGGCGGGACTGGGGCTCCTGGGCGCGCTGGGCGCCGTGCGGCGGCGCGCCCGCGACCTCGCCCGCCGTCGCGGCGCCGGCGCGGGCGCGGCCTCGGCCGTCTCCGTGGCCGCCGCGGGCACGGCCGTCCTCCTGGCCGTCCTGCTCGTGGTGCTCGGCGTGCTGGCCGCGGCGGACCGGGTCTACGCGGCACGGGACGCGACGACCCCCGAGGGCGTGGCCGAGCCCGGCTCCCGGTGGCGCTCGGCGGGCGGGGACTCGCCGGTGCGCTGGGAGGCGCTCGGCATGCAGGGCCGCGCCTTCGTCGGCGGCGGGCCCACCCCGGCGCAGATCGAGGAGGTCACGGGCCGTCCCGCGGCGGAGCCGGTGCGGGTCTACGTGGGGCTGGACCAGGCCGAGACGGCCGAGGAGCGCGCCGCCCTGGCCGTGGACGAGCTGCGCCGCACCGGCGGCTTCGAGCGGGAGGTGCTGGTGGTGGCCGCGCCCACCGGGTCGGGCTGGCTCGAGCGCCAGTCCGTGGACACCGTGGAGTACCTCAACGCGGGGCGCACGGCGATCGTGGCCACGCAGTACTCCTACCAGCCCAGCTGGGTCTCCTTCCTCTTCGCCCCGGAGCTGCCCCGCGCCTCGAGCCGGGCGCTGTTCGACGCCGTGCACGCCGAGTGGGCGCGGATGCCGGCGGGGGACCGTCCCCGGCTGGTGGTGTACGGGCTGAGCCTCGGCGCCTCCGGGATGCAGTCCGTGTTCGCCGACGTCCCGGAGATGACCCGCCGCACGGACGGCGCCGTGTTCACCGGCCCGCCGAACAACGCCCAGCCCTGGCGGAGCCTGCAGGAGGGCCGCGACCCCGGCAGCCCCGTGTGGCAGCCGGTCCTGGACCAGGGCCGGACCGTGCGCTGGCTCTCCGTCCCGGGGGACTTCGACGCCGTGCCCGGGCCGTGGGAGCGCCCGCGGATCGCCTACCTCCAGCACGCCACGGACCCCATCACCTGGCTGGACCCCGCCGTGATCTGGCAGCGGCCGGAGTGGCTGGCGGGATCGCAGGCCGAGGGCGGGCGCGCCGCGGACGTGAGCGACGCGATGGTGTGGATCCCGCTCCTGACCTACCTCCAGCTGGCCGTGGACATGGTCCTGGGCGAGGCCGTCCCGGCCGGCCACGGGCACAACTACGGGGACGTCGCCGTGGACGCGTGGGCCGCCGTCCTGCCGGAGCACGGCCTGGACGGGCCGGCCCTGGACCGCGTCCGGGAGGTCATCGCCGCCTACCCCTACGAGGACGCCGGGGCGGACTGAGGCCGGCGGCCGGGCGGGGCGCGGTCGTCCCGGCCGCCGGGTCCCGGGCCGGCCCGGTGCTACCGCCCCGTCAGCTCCGCCCGGGCGAGGTCCAGGGCCCGGGCCAGGCGCTGCACGCCCACCTCCGTGCGCTCCGGGCTGGTGGAGGCGAAGCACAGCCTGAAGGCGTCCTGGAACCGGCCCGAGGGGGACAGCGCGGGACCGGGGATGAAGGCGACCCCCTCGGCGAGGGCGATCTCGAACAGCCGGGGCGTGGCCACGGCCGCGTCGTCGCCCTGCAGGGTCACCCACAGGAAGAAGCCGCCCTCGGGGTCGGTCGTGACCACCCGGGAGCCCAGGTGACGGGCGATCGAGGCGTCCATGGCCTGTTTGCGCCGCCGGTACTCCGTGCGCAGGCCGGCCAGGTGGTCGTCGTAGCCGCCCTGGCGCACGAACCGCTCCACGATGTGCTGACCGGGGACGTTCGTGCAGGTGTCCATGGCCTGCTTGCCTGCGATCAGCAGCCTCCGCAGCCGAGGGTCGGCGTCCACCCACCCCACGCGCAGTCCCGGGGCGAGGACCTTGGAGAAGGTCCGCACCGAGAACACGAGCGGGTCGTCCGGGCTGATCTCCCGGAACCCGGGGACGTCCTCGCCGGCGAAGCGCAGGCCCCCGTACGGGTCGTCGTCGATGATCACGGAGCCCCACCGGTGCGCGAGGTCCAGGAGGCGCCGCCGGCGCGGCTCGCTCAGCGTGGTGCCGGAGGGGTTCTGGAAGTTCGGGATCGTGTAGACCGCCCGCGGGGTGCGCCCGGTCTCGGCGACCAGCGTCTCCAGCGCGTCCACGTCCATGCCGTCCTCGTCGACGGGGACCTCGAGCAGGTCCGCGCCGTAGCTGAGGGCGGTGCCGGAGCCGTTCGTGTAGGTGGGGGACTCGACCACCACGAGGTCGCCAGGGTCCACGAAGAGCTTGAACGCGAGGTCGAGGCCCTGCATGCCGCCGGAGGTGATGACGAGCCGTTCGGGCCGGGTCGGCTCCGGGGTCGTGGAGTGGTGGGCCACGACGGTCTCGAGCAGACCGGGCTCGCCCTCCGTGGCCCCGTACGTGAACGAGCCGGCGCCGAGGACCTCGGCGGCGATCCGCCGGAACTGCTCCGTGGGGATCACCTCGGCGGCCGGGGCGCCCATCGCGAAGCGGACGATGTCGTGGGTCTGGGCGGCGAGCAGGGACGTCGAGGAGTCGATGACCGACCCCACGAGCCCGTCCGCCCGGCGGGCCAGGGGCAGCAGGCCCCGGGCGGGGTCGCCGCCCACCCCCGCGGTGGGGGTGGTGCGCAGGCCGGCCACGGTGGTGAGGGAGGCGGCGGTGGTGGTCATGGGATCACTTCCTGATGAGGGCTCGGGGGAAGGAGGTCAGGGCCTCCGTCCCGGTGGCGGTGATGCGGATCGACTCGGAGACCTCGTAGCCGTACCCGGTCATCCACATGCCGCAGATGAGGTGGAACGTCATGTTCTCGGCGAGCACGCTCTCGTCCTCCGAGCGGATGCTGATGGTGCGCTCGCCCCAGTCGGGGGGATAGCCGATGCCCACGGAGTAGCCGAGCCGGCTGGGCTTCTCGAGCCCGAACTCCGCGAGCGCCCAGTTCCAGGTGCTCGCGAGCTCGCGCACCGGGACGCCCGCGGCGGTGACGTCGAGCACGGCCTCGAGCCCCGAGGCCACGGCCTCCTCGAGCAGGCCCAGCTCGGCCGTGGGCGGGCCGAGCATCACCGTGCGGGCCAGCGGCACGTGGTAGCGCCGGTGCACCCCGGCGAGCTCCACCACCACGGCGTCGCCCTCCCGCAGCACCCGGTCCGACCACGTGAGGTGCGGGGTGTCGGCGGAGGCCCCGGTGGGGAGCATCGGGACCATGGCCGGGAAGTCCCCCCACGCGTCGTCGACCCCCTCGACCTGGGCCCGGGCCACCTGCGCCGCGACGAGGTGCTGCGGGACCCCGGGCTCGATCGTGTCGATCGCGGCCTGCATCGCGGCCGTCGTGACGCGGGCGGCCGTGCGCAGGTACTGGATCTCCGCCGGGGACTTCACGGCGCGCACCCAGTTCACGAGGTCGAAGGCGTCCACGAGGGTCCACTCCGGGAGGGCGTTGACGAGCGAGCGGTAGCCCTTGGGGGAGAAGAAGTGGGAGTCCATCTCCAGGCCCACGCACCCCCGGGCGGCCGGGGCGACCCGGCCGCGGCGGCGCAGGGCGAAGGCCACCCAGTCGAAGGGGTGCAGGTGCGGGCGGTGCACGTAGCGCTCGGGGTAGCCGACGATCTGCCCGGGGTCCAGCCGGGCCGTGCGGAACGCGCCGTTGGCGTCCATCTCCCGCAGGAACAGCAGCAGCTCGCCCTCCGCCGGCACGAACAGCAGCTGCGGGGTGTAGAAGGACCAGGCGTCGTAGCCCGTCAGGTAGAACAGGTTCGCGGGGTCGGTCACCAGCAGCGCGCCCAGGCCCTGCTCCGCCATCCGCCCCCGCACCGCGCGCAGCCGGGCGGCGTACTCCGCGTCGGGGAACAGCGCGGGGCGGACGTCCGGACCGGCCACGGTGTCATCGGCCACGGGGCACCGCCGTGTACTTCGTCTCGAGGAACTCCTCGATCCCCGTGCGGCCGCCCTCGCGCCCGAGGCCCGAGGCCTTGACCCCGCCGAAGGGCGCCGCCGGGTTGGAGACCAGCCCCGTGTTGATCCCGACCATGCCGACCTCGAGGGCCTCGCTGACGCGGAAGCTGCGGTCCACGTCGCGGGTGAAGAGGTAGCCCACGAGCCCCCACGGGGTGTCGTTGGCCCACCCGAGCACCTGCTCCTCGGAGTCGAACGCCACCACGGGCGCCACCGGCCCGAAGATCTCCTGGGACATGAGCGCGGCCTCGGGGCTGACCCCGGACAGCACGGTGGGGGCGTAGAACCAGCCCCGGCCCCCGGCCCGGCGTCCCCCGCACAGCACGGACGCCCCCCGGGCCAGGGCGTCGTCCACGAGCTCCTCCACCTTGGCCAGAGCCTTCTCCTCGACGAGGGGGCCCACCTGGGTGCCCTGGGCCACGCCGTGGCCCACGGTGAGGGAGCCCATGCGCTCCGCGAGGCGTGCGGAGAACTCCCCGGCCACGGAGCGGTGGACGAACAGGCGGTTGGCCGCCGTGCAGGCCTCGCCCATGTTGCGCATCTTCGCGGTCATCGCGGCCTCGACCGCCACGTCGAGGTCGGCGTCCTCGAACACGATGAAGGGGGCGTTGCCGCCCAGCTCCATGGACGAGCGCATGACGTGCTGGGCCGCCTGCTCGAGCAGCCGCACCCCCACCTCGGTGGAGCCGGTGAAGGAGATCTTGCGGGCGATCCCCGAGGACATCCAGGGCCCGACCACCGAGGAGGCCCTCGAGGTGCACACGACGTTGAGCACCCCCGCCGGCAGTCCGGCCTCCACCAGGACGTCCACGAGGGCCAGGGAGGACAGCGGCGTGAGGTTCGCGGGCTTGAAGACCATCGTGCAGCCGGCCGCGACGGCCGGGCCGATCTTGCGGGTGCCCATGGCCAGCGGGAAGTTCCACGGGGTGACCAGCACGCAGGGTCCCACCGGCTCCTTGGAGACCAGGATCCGGGTCCTCCCGTCCCCCGAGAGGGTCATGTCCCCGCCGATCCGCACGGCCTCTTCGGAGAACCAGCGGAAGAACTCGGCGGCGTAGGCGACCTCCCCGCGGGCCTCGGCGAGGGGCTTGCCCATCTCCGTGGACATCACCAGCGCGAGCTCGTCCCGGCGGGCCATGATGAGGTCGTGGGAGCGGCGCAGGATCTCGCCGCGCTCGCGGGGCGCGGTCCGCGCCCAGTCCTTCTGGGCCCGCCCCGCGGCCTCGATCGCCCGGACGGCGTCCTCCGGGCCGCCGTCCGCCACCGTGGCGACGACCTCCTCGGTGGCCGGGTCCACCACGTCGAAGCGGCGCCCGGAGGCGGCCTCGGTCCACTCGCCGTCGACGAAGACCCCAGTGCTGACCCCGGCGACGGCCTCCCGGGACCGGCGCAGGACGTCCTCGGAGGCGGTGATGGGGGCGGTGGTGGGGGCGGCGGAGTCGGTCACGGGGTGTCCTTCCGGTCGGGATCGGCGCGGGATGCGGCGCGGGGTCCGAGGCGGGATCCGGTGCGTCCGGGCGCGGTGCGGGACGGGGCGGGGCTCATGCGGTCGCCGCCGCCCCGGCGAGGACCTCGGCCAGGGCGGCCTCGAAGCGCTCGAGGCCCGTGCGGATCTCCTGCTCGGAGACCACCAGCGCGGGGATCAGCCGGACCACGTTGCCGGCCGGCCCGCAGGTCAGGGTGAGCAGCCCGTGGCCGGTGGTGGCCTGCTGCACGGCGAGCGCGGCGGCGGCGTCCGGGGAGCCGTCCTCCTGTGCGAACTCGACGCCCTGCATCAGCCCGCGGCCGCGGACGTCGCTGATCCCGGGGTAGCGCTGCTGCAGGGGCCGCAGCCCCGCCTGCAGCTGGTCCCCGCGGACCCGCGCGTTCTCCACCAGGTGCTCGTCGCGGACCACGTCCAGGGTGGCGCAGGCCGCCGCGGCGGCCACGGCGTTGCCGCCGTAGGTCCCGCCCTGCGAGCCGGGCCAGCCCCGCTCCATCAGCGCGGTCGGCGCCGCGATCGCGGAGATCGGGAAGCCCGAGGCGAGGCCCTTCGCGGTGATCAGCACGTCCGGTACCACGTCCGCGAACTGGTGGCCCCAGAACCGCCCGGTCCGCCCCACCCCGGCCTGCACCTCGTCCAGCACCAGCAGGATCCCGTGCCGGTCCGCCCGCTCCCGCAGCCCCTCGAGGAAGGCCGGCGGGGTGGGCAGGTAGCCGCCGTCGCCGAGCACGGGCTCGATCAGGAGGGCCGCGGTGTCCTCGGGCGCCGTCCTGGTCACCAGGAGGTAGTCCAGCTCCCGCAGGGCGAAGTCGACCGCCGTCCGCTCGTCCCACCCGTAGCGGTGGGCGTAGGGGAACGGGGCCATGTGCACCCCGCCCATGAGCGGGGAGAAGCCGGCGGAGAACCGGGTGCCCGCTGTGGTGAGGGTCGCCGCGGCCACCGTGCGGCCGTGGAAGCCGCCCTGGAAGACCACCACGTTGGGCCGGCCCGTGGCCATCCGGGCCAGCCGCACCGCGGCCTCGACCGCCTCGGAGCCGGAGTTGGCGTAGAACACGGAGTCCAGGCCCGGCGGCAGGACCTCGCCCAGCTTCTCGGTGAGCTCGAGCAGCGGGGGGTGCAGCACGGTCGTGTACTGGGCGTGGATGACCCGGCCGACCTGCTCGCGGGCCGCCTCGACCACCCGGGGGTGGCAGTGGCCCGTGCTGGTCACCCCGATCCCGGTGGTGAAGTCCAGGTACTCGCGCCCGTCCGTGCCGGAGATCCAGCAGCCCCGGGCGGAGTCGACGACGACCGGGGTCGCCTGCTTCAGGAGCGGACTCAGTGAGGTCATGGCCCATCATGGGAACAGCCCGTGCAGATTGTCAACAATCGGACCGCCCCCGTAGGGTGGCCCCATGAGCACCGTGCGCGAGCCGCCCCGAGTCGTCGTGCTGACCGCCGAGGGCACGCCACCGCCCGGCAACGAGGACGCCCTCCGGGCCCTCGCCGACGTCACCGTGGTGACGCGCGAAGGCCTCGCCGACGCCCTCGCGGGGACCGGTGGGCGGCGCCCGGCGGAGGTGCTGCTGCTGTGGGACTTCTTCTCGGACGCGCTCGCCGGCGCGTGGGACGCCGCGACGGGGCTGCGCTGGGTGCACGTCGCGGCCGCCGGGGTGGACGCCGTGCTGTTCCCGGCGCTGCGCTCCTCGGCGGTGCTGGTGACCAACGCGCACGGCGTCTTCGACCGGCCCATCGCCGAGTTCGTCCTCGCCGCGGTCCTGGCCCAGGACAAGCAGCTGCACCGGAGCGCGCGGCTGCAGCGCGAGAACCGGTGGGTGCACCGCGAGCTGCGGCGCACCCAGGGCTCCACGGCCCTCGTCGTGGGCACCGGGGGGATCGGCCGCGCCACCGCCCGCCTGCTGCGGGCGGTGGGGGTGGAGGTCCGCGGCGCCGGGCGCACGGCGCGGGCGGAGGACCCGGACTTCGGGACCGTCGTCCCCGCCGCCGAGCTGGCCGAGCACGCCGGGTGGGCGGACCACGTGGTGCTGGCCGCCCCGCTGACCGGGCGGACGCACGGGATCGTGGGCCCCCGGGTGCTCGCGGCGATGTCCCCGCACGCCCACCTCGTGAACGTGGGCCGGGGCGCGCTGGTGGACGAGGACGCGCTGCTGGAGGCCCTCCGGGCGGGGCGTCCGGCCGCCGCGACCCTGGACGTCTTCGACACGGAGCCCCTTCCGCGGGACCACCCCTTCTGGGCGATGGACAATGTGCACGTGTCCGCGCACATGTGCGGGGACGTGGAGGGGTGGCGGGACGAGCTCGCCGCCCAGTTCGAGGACAACCTCCGGCGCTGGACGGCCGGGGAGCGGCTGGTCGACCAGGTGGACAAGAACGCCGGCTACGTCCGCTCCCGGTGAGGGGGCGGCGGGACCGCCGGCGACGGCGCCGCGGGTCCCGTGCCGGCGGGCCACGACGAGAGGAGAGCACGGACCATGCGCGTAGCAGTTCCCAGAGAGATCAAGCCGGCCGAGCGGCGGGTGGGCCTCGTGCCCGCCGGGGTGACCCAGCTCGTGCGGGACGGCCACGAGGTGCTCGTGGAGACCGGCGCGGGGGAGGGCTCCGGGTTCGACGACGACGCCTACACCGCCGCGGGGGCCGAGGTGGTCGACCGGTCCGCCGTGTGGGAGCGGGCGGAGCTGCTGGTCAAGGTGAAGGAGCCGGTGGCCGAGGAGTACGGCTTCCTGCGCCCCGACCTCACGCTCTTCGCGTACCTGCACCTGGCCGCCGACCGCCCGCTCACCGAGGCGCTGCTGGAGGCGGGCACCACCGCCGTGGCCTTCGAGACCGTCCGCGCCGGCCGGACCCTGCCCCTGCTCCAGCCGATGTCCGAGATCGCGGGCCGGCTCGCCGCGCAGTCCGCCGCCCACCACCTGCAGTCCAACGCCGGCGGCCCCGGGCTCCTGATGGGCGGGGTCCCCGGCGTCGCCGCGGCCAAGGTCGTGGTGGTCGGCGGCGGGGTCGTGGGCACGCAGGCCGCCCTGATGGCCTCGGGGCTGATGGCCGACGTCACGGTGCTCGACGCCAACGGCGTGCGGATCCGCGAGCTCACCGACCTGCTCGGGCACCGGGCCCGCGTGCTGATGAGCGACGAGCACGTGCTCGAGGAGGAGATCTCCGGGGCGGACGTGGTGATCGGGGCGGTGCTCGTCCCGGGGGCGGCGGCGCCCAAGCTCGTGCGCCGCGAGCACCTCGCGGTGCTGCACGACCACGCCCTGCTCGTGGACGTCGCCATCGACCAGGGCGGGTGCTTCGAGACCTCCCACCCGACCACCTACGACGACCCGACGTTCGAGGTGGACGGCATCACCCACTACTGCGTGGCGAACATGCCCGGCGCCGTGCCGCGCACCGCGACCCGGGCCCTCGCCAACGCCACCACGCCCTATCTGCGGCGCCTGGCCCGCGGCCCGGAGCAGGCCCTGGCCGCCGATCCGGAGTTCGCGGCCGGGCTCAACACGGCCGCCGGGCGGATCCGGCACGCCGGGGTGGCGGAGGCCTTCGCGGACCTGCCCGCGCAGCTGGACTGAGTCCCGGCGGACGTCCCGCCGGGGCTCAGTCCGGCGCCGGGCCGTCCGCCGTGAGCAGGCGGAGCAGCCGCTCCAGCTCGACCCGGTCCTCCGGGGCCAGCCGCGAGAAGTACTCCTCGGACTCCCGGCGCCGGTCCTCCCGGACCCGCTCGCGCAGACCGGTGCCCCGGGGCGTCAGCGCCACCAGTGTGGCCCGCCGGTCGGACGGGTCCGGGACCCGTTCCACGAGCCCCTTCTGCTCGAGCAGGTCCACCACCTCCGTGGCGGACCGCGGGGCGATGCGCAGGGCCTCGGCGAGGTCCTTCACCCGCAGGCTGGCGGACCCGCCGCCGTGGCGGCAGGTCCCGGCCGGGCCTTGCCGGTGCCCCGGCTCACCGGCACATCCGGCGAGGGCGTCGAGCGCCCGGAACTGGTGCGGGGTCAGTCCGAAGGGGGCCAGCTGCTCGGCCCACCGGCGGCGCAGCCGGCGGAAGACGGCGTGCAGCAGGTCCCCCAGGCGGGCCGGATCCGGAGCGTCGTTGGGCATGGCGTCATCCTATCCCCATTGCGGGTTACCTCATAGAGAGGTAACCTCCTTGATAGTTCCCGAGGAGGATCCCATGGCGACGACCCAGCACCCCGCGCGCGTCCGCACCCCGGCGCACGACGGCGGAGGCACCCCGGCCGACAGCCCGGGCGTCCTGCCCGGCGCCGGCCCCGGAGGCGGCGGGGGCGGAGGTCGGCCTGCGCGCCGGAACCCCGCGGACCGGACGCAGCTCGCCCGGCACCCCGTCAGCCCGCGCCGGATCGCGGCGCTGTTCGCCCCGCACCGGGGCACGATCGCGCTCGTCGTCGTGCTCATCACCGCGTCCTCGGTCGTCAACCTCGCCCAGCCGTTCCTGGTCCGCGGCGTGATCGACGACGCCCTGCCGGGCGGCGACACCCGCCTGCTGGTGCTGCTCACCGCCTCGATGGTCGGGGTCGCGGCGCTCACCTCCGTGATCGGCGTGGTCCAGACCTGGATGGCCACCGCCATGGGCCAGCAGGTGATGCACGCGCTGCGCGTGCAGCTCTTCACCCACCTGCAGGCCCAGTCGCTGGGGTTCTTCACCCGGACCCGGGGCGGGGAGGTGCAGTCGCGGCTCACGCACGACATCGCGGGGATGCAGTCCGTGGTCACCAGCTCCGCCACGGGCGTGGCGTCCAACCTCACCACCGCCGTGGCGACGGCCGTGGCCATGGTGGCGCTGTCCCCGGCGATGAGCCTCGTCTCCCTGGTGGTGCTGCCGCCGGCGATCTGGCTCTCCCGCCGCGTGGCCCTGATCCGCCGGGACGTCACCGACGAGCGCCAGCGGGAGCTCGCCGCGCTCCACACCCAGGTGGAGGAGGGGCTGTCCGTCTCGGGGGTCCGCCTGGCCAAGACCCTGGGCACCACCGCGCGGGACGCGGAGCGCTTCACCGAGCGCTCCGACCGGCTCGTGGGCCTGGAGCTGCGCAGCCAGCTGGCCGGGCGCTGGCGGATGGCCACCATGCAGATCGTCTTCGCCGCCATCCCCGCCGTGATCTACCTGGCCGCCGGCTTCCCGGCCACCAGCGGCGGCATGACCATCGGCACCCTCGTGGCATTCACCGCCCTGCAGGGGACCATCTTCCGGCCCGTCATGGGTCTGCTGAACATCGGCGTGCAGTGGGTGTCCGCGCTGGCCTTCTTCAGCAGGATCTTCGAGTACCTCGACCTCGAGCCGCAGATCGTCCCGCCCGCCGCGCCCGTCCGGCTGGACCCGGCCGCCGTGCGCGGCGAGGTCCGGTTCGAGGGCGTGCGCCACGCCTACGACGACGGGGCCGACGTCCTGCACGAGCTCGACCTGGTGCTGCCGGCGGGCACCACCACGGCGGTGGTCGGACCCACCGGCTCGGGCAAGAGCACCCTCGGCTCCCTGCTGCCGCGGCTCAACGACGTCGCCCGCGGCAGGGTGACGATCGACGGCGTCGACGTGCGGGAGATCGATCCGGCGGACCTCGCCCGGATCGTGGGCGTCGTCTCTCAGGAGACCTACCTGGTGCACGCCACGGTGCGCGCGAACCTGCTGCTGGCCGATCCGGACGCCTCCGACGCCGAGCTGTGGGCCGCCCTGGGCGCCGCGCGCGTCGCCGACACCGTCGCCGGGCTGCCGGATGGGCTGGACACCGTGGTCGGCGCGCGCGGCCACCGCTTCTCCGGCGGGGAGCAGCAGCGCCTGGCCATCGCCCGGACCGTGCTGCGCAACCCGCCCGTGCTGGTCCTCGACGAGGCCACCAGCGCGCTGGACAACACCACCGAGGCGCAGGTCCAGGAGGCCCTCGACCGGCTGGCCGCCGGCCGCACGACCCTGACCATCGCGCACCGGCTCTCCACGGTCGAGAACGCCGACCAGGTCGTGGTGCTCGAGGGCGGACGCATCGTCGAGCGGGGCGCGCCGCGGGAGCTGCGCGCGGCCGGCGGCCCGTTCGCCCGGCTGGCCGCCCGGACCGGCCCGGCCGGCGGCGCCGGCCCGCGCCCCGGCGCCGCCTCCTGACCCGCGGGTGCCGTGCTGGACGATCAGCGGCCGGCCGGCGGGCTGCGCCACCCGCTCGCGCGCCGTCCGGGCCGCCGCCACGAGGTGCTCCAGCGACGCCCTCGTCTCCTCGTAGCCGCGGGTCTTCAGGCCGCAGTCCGGGTTGACCCACAGGGTCCGCGCCGGGACGTGCTCGAGGGCCCGCTCGAGCAGCTGCTCGATCTCCTCCTGGGAGGGCACGCGCGGGGAGTGGATGTCCCACACGCCCGGCCCGATGCCCCGGGAGAAGCCGGCGGCCTCGAGGTCGGTCAGCACCTCCATCCGGGACCGGGCCGCCTCGATGCTCGTGACGTCGGCGTCCAGGCCGTCGATCGCCCCCACCACCTCGCCGAACTCCGAGTAGCACAGGTGGGTGTGGATCTGGGTCTCGTCCCGCACCCCCGAGGTGGCCAGGCGGAACGCGTCCACCGACCAGCCGAGGTAGGCGGGCTGGTCCGCGCGGCGCAGCGGCAGCAGCTCCCGCAGCGCCGGCTCGTCCACCTGGATGATCCCGATCCCGGCGGCCTCGAGGTCCGCGACCTCGTCCCGCAGCGCGAGCGCCACCTGGTTCGCCGTCTCGCCGAGCGGCTGGTCGTCGCGCACGAAGGACCACGCGAGGATCGTCACCGGGCCAGTCAGCATGCCCTTGACCGGCTTGTCGGTGAGGGACTGGGCGTGGCCGATCCACGGCACCGTGAACGCCTCGCCGCGCAGGCCCGGACCCTCCCGGCTGACGTCGCCCCACAGGATCGACGGGCGGGTGCAGCGGGAGCCGTAGGACTGGACCCAGCCGTGGACGGTGGTCGCGAAGCCGTCGAGGTGCTCGGCGAAGTACTGGACCATGTCGTTGCGCTCCGGCTCGCCGTGCACCAGCACGTCCAGGCCCAGCTCCTCCTGCAGCCGCACGACCCGCTCGATCTCCTCCCGCAGGAAGGCGTCGTACTGCGCGTCCGTCAGGGCGCCGGCGCGGTGCCGGGCGCGGGCGGCACGGACCTCGGCGGTCTGGGGGAAGGATCCGATCGTGGTGGTGGGCAGCGGGGGCAGGGGGCCGGAGGCCGTGAAGGCCCGGCCGTCCTGGGCGCTCCGGCGGACCTCCGCGGCAGACCGTCCGATGTCCGCGGCGGTCAGCGACCCGGCGCGCTCGCGCACGGCCGCGTCCCGGACCCCTGCGGCGTCCTGCCGGGTGCGGCGGGCCTCGGCGGCCTCGGCCAGCTCCGGCGCGACCGCCTCTGTCCCGGCGGCGAGACCGCGGGCCAGGGTGACGATCTCGCCGACCTTCTGGTCGGCGAAGGCGAGCCAGCTCCGCAGCTGCGGGTCCAGCCGGGTCTCCTCGGCCACGTCGTGCGGGACGTGGAACAGGGACGTGGAGGAGGCCACGGACACCTGGGCGCCCCCGCGGGCCAGCTCCGCGAGCTGGTCGAGCCGGCCGGCCAGGTCGGCCCGCCACACGTTGTGCCCGTCCACGGCGCCGGCCACGAGCACGGCGGAGTCCTCGCCCCGGAAGAGCTCCAGCTCCTCGGCGGTGGGGGCGGCGCCCTTGACGAGGTCGAGGTGCAGGGCCTCCACCCCGGAGCAGGCCAGCGGGTGCAGCAGCGGCCCGGGGGAGCCGTAGGACGTGGTGACGAACAGCTGCGGGCGCCCGGTCACGGCGGTCAGGCCCGTGTAGGCGTCCCACACGGACGAGGCGAGCTGCTCGCCGGGGACGTCCTGGTCCGCCACGAGGGCCGGCTCCTCCAGCTGCACCCAGTCCGCGCCGGCGGCGGCGAGCTCCTGGATCAGCCGCGCGTACACGGGCAGCAGCTCGGGGAGCCGCTGCAGCGGGTCGAAGCCCGCGGGGGCGTCGTCGTCGGCCTTGGCGAGGAGGAGGAAGGACACCGGGCCCACGAGGACCGGGCGGACGGTGAAGCCGTGTGCGGCGGCGCGGCGGACGTCGGCCACGAGCCGGTCGGCGGTGGCGCGGAGCGGGGTCTCCGGGCCGATCTCGGGCACGAGGTAGTGGTAGTTGGTGTCGAACCACTTGGTCAGCTCGAGGGGAGCGCGCCCGGCGTCGCCGCGGGCCAGCACGAAGCTCGCGTCGAGGCCGAGCCGGCCCTCGGCGTCGGCGAGATCGGCGAAGCGGGCCGGCACCGCCCCGAGGGCCACGGTGGTGTCCAGGACCTGGTCGTAGAGGGGGAACGCCGCGGGCAGGGACGAGTCCCGGGCGCCGAGGCCCAGCTCCACGAGCCGGCGGTGGGTCGCCAGCTGCAGGTCGGCGGCCGCAGACTCGAGCTCCTCGCGGGTCGAGCGCCCGGCCCAGTAGGCCTCCAGGGCCTTCTTCAGCTCGCGGCGGCGGCCGATCCGGGGGTAGCCGGTGATGGTGGCGGCGGGGAACGGGACAGTGGTCATGGTGGTCTCCTGAAGGGGTGTCGAGGGGTCGTGCGGAACGGTGGGTGGGCGCGTGCTCAGGCGGGGAGCAGAAGGTCCTCGAGCGCGACGGGCACGTGCGGGACGCGCGGGAGGTCCACGTGCTCCAGCAGGTCGAGCGCGGCCCCGTGCTCGTTGAAGGTGTAGAGGTGCAGCCCGGGGGCGCCGGCGTCCAGGGCGGCGCGGGCCAGCCGCGCCGCGAAGGCCACGCCGGCGCGGTGCCGCTCGGCAGGACCGGGCGCGTCCTCCAGCGCGGCGGCCAGGCCCGGGTGGGGCGCCAGGCCCGCCAGCCGGCACAGCGTCCGGAGCCGCCGCGGGTCGGTGACCGGCATGATCCCCGGGACGATCGGGATCGTCACCCCGGCCGCCCGCGCCGCCGCGACCAGGCGCTCGTAGCGCTGCGGGCGGAAGTAGACCTGCGTGATCGCGAAGTCCGCCCCGGAGCGCTGCTTGGCCAGCAGCACCTCGACGTCGTGCCGGAAGGACGGCGACTCCGGGTGCCGGGTCGGGTAGGCGGCCACGCCCACGGCGAGCCGGCCGGCCGCCAGGGCCGCGGTGTGGCGCTGCTCGACCTCGCGCACGAGCTCCACGAGCTCGCCGGCGTGCCGCAGCTCGCCCGGCTCGGCCCCCGGGTCGAGGTCGCCGCGCAGGGCCAGGACGCCCCGGACGCCGCGGCGGACCAGTGCGGCCACGGTCTGCTCCAGCTCGGCCCGAGTGCTGCCGACGCACGTCAGGTGGGCCAGGGGCCGCAGGCTCGTGCGCGCCAGGAGGTGGTCGAGCAGGGCGAGCGAGCTGTCCCGGCGCTGCTCGTCCCCGCTGTACGTCACCGAGACGTGGTCGGGACGGGTGGGCTCGAGCTCCTCGATGGTCCGCAGCAGCGTGTCGGCGCTCGCCGCGCTGCGCGGCGGATAGAGCTCGTAGGACAGGGACGGCGGCGCCGGCCGGGCGGTCGGGCGTGGTGTCACGTTCTTCCTCCAAGGGTCACCCCGAGGGAGGGCAGCAGCCGTCCCGGAGTGGACCCGGGAGGCTGCGACAGCTCCATCGGTCCTGGCGGGAGCACCGTTCCGCGCACCCCGTGGCGGGGGCGCGGATGGTTGCTGCGGCGTCGACGAGCCAGGTCTCTCGGCCGCTCTGGATAGATGCAGGACCCATTCCAGCGGCTGCCCCGCCGCGCTGCCAAGTGCGGGCGCCCAGAAGACGCCGGTGCGCCGACTGTGACGACCGCGGCGTCACAGGACGCAACACCGACGCGCGACGACGCACCGGCGACGACGCACCGGCGGCGAGGCCCATGAGGAGCGCAGGTCCGGGGCCGTCACGATCCGGTCTCGGGTCTTGCCGGGCCGGGGCGGGCGGCCTAGTCTTTGACAACCAACAGGTTGATCAAGGAATCAGTTGACAAACACCGTGGATCCCGGCGACGACGAGCTCGACAGGGCCTTCCTGGCCCTGGCCGACCCGGTCCGCCGCCGCATCGTCGCCCGGCTCAGCCGCGGACCGGCCACGGTCACCGAACTGGCGGAACCCTTCGCGATCTCCCTCCAGGCGGTCTCGAAGCACATCCAGGTCCTCGAGCAGGCGCAGCTCGTCACGCGCACCCGTGACGCCCAGCGCCGGCCCGTCCACCTGGACCCCGCACGGCTCGAGGCGCTCACCGCGTGGATCGACCGGTACCGGCTGGTCCGGGAGGAGCAGTTCCGCCGCCTCGACGCCGTGCTCGACACCCGAGCCGCGGACCGCGGCCAGCACACCCAGGACTGAACCATGGGACACGCACTGCACCTGACCGTCCCCGACGGCCTGCCCTTCATCGACTTCGAGCGCGAGTTCGACCACCCCGTGGCCGACGTCTTCCGCGCCCACGCCGACCCCGAGCTGTTCCGGCAGTGGATCGGGCCGCGCGGGCTGCGGACCCGGATCGACGGCTTCGAGTTCCGCCCCGGCGGCGCCTACCGGTTCGTCCAGCGCGGCGAGGACAGCACCGAGGAGTACGCCTTCCGCGGCGTCTTCCACACGGTGCGCGAGAACGAGCTCGTGGTCCAGACCTTCGAGTACGAGGACTGGCCCGACGCCGTGGACCTGGAGTACCTGCATTTCGAGGACCTGGGCGACGGCCGGTGCCGGCTGCGCGGGCACACCGTCCACGCGTCCCAGGAGGCCCGCGACGGGATGGTCGGATCCGGCATGGAGAAGGGCGTGGCCGAGGGCTACGAGCGGCTCGAGGAGCTGCTGGGCGGGCGGACCGCGCAGGGCGGGGTCTGACCGTGGACTGGACGCTCGAGGTGGTGCTGGTGCCGGTGCGCGACGTCGACCGGGCCGTGGAGTTCTACCGGGACCAGGTCGGCTTCCACCTCGACCACCACACCACCACCGAGCAGATGGACATCGCCCAGCTGACCCCGCCCGGGTCCGGCTGCTCGATCGTGGTGGGCAACCTCCCCGCCCACCGGGAGATGGCCCCCGGATCCCTGCGCGGGCTCCAGCTGGTGGTCGCGGACGCCCGGGCGGCCCGCGAGGAGCTGCTGTCCCGGGGCGTGGAGGTGAGCGGGATCACGGTGCTCGACGAGCGGGACGGCGGCACCGTCTTCGGCTTCAGCGACCCCGACGGCAACTCGTGGGCGGTCCAGGAGCTGCGGGTCCGCGCCGAGCGCCCGCTGATCCCGCCGGAGCACCGCCTCTGACACCGTCACCGGCGCCGGCGACGGCCGCGCACCGCGGCATGTCCTGTGCCCGTGGCCCCGGCGGAGCCGCGGCTCCGCCGGATCAGTCCTGCGGGGCGTGCTCGGCCCGGCGGCCGAGCACCTTCGAGGCCAGGGCGATGAGCGCCACCAGCCCGGCCGTGAGCAGGAGCTGGCCCCGCACGGCGCCGTCGAGCAGCCCGAGCAGGACGATCCCGGCGAGGAGCGCCAGCGCCAGGTACGACAGCCACGGGAAGGCCCACATCCGCAGGGGCAGCTCGGTGCCGTCCCGGTCCGCGCGGCGGCGCAGGACGATCTGCGAGACCAGCGCGAGCCCCCAGACGACCAGGCAGGTCGCGCCCACGGTGTTGAGCATCCACAGCAGCACGGTCTCGGGCCACAGGTAGTTCAGCACCACGGCGGCGAAGCCGAAGAGCACGGAGACGACCACCGCGCTCCGGGGGACCCCGCGGTCGGAGACGTCGGCGAAGGCCCGCGGCGCCGAGCCGCGGCGGGCCAGCGACCAGAGCATCCGGGACGCGCCGTAGATGTTCGCGTTGAGGGCCGAGAGCAGCGCCAGGATGATGACCACGGCCATCAGCACGTCCGCGCCGGGCACCCCGGCGGTCTCCAGCACGGCCACGAACGGGCTGACCGAGAGCTGCTCGTCGTTCCACGGCAGCACCAGGACCATGACGGTCACGGCGCCCACGTAGAAGACGAGGATCCGGACCAGGATGGTGCGCACGGCGCGGGCCACGTTGCGCTGCGGGTCCTCGGTCTCCGCGGCGGCGATGGTCACGAGCTCCGTGCCGCCGAACGCGAAGACCACCACGAGCAGCGCGGCGGCCACCCCGGTCGGGCCGTGGGGCAGGAAGCCGCCGTGGGCGGTGAGGTTCGCGAGCCCCGGGGAGGGCTCCTCGGTCAGGCCCAGGAGCACGGCGATCCCGACCGCGAGGAAGGCCAGCACCGCGAGCACCTTCATCAGCGCGAACCAGAACTCGGTCTCCCCGAGCGTGCGCACCCGCACCAGGTTGATCGCCGTGAACACCACCATGAACAGCAGCGCCAGCACCCACTGCTCGGCCACCGGCCACAGCTCCGCGAGCAGCTGGGCCGCGGCCGTGGCCTCCGCCGCGACCACCACCACGATCTGCGCCCACCACAGCCAGCCGAGGGTGCGTCCCACGGTGCGGCCCATGGCCTTCTCGGCGTAGGTGGAGAACGCGCCGGGGGACGGATCCGCGGCGGCCATCTCGCCCAGCGCCCGCATCACGAGCACGAGCAGCACGCACGCCACCAGGAAGGACAGCAGCACCGCCGGCCCGGCGGTGCGGATCGCGGCGCCCGTGCCGATGAACAGGCCGGTGCCGATCGCGCTGCCCAGGGCCATCATCACGAGGTGCCGGGCCTTGAGGTGGGTGCCCGGGGCGGCCGCGGGCGCGGAGGACGGGGACCCGCCCGGGGTCCACGTGGAAGGGGAACTCATGAGCATCGAGGGTATCGGACCGCGGTGGCCGCCGAACGGGGCGGCGGATGCCGGTCCCGGGTCACGGCCCGCTAGACTTGCACGGTACGAGCCCCTGGGTCTCCTCCTGCCGGCGTCGCGCCGTCCCGGTCGCGCGGGTGGGAGCGGGCCGACGCAGGGGCGTTGTCGTGCCCGGCCGGTGCGCGCCTCCGCCGGGGCCCGCGGGAGAAGTCCCGTTCCATCCAGGCAGGAGAGTCGTTCAATGCCAGCAATCGTGATCGTCGGCGCCCAGTGGGGCGACGAGGGCAAGGGCAAGGCCACCGACCTGCTGGGAGGCCGCGTGGACTACGTGGTCAAGCCCAACGGCGGCAACAACGCGGGGCACACCGTGGTGGTGGGCGGCGACAAGTTCGAGCTCAAGCTCCTGCCGGCGGGCATCCTGAGCCCCAACGCCGTCCCCGTGATCGGCAACGGCGTCGTCGTCAATCCCCAGGCCCTCTTCGAGGAGATCGACGGCCTCGAGGCGCGCGGGGCGGACACCTCCCGGCTGCGCGTCTCCGCGAACGCCCACCTGGTGGCCCCGTACCACCAGACGATGGACCAGGTCTCGGAGCGCTTCCTCGGCAAGCGGGCGATCGGCACCACGGGCCGCGGCATCGGGCCCGCCTACATGGACAAGGTCGGCCGGCTCGGCATCCGCGTCCAGGACGTCCTGGACGAGTCGATCCTGCGGCAGAAGATCGAGGGCGCGCTGCGGCAGAAGAACGAGCTGCTCGTGAAGCTCTACAACCGCCGGGACATCGACGTCGAGGAGGTCGTGCAGTACTTCCTGGGCTACGCCGACCGGCTCGCCCCGATGATCGTGGACTCGACCTACCTGCTCAACCAGGCCCTCGACGAGGACAAGGTGGTGCTCATGGAGGGCGGCCAGGCGACCTTCCTCGACGTCGACCACGGCACCTACCCGTTCGTGACGTCCTCCAACCCCACCGCGGGCGGCGCGTCCGTGGGCTCGGGCATCGGGCCGACCCGCATCACCCGGGCGATCGGCATCATCAAGGCCTACACCACCCGCGTGGGCGCCGGGCCGTTCCCCACCGAGCTCTTCGACGAGATGGGCGAGCAGCTGCGCACCACCGGCGGCGAGTTCGGCGTCAACACGGGCCGTCCCCGCCGCACCGGCTGGTACGACGCCGTGATGGCCCGCCACGCCTCCCGGATCAACGGCTTCACCGACTACTTCCTCACCAAGCTCGACGTCCTCACCGGCATCGAGCAGATCCCGGTGTGCGTGGCCTACGACGTCGACGGCGTCCGGCACGACGAGATGCCGATGACCCAGACCGAGTTCCACCACGCGAAGCCAATCTTCGAGCACTTCGCCGGGTGGGAGGAGAACATCACCGGCTGCCGCACCCTGGAGGACCTGCCGGCGAACGCCCGGGCCTACGTCGAGGCGCTCGAGTCGATGAGCGGCACCCGGATGTCCGCGATCGGCGTGGGCCCGGACCGCGACGACACCATCGTGGTGCGCGACCTCATCAACTGATCCCTCCTCTCCTCCGCGCGGTTGCACGCGTCGGCGACCTCGAGCGCCCCGGTCGCCGGCACGTGCGACCTCGCGGGCAGGCAGGGAAACGCTCAGACGAGGACCAGGACCACCCAGATGCCGAGGGCGCCGAGGGCGAGCATCGCGGCCGAGGTCGCCAGCACGGCGCCGACCTCCGGCTCCGTGCCCTCCTCGACGATGCCGCGGGCGCTGCGGACGTAGCGGGGGCGCTGCGTGACGTAGATCGCCGCCGCCGTGAGGACCGCCAGGCCGAACAGCACCAGCACGAACGGCCCGTGGTGCGGCAGCCAGCGCAGGAAGATCGCCGAGACCACCACGAAGGACATCAGGGTCCGGCCCCAGGCCATCGTGGTGCGCTCCGGCTGCAGCCCGGGGTCCCCGTGCGGCGGCCGAGGGGGGTCCGGGGGCCCCGGAGGGCGGCGGAGCTGCGGGCGGGGCATCTCAGCCCTGCAGGACGACGACGACGAGCACTCCCGCCGCGATCGCCCCGCCCACCGCGAGCACCGGTGCGATCAGGGGCAGCGGCAGCGGGGCCTGGCGCCGCATGCTCCGCTCCACCCCGATCCAGCGGAACGTGGCGCCCGCGCTGAGGAGCATGCTCAGCACCAGCAGCACGATCGCGAGGAACTTCCGCACGCCGTCGTCGAACAGGTCCGCGGTGAACGCCTCGATGGCGATCCCGCCGGCCAGGAACGCGAGCGCGGTCCGGATCCAGGCGAGGAACGTGCGCTCGTTGGCCAGCGTGAACCGGGGGTCGGGGGCGGTCCCGCCGCCGAGCACGCGCTCGGACAGCCGGCGTCGCCCCGGGGTCTCGGACTGCTCGCCCATCGCCTGCCCTTCGCTCGCGCGGTCGTGTCGGCCCCATCCTGCCACGGGCCGTGCCGCGAACTGTTCCACGGGCGGGGGCACAGGCCGGTCGCGGATGCACCGGTCGCGGATACAGTGGGAGCTTCAGCCGCGACCCGCCGAGGAGGACACCCGTGAAGATCGCCGTCGGACAGTTCGCACCCACCGCCGACACGGCCGAGAACCTGCGGACCATGCGCCGGCTCACCGAGCAGGCCGCGGCCGGCGGGGCGCAGCTGGTGGTGTTCCCGGAGGAGGCCATGTTCTCCGAGCGGCTCCTCGGGGAGGACTTCGAGGAGCTGGTCCTGCGCGGCTGGTCCGGGTTCGTCCAGCAGCTGTCCTTCCTGGCCGCGCAGACCGGCGTCGCCGTGATCGCGGGCGGCTACGAGGGCTCCGCCGACGGGCGCCCCTACAACACGCTCGTGGCCGTGGACGCGCAGGGCGCGATCCTCGGCACGTACCGCAAGCTCCACCTCTACGACGCCTTCAGCCACCGGGAGTCCGACCGGATCCGCCCGGGCGACAAGGGCGTCACGGTGGTGCGGATCGGGGAGCTCGCGGTCGGCATGATCACCTGCTACGACCTGCGCTTCCCCGAGATCTGCCGCGCCGTGGTCGACGCCGGGGCGGAGCTGCTCACCGTGCCCGCGGCCTGGTTCGCCGGCGAGCACAAGGTGGACCACTGGCAGGCGCTGCTCAAGGCCCGCGCGATCGAGAACACCGTCTGGGTCGCGGCCGCGGACACCTGCTCCGAGCACACGGTGGGCCGCTCCGCGGTGCTCGACCCGCTCGGCGTGGTGGTCGCCGAGGCGGGGGAGGACGAAACCGTGCTGACCGCCGACGTCACGCGCGAGCGCATCGCCGAGGTGCGCGAGACCGTGCCCGTGCTCGCGAACCGCCGGTTCGGCCCGGCGGAGCTGCTGCCCTCCGACGAGGGCTGAGGCGACCGCCGACCGACCGATTGAACCGACCGACCGGTCTGACCGACTGCACCGACGACCCCTGGAGGACCCCGTGGACGACGACCGCTCCGATGCCCCGCCGCGCCCGGACGGCCCCGGCGGGTCCGGGCACGCCGGCGGCGGCCCGACGACCCCGTGGGGCCCACCGCCGCCGTGGCAGGCGGAGCGCTTCGCCGTGGGCCGCAGCCACGCCGACACCGCGCTGATCCTCGGCATCCTGAGCGTGGTGGTGCTGCCCCTGCTGGGCCCCTTCGCGATCTGGCAGGCGCGGGAGGCCGAGAAGCTCGGCACCCCCGCCGTTCCTGGGCGGGTGCTCGGCTGGGTCGGCACCGTCCTGCTCGGCGTCCTGGTGCTGTTCCTCGTCCTGTGGCTGGTCGCCGTCGTGTTCCTGGTCAGCTCCGGCGGCTGAGCCGGGGGCTGGGACGGATCCCGGCCCCCGGTCACCAGATGCGCACGCGCTCCACCTCGGGCAGCCACAGCGCGTCCGTCTCCCGCACCCCGAACGCCTCGTAGAAGGCGGGGACGTTGCGGACCGTCTGGTTCGCCCGGAACTCGTTGGGGGAGTGCGGGTCGGTGGCGATGCGGTGGCGCAGCGCCTCGTCGCGGGACTTCTGCTGCCACACGTAGGCCCAGGACAGGAAGAGGCGCTGCTCGGGGCTGTAGCCGTCGATCAGCTCCCCGGGGCCGAAGGCGCTGCCGGTCTCCCGGGACATCCGCCACGCCTGGTGGGCGATCGTGAGCCCGCCCAGGTCCCCGATGTTCTCCCCGAGGGTGAGCTCGCCGTTGACGTGCGTGCCCTCCTCCGCGAGCTGCTCCGGGACCAGGCGGTCGTACTGGCGCACCAGCTCCGCCGTGCGCTCCTCGAAGGCCTGCCGGTCGGCGTCGGTCCACCAGTTGCGCAGCCGGCCGTCGCCGTCGCAGGTCGAGCCCTTGTCGTCGAAGCCGTGGCCGATCTCGTGGCCGATCACGGAGCCGATCGCGCCGTAGTTCACGGCGTCGTCGGCGTCCTCGTCGAAGAACGGGGGCTGCAGGATCGCGGCCGGGAAGACGATCTCGTTGCGCAGCGGGTGGTAGTAGGCGTTGACCGTCTGCGGGGTCATGAGCCACTCGTGCTTCTCCACCGGCTGGCCCGCCTTGCGGACGAGCTCGGCGAGCCGGAACTCCGTGGTGCGGATCCGGTTGCCCACCAGGTCCTCGGGGTCGATCCGCAGGGAGGAGTAGTCCTTCCACTTCTCGGGGTAGCCGATCTTCGGGGTGAACTGGGAGAGCTTCTTCAGCGCCTCCTGGCGGGTCTCCTCGGTCATCCAGTCCAGGCCCGTGATCGAGACGCGGTAGGCCTCCAGGAGGTTGGCCACGAGCTCGTCCATCCGCTCCTTGGCGGTGGGGGAGAAGTGCGCGGCGACGTAGAGCTCGCCCACGGCCTCGCCGAGGACCCCGTTGACGAGCTCGACCCCGCGCTTCCAGCGGTCCTTGAGCCGCGGGGTCCCCGAGAGCACGGTGCCGTAGAAGGCGAAGTCCTCCTCGACGAACGCGGACGACAGGTAGGAGGCGCGCGCGGAGACCAGGTGCCAGCGGGCCCAGGACCGCCAGGCCGGCAGCAGCTCGTCGACGAGCAGCTCCTCGACCCCGGTGAAGAAGCTCGGCTGGGCGTTGACCACGGTGCGCAGCGCCGTCGCGGGCAGCTCCGCGCCCTCGGCCAGGAGCCGCCAGTCGAGGACCGCGGCGGAGGCCGCGAGCTCCTCGAAGCCCATGGGGTTGTACATCTTGGTGAGGTCGCGGACCGTGACCTTGTCCCAGTGGTGGGCGGCGATCCGCGTCTCGAGGTCCACCACGGCGCGGGCCTGCTCCTCGGCGTCCTCGACCCCGGCCAGGGACAGCATGGTCCGCACGTGCTCCAGGTACTTCCCGCGGATCGCGGCGTGCTGGTCGTCCCGGTAGTACTCCTCGTCGGGCAGGCCCAGCCCCGACTGCCCCACGAACACGAGCTGGCGCTCGGGGTCGCCCGGGTCGGCGTCGACGTCCACGCCGACCAGGCCGCCCGCACCGCGGCGGATCATCCGGCCCAGGTGGCGCACCAGGCCGGGGACGTTCGCCACGGCGTCCACCTCCGCGAGATCCGGGGCGAGGGGGGAGGCGCCGAGCGCCTCGATCCGCTCCTCGTCCATGAAGGACGCGTAGAGGTTCGCGATCTTGGACTCCACGGCCTCCGGGTCCCCGGCGCGGGCCCGGGTGATGAGCTCGCGCACGGCGGCCTCCGCCTGGTCCCGCAGCTCGATGAACGCGCCCACGGACGGCTTGTCGTCGGGGATCTCGGTCCGGCGCTGCCAGGTGCCGTTGACGTGGCGGTAGAGGTCGTCCTGGGGGCGGACGGAGCGGTCGAAGCCGGAGAGGTCGAACACCGAAGAGGTCACCGTGGATGTCATGCCCACCACGTTAACCGGCTCCCGGCGGAGCGGGCGGGCTGTTCCCCGACCGCTTAACCCGGTTCGTCCCGGGTCCGGCCCGCGTGCGCCCCGGGGCCGGACCCGGCGGGACCGTCCTCCCGGGTCAGGACCGGCCGCCGGTGAACCGCGGCGGGCGCTTCTGCTGGAACGCGGCGAAGCCCTCGGCGTAGTCGGCGCTGCGGCACAGCTCGCCCTGCACCCGGTTCTCGTTCTCGACGGACTCCCACAGCCCCAGGCGCTCGTCGCGGATCTGGGCCACGAGCTCGCGGGAGGCGAGGAACGCGCCGGTCGCGCCCTCGGCCACGGCCGCCGCCTTGGCCCGGGTGAGCTCGAGCAGCTCGTCGGCGGGCACCGAACGGCTGAACAGCCCGGAGCGCACGGCCTCCTGGCCGCTCATCAGCTCGGCCGTGTAGATGAGGTCCAGGGTCCGGTGGGCGCCGAGCCGCTCGGTGAACAGGGCGTGCCCTCCCGAGTCGAGGGTCGCGCCCAGGTTCGCGAAGGGGGAGCCGATCTTGGCGCTGTCGGCGACGTAGACCACGTCCGTGGCGATCGCCAGGCCGAGCCCCACGCCCAGGCACGCGCCCTGCACGGCGGCGAACGTCGGGGCGGGGAACCGGGTCATGGCGCGCAGCAGCGGGGTGACCTTCCCGGCCAGGAAGCCGTGGGCGTCGTCGCTCGCGGGGTCCACCGCGGAGATGTCGCGGCCGGCGCAGAAGCCGCGGCCCTCGCCGCGCAGCACGAGGGCCCGGACGCCGGCCCTCGCCGCCTCGGCGTAGGCGTCGCCGAGCTCGGCGAGTGCCGCCTCGTCCAGGGCGTTCATCCTGCCGGGGGCGTTCAGCACCACTTCGGCCACGGATCCGTCGATGGTCAGGTCGATCACTGCTGCTCCTCGGTGAGGTCGGGACTGGGGGCGGGACGGCCCGGGGGGCCCGGCACCTGCACGGTGCCGGGCCCCCGGAGCGAGCGGCTCAGGCGTCGAAGTCGACGACGAGCTCCTTGGAGGTGGGGCGGGTCTGGCAGGTGAGCACGTAGCCCTTCTCGATCTCGTCCTTCTCGAGGGCGTAGTTCTCCTCCATCACGAACTCCCCGGAGACGACCTTCGCGCGGCACGTGCCGCACACCCCGCCGGCGCACGCGAACGGGACGTCGGGGCGGACCCGGAGCGCGGCGTTGAGGACCGTCTCCTGCGCGTTCTTCGGGGACTCGATCGAGCTGGACAGGCCGTCCAGGTTGAACGTGATGTCGTAGCTCTCGCCCGAGGGGTCGGCCTGGACCACGCGGCCCTGCTGGCCCTGGGGGTTCTCGGGGCGGCCGGTGCTGAAGAGCTCGAAGCGGATCTTGTCCTCGGCCACGCCGCGCTCGGCCAGGGTGTCCCGGCACAGCTGGACGAGCTCGAACGGCCCGCACAGGAACCACTCGTCCGTCCGGTCCACCTGGAGCACCTCGTCCAGGATGTCCTGGAGCTTGTCGGCGTCGATCCGTCCGGACATCAGCGGGCTGATCCGCTGCTCGCGGGAGAGCACGTGGTGGACCGCCAGGCGGGACGGGTACTTGTCCTTGAGGTCCCCGAGCTCCTCGGCGAACATGACCTCCATCGCGGAGCGGTTCGCGTAGACGAGGTCGAACGTGGAGGACTCCGAGGCGCGCAGCACGGCCTTGGCGATCGCCATGATCGGGGTGATCCCGGAGCCCGCGGCGAAGGCCACGAGGTGGACGGACGCGTTCTTGGCGACCTCCTCGGCGGCGAGCCGCTCGGGGTCGTTCATGCTGGTGAGCCCGAGCTTGGAGATGAACGCGCCCTGCGGGTTCATGACGTCGAGCGTGTCGCCGGCCCGCAGGGAGCTGTTGGCCCAGGTGGAGAAGACCCCGCCGATGTCCTGCTTGATCGCCACCCGGATCTCGCCCGGCCGCGGCTCCGCGCAGATCGAGTAGGACCGGCGGACCTCCTGCCCGTCGATGTGGGCGCGCAGCGCCACGTACTGCCCGGGCAGGTAGTCGTAGTCGTCCACGAGCTCCGGGGGCACCGTGAAGGCCACCTCGACGGAGTCCGCGGTGAGCTTGCGGACCTGGGAGACCTCGAGGGTGTTGAACGTGGCCCGGCGCCGGGCGGGGGTGGTGATCTCGGTCATCAGTGCACCTTGAAGTAGTCGAAGGGTTCCAGGCACTCGTTGCAGACGTGGAGCGCCTTGCAGGCGGTGGACCCGAAGCGGGTCAGCTCGCGGGTGTTCAGGGAGTGGCAGCGCGGGCACTTGACGGTGAGCCCCAGCCGGACGGGGCCGGCGGCGGCCCGGCCGCTGGGCGGGGCGATGCCGTACTCGTCGAGCTTGCGCCTGCCCTCGTCGCTCATCCAGTCCGTGGTCCACGCCGGCTGCAGCACGAGGTCGACCCGCACGTCGTCGTAGCCCTCGGCGTTGAGCGCCCGGGTGACGTCCGTGGTGATGGTCTCCATCGCGGGGCACCCGGAGTAGGTCGGGGTGATGACGACGACGGCGCGCGCGCCCTCCAGCCGGGCGTCCCGCAGGATGCCGAGGTCGGCGATGGAGAGCACGGGGACCTCGGGGTCGTTCACCGTGGCGGCGATGTCCCAGACGCGGCCGGCGGCCTCGTCCCGGGGGCGCAGCTCGCGGCCGGTCACCTGCGTGGCGCCCGTCTGCTCGGAGCCGGTCATCGTCATCGCCTCCTCACCAGGTGGCGCCGGGATGCCGGCGGGCCAGCACCTGCATCTCGGCGAGGATGTGGCCGCGCTGCTCGCTGAACTGCCCCGAGCGGTCGCCGCCCCAGGCACCCAGGACCTCGGGGACGGACAGCCCCGCCTCGTCGAGGATCGCGGTGATCCGGCGGTCGAAGTCGGCGCGCAGGGAGGACGGGAGCACGGCGACGTCCCCGAGGGACTCGACGAGCTCGTCGTCGTGGAACAGCTCGTCCACGTAGGGCCACATGTAGGTGAGGCCGGCCTGGACGCGGCGCTTGGACTCCTCCGTGCCGAGGCCCAGGCGCAGGATCCACTGGCTCGCGTGGTCCTGGTGGTACTCGACCTCCTTGAGCGCCTTGTCCGCGATGGCCGCGAGCGTCGGGTCGGTGGAGCGGACGAGGCGGCGGTAGAGCTCGTACTGGTAGTAGGAGAAGATCAGCTGCCGGGCGATGGTCTGCCCGAAGTCGCCGTTCTCCTGCTCCACGAGGCGGCAGGAGCGGAACTCCTCCTCGTCGCGGAAGTAGGCGAGGTCGTCCTCGGTCTTCCCCCACGCGGTGCCCGCGTAGGTGAGCAGGAAGCGGGCGTGCCCGAGCAGGTCCAGGGCGATGTTGGCCAGCGCGATGTCCTCCTCCAGCTCCGGGGCCCGGGCGATCCACCAGCCGAGGCGCTGGGCGAGCATCAGGGCGTCGTCGCCCAGGTACAGGGCGTAGCGGGCCACGTCCTCGGGGGCCTTCGCGCCGCCGGCCCGGATGTCCTCCGCGGTGATGGCGTCGCCCGCGCTCTGCCGGGTCGCGGACTCGTGGGATGCGAAGCTCACAGGTGCTTCACCCCTTCGCTCTTGGTGTAGTACGTGGCGTGGCGGTAGCTCTTGCCCTGGGCGGACTCGAAGAACCCGCCCTTGGAGTCGGGGTCCGAGGCGGTGATGGCCGCGGAGGGCACCACCCACACGGAGGTCCCCTCGTTGCGGCGGGTGTAGAGGTCCCGGGCGTTGCGCACGGCCATCGTGGCGTCCGGGGCGTGCAGGGATCCGGCGTGGACGTGGGAGAGCCCGCGCGAGGACCGCACGAACACCTCCCACAGGGGCCACTCGTCCGAGGGCGCGCCGATCGGGCTCACGGTGTTCTCGCTCATGCTCAGGCTCCGATGAGTTCGGCGGAGGCGCGCTCCGCGGCGGTCTTGCGGGCGTAGGCGGCGGCGGCCTCGCGGACCCAGGCGCCGTCCTCGTGCGCCGTGCGGCGGCGCTGCATGCGCTGGAGGTTGCACGGGCCCCGGCCGCCGACGACGGCCTTGAACTCGTCCCAGTCCAGCGGTCCGTAGTCGTAGTGGCCGCGCTCCTCGTTCCACTTGAGGTCCGGGTCCGGCAGGGTCAGGTCCAGTGCGGCGGCCTGCTCCACGATCATGTCCACGAAGCGCTGGCGCAGCTCGTCGTTGGAGAAGCGCTTGATGTTCCACGCCATGGACTGCTTCGAGTTGGGCGAGTCGTCGTCCGGGGGGCCGAACATCTGCAGGGACGGGCCGTAGAAGCGGTTCACGGCGTCCTGGGCCATCTGCTTCTGGGCGGGCGTGCCGTGGGAGAGCTCGTAGAGGATCTCCCAGCCCTGGCGCTGGTGGAAGGACTCCTCCTTGCAGATGCGGACCATGGCCCGGCCGTAGGGGCCGTAGGAGGCCCGGCACAGCGGGACCTGGTTGGCGATCGCCGCGCCGTCCACGAGCCAGCCGATGGCGCCCATGTCGGCCCAGGTGCGCGCGGGGTAGTTGAAGATCGAGGAGTACTTGGCCCGGCCGTCCAGCAGCTGCTGGTTGAGCTCGGAGCGGGGGGTGCCCAGGGTCTCGGCGGCGGAGTAGAGGTACAGCCCGTGGCCTGCCTCGTCCTGCACCTTGGCCATGAGGATGGCCTTGCGCTTGAGGGACGGCGCCCGGGAGATCCAGTTGCCCTCCGGCTGCATGCCGATGATCTCGGAGTGGGCGTGCTGCGAGACCTGGCGGACCAGGGTCTTGCGGTAGGCGGCGGGCATCCAGTCGCGCGGCTCGATCCGGGAGTCCTCGGCGATGATGCGGTCGAAGTGCTCCTCGCCCGCGCGGTCCAGCTCCGACTGCTCGGCCGCGTCCGCGGCGGGCACGGCGTGGAGCCCCGTGTTCTGCGTAGTCATGGTGTCCCTCTTCCGACGAGATGGCGCCGCGGGGCGGGAGGGCCGCACGCGACTAACTGACCGTTCGTTCAGAATATAAGCCCCCGGGGGCGGCGTCAACAGGTGGCGCCGATGGAGTGCTCCCGCGCTCCTCCGGGACGGTGCGGGTTGACACGGGCGGCGGAGTGGGATTGTCTACTGAACATTCGGTCGTGAACTGTGAGGAGAGTTACATGTCCCAGGGCCATCCGATCCTCGCGGGGGACCACACCTCGCGCTGGATGGGCATCACCGTGGACCGTGCCGAGTACGGCCACGCCCAGATCCGCATGACCCTGCGGGAGGAGATGCTCAACGGGTTCGGCATCGCCCACGGCGGCATGGTCTTCGCCTTCGCGGACACCTGCTTCGCCCTCGCCTGCAACGACCCCGCCGGGGACGGCACCACCATCACGGTGGCCGCGGGAGTGGACATCAACTTCCTCGCCTCGGCCTACCGCGGGCAGGAGCTCACCGCCGTGGGGACCGTGCGCGCCCAGGCGGGGCGCAGCGGCGTCTACGACATCCAGGTCCTGGCCGACGGCCGGCTCATCGCCGAGTTCCGGGGCCGCAGCCGCACCATCCCCAACCCCGCCCTCCGCGCGGTGAAGCCCGCGGAGCGCCCTGCCGAGGACTCTGCCGGGGACCCGGCCGCGCAGCCCGTCCTGCAGTCCGCCCAGCCGTCCGCCCCGCAGCCCGAGGAAGTCTGACATGACCGAGTGCTCCGTCCCGAACCCCTACACCCCCGCCCCCGCCCCGGCGGACCGGTCGCAGCCGGACCCCGAGGAGACGATGAGCCGGGACCAGATCGAGTCCCTGCAGGTCGAGCGGCTGCGCTGGACCCTGCACCACGCCTACGAGAACGTCGCCGCCTACACGGAGGTCTTCGACGCGCACGGCGTGCACCCCGCCGACTTCAAGGAGCTCGAGGACCTGCGGCTCTTCCCGTACACGGACAAGGAGTTCCTGCGGAAGGCGTATCCGTTCAAGTCCCTCGCGGTGCCGATGTCCGAGGTCCGGCGGATCCACGCCTCCTCCGGCACCACCGGGCAGCCCACCGTGGTGGCCTACACGCAGAACGACATCGACACCTGGGCGGGCCTCGTGGCCCGCTGCTTCCGGCTCTCGGGCGTGCGCCCCGGGGACAAGGTGCACAACGCCTACGGCTACGGTCTGTTCACGGGCGGGCTCGGTGCCCACTACGGCGCCGAGCGCCTGGGCTGCGCCGTCATCCCGATGTCCGGCGGGCAGACCGAGAAGCAGGTCCAGATGATCCGGGACTTCCAGCCCGAGGCCATCCTCTCGACCCCCACCTACCTGCTGACCATCGCCGACGGCTTCAGGAAGCTCGGCCTGGACCCGCGGGAGACGTCGCTGCGCACCGCGGTGCTCGGGGCGGAGCCCTGGACCGAGGAGATGCGCCGCGAGATCGAGACGGCCTTCGACGTCGACGCGTGCGACATCTACGGCCTCTCCGAGGTCATGGGCCCCGGCGTGGCCGGCGAGTCCGCCGCGTCCAAGGACGGCTCGCACATCTGGGAGGACCACTTCCGCCCCGAGATCATCGACCCGTTCACGGACGAGGTCCAGGACACCGGCCGGCCCGGCGAGCTCGTCTTCACGGCGCTCACCAAGGAGGCCCTGCCGATCATCCGCTACCGCACCCACGACCTGACCCGCCTGCTGCCCGGCACGGACCGGCCCGGGCACCGGCGGATGGGCCGGATCACGGGCCGCTCCGACGACATGATCATCCTGCGGGGGGTCAACCTGTTCCCCTCCCAGATCGAGGAGCTCGCCCTGCAGGTGCCGGAGCTGAGCCCGCACTTCACGCTCGAGATCACCCGTCCGCACCGGATGGACCAGATGACCATCAACATCGAGCGGCGCGAGCAGGTGACCGTCGAGGCCGCCGAGGCGGGCGGCCAGAAGCTCCTGCACGCCATCAAGACGAAGATCGGCTCCTCGGCCTCGATCCGGATCGCCGAGCCGGGGACCCTCGCCCGGTCCTCCGGCAAGCTGCGCCGCGTCTACGACCACCGCAAGGACGCGTGACGCCCCGCCGCGGCATAAGATCGTTGTCCTGCCCGTCCCCACCGAGATCGAGGTCCCCATGACGCACGCACCGGCGCCCGCCCCTCCGGACGGCGCGGCCCCGCGCCGGGGCCGGCCCGGCTACGACCGCGAGACGCTGCTCGCCGTGTGCGTGGAGGTCTTCAACGTGCACGGCTACGACGCCACGTCGATGGGAACGCTGTCCAAGCACCTGGGGATCTCCAAGTCCGCGATCTACCACCACGTGGAGTCCAAGGAGGAGATCCTCGAGCAGGCGCTGGGCCGGGCCCTCGACGCGCTCGAGGAGGTCCTGGCCGCCGCCGAGCGGACGCAGGTCCCGGCGGTCGAGCGGCTCGAGCAGGTGATCCGCGGGACCGTGCACGTGCTCGTGGAGCAGATGCCGTACGTGACCCTGCTGCTGCGGCTGCGGGGCAACTCGGAGGTCGAGACGAGGGCGCTCGAGCGCCGCCGCACGGTCACCCGCCGGGTCGGCGCGCTCATCGAGCAGGCGCAGGCGGAGGGCGACCTGCGCCGCGACCTCAGCGGCCGGTCCGCCTCGCGGCTGCTCCTGGGCATGATCAACTCGATCGTCGACTGGTACCGGCCGGACCCGGACAGGGCCGACGACGGGCTGGCCGACACCGTGGTCGCGCTCGCCTTCTCGGGGCTGCGGGTCTCCTGAGCCCTCGCCCGGTCGCTCCGCCGAGCCCCGACCGCGGAGGCCGCTCGCCGCCGGGTCCCCGAAGCACGCGATCCCCCACGCCCGGTGCGTGAGGGATCGCGTGCTTCGTGGGGACCCGACAGCCCGGGGCGGGTCTCGCCCGGGTCAGGCGGTGGGCCAGGTCTTCGCGACCAGGGTCAGCACGTCGTAGGTCGCCACGATCTCGTCGTGCTGGTTGTGCAGGATCGCGTCCCAGCAGACCTCGCCGTACTCGTCGGTGACCCGCGGGGTGATCTGCTTGGCGGTGAGGGTCACCCGGATGTGGTCGTCGTAGGTCACCGGCGTGATGAAGCGCAGGTTCTCCAGGCCGTAGTTCGCCAGGACGGGACCGGGGGCGGGCTCCACGAACAGCCCGGCGGCCCAGGAGACCAGCAGGTAGCCGTGGGCCACCCGGCGCGGGAAGAACGGGTTGGCCGTGGCGGCCTCCTCGTCGGTGTGCGCGTAGAAGGTGTCGCCGGTCTTCTCGGCGAACTCGGTGATGTCCTCGAGGGTCACGGTGCGCAGCTCGGAGGCGAACTGGTCGCCGATCCGCAGCGTCTCCAGGGACTTGCGGAACGGGTGCTCGCCGGTGCCGTTCTCGACCGCCTCGCGGGTCACGGTGTTCGCCGCGGCGCCCCGGTGCCAGACCCCGGTCACCGCCGTGAGGATGTCCGGGGGCCCCTGGATCGCGGTGCGCTGCATGTAGTGCTTGACGCCGCGCACGCCGCCCAGCTCCTCGCCGCCGCCGGCGCGGCCGGGGCCGCCGTGGACGAGGTGCGGCATGGGGGAGCCGTGGCCGGTGGAGGTCTTCGCGTCCTGGCGGTTGAGGAAGTGCACGCGCCCGTGGTGCGAGCCGATGCCCGCGGTGAACCGGGCGGCGGTCGCGCCGTCGTTCGTGCACACGGTCGCCACGAGCGAGCCGCCGCCGAGCGCGGCGAGCCGCACGGCGTCGTCGACGTCGGTGTAGCCGAGCACGGAGGTGACGGGGCCGAAGGCCTCGACGAAGTGCACCTCCGGGGTGTCCGGGTCGTCGAAGGACAGCACCGTGACGGGGAAGAAGGCGCCCGCCCCGGTGTCGGCGTCGCCGACGGAGGCGTCCGGGCCGCCCAGGCGGACGGTGCCGCCGGCGGCGACCAGGCGCTCCACGGCCTTGCGGACCTCGCCCTGCTGCTCCTTGGAGGCCAGGGCGCCCATGGTGACGCCCTCGGTGCGCGGGTCGCCGATGACCACGCGCTGCTGCACGCGCTCGGCGACGGCGGCCACGACGTCCTCCACGCGGTCCTGCGGGACGATGACGCGCCGGATGGCCGTGCACTTCTGCCCGGCCTTGGAGGTGATCTCGACGAACACCGCCTTCACGAAGGCGTCGAACTCCGGGGTCTCCGGGGTGGCGTCGGGGCCGAGGATCGCGGCGTTGAGGGAGTCCGTCTCGGCGGTGAAGCGCACTCCGCCGTCGATGACGTTCTCGTGGTGGCGCAGCGACTGCGCGGTGCCGGCGGAGCCGGTGAAGGCCACGTGGTCGCGGTAGTCCAGGTGGTCGAGCAGGTCCCGGGCGGAGCCGGAGACCAGCTGCAGGGAGCCCTCCGGCAGGATGCCGGAGTCGATCATCAGGCGCACGCAGGCGGCCGTGACGTAGCCGGTCGGCGTGGCCGGCTTCACCAGGGTCGGCATGCCGGCGATGAAGGCGGGGGCGAACTTCTCGAGCATGCCCCACACCGGGAAGTTGAACGCGTTGATCTGCACGGCGACGCCGGGCATGCGGGTGTAGATGTGCTCGCCCAGGAAGGACCCGTCCTTGGAGAGCTGCTCCACCGCCCCGTCCACGACGACGTTGGCGTTGGGCAGCTCGCGCCGGCCCTTGGAGGAGAACGTGAAGAGGGTGCCGATGCCGCCGTCCACGTCGAAGAAGTGGTCCTTCAGCGTGGCCCCGGTCGAGTAGGAGACGTCGTAGAGCTCCTGCTTGTGCTCGGTGAGGTACTGGGCGAGCTCCTTGAGCTTGAGCGCCCGCTCGTGGATGGTGAGCTCCCCGAGGGAGCGCTGCCCCACGGTCCGGCCGTAGTCCACGGCGGAGGCGATGTCGATGCCGTCCGTGGACACGCGCGCCACGACCTCGCCGGTCGAGGCGTCGGCCACCTCCGTCACCTTCTGCGGGTTCTCCGGCGACCACCACCGGCCCCTCAGGTAGCTGGGGAGGATGGTCTGGGTCTGTGCTGCCACGGTGCGTGGTCCTTTCGCTCGGGTGTGCGCGGGCGGCCGGTCCGTCGCCCGCATCCTGACCGATCGTTCGGTATTATGACCACGATAACCTACGTCACACCCCGGGACCACTGCCCCACGGTGGTCCTGCCCCGTCGCCGAGCGCCCGAGGAGTGCCATGACCACGACCGAGACCCACGAGCCCTGGCGCATCGTCCTGGGCGAGCTCGACGAGAAGATGGGCGTCACCGTCCTCGAGGAGTCGGCGGAGCGCGTGGTCGCCTCCATGCCCGTCGAGGGCAACCGCCAGTCGCTGGGCCTGCTCCACGGCGGCGCCATGGTGGCCCTCGGCGAGGCCGTCGGTTCCTGGGCCGCGGTGATCCACGCCTCCACGATGGGCAAGGTCGCCGTGGGCGTGGACGTCAACGCCACCCACCACCGGTCGTCCCGCACGGGCACCGTGACCGCCACGGCCACCGCCCTGCAGCTCGGACGCTCCCTCACGTGCCACGAGGTGGTCCTCGAGCACGAGGACGGCGCCCGGCTGTGCACCGTGCGGATCACCAACTTCCTCAAGGACAAGCCGCAGCAGGCCACGAACCCCGCCGAGGGCTAGACCGGGAACCAGGCCTGGGGTCCGCCGGCCAGCGGGTCAGGACGCCGGACGGGAGCGGATCAGGACGGGCCGTGGAGCCGCCGGCGCAGGGCGGCCAGCTCCTCGGGCGACAGTCCGGCGTCGACGAGCCAGCGCTCGGCGTCGAACCCGTCCAGCAGCTCCTCGAGGGCCGCGCGACGCCCCGCGAGCAGCGGGGCGAGCTCGTGCTCGGGGTGGTGGCGCTCGACCGGGTGGGGGACGGGCGAGACGCGGTGCCACTCGTTGATCCCGCGCGCGGCGGCCTCGTCCTCCGCGACGAGGCGCTCCGGGGGCGCTCCGGCCAGCCCCAGGAGCAGCAGCGCGAGCACCCCCGTGCGGTCGCGGCCGGCCGAGCAGTGCACCACCACGGCGCCCTCGGCGGTCGCCACCGCCCGCACCGCCTCGGCCAGGAAGGCCGGGAACAGCCGCAGGTAGTCGCGGTAGCCGCGCGGGTGGTGCAGATAGGGCGTGCCCACCAGCGGGAACTGCGGATGGGCGGGGTCCTCGGTGGGGCGGTGCAGCACCGTGATGCCGGCGCGGGCGGCCGGGTCGTCCGCGGGGTCCGTGGGCCGGCGCCGCCGCTCGTCCGCGTTGCGCAGGTCCACGACCGTGCGCACCCCGTCCGCCGCGGCGGCGCGCCACCCCGAGGGGCTCAGCCGCTCGGAGCGGCCCATCCGCCACACGTCGCCGGCCAGGCGCCGGGCGTTGAGCGCGCCGTCCCACGCGGCGGGGGTCCCGGGCTGTGCGTGCATGCCCCCACCCTAGGACCCGCGTCCGACGGCGCGTCCCGCCGCCCGCGCCCAGGAGGGCGGGACGGCAGGGGGCGGGTGCTACTGGTCGTAGTCGAAGAAGCCCTTGCCGGTCTTGCGGCCGAGCTCGCCGCGGGACACCATGTCCCGCATCAGCTGCGGGGGGGCGAAGCGCGGGCCGAGCTGCGACTCGAGGTACTCGGCGATGCCCAGGCGCACGTCCAGGCCCACGATGTCCGTCAGGGCCAGGGGGCCGACCGGGAACCTGTAGCCCAGGACCATGGCGTTGTCGATGTCGGCGGGAGAGGCCACGCCCTCCTCGACCATCCGGATGGCCTCGAGGGCGATCGCCACGCCCAGCCGCGACGAGGCGAAGCCGGGGGCGTCGTTGACGACCACCGGGGTCTTGCCGAGGCCCTCGACCCACTGCACCGAGAGCCGCCTGAGCTCCTCGCCGGTGTGCTTCGAGTTCACGACCTCCACGAGCTTCGAGGCCGGCACGGGGTTGAAGAAGTGCAGCCCGCAGAACCGCTCGGGGCGTCCCAGCTGCTCGGCCAGCCCGTCCACGGACAGCGAGGAGGTGTTGGTGGCCAGCCACGCGGTCTCGGCGAGGTGGCGCTCGACCTCCTGCAGGGCCGTGACCTTCAGGTCCCACGCCTCGGGGACGGCCTCGACGACGAGCTCGCAGTCCGCGAAGTCGGCGTGGTCGAGGGAGACGGTCAGGTTCTCGGCCCACTCGTCCAGGTTGCCGTCCACGCCCCCGCGCTCCAGGGACTTGGCGAGGTCCCGCTCGATCCGCTCGCGGGCGGCCTCCGCTGCCTGCCCGTCCCGCTCCACCACGGTCACCCTCGCCCCGGCGAGCAGGAAGGCGTGGGCGATGCCCGCGCCCATGCGGCCTCCCCCCAGGACGCCGACGACGGCGGGAACGGCCAGTGCGTGCTTCTCGGTCATGGTCGGGGTGCTCCTACTTCTTGTTCTTCTTGCGGTCCAGGAAGGCCTGCATGCGGTCGAACTTCGCCTCCGACTCGAAGAGCACGGCCTGGGCCAGCTCGTCGATGTGCGGGTGGGCGGACGGGGGCGCCGCGAAGACCCGCTTGGAGATCCGCACGGCGAGGGGGTCCTGGGCGCCGATCCGGTCGGCGAGCGCGTGCGCGGCGCCGACGAGCTCTGCGGGCTCGTGCAGCTCGGTGACGAGGTGCAGGGCCAGGGCCTCGTCCGCGCCGAGGATCCGGCCGGCGAGCAGGATGTCCAGGGCGATCGCCTCGCCGACCAGCTCCTTGAGCCGCCACAGCCCGCCGGCGGCGGCGATGATGCCCAGGTTCGTCTCCGGCTGGCCGATCGTGAGGTGCGGGGTGGCGATGCGGAAGTCCGCGGCGTAGGCCAGCTCCGCGCCGCCGCCCAGGGCGTAGCCGTCGATCGCGGCGATCACCGGCATGGGCAGCTTGTGGATCCGGTCGAAGATCCGGGAGTTGATCCCGGCCAGGGCGTCGTCGCGGCGGCGCTCGCGCAGCTGCGCGATGTCGGCGCCGGAGGCGAAGACCCCCCGGCCGTTCACCTCGGTGCCGGAGAGGATCAGGATCTTCGGGTGCCGCTCGAGGTGGCCGCACACGGTGTGCAGCTCCTCGACCATGGTCGCGTCGATGGCGTTGCGCACGGCGGGGCGGTCCAGGACCACGTGCAGGCGGTCCTCGCGCTCCTCGAGCCGCAGGGCGGTGAACTCCGCGCCGAGGATCTCGCTGGGCCCGACCATCAGAGCTTCTCCACGAGCATCGCGGTGCCCTGGCCCACGCCCACGCACATGGTGGCCAGGCCGCGGTCGGCGCCCTCGCGCTCCATCCGGCCCAGCAGCGTCACCACGAGCCGGGAGCCGGAGGAGCCCAGGGGGTGGCCGAGCGCGATCGCCCCGCCGTCGTTGTTGACGGTGCCGGCGTCGAGGCCGAGGCGGCGGATGCAGGCCAGGGACTGGGAGGCGAAGGCCTCGTTGAGCTCGACCGCCCCGAGGTCGCCGATGCCCCACCCGGTGCGCCCGAGCACCTTCTGGGTGGCGGGGACGGGGCCGATGCCCATGATCTCCGGGGCCACGCCGGCGGAGGCGCCGTCGACGATCCGGGCCCGGGCGGCCAGCCCGTACTTCTCGGCCGCGCGCTCGGAGACCACGAGGATCGCCGAGGCGCCGTCGTTGAGGGAGGAGGCGTTGCCGGCGGTGACGACCGTCCCGTGGTCCACCACGGGGCGCAGCTTCGCGAGGGCGTCCATCGTGGTGCCCGGGCGGGGGCCCTCGTCCGTGTCGACGACGGTCGTCGCACCCTTGCGGCCCGTGACGGTCACCGGGACGATCTCGGGGGCGAAGCGCCCGGCGTCGATCGCGGCGATCGCCTTCTCGTGGGAGGCCACGGCGAAGGCGTCGGCGTCCTCGCGCGAGATCCCGTCGACGATCGCGACCTCCTCGGCCGTCTCCGGCATCGAGTAGGTCATCTTGTCCTGCTTCTTGAACTCGGGGTTGGTGAAGCGCCAGCCGATGGAGGTGTCGAAGACGTCGCCGGGCTTCGCGAACGCCTTGGCCGGCTTCTCCATCACCCAGGGGGCGCGGGACATGGACTCCACGCCGCCGGCGACGACGATGTCGGCGGCGCCGGCCTTGATCATGTGGGAGGCCATGATGATGGCCGAGAGCCCGGAGGCGCAGAGCCGGTTGACGGTGATGCCGGGGACGGTGTCGGGGAAGCCGGCGAGCAGCCAGGCCATGCGGGCGACGTTGCGGTTCTCCTCGCCGGCGCCGTTGGCGTTGCCGAGGATCACCTCGTCGACGTCGTGCGGGTCGATCCCGGCGTCGGTCACCGCGTGCCTGACCACGAGGGCGGCGAGGTCGTCGGGGCGCACGCTCGCCAGCGCGCCGCCGTAGCGGCCCACCGGGGTGCGGGCCCCGCCGACGAGGAGGGCCTGAGGGGTTGCGGGCATGGGTGGGCTCCTGTCGCGACGGGGTGCGGCCGGCATCCGGGCATCGTCGCCCGAATTTACCGACCGATCGTTCATCAAACCTTCCCACGCGTGCGCCCGCGGGGTCAACAGCGCCGCGGCCGCGATCGGCTGTGGTCTGCTTCACAAATCAAGGTCCGGGGGCTACCGTGGAACTAATACAGCATTTGACTATCCCGGGCCCTGCGCGGCCCCACGAAGGAGACGGCACATGGGCACCACCAAGTCGTTCGCGTCCTCGGCGGACCTCGGCGAGAAGCAGAAGACCCTCGAGATCCTGGCCGAGGGCGTCTACGCCCTCACGGCCGAGGGGGACCCGAACATCGGGGCGATCGAGGGGGAGGACTTCCTGGTCTGCTTCGAGGCCCTGGCCACCCCCGTGGTGGCCGCCGAGTGGCTGGCGGAGCTGCGGAAGCACACCGACAAGCCGATCCGCTACCTGGTGCTCTCCCACTACCACGCGGTGCGCGTGCTCGGCGCCTCGGCCTTCCACGCCGAGACGATCGTCGCCCACGAGAACACCTACGACCTCATCGTGGAGCGCGGCAAGGAGGACTGGGCCTCCGAGTTCGGCCGCATGCCGCGCCTGGCCAAGGGCGCGGACACCGTCCCGGGCCTGACCTGGCCCACGGTGACCTTCCGGGACAAGCTGACCATCGACCTCGGCGGGGACCGCGGGGACCTCGTGCTCCAGCACTTCGGCCGCGGCCACACCGAGGGCGACATCGTCGCCTGGCTGCCCCAGCAGAAGATCCTCTTCGCCGGGGACCTGGTCGAGGCCGAGGCCGCCCTCTACACCGGGGACGCCTTCCACCGCGACTGGGCGAGCCACACCCTCGACGCCGTCAAGGCGCTGGGTGCGGAGCAGCTCGTGGGCGGGCGCGGGGCGGTCTCGAGGGGCCGGGAGGCCGTGGACGCGGCGATCGAGCAGACCCGCCGCTTCCTGGACGTCATGATCGAGGAGGTCGGCACCGTCCAGAAGAACGGCGGGACGCTCAAGGACGCCTTCGAGGCCGTGCACACCGCCCTCTACGACGACTTCGGCCACTGGCCGATCTTCGAGCACTGCCTGCCCTTCGACGTCTCCCGGCTGTGGGACGAGCTCTCGGGCATCGAGCGGCCCGTCATCTGGACCGCCGAGCGCGACCGCGAGGTCTGGGACCAGCTCCAGAACGGCTGACCCGGTCCCCACGAGCAGCGACACGAGAACGAGGAGGGCGACAGTGAGACGATTCGACTCCGGCAAGGTGCTGGTGCTCGGCAACGGGCCCGTGGGCCAGACCGCGGCGCTGCTGCTGGCGCGGTGGGGCATCCCCGTCACGGTCCTGGACGCCCGCGCCGAGCGGGACCCCATCGGGTCCAAGGCGATCTGCCAGCAGCGCGACGTCCTGGAGGTCTGGGAGGCCGTGGGCGTGGGCCGGCAGGTGGCCGCCGAGGGCGTCACATGGGACACCGCGCGCACCTTCTACCGGGAGAAGGAGCTGTTCGCCCAGCCCTTCCGGGACAGGGGGCAGTCCCCGTTCCCGCCGTTCGTGAACATCTCCCAGACCCGCACCGAGGAGCTGCTCGCGCAGAAGATCGCCGCCGAGCCGCTGATCGAGGAGGTCTGGGGCCACGAGATCGTCTCGATCACCCAGGACGAGCGCTCCGTGACCGTGGTGTGCTCCTGCCGCGACGGGGGCCGGGCCGAGATCGTGGCCGACTACGCGATCGCCGCGCTCGGCTCGAAGGCGCGGTGGCTGCGCGACCAGCTCGGGGTGAGCTTCGACGGCCGCTCGTTCGAGGACAAGTTCCTGATCTGCGACATCCGGGCCGACATCCCCGGCTGGGCCACCGAGCGCCGCTTCTACTTCGACCCCGAGTGGAACCCCGGCCGGCAGGTGCTCATCCACCCGTGCCCGGACTCGACCTTCCGGATCGACTGGCAGGTGCCCGGCGACTACGACCTCGACGCCGAGGAGGCCTCCGGGGCCCTCGACGCGAGGATCCGCCAGATCATCGGGGACACGGACTACGAGATCGTCTGGAAGTCCGTCTACCGCTTCCACGCCCGGCTGGCCTCCCGGATGCGGGTGGGCCGGGTGCTGCTGGCCGGGGACTGCGCGCACATCGTCTCCCCGTTCGGCGCCCGCGGGCTCAACTCGGGCGTGGGCGACGCCGAGAACGCCGCCTGGAAGCTGACCTCGGTGCTGCGCGGCAACGCCGATCCGGCGCTGCTGGAGTCCTACGACGTCGAGCGCCGCGCCGCCGCCGTCGAGAACCTCGAGGTCACCGAGGCCACCATGGACTTCCTCGTGCCCCGCACCGAGGAGCAGCTGGCCGAGCGGCTCGCCAAGCTCGAGCGGGCGATCGGCGACCCGGCCGCGTCCACCTATGTGGACTCCGGGCGCCTGGCCGAGCCCTTCTGGTACGTCGACTCCCCGCTCACCACCCCGCACCCCACCCGGACCTTCGCCGGACGCCCGCCCAAGGGGGAGGTCCCCGACCCCGTCCCCGGGGTGCTGCTGCCGGACGTCCCGGTCGCCGTCCCGGGCATCGCCGCCGACCGCGTCCGCGAGCTCGCCCGCTTCGGGATCCTGCTCCTCACCGGCCCGGCGGTCGACCAGGAGCTCGTGCGCGGGACCGCGCTCGCCGCCATCCGGTCCCCGCTGCGCCTGCACGCCATCGCGGACATCGACACCACCGGCAAGCTCGCCGAGGCGCTGAAGCCGGAGCCGACCGACGTGTGGGTGATCCGCCCCGACTCGCACATCGCGGCCGTGGTGGACGGCACGGACCCCCGGGCGCTGAGCCGGGCCCTGCAGAACACCGTCGCCGCCCCCGGTTCGGAGGCGGCCCGGGTCCTCGCCGAGCGCGAGCGGCCGTCGGGACCCCCCAGGCGGCGGGGCTCCGCGCCGGAGACCGTGCCCCAGGAGGTCGCCGCCGCCGGCTGACGGCGGACCCGTGAGATCCTGGCGTCCTCATCGCAGACTCGAGCCGGCGCGTCCCGCCGGGGTCACCGGAGGTGCAGGATGTCGTTCCAGGAGTCCATGGAGCTCGTCGGGGAGGCCGTCGACGTCGCCGGCGTGGTCGCCATCGTCGTCGGGACGGTGGTGGCGACCCTCCTGGCCGGGCGGGACCTGCTGGGGCGGGGGAGCGGGGAGCGCGACACCTACGAGAGCTACCGGCAGCGGCTCGGCCGTTCGATCCTGCTGGGCCTGGAGCTGCTCGTGGCCGCGGACATCATCAAGACCGTCGCCATCACCCCCACGTTCGAGTCGGTGGGGGTGCTGGCGCTCATCGTGGTCGTGCGGACCTTCCTCAGCTGGTCCCTCGAGCTCGAGATCAGCGGGCGGTGGCCGTGGCAGAAGAAGCAGGACGAGGCGGCGCCCCTGCCCGAGCGCGCCGCGTAGGCCCGCCGGGCCCCGGCCGGGCGCTCAGGCCTCGGGCGGGTACTCCTCCGGGCGCAGGTCCCGGCTGCACGGGACCCGGTGGCCGGGCACCAGCTGGTTGGCGGCCCGCGCCAGGCTGTCCCGGTGCCGGGGCGGCAGGTACAGGGCGTGGTGCAGGTAGGCGTCGAGCTCCAGCTCCCCGACCTCTCCGCCCAGGTGGACGTACCGCAGCCACAGGTCGCGCGCACCCAGCCCGGTGCTCGTCAGCGCGGTGCGGATCAACCTGGCCTGCGTCCTGGCGATCGTCCGGTCGTCCATCTGACCCCTTCTGCCCGCTGCCATCAGGATAGTCGGCGGACCGGACCGGGGCGGGGGCAGGGCGCACGGGTACCCGGACCGGGCCCTCGGGGGCGTCCGGGCCCGCGGCTATCCGCGGTCCGGTTCCGGGCGCGCCTGCGCGCGCAGCCCCGCGCCGACGGCGCCCAGCCACGCCTCCACCGACGAGCGGGCCTGCCCGGTGCCCGGGTAGCGCGCCCGCAGGTGCAGGCCGCCCTCGCCCACCACGAACCACACCTGCACCCCGGTGGTCGGCGCCGACGCGGAGATGTGCTGCGCCCGCAGCTCCGGCGCCAGGGTGGCGGGCAGCCGCCGGTAGTCGAGGTAGGACAGCATGAACATCCCCGGCGGGACGGGCATGCCGCCGTGGGGCCGCAGGATCGGCTCCAGGGCGTGCGAGCCCAGCTCCAGCGTCTCGCGCACGGCAGCGCGGCAGGCCTGCGGATCGGGGTCCGAGCACTCGAGCACCGAGTTGGTGATGAACCAGCCCACGGCGTCGCGCCAGTGCGGCTCGGTGCGGCTGTGCACGGGCAGGACCGCGCGCAGGGGCCGGCCGGCCAGCTCGGCGGTCGCCCGGGTCAGCACCGAGACCACCAGGACCAGCAGCCGGACGTGCAGCCCGTCGGCGCGCGCCTCCAGGCGGGCCAGGCCCTCGGCGTCGAGGACGTCGTGCGTGGTCACCGTCTCGGGTGCCGGGGCGCTGGGCTCCCCCAGCGGCAGGGGGAAGACGGGCAGGGCGCCGTCGCCGTCCGCGAGGATCCGCGCCCACCGCCGCACCACGTGCGGCGGTGCCGGGGGGCGGGCGGCGAGCTCCCGCGTGTGCTCGGCGAAGGACGCCGCGGGCGCCCGGCCCGCGCCGGCCGGGCGGCCGGCGCGGAGATCGTCCAGCCCGTCGAGCAGGTCCCGGGCGAGCAGGGGCAGGGACCAGGCGTCCACGTGCGCGTGGTCGGCGGCGAGCACGACGACGGCGGGCCCGGCCGCGGGCTCGATCAGGCACAGCCGGTGCGAGGGCCGGGCCAGCGGGGAGCAGGCGGCGTCGGCCACCGCCTGCAGGGCCGCCCGCGTCCCGGCGGCGCCGACCTCGTGCCGGGTCCACACGGGCCGCACGGCGTCGGCGATCTCGTGCAGCCGGACGCGGCCGTCGTCGTCGGCGGAGAAGACGGTGCGCAGCGTGTGGTGCCGCCGCACGACACCCGCCCAGGCCTCGCCCAGGTGCGCGGCGTCCACCGGCGCGGGAAGCTCCACGGCCACGGCCATCCAGGACCCCGGGCGGGGACCGGCTCCGACGTGCATGCCCTGGTCGAAGGACACCGGCAGCGGCCGGCCGGCGCCCTCGGCGGGGACGGTGCAGCTGGACAGGCGGCCCTCGGGCAGCCGGGCGTGCGTGATGCTGGTCAGCCGCATGCGCACCTCCTGGTCGGGCCGGGGGGCCGGCCGCCGAGGACGCGTCCGGTCCACGGGTGGTCACAATCTACGCGTACCGTGGCGGCATGCCGACGCTCGAGCTCCCCCGCTGCCGCCTGACCTACGACGTGACCGGCTCCGGCCCGCCTGCCGTCCAGCTGCACGGGCTGCTGTCCGACCGGGCCACCAACACCGCGGGCGGTCTGGACCTGGCGGCCGGGCTGAGCGGGCACCGGACGGTGCGCTACGACGCCCGGGGCCACGGCGGCTCCGCCGCGGAGCCCGTGGCCGCGGACTGGACCTGGCCCCGGCTGGCCGAGGACCTGCTGCGCCTGCTGGACGCCGTGGCGCCCGGTGAGCCGGTCCACGGGATCGGCCCGTCCATGGGGGCGGCCACGCTGCTGCACGCCGCCCTCGCCGAGCCCGGGCGGTTCCGCTCGCTGACGCTCTGCGTGCCCTCCACGGCCTGGGCCTCGCGCCGCGGCCAGGCGGGGACGTACCGGCAGGGCGCGGACCTGGTGGAGCGCCACGGCCTCGAGGCCTACCTCCGGGCCGGCCGCGCCGCGACCCGGCCGCCCGCCGTGGCGGACCGGCCGGTGCACCCGCCGCGCGTCGACCCCGGCCTGCTGCCCGCCGTGCTGCGCGGCGCGGCCGGCACCGACCTCCCGCCGGTCGAGGAGCTGTCGCGGATCGGCGTGCCGAGCCTGGTGCTGGCCTGGTCCGAGGACGCCACCCACCCGCTGTCCACGGCCGAGGCGCTGCGCGCGGCCCTGCCCGGCGACGCCCTGCACGTGGCCGGCACGCCCGCCGAGCTGGCCGAGTGGCCGCGCCGGTGCGCGGATTTCGTCCGGGCGGTGGAGGCGGACCGGGGGGCCGGTTCGCCCGGCTGATCCGCGAAGGTCCGCAGGGGTCCGCCGGGGCCTCGCCGGGGCCGGCGGGTCAGAGCCGGCGGCCAGCGGTGAGGGAGGCGGACATGAACTCGGCGACGACCTGCTGGGAGATGGCCACGTCGAGGACGAAGACGCCCTCGTCGTGGGTGGCCAGCCAGTCGGTGAGCGCGGTGAGGTCGGCCAGGGTGTGCGCCTTGGCCCCGGCCGCGCCCATCGCCCGGCCCACGGCGGCGAAGTCGACCTCGTCGATGAGCATCGCGGTGGGGTCCAGGCCCTTGGACGCGTACTGGTGCAGCTCGGCGCCGTAGGCGGAGTCGTTGAGCACCACGATCACCCCGCGCTTCGTGGCGCGCAGGAACGTCTCGAGGTCGGCCAGGCCCATCAGCCCGCCGCCGTCGCCGGTGACGAACACGGTGGTGCGGTCGGGGCGGGCCACCGAGACCCCGGAGGCGGAGCCGAAGCCGAGGCCGATGGACTGGAAGGCGGTGCCGACCAGGACCATGGCCTGCGGGTCCGGCACGGTCAGGTACATCGGGGCCCAGCCGATGAAGTGGCCGCCGTCCATCACCACGGAGCGCTCGGCGGGGAGGACGTGCTCGAGGGCGGCGACGACGGCGCGGGGGTTGAGCCGGCCGTCCGGGCCGAACTCGGCCGGGTCCTCGACCGGGGCGGAGCCGCGGAAGGCGTCGGTGGCGACCTCCGGGGCGGCCGCCCGCCAGGTGTTCTCCGGGGCGGCGGCGGAGATCCGGCCGGTGAGTCCCTGGAGGAACGGTCCCAGGTCCGCGCGCACGTAGTCGGTGACCGGGGGCGTGCGGTCCTCGGGCTCGTTGTCGATGCGGATCACCCGGGTGCCCTCGGCGAAGAGCGTGCCGTAGCGCAGCTGGAAGGCGTTCAGCGATGCCCCGGCGACCAGCACGACGTCGGCCTGCCGGGCGAGCTCCAGACGGTGGGCGCGGGTGAAGCCCCCGGCGATGCCCAGGTCCCACGGGGAGCCGAAGACCCCGGTGGCCATGGCGGAGGTCATGAACAGCGCCCCGAGCCGGTCCCCGATCTCGGTGAGCGGGGTGGTGGCCCCGGCCAGGAGCACTCCGCGCCCGGCGAGGATCAGGGGCCTGGTCGCCGCGCGCAGCAGCCCGGCGATGCGGTCGAGGTCCTCGGTGGAGGCGGTGAAGGCGGGCTTGACCGGCAGCGGCTCCAGGACCGTCTGCTCGGTGAGGGGGGCGGTGGCGTGGTCGTAGGGGAGGGCCAGCACCACCGGCTGCACGGTCTGGGCGGCGAGGTCGAAGGCCCGGTGGGTGATCGCGGTCGCGTTGTCCGGGGCCGCGACCAGGGTGGTGACCCCGGCGGCGGCGGCCGCGGTGGTCTGGTCGACGTCGAAGGCCCGCCGCCCGGTGGTCGGGGCGTCGCCGACGACCAGGACCAGGGGGATCCGGGCCAGCCGCGCCTCGGCCAGGGCGGTGTAGGTGTTGGTGAACCCGGCACCGTAGGTGGTCGTGGCGGCCCCGGTCCGCCCGGTGGCCCGGTGGTAGGCGTCGGCCATGGCAACGGTGGCGGACTCGTGCCGGGCGGAGGTGAAGCCGAAGCCGCGGGAGGTCAGCGAGCTGATCAGGTGCGCGTTGCCGTTGCCCATCAGGCCGAACAGGTGGTCGGTGCGCTCGGCGAGCACGTCGGCAACGGCCGTCGAGACCGTGGGGAGCAGGAGGTCGGTGGTCATGGAGGAGTCCTTTCGGCGGGGCTCCGGTGGGAGCCCGGGGTGGGAGCGGGGTGTGCTCGGGGTGCCCGCACGAGCGGAGCCGCCCGCCCGCCCCCCGGGGGGGGGGGGGGGGGGGGGGGGCGCGGGGGGGGGGGGGGGGGGGCGGGGGGGGGGGGGGGGGGGGGGGGGGGGGCCGGGGGGGGGGGGGGGGGGGGGGGGCGGGGGGGGGGGGGGGGGGGGGGGGGGGCGGGGCCCCCCCCCCCCCCCCCCCCACGACCGGAGGTCGATCCCGTCACAGCAGGAACCGTCCCGTCGGATCAGCCGCGCGCGGCGCGACGGCGCAGGGCCCACGCGGCGCCGGCCGCGGCCGCCAGGACGCCGCCGCCGAGGGCCGCGGCCTGGGCGGTGGACCCCGTCTCCTGGGCCACGCCGGTGTCGGCGCCGCCCTCCGGCATCGCGCCCATCTGCGAGGCGGTCAGCGTGCCGCACGCGGCCGGGAGGGTCGCGGCCGCGGGCAGCGCCGGGTCGAGGTCGCTCATCTTCTCGGCGGCCGCGGCGGGCATCTTCGCCGGGTCCACGCCGTGGACCACGACGACCGCGGTGCCGTTCTGCAGGGACTCGGCGGTGGCCTCGTCCAGCTGCAGGGTCCGCTCGTAGGTGTACGCGGAGCCACCCGGGAAGCGCTCCACGGCCAGGCCGGAGTCGGGGCTGGTGTCGCCCTCGGTGGTGAGCGAGGTGCCGATCATGCCGTAGAAGGGGTGGCCCTCGGTGGTGTTGACCACGCCGTCGCCGTCCGCGTCCGCCTCCGGGCCCGGGCAGGTGCCCTGGCCGTGGATGTGGATGTGCTGGGCGTGCGGGAACGGGCCGTCCATGAACGTCTCGGCCGCGCCGCTCACGTTCATCGTGACGGTGGCCTCGGTGCCGTGGACGTCGACCATGACGTCGCCGGTGGTGCCGGAGTTGTTCAGGGTGCTCAGCGCCGCCTGGGCGGACCACATGTCGGAGTCGTGGGCGGCGGCGGGCGCGGCGGCCATGGTGAGCGCGCCGAGGGCCAGGGTGGGGACTGTGAGGAGCATGGACTTGCGCATCGGATTCTCTCCTGTGTCGTACCGGGGGGTCGTGCCGTGTGCGCACTTTCGGTGTGCGCACGGTGAGTTCGGCGCCGGAACGGGCCCGGACGGGTGCGGAGGCAGAAAAGTTTCCGGCGCGCCGGAACGGACCGCCGACCCGTCCGGTGCCGGCTCCGCGACGAACAACGGTCATGGAGACGACGAGTGTGTCGATGGCATCACATCGACCCGGTGTGGCAAGGTGCAGTGCGACACTGCTCCCGCCCGGACCCCGGGCGGGGTGCCGCTCTCCGAGTGAACAGCGAGACCGCGTGAGCCCAGGACCGACCGGCCGGAGCGGGAGAGCCGGGGCCCCGGTCCCCGCGCCCGGGCGGACCGAACAACAGGTCGAGCTGCTGCGCCGCGTGGCGGGCGGTGACGAGGACGCCTTCGCCCAGCTGTACGACGCGACGTCGTCCGCGGTCCACGGTCTCGTGCTGCGGCTGCTCCGCTCCCCGGAGCTCGCCGCCGAGGTGGTCCAGGAGGTCTACCTGATGGCCTGGCAGCAGGCGGAGCGCTTCGACGCCGGCCGCGGCACGGTCCTGGCGTGGTTGTGCACCATGGCGCACCGCCGCGCCGTGGACCGGATCCGGCAGAGCCAGCGGGAGCGGAATCGGGACCAGCAGTACGAGGTCCGGCGGGCCGAGACCCCCTCCGACTCCACCTGGAGCGAGGTGGAGCAGTCCCTGGACTCCGAGGAGGTGCGGGCCGAGCTCGGCGGGCTCAGCCCGCTCCAGCGGGAGGCCGTCTGCCTGGTCTACTACCGGGGGTACAGTCACCGACAGGTCGCGGAGCACCTGGACGTCCCGCTGGGCACGGCGAAGGCCAGGATCCGCGATGGACTCACCAATCTGAGATCGGCACTGGGGGTGCGGCAGTGAAGGACATCCAGGGGGACGACCGCGCCGGCGACGTCCACGCCGACGCGGCGCTCTACGCCGTGGACGCCCTCGAGCCCGGCGAGCGCGCCGCGTTCGAGCTCCATCTGCGCGGCTGTGCCGCCTGCCGGGAGGAGGTGGCCGCGTTCGCGGAGGTCGGAGCGCACCTGGCCGCCGCCGTGGCCGAGCCGCCGCCGCCGGCGCTGCGCGGGGACGTCCTCGCGGCCGTGCGCGGGACGCCCCAGGAGCGGCGGCCGGAGGAGCGGGCCGAGGACCGGGCCGGGGACGCGCCCGTGTCCCTGGCGCAGCGGCGCCGGCCCCGGCGCCGCTGGCTGGCCGCCGCCGCGGCCGCCGTGCTCCTGCCCGGTGCGGCCCTGGGCGGCTGGGCCGTCGGCACGCAGACCGAGCAGCGGGAGCAGCAGCTCGTGGCCCAGGAGCAGGACCGGCAGAACCGGCTGCTGAGCGCCCCGGACGTCACCACCCGACAGCTCGACGTGGACGGCCGGCCGGCCACCCTGGTGGTCTCGGCGCAGGCGGACGCGGCGCTGTTCGTCGCCTCCGACCTCGCTGGACCGGGGGAGGGCCGGGAGTACCAGCTGTGGCTCGTGCAGGACGAGACCCCGGTGCCGGACGTGCGCTTCGGCGGCGGACAGGTGCAGGTCTGGCTGGACGGCGACATCGACCGGGCCGGGGCGGTGGCCATGACCGTGGAGCCCGCCGGCGGCTCCGAGACGCCCACCCTGCCGGTGCTGGCCGCCGCGGAGATCTGAGCCCGGCTCCCGCCAGAATGAGGCCATGACCGAGGCAGAACCTTCCGGCAACGGCAACGGCAACGGCAACGGCGGCGACGACGGGGTGCGTGCGGGGGTGTGGGCCACGCTCGGCGACGCCCGGACCGTGCTCGCCCTCGAGCGCGCGGGCTTCGCCTGGGTGGGCGTCGACGCCCAGCACGGCCACTTCGACGACGCCGCCGTCCGTGGTCTCTTCGCCCTGCGGCGCGAGCCGGCCGCCCCGGTGCTGGTCCGGGTCGCCGCGAACGACCCCACGCTCATCGGCCGGGCGCTGGACGCCGGCGCCGACGGCGTCGTCGTGCCGCTCGTGCAGGACGCGGCACAGGCCGAGGCCGCGGTCGCCGCGGCCCACTACCCGCCGCGGGGCGCCCGGAGCTGGGGGCCGCTGCCCGGCACGCGGGACCCCGCCGCCGGGGTGGCGTCCGTGCCCCGGCCGCTGTGCGCCGTGATGGTGGAGACCGAGGCCGCGGTCGCCGCGGTCCGGGCGATCGCGGCGGTCCCGGACCTGGACATGGTCTTCGTGGGGCCCTTCGACCTCGCGCTCGCCCTGGGCCGGGACGTGGACGAGCTGCTCTCGGACACCTCGCAGCACGCGACCCTGCCCACGATCGTGCGCGCGTGCCGCGAGGCCGGTGTCCTGGCGGGCGCCTACGCCGGCACGCCCGAGCGTGCCGCCGCGCTGCGGGCGCAGAGATTCTCCTGGATCGCCGTCACGACCGACACCGGCGTCCTCCAGCTCGGCGGGGAGGCGGCCCGGGCAGCCCTGGCCCGCCCCTCATGAGATCCCGGCCGGGCGGGAGGCGACAGCACCCTCTGCGGTGGGTGCTGTCCCGGGAGCTGGTCCTCGACTGGCTGCGCTCGTTCGGCACCAGCCGCAGCGCCCTGCACTTCCGGCTTCGGAACCGCTTCTCGGACGCGCCCGTGCGGGGGGACGCGCCCGTGGTCGTGAGCCTCACGTCCTACGGGAGCCGGATCCGGGCGGTGCACCTGGCCGTCGAGTCGATGGTGCACGGCACCGTGCGCCCGCAGCGGCTGATCCTGTGGCTGCGCGAGGCCGACGTCGTGGCGGACCCGCCCGCGCCGCTGGCCCGGCTGGTGCGCCGGGGCCTCGAGCTGAGGTGCACCGAGGACTGGGGCCCCCACCAGAAGTACTACCCCTACGTCCGGTCCCGGGCGCGGCACGAGCTGCCGCTGGTCATCGCGGACGACGACGTGCTCTACGGCCCGGCGTGGCTCGAGGAGCTGCTCGCGGTCCACGCGCGGCACCCCCACGACGTGGTCGCCCACCGCACCCACCGGATCCGCCTCGGCGGAGGACGGATCCTGCCCTACGCGACGTGGAGCCCCGGCGCCCTGGCGGGAGCGTCCGTCCGCACCTTCGCCACGGGCACCTCCGGCGTGCTCTACCCGCCGCACCTGCTCGACGCCCTGCGCGAGCTCGGCACCGCGTTCACCGCGTGCGCGCCGATGGCCGACGACGTGTGGCTGCACGCCGTCGCCCTGCGCCACGGGACCGGCGTCCGGCCCGTCCGGGACGGCCGCACCGCCTACCGGCCCATCCCCAGGACGCTCTTCCGGGGCCTCAGCACCCGCAATGTCCTGCGCGGAGGCAACGACATGCAGATCGCAGCCACGTATTCGGCCTCGGACGTGGAAGAGTTGGAGCGTGCACGGGTGGCCGAGGGCCCCTGAGCACGTGGACGGGCGGTTCCCCCGCTTCCCGTCCGCCGGCCGTCCCCCCACGGCCGCTGTCCGCGCTCCCATCCCCCCAGGAGTTCCCATGCCGAAGAACTACCGCCGCCCGGACTCGCCGGACCACGTCGCAGCCGACGTGCCGGCGCGCGCAGCAGGGCACTCGATCGTCTTCGACTCGCCGGCCGAACTGGCCGCCTACACCCGCCACGACCGCCTGTCCGCCGACGGGCCCCTCCTGCTCGCCCGCCGCGCCGGGTTCCACCCCGACGGGTCCTGGCCCTGCTCGGCGCTCGAGTCCGCCCAGAACGTCCTGGCCACCCGGGCGCGCACCATGATCGAGATCGAGCTGCGCACCACGGTCGACGGCCGGTGCGTGGTCCTGCACGAGGCCGTCATGGGGCACGGGAGCACCGGCGCCGGCCCGGTGAGCGAACAGTCGGCCGACTACGTGCTCAGTCAGCACCTGGTGGACAACTACGGCGAGGTCACCCGGTTCCCCATCCGGGAGGCCGGCGAGTTCCTCACCTGGGCGGTGCTGGCCGGGGCGGTGCTGTGGCTCGACGTCAAGAACGTGACCCCGGAGGCCGTCGTCGAGCTCGTCCGCACGCACCGGGCCGAGGGCCAGGTGGTGGTGAGCGTGCACGGGCTGACGGAGCTGGCCGTCTACCGCCGGATCGCCCCCGACCTCGTCTACTTCGTCCCGACCCACCCGGACGGCCTGCCCACGGTCGACGACGTCCGGCGGGAGGTGCCCGACCTCCGCCGGGTGATCGGCTTCGCCGGCCACTACGTCCCGGACATGGAGGAGAGCCTGCGGATGCGGAGCTGGAACGTGCCCATGCGCCTCGAGCTGCACCGCTACGACGAGAACCTGTCCGCCGACGCCCTGGACGTGCACTACTACCGCCGCGCGGTCGAGGCCGGCTTCGGGATCCTCTCCACCAGTCACTACCGCGAGGTGGCCGACCTCCTCGGCCTGTCCGCGTGGGCGCCGAAGAACGCCTCCGCCCGGGACGACCGGGGGCTGACCCGGCACTGATCCCGGGCGCGTGCCGCCCTCGGCGGGACGCCCGGGACCGTCCGTGCCGGGGATCAGTCGTCGCCCGGCGCGTCCTCGGGGGCGTCCCCCTCGGCCTGGGAGGGCTTGTTGTCGTCCGGGTCGACGGCCGACTGCACGTTCTGGTCCTCCGGCACGTCCCCCTCGGCCTGGGAGGGCTTGTTCCGGGCCGGGTCCGGGGTCGTCTCGCTCATGCCGCTCCTCGTGTGCTCAGCAGGGTGATGGTCCCGGCTCACGCTACGCCGGGCCCGGGGCCCCGACAAGAGGATCCGGCTAGGCGGCGCGGCCGGCGCGGATCGCGGCGTAGAGCTGGGCGGGGATCAGCCCGGTCCGGTGGGCGCGCTCGACCGCGGCGAAGCCCTCCTCGGTCTCCTCGTACGGGAAGTGGATGAGGTCCGCCGCGAGCTCCCAGTGGTCGATCATCCCGCCGGCCCAGAGCTGGCAGATCGCCCACGGGGTGTCCGCGGAGAAGGCGGGGACGTCCGGCAGGACGTACTCGTCGGCCGGCACGCGCCAGGCCTCGAGGCTGTCCAGGTCCGCCGCGAGGTCCTCGAGGGTGTTGTAGTGGCCCGCGCGGTCCGGGTCCACGGAGCCGTTCGGGTTGGCCAGCTCGACGTCGTAGCCGCCCTCGGCCGCGGCGAACACGGTGGTGGGCCCGGGCTCCCCGCCCACGCCGGCGTCGAGGGGCAGCTGGGACGGCAGCCACTCCCACCCGTCGCCGAGCTGGTCCATCTCCAGGTCCCGGTAGGCCACCCAGCCGCGGGCGACGAGCAGCTCGTGGGCGTCATCGTCCCAGGTGCCCTGCGCGGCGCCCTCGATGTCGACGGTGCGGGCGCCGGCCGCGGCGTGGAACTCCCGCCGCTGCTGCTTCTTCTTGGCGGCGGCCTTCTTGCGGGGCTTGCTCTTGGGCACGGATCCTCCTGACGGACGGGGACGGACGCGTGCGCGGTCCCTCGGACCTCCCATGATCGCGCATCCGGCGGGATCCGGGGACGCCGGGCCCGCTCCGCCCTCCCGGGACCCCGCGGGGCTAGTCTGGCCGGGACCGTCCGTCCGTCCCGACCGCGAAGGATGCCCCATGACCTCTCCCCGGACCGCCCCCTCGACGAACGGCCCCGTGCGCTACGCGGTGGTCGGGCTCGGCCAGATCTCCCAGCAGGCGTTCCTGCCCGCCATGGCCCGGGCCGGCAGCTCCGTGCTGGCGGCGCTGGTCACAGGCACCCCGGACAAGGCCCGGGAGCTCGCGGCCGAGTACGGCGTGCCCGCGTACTCCTACGAGGACTACCCCGCGCTGCTGGCCTCCGGGGACGTGGACGCGGTCTACGTGGCCACGCCCGTGTTCCGGCACCGCGAGTTCGCCGAGCCGGCGCTCGAGGCGGGCGTCCACGTGCTGGTGGAGAAGCCGATGGAGACGTCCGTGGAGGACTGCCGGGCGATGATCGACGCCGCCGCGCGCGGCGGGGCCCGGCTGATGGTCGCGTACCGGCTGCACCACGAGCCCGGCACGCTCGAGCTGATCACCCGGGTCCGGGACGAGGGGCTGGTGGGCGACCCCCGGCTGTTCACCGCCGTCTTCACCCAGGACATCGACGAGGCCAACCACCGCGGGCACTCCGGGTACTGGGGCGGGCCCATCCCGGACATGGGCAGCTACCCCCTCAACGCGGTGCGCCACCTGTTCGCGGCCGAGCCCCTCGAGGTCCACGCGATGGGGGTGCGGACCCCGGGGCGCGGCTTCGACTTCGACGACACCGTGGCGGTGACGCTGCGCTTCCCCGGGCAGCGGGTGGCGCAGTTCACCATCAGCTACGCGGGCGAGGCCACCGAGCAGTTCACGGTGGTGGGCACCGGGGGCGTGGTCGCGGCGCAGCCGTGCTTCGGCTTCGGCCCCGAGGTGGGCATCAGCTGGACCGTGACCCGGGACGGGCGCAGCGAGACCCGCGCCCACGACCCGGTGGAGCAGTTCGCGGGCCAGACCGAGTACTTCTCGGACTGCATCCTCACCGGCACCGATCCCGAGGCCGGTGGGGAGGAGGGGCTGATGGACATCCGGGTGCACGAGGCGGTGCTCGCCTCCCTCGAGACGGGCCGGACCGTGCGCCTGGAGCCCGCGGACCGCGCGGTGCGCCCCGTCGCGGAGCAGGCCCGGGCCCTGCCGCCCGTGGCGGAGCCCGGCGACGACGAGCTGGTGGCCCAGGTCCCGCAGAACGGCTGAGCCCCGGTGGGCGGACCGGCTCCGTGCTTGTCCCGGCTCCCGCCCGGGAGTAGCTTGCGGGCATGACCAGCAGCAGCACGGACGTCGTCCGGCGGCTCTTCGCCGCCTACCTCGCGCAGGACGAGACGGCGGCCCGCGGGCTCGTCGGGGACGGGTTCCGGTTCACGTCCCCGCAGGACGACCACATCGACCGGGCCGCGTACTTCGAGCGGTGCTTCCCCACGGCGCAGCGGGTCTCCCGGCAGGACCTGCTCCAGGTGGTCGAGGCGGAACCCGGCCTGGTGCTCGTCCGGTACGAGTACGAGCTCCGGGCCGGGGGAACCTTCCGGAACATGGAGGCGATCACCGTGCGCGACGGGCAGGTGGTGGACGCCCAGGTCTATTTCGGCGGGCCGCCGCGACCGTAGACTCCGAGGACCATCCGACGCCCAGGAGGCTCGCCATGAAGCACTACCTGCTCAGCATCGAACAGCCCGACGGCGGACCGGCGGCCCCGGAGGTCCTCGAGCCCGTGATGCGGGACGTCGCCGCGTTCAACGAGGAGCTGAGGGCGGCCGGGGCGTGGGTCTTCGCCGGGGGCCTGGACCGGGCGGAGGCGTCCGTCGTCGTGCGCTTCCACGGCGAGGACGTGGTGACCACGGACGGTCCGTACGAGCGCGAGGACGAGCACGCCGGGGGCATCTGCATCGTGGCCGCCCCGGACTACGACGCCGCCATCGAGTGGGGCCGCAAGCTGGCGCAGGCGACCACGCTCCCGGTGGAAGTGCGCGAGTTCCAGGGCGAGCCGGAGGAGCACCTGGCGTAGGGCCCGCCCCGGTCCCGGCGGCTCACCGGCCGATCTGCTCGGCCTGCGCCTCCCACGCGGCATGGGCGTCCCGGGGCCGGGCCGGCCGGCGGGTCTCCCGCAGCGCCCGGAGCGCGGCGTTGCGCTCGCGCGCCAGGCAGTCCGCGGCGGCCCGGGCGGCGGCGTCCTCGCGGACCTGGGCGCGGACGGCGGTGATGGTGCCCATGATGGCCTCGACGCCCTGCGAGCCGCCCGCCAGGTAGGCGGCCCGGACCTCCCGGTCCGGGTGGTACAGGTAGCGGTCGTCGGTCTGGCCGCGGTGGGTGTCGAACTCCTCGTCGGTCAGCTCCGAGAGCATGGCGGCCACCCGGTCCAGGCGGGCCTCGACCTCCCCGTGCAGGGGCGTCCTGGCGGCGGCGTCCCGGACGGACCACAGGGCCTGGCCGTGCCGCCGCAGCCGGGTCGCGTCCCAGTCCGCGTGCGGGACCTCGGCCAGCCGGACGGCGATGAAGCTCGCCTCCCCGTGCCGCTGCTGCGGCGGCAGGACGCCGAGCTGCCACCGGATCCACGCGGTGCGCATGTCCTCCGCGGCGGCCAGCCGGGCCTGCTCCGCGGTCCTCGCGATCGACTTCCCGCTGTTCTTCCGGGGGCTCCTACCCGGGTTCCTCGCGGCGGCCCTTCCGTCCGTCCGCGCACCGGACCCGGCGCCGGTCCCGGAGCTGCTCCGCGGCCAGCCGTGCAGCCGCTCCCGCACGCGCACCACCAGGGAGCGGACGAGCGTCCGCAGGAGCACGCCGAGCAGCCACAGGGCTGCTCCGGCCAGCAGGAGGAGAAGGATCGTGCCCAGGTTGACGAGGACGAACGAGACCACCGACAGTACCACCGCCCCGATGATCAGGAGCACGATCCCGGAGACCTCGTTGTTCTCGGTGTTCTGCACGGCGGATCCTCCCGAACCCCTCACACCAGTGGACATCCACTCTAGCCGCCGGGGCGGGATCTGTGACCGGTCCCACAGGAAACTCCCGGCATCCCGGGGTGGTTGCGGGGGAGCCGGTGGCAGGGACCGCCCCGATATCCTGGACCCATGCGATCCGCCGTGCTGTCCGTGTCCGCCGCCGTCCTGCTCCTCGTCTCCGGCTGCGCCGGCGGGGGCTCCGAGCAGGACGACCTGCTCCGGGCGCACGGGCTCGAGGGCGCAAGCACGCAGGAGGTCGCCGAGCAGCTGGACCGCACGCACGAGGACCGCGACGCCGGGCTCGCCGGCTCCGTGACCTACGACGAGGTGGTCCTCGACGACGGCACCGCCGAGACGACCCTGCCCATGCCGGAGGACCGCTTCTACCTGGCGGTCGCCCCGTATGCCACCACCACCCACGAGTGCTTCTTCCACAGCCTCTCCGGGTGCCAGGGCGAGCTCGTGGGCGAGGACTTCGACGTGCGGATCACCGACGGCTCCGGGTCCGTGCTCGTGGACGAGAGCGTGACCAGCTACGAGAACGGGTTCGTGGGCTTCTGGCTGCCCAAGGACATCACCGGCACGCTCGAGATCAGCTCGGAGCGGGGCCGGGCGGTCCAGGAGTTCGAGACCTCCCCGGACAGCCCGACCTGCCTCACCACCCTCCAGCTGGCCTGAGCACGGCGCGAAGGAAGGGTGACCGGATGAGCATCAGCATGGCCCTGACCTCCCAGGCGGTCCGGCTGCGGGCGCGCCTGCAGCCGTGGACCCCGGTGGAGCAGCTGCACGGGCGCCGGTACCCGGAGCCGGCCAGGATCCCCGCCGACCTGCGGCGCTCGCACGCCGTGGAGCGCACCGAGGTGGCCGGGCGCCCGCTGCTGCGCCTGACCCCGCGCGCCGGGGCGGACGGGTCCCACCTGATCTACCTGCACGGCGGGGCGTTCGTGAACCCGCTGCTGCCGGCGCACTGGTGGATCGTCCGCGAGCTCGTGAAGAACACCGGGACCACGGTCACGGTCCCGCTGTACCGGCTGGCCCCGGAGGGCCACGTGGACGAGGGCTACGACTTCCTCGCCGCGGCCTGGGCGGACCTCGTGACCCTGCCCGCCGCGGACCGGATCGTGGTGGCGGGGGACTCGGCCGGTGGGTGCCTGGCGATCGGGCTGGCCATGCGCCTGCGGGACGCCGGGCAGCGGATGCCCGACCACGTGGTGGGCTTCTCCCCGGCGGTGGACGTCTCCGCCACGCACCCGGCCGTGCGGGAGATCGATCCGCACGACCCCATGCTGAGCACCGACCGGGTGGTGCCCATGGCCGCGGCCTGGGCGCGGGACCGCGAGCTCACCGACCCGCTGGTCAGCCCGCTCTACGGGGACGTGGCCGGGCTGCCGCCGGTGCACGTGGTCCAGGGCGGCAAGGACATCCTGGCCGCCGACGTCCTGGCCTTCGCGCGGGACCTGGCGCGGGCAGGCAACCCGGGGAAGCTGATCTACGAGCCCGGCGCCTTCCACGTCTACGTGGGCGCCTGGTGGACGCCGGAGGCCCGGCGGGCGGTCCGGCACGTGCGCTCCCTGCTCGGGGAGCACGCCCCGGCGGCGGGGCGGGCCCAGGAATAGCTCGGCACCCCCGGCCGTTCCCTGATTGGTGATACATCAACCAAAAAGGGGAGCGGGCATGAAGGTCGTGGTCATCGGGGCGGGACAGGCCGGGCTGTCGGCGGCCCACCACCTGCGGCGCCGGGGACTGGTCCCCGAGGAGGACTTCGTGGTCCTCGACGCCAATCCCGGCCCCGGGGGAGCGTGGCGGCACCGCTGGCCCTCGCTCACCTTCGGCGGCGCCCACGGGATCCACGACCTGCCCGGGCTGCCCCTCGGGGTGCCGGACCCGGCCGAGCCGGCCTCCGCCGTCGTCGCGCGCTACTACGGCGAGTACGAGCGCCGCTTCGCGCTGCCGGTCCACCGTCCCGTCGCGGTGCGGCGGGTCGAGGCGGCGTCCGACGACGGGCTGCTCGAGGTGGTCACGGACACCGGCACCTGGCGGACGGAGCTGGTGATCAACGGCACCGGCACCTGGGACCGCCCCCACTGGCCGTACTACCCCGGGCGGGAGTCCTTCCGCGGGCGGCAGCTGCACACCCACGACTTCCGCTCGGCGGAGGAGTTCCGTGGCCGGCACGTGGTGGTCGTGGGCGGCGGCACCTCGGCCGTGCAGTTCCTGCTCCAGCTCGCCGCGGCGGGCGCCACCACCACGTGGGTCACCCGCCGGCCCCCGCGCTTCACGGACCGGGAGTTCGACCCGGACTGGGGGCGGGACGTCGAGCGCCGGGTCGACGAGCGGACCCGCGCGGGGCTGCCGACGGCCAGCGTGGTCTCGGCCACCGGACTGCCCCTGACCGCGCAGTACCGGACCGGGATCGAGGCCGGGATCCTCGTCTCTGCCGGGCCGCTGGGGGCGGTGACGCCGGAGGGCGTCCGGCTCGCCGACGGCCGGGAGGTGCGGGCGGACGCGATCCTGTGGGCCACCGGCTTCCGGCCCGCCCTGGACCACCTGGCACCCCTGGGGCTGCGCGAACCTGGCGGCGGCATCCGGATGGACGGGGTGCGCGTGCTCCGGGATCCGCGGGTGCTGCTGGTCGGCTACGGCGCCTCGGCCTCGACCCTCGGCGCCACCCGTGCGGGGCGGGCGGCCGCCCGCGAGGCCGTGCGGCTGCTGTCCGCGGCTCCGGCCGGGAAGCAGCGGCCCGCAGCACGTGTTGCCACTGTCAGCACCTGATCCGAGACCCTCGGGAGGGATCGCCATGGTCCGCATCGGCATCATCCTCGGCAGCACCCGGCCGAACCGCAACGGCGGGGACGTGGCCCGCTGGGTCCTCGCCCACGCCTCCGGGCGCGGCGACGCCCGGTTCGAGCTCCTCGACCTGCGCGAGCACCCCCTGCCGCACTTCGACGAGCCGGTGCCGCCCTCGGCAGGGAAGTACCAGAACGAGCACACCAGGCGGTGGGCGGCCACGATCGATCGCTTCGACGGCTTCGTGGTGGTCACCCCCGAGTACAACCACGGCGCGCCCGGGGTGCTGAAGAACGCCTTCGACTACCTCTACGCCGAGTGGAACAACAAGGCCGTGGGCTTCGTCTCCTACGGCACCGCCGGTGGTGTGCGCGCCGTGGAGCAGCTGCGGCAGGTGGCCGGGGAGCTGCAGCTGGCCGACGTGCGCCAGCAGGTGTCGCTGTCCCTGCGCACCGACTTCGAGCACTACCGCACCTTCGCCCCGGCCGAGCACCACCGGCGCTCGCTGGCCACGATGCTGGACCAGGTCGTGGCCTGGTCCACCGCCCTCGCGCCGCTGCGCGCCCCGGCGGAGGACGCCGGCTGAGCAGGGCGCCGTCGTAGTCTGGGGACACCGCGCCGATGCGGCGCACGCCATCCCGACGAAGGAGCACCCCGTGAGCGAGCAGCCCACCTCCAGCCCGGACCCCATCGAGGACGCCGCCTCCAACGACGACGCCGACATGACCACCGAGATGACCCCGATCCCGCACGAGCACGGGGACGCCAAGAACGAGGAGTCCGAGCAGCGGGACTGAGCCCGTTCCGCTGGGCTCAGGCGGCCGTTCCGAAGAGCGAGGCGCGAAGAGCGGACAGGGGCGGGGCGTGCTCGGCCAGCTCCTGGAGGTAGCCCAGGTCGTCCAGGTCGCCCAGGGCGGCCGTGAGCTCCGCGCAGGTGAGCTGGGCGTCCTCGGCGACGACCTCGAGGGCGGGGGCCTCAGCGGCCGTGACGTGCTCGGCCAGGGCGTCGAGGACGACGACGGCGTCGACGCTGACGTGCTCGTCGTGGATGGCCTCGACGAGCAGCCGCTCGGCGGCGTAGACGGGCGCGGCGAACATGTGGGGAACGGGAGACTGCATCGGTGACATCACTGCCGGAACACTACCCCCGGTTCATAAGAATTCTCTGAGACCGGACGGCGGGCCGGGATGTCACCGGGAGATCGGCAGGTCCTCGTCGCGGCGCTCGCCGCGGGCCCGGCGTCGCGCGCGGATCCTGTGGCCGAGCAGCAGGAGGAGCACGACGACGACGAGCGGCGCGACCACCCACGGCTGCTCCAGCCACGCCCAGACGACCGCCATGCCCACGGTGCCGTAGATGACGCCCCAGATGAGGGTGCCCACGAGCATCGCGGGGATCCAGCGGCGCAGGGGCATGCCCGTGACGGCCGTGGTGAGGATGACGGCGGTCTGCAGACCCACGGTGAGGAAGCAGGCCGGGACGGCCAGGACGCCCCAGCGGTGCACGAGCCGCTGGGCCCGCCGGTAGACGGCGGTGTCCATGAGCTCGCGGACGCGGTCGGAGCGCCGGCTCCCGCCGGTGGCGGCGGCACGGCCCAGGGCGAAGATGGTGGTGGTCCGCACGACGGCCCCGGCCCAGAAGAACAGAATCGCGGCCCCGAGGGGGAGGGACTCCAGCCAGGCCTGCACCCGTCCAGTCTAGGGAGCGGGCCTGACAACCGCTGACGACAGGGTGTCACTCCGGGACGAGGTGTGCCCGCCCGGGCGCCGCGGATCCGGCCGGCAGAGGGTCTCCTCCGGCCCTGACGTGCCGCCCGGAGGTACTCTCGCCGTACGGCCGGCCCGCCCCGGGGGCCGGAGCCCCGACCGAGGAGGACGCATGAGCGTGGAGATCGACGAGCGCGGGACCGTGACCGCCAACGGGCGCCCCGTGGACTACGCGACGGCCTACGCCTGGTGCGTCGACTCGCCCGAGACGATCACCGAGCTCGTCCAGGACACGAAGGCGTTCGCCACGGTGATCGCCGCCGCCGAGCACGCCGGTCCCGAGGAGCAGGCCGAGGCCGTCCGGCAGGCCTTCGCCGCCGGGACGCCCCGGGAGCCCGGCGCCTCCTGGACCGAGGCGACGTCGGCGGAGCCGGTGACTGAGGAGCCGGCCGCCGAGGAGCCCACGTCCGAGGAGCCGTTGACCGAGGAGCCGCCGCTTACCGGGGGGTCTGCCGCCGAGGAGCCGGCCGCGGGCTGAGACCGCGGGATCAGCCCCGCACCAGGTTGACGGCCAGGGCGAGCATCACCACGCCGATCACCAGGTCCACCACCCGCCAGGTGCGCGGGCTGCTGAGCACCCCGGACAGCGCCCGGGCACCGTAGCCCAGGGCGGAGAACCACACCACGCTGCCCACCACGGCACCGCCGGCGAAGACCCACCGGGCGTCGGTTCCGTGCTGGTTGGCGAGGCTGCCCAGCAGCACCACGGTGTCGAGGTAGACGTGGGGGTTCAGGTAGGTCAGGGCCAGGGTGGTGGCGATGACCGATCCGCGGGAGCGTGGGGCCTCGGCGGTCACGGAGGACGGCTTCAGGGCCGAGGCGAAGGACCGCACGGCCCACCACGTCAGGTAGGCGGCCCCGCCCCACCGCAGCACGTCCAGCGCCTCGGGGAACCGGGAGACCAGCGCCCCGATCCCGGCCGTGCCGCCGAGGATCAGCACCGCGTCGCTGACCGCGCACAGCGCCACCACCACGCCCACGTGCTCGCGGCGGATGCCCTGTCGCAGCACGAACGCGTTCTGCGCGCCGAGGGCGACGATCAGCGCCAGTCCGCTCATCAGCCCGGTACCCCAGATGCTCCACATGGCCTCGACGGTAGCCAGCTCTCGAGATGCAGACAAACGAAAGAATTGACGGGTGCGTTAGTTTTGCTTCATGAACTTCGAGCATCTGCGCGCCCTGACCGCAATCGTCGACGAGGGCACCTTCGAGGCCGCCGCGGACGCCCTGGGGATCACCCCGTCGGCCGTCAGCCAGCGGATCAAGGCCCTGGAGGCCTCCGTGGGACAGGTCGTGGTGCGCCGCGGCGCGCCCTGCACTCCCACCGAGGCCGGGGCCGTGCTGCTGCGCACCGCCCGCCAGGTGCAGGTGCTCGAGGCGGAGGCTCTGCACTCCCTCGGCCACGGGATCTCCTCCCGGACGGTGACCCCGGTGGCCGTCAACGCCGACTCCCTGGCCACCTGGTTCGTGCCCGTCCTGCAGGAGGCCGCCGGCTGGTCGGACACCACCCTGGACCTGCACGTGGAGGACCAGGACCACAGCAGTCGGCTCCTGCGCCAGGGGGACGTCATCGGCGCCGTCACCGGCGACCCCGCCCCCGTGAGCGGGTGCCGGCTCGAGCGGCTGGGCTTCATGCGCTACGTCCCGGTCGCCACCCCCGCCCTGCGCCGGCGGTTCACCACCGAGGCCGGCGTCGACTGGGCGGACATGCCGGTGCTCCGGTTCAACGCCAAGGACGACCTGCAGCTGCGCGCACTGCGCGCCCGCGGCGTCGACGGGTCCCCGCCCACCCACACCGTCCCGTCCGCCGAGGGCTTCCTCGCCGCGGTCCGGGCGGGTCTGGGCTGGGGCATGCTCCCGGAGCTGCAGCTGGGCACGGAGCTCGCCGACGGGTCCCTGGCCCTGCTCGAGGACCACGCGCACCACGACGTCGCCCTCTACTGGCAGAGCTGGGCCCTGGACTCCGAGCGGCTGCACCGCATCACCGAGTGCGTCCGCCGGGTCGCCCGGGAGCACCTGCGCGCCACGGAGCAGGACGGGCCTGGGGCCGGCCCGCCGGCGTAGGGGCCCAGTCGGTCAGTGCGCTCGCGGTGCGGGGAAGGGGGTTGGTGCTCGACCGCCTGTTGAGCAGACGGCACGCGGACTAGTGTGAAGTGCGTCTCGTTGCAGCCTGCCCAGGAGTCCTGATGTCCTCTCGAGAACGTCCCGTATCGCGTCGTACGGTGCTCGGCGGTCTCGCCGCTGCGGGTGCTGTTCCGCTGCTCGCCCCGGCCCCCGTGGCTGCGGCGGCGGCCCGCACGCCGTTGCGTTCCGATGCACGGACCAAGATCGTCCTCCTGGGCACCAGCGGTGGTCCGGGCTGGGGCGCCACCGAGCCGCCGCGCACGGGCATCGCCAGCGCGCTGGTCGTCGGTGACCGCTACTACCTCGTGGACACCGGCGAGGGCGTCGGATTCCGGCTCATGGACGCCGAGCTCGGGAACTGGCAGGCCAGGGCCGCGCTGAGCGATCTGCGCGCGATCTTCCTCACCCACCTGCACTCGGACCACATCAACGACCTGTCGAACATCCTCAGCCTGGGCGCCTACAACGGTCTGGTGGCCGCGGACCGCCCTGTCCCGGTGTGGGGCCCCGGCAACCGCGGGATCCTGCCGCCGAAGACCGGCACCCATCCGATGCCGCCCATCACCGCCCCCGACAACCCCACCCCGGGCACCGCGGAGATGGTCGGGCTGCTCGTGCGTGCCTTCGCCACGGACTTCAACGATCGCGCCATCGACGGCGGCATGCCCGCTCCGCAGGACATGTTCGCCGGTCACGACATCCCGCTGCCGGAGCGTCTCGTCGACGACCCGAACGGCGATCCGCACCCGCGGATGAAGCCGGTGGTCTTCTACGAGGACGACCGGGTGAAGGTCTCCGCGACCCTGGTCCAGCATGCTCCGGTCTTCCCCTCCTTCGCCTTCCGCTTCGACACCGAGGACGGCAGCGTCGTCTTCTCCGGCGACACCGGACCCAGCGAGAACCTCGTCCGGATGGCACGGGGCGCGGATGTGCTGGTGCACGAGGTGATCGCCACCGAATGGGCGGCCCAGCGCTATCCGGAACCTCGCAGTTCCGAGGACGAAGCGGCTTTCCAGCACCTCATCAAGTCCCACACCCCTGTCGAAGAGGTGGGCGCCATCGCGGAGAAGGCCGGCGTCCCGACGCTCGTGCTCAACCACTTCGTGCCCGGCAGCTGGCCGCTCGAGAAGTGGCAGGCGGCGCAGCAGGGGTACAGCGGTCGGCTGATCGTCGGGGCCGACCTGGACGAGATCGGTCTGTAGCCGCCTCCCACGCCTTCCTCCAGGCGCTCCTGGTACTCCCGGACCGGTCTTTTCGTGCTGCGCCCCGGCCTCGACCTCCTCGGTCCCGCCGGGTCGTACGCCCGTTGACCCGGGAACCTGCTCCGGAAGATCAGCGTTCCATGAGGGCGAAGACTCCCCAGCCGAGGTGCTCACGCGTGGAGCGCGCGTAGCGGGCGGGCTCCGTGGTGAGTTCTTCGCGTACCTCGGTAGCCAGATCGTCGTCCGGGTTCTGGTCGAGCCAGCGGCGCAGGTTGAGCCACTGGGCCGCGGCGTAGCAGTCCCAGCTGTCCTGGTCGGCCAGCATCATCTCCACGACGTCGTATCCGAGCTGCTGGAACTGCTCGATCAGTTCCGCCAGGAGCAGGAAGTCGGCGAGGCCGGTGGCGTGGCAGGCCCGGGCGGTCTCCTCGTCCGGAGGGGTCCGCCGCCAGTAGGGCTCGCCGATCAGCATCAATCCTCCGGGGCGGAGGCTGCGGTCGAGCAGCTCGGCGGTTCCGGCGACGCCGTTGCCGATCCACGTGGCGCCGATACAGGCGGCGAGGTCGACCGGCTGGTCGGCGACATGGCCGGCGGCGTCACCGTGGACGAACTCGACCCGGTCCGCGACGCCGAGTTCGACGGCGCGGGCCCGGGCCTGCTCGGTGAAGACCGTGCTGATGTCCACCCCGGTGCCCGTGAAACCCAGGTCACGCGCCCAGGTGCACAGCATCTCGCCCGAACCGCTGGCCAGGTCGAGCATCCGTGTCCCGGGGTCGAGACGGAGCGCTTCGCCCAGGGCTGCGAGCTTGTCCGCGGTCAGCGGGTTGTGGATCCGGTGGGTGCTCTCGCGGATGGTGAAGATGCGGGGAAGGTCCATCACCAGATTCTTCTCCGTCCTGCCGTGCGAGGGGAAGAGCAGCGGGGCTGCCGCCCCGCAATCATGTGGTGCGACAGACCCCATTGAACTCATGGGTGAAGCGTGCTTCACTTGTTCGCACAGGGAGGGGAGTATCCCACCAGCGTTCCGTCGTCACTACGACCCCGTGCGGGTCCGGCGGACGGGCCCGCAGCCGGGGCCGGGAGAGACCTCCGATCGGATCGATCGGAAGGTTTCGTCATGGATGTCCCGTTCTGGATCTGGGCCGCGGTATTGGGCTTCATCGTGGTGATGCTGGCGGTGGACCTGTTCGCCCACCGCCGCGCCCACGTGATCGGAGTGCGCGAGGCGGCGGTGTGGTCGGGGGTGTGGGTGGCCTTCGGCGTGGCCTTCGGCGTCATCGTCTGGCAGGTGTGGGGCGCGGAGTTCGGTCAGCAGTACTTCGCCGGCTACCTGATCGAGAAGTCCCTGGCGGTGGACAACGTCTTCGTCTGGGCGATCATCTTCAGCTACTTCGCCGTCCCGCGGGAGTTCCAGCACCGGGTGCTGTTCCTGGGGGTGCTCGGCGCCCTGGTGTTCCGCGGGATCTTCATCGCCGCCGGGGCGGTGCTGATCCAGAACTTCTCCTGGATCCTCTACGTCTTCGCCGCGTTCCTGCTCTACACCGGCTACCGGATGATCCGCCAGCGCAACGAGCACCTGAACCCCGAGCAGTCGATGGTGCTGCGCGGCTTCCGCCGCTTCGTGCCGATGACCGATGCCTACCACGGGCAGAAGCTGCTGGTCCGGAAGAACGGGGTGCTGCTGGCCACCCCGCTCCTGGCGGTGCTGGTGCTGATCGAGGCCACCGACGTCGTCTTCGCCGTCGACTCCATCCCGGCGATCTTCGCCGTCACCGACGAGGTGTTCCTGGTCTTCACCGCCAACGCCTTCGCGATCCTGGGGCTGCGGGCCATGTACTTCCTGCTGGCCGACCTGATCCACCGCTTCGTGTACCTGAAGATCGGCCTGGCTCTGGTGCTGATCTGGGTCGGGATCAAGATGCTGCTGAAGATCGACGTGTTCTACATCCCGACCCCGGTGTCGCTTGCCGTGGTCGCCACGATCATCGCCGTCTCCGTCGTCGCCAGCCTGCGCGCCACCCGCGGACAGGGCCGCCAGGCGCTGCCGGCCCCGGCCGAGCCCCCGTTCCGGGTTGCCACCGAGGCCGAGGACGCCGCCCTGGAGCCCGTGTGGACCCGGCGCACGGCGTCACGCCCGGCCACTCGACCGCAACAGGCCCAGGCCCAGGACACCCACCGCGAGCCCGAGCGCGTCCACCCGCACGAAGGAGACCCCCGATGACCCTGGTCCACCTGTCCCCGGCACCGTGCCGCACCGTGGTCGCGGTGATCACCGACGGGCCCGAGGCCGTCGCGGTGACTCGCTGCGCCGTCCGGATCGCCACCGACCAGGACCGCCCGCTGCTGCTGCTGGTGCCGATGCTGCGCTCGGCCTTCACCATCGAGCCCGTCATCGCCGACCGGGTCCGCCAGGAAGGGCTGCGCGAGGCCGAGGCCATCGCAGCCCGCACCCGCCCGACCCTCGACGCCGCCGGCATGAGCGCCGCGGTGCAGGTGGTGTGGCACCGATCCTGCCCCTTCCGCCGCGCCCAGCAGGTGCGGGCCATCGCCGTGTCCCACGCGGGCGCCCGGATCGGAGCTGCCGTGATCGTCACCCCGGCACAGCTGCCGGTGCCCACGGTGCGGCACGGGGCCGAGGTCCTGCTCGTGGCCGAGGCCGGCGGCTCCCCGTTCAGCGTGCACCGCCCGGCGCGCTCCCGCCGACTGGCCCAGCTGTGATGCCCGCGCCCCCTCGGGACGGCACACCGGTCGACGAGAAGTCCATGGACGCCCCGACGACAAGGACCCCACCATTGCCCTCCAGCTCCCATCCCGGTACGGCTCGGACCTCCTCCCCGGCCCCAGGTCACTCCGACGCGGCAGGAGCGGAGGATTCCGGCCCGGTCCAGCGCCCGCCGTGGACGCTGCTCACCAATCACGGCCACGTCCTGTTGGCCGTGGCCCAGTCCCAGGACGCCCGGGTGACCGAGATCGCCGCCCAGGTGGGCATCACCACCCGGGCGACCCTGACCATCCTCAAGGACCTCGAGGACGCCGGCTATCTCACCCGGCACCGAGTGGGCCGGCGCAGCCACTACACCGTCGACACCCACCGGCACTTCCGCCATCCGGCCACCGCCGCCCACGAAGTGGGCGAGCTCCTCGCGATCTTCGCCCCCGGGGCGGCGGCTCCGTCGCAGGAGAACGGGTGAGTCGATGCCGGAGAGGGCGTTCCCGAACTGCACGAGGAACGGTGTGTGGGAGTCAGGCCGGGCCCGCATACGCCGTTCCGGTGACGGCCCCGGTGGTCCTCCGCGGAGAGCGCCGCGGCGTCGGCCGTCACTCGCAGGCCAGGCCCTCGGCCCCGCCCCGGTCCAGCTCCGGCCGATAGCCGGGCTGGTCCGAGCGCAGGGGCGCCGCACCCGCGGCGCGGACCGCGGCGCAGTCGGCGTAGTAGACCTCCTCCGCCGGTGACGGTCCCGCGGCGGCGTTCCCGGCGGGCGGGACGTCGGTGGGCACGTCCTGCTCCGGGCACCCGGCCAGCACGTCCGCCATGGCGTCCCGCTCGGGAGCCGTCACGAACAGCTCGTAGCGGGTCTTGACCGCGATCTGGGTGGCCACGTACTCGCACCGGAAGGACTCGTTCGGCGGCAGCCACCCGGCGGCGTCGGAGGCGGACTTCTCCCCGTTGGTCGGCCCGTCAACGGCCCGCAGGTTGAGCGGGTCGTTGGCGAGGGCCGTGCGCTCGTCCTGGGTGAGCCGGTCGGCCCCGGAGATCCACGCGTTCTTCAGCGCCACCACGTGGTCGATCTGCACGTCGGCGGAGGTCAGCGGTCCGCGGACGAACTCGATCGTCCGCCCGGTGTAGGGGTCCTCGAGGGTCCCGGAGAGGACCCTGCACCCGTCGTCGTGGAGGACGTCACCGGTCAGGTCCCGGGCCAGGACGTCGTTGCGGGCGTCGCAGCCGTTGCCGTCGGGATCGGCCCAGTCCCCGAACTGGGCGAGCCGGTCGTAGTCCTCCCCGCCGCCGGCGTTCTCGACCGGCAGGGCCGCCAGCGCCCGCGCGGCGGGGGAGGTGGCCTCCACGGCCTGCGGCGTGCAGCCGGTCAGGACGCCCAGGGCGACCGCGAGCGGGACGAGCAGCGTCCGCCGGGCACGGGGCTGCGGTGGCTCGAACCTGCGCACGGTGTTCCCTCCGCTCCGGCCGGTGGTGTCGGGACCCCTATTCTCGCAGGTCAGCCGTTCGGGGTAGATTGCGGCACCGGAGGAGGGCAGACATGAGACGGTGCTTCGCCGCGGCCCGCGTGCTGATGGGCCTGGCCCTGGTCGTGGCAGTGGCCGGGCGGCTGCAGGCGTACCTGCGGTTCTGGATCGAGCGCGGGGACCGGGCCATCGCGGTCGACGTCGCCAACTTCTTCAGCTACTTCACCATCCAGACGTCGCTGTTCCACGCCGTGGTGTTCGGGTTCGGCGCGTGGTACCTGCTCGCACGGCGGGGCGCCGACCCGCCGTGGTTCGGGGCCCTGCGCGCCGCGGCCACGACGTACACCGTCACCACCGGGGTGGTCTACAACGCGCTGCTGCGCGCTCTGCCGCAGGAGGCGGCCCTGGAGCAGCCGTGGGCCAACGAGGTGCTGCACACGATCGTCCCGGTCTACGCGCTGCTGGACTGGCTGCTCGCGCCGGGGCGGAGCCCGGTCCGGTGGCGGACGGTCGGCGGGATCGTGGTGTATCCGGTGCTGTGGGCCGTCTACACCCTGGTGCGGGCGCCGTTCGTGCTGGACGAGGGCACCGGCAACCCCTGGTGGTACCCCTATCCGTTCCTGGACCCGCACGAGGCGGCCGGCGGCTACGGGTCCGTGGCGGTCTGGATCGCGGTGCTCGCGGTGGCGATCACGGCGACGGCCTCGGTCCTCGTCGGGTTCTCCCGGCTTCGCACCAGGGCTCCCGCCGACGACGACGGGGCCGAGCGCCGCCGGTGACCGACCGGGCCGCGCAGGGACCGCCCGGTCCGGCCCGGGCGGCCCCTGGAATTGCGGCGTCAGGGCAGGGCGCCGGACCGGGTCGTCAGGACAGGTCCTCGAGGGCCGCTACCGCGAGGTCCGGGTGGTCGGAGAAGAGTCCGTCCATGCCGGCCTCCACGAAGGCCCTGATCTCCCCCGCCAGGTCGCCGTGCGCCCGCGGATCGGCGCCGGCGCGGTGCTCGGCGGGGAGGAAGAAGTTCTCCGCCCGGAAAGTCCAGCCGTGGACCTCGAGACCCGCGGCGTGGGCGTCGGCGATCACGGCCGTCGGCTCGCCGAGGGTGTCGTCGGCCTTCCGCGGGATCATGACGTCCTTGCAGGCGCCGAGGATGTCGGCGTAGGACGCGATCTCCTCGAGGCCCTCCGCCGTCGTGAGGTCCGCGTAGCCGCGCGGATCGCCGGCGGTAGCGAGGTCGAACGGCGCGCCCGAGCAGTCGACCAGCTGGGCGAGGCGCACGTCGGTCATCCCGTCGAGCTCGCGCAGGTTGGCCGTCTCGAAGCTCTGGAGGACGACCGGGTCCGCCTCGTCGCCGTAGCCCTTGGCCTCGAGCACCTGGACCGTCCTCTCCTCCAGGGACAGGCCGATCGAGTCGAAGTACGTGGGGTGCTTGAGCTCGGGCGCGATCCCCACCGGCTCGCCGTCGCAGGTGCGCGAGCGGCGGGCGAGGTCCACGACCTCCTCGAACGTCGGGATCGGGTACAGGCCGTCGAAGGCGGTGCTGCCCGGGCGCAGATCCGGGATGCGCTCCTCCGCGCGCAGGGTGCGCAGCTCGGCCAGCGTGAAGTCCTCGGTGAACCAGCCGGTGACCTCGGTGCCGTCGACCACCTTGGTGGTGCGCCGCTCGGCGAACTCCGGGCGGTCCTCGACGTCCGTGGTGCCGCCGATCTCGTTCTCGTGCCGCGCCACGAGCTCGCCGTCCTTCGTGGGGACGAGGTCGGGCTCGACGACGTCGGCGCACTGCGTGATGGCCAGCTGGTAGGAGGCCAGCGTGTGCTCGGGGCGGTAGCCGGAGGCGCCGCGGTGACCGATCACCTCGGGGCCCGTCCCGGCCGCGGGCTCGAGGCGCTCGCGGTCCAGCACGATGAGCTCGGTGTCGTCCGGGGTGCCCGGGACGCGGGCGTCGTTGCCCGGGTAGTTGTTGTCGTTGCCGACCAGCAGGCGGCCGTCCCGCAGCTGCAGGACCACCTCGACCGACTGCTGGGGGAAGGAGAACTGCGCGCCCACGCCGTAGGCGCCGGGGGAGGTCCCGGTGCCGATGCCGGCCGGGTTGTCGATGGCCAGCAGATCGACCACCAGCTCCTTCTCGAGGCGACCCGAGTCCTCCGTGCGGCGGAGGTCGACGGCGTAGACGCGCTTGGTGACCGCCGCGGGGCCGTCGAGGTCGTCGCGCTCGAGGACCAGGAGCCGGTTCTGACCCGTCAGGAACGCGTCGCCCACGAGGTTGGCGTCGGTGTCCGTCTCGTAGTCCCACGTGCGGCCGGTGTACTCCCGCGTCCTCGTGTCGAACTCCAGGACCAGCCGGCGGCGCGGATCGTCGTCGTCGGCGAGGGCGCCCTCCAGGATCGGGTAGAGGTAGCGGCCGTTCCGCGAGCCCGCCATGGCCTCGAAGCCCTTGCTGGCGCCGACGGCGGGCTGCTCCCCGTCCTCGAGGTAGGGGCTCTGCGGCGACTCGAGCGTGCCCGTCCCGCCGTCGCGGACGTCGGCCAGCGGCACGGGCTCCTCGAGCACCACGCCCTCGGCGTCCACGTGCAGCAGGAAGGGCCCGAACTCCTCGCCGATCCAGAAGGTGCCGTCCGGCTGGCGGACCACGGACTCGACGTCGAAGTCGTTGCCGGTCAGCAGCCGCTCCTCGGTGTCCTCGTGCACCACGGGGAAGGGGATGCGGTGGTGCGGGTCCCGAAGCGACACGTGGTCCTGGACCTCGATCTCGCCGCTCCCGCCCTCGGCAGTCTCCCACTGCGGGGCGATGCGGTAGAGCCGCAGCAGGAAGTCGGCGGAGTTCTCCTGGTTGCCGAAGCCGTTGTCCGGCATGGCCCAGAACGTGCCGTCGCCGTTGTCGACCATGGCGGAGAAGCCGGGGATCACCTGGCCGTCGAAGGGGCCGGTGCGGCCGTTCGCCGGCGTGGCTGCCGCCCCGGAGGGCGGGCCCTCGGCGAGGTGGTCGGCAGATAGGGTGGCGCGCCGCTCGAGCACGGGCGCGCCGGCGGGCCCGCGGCCCGGATCACCGCTGTGGGCGAGCGCCCCCGGCGTGGAGGTGAGGAGGACGGCCGCGGCCAGTGCGGCGGCTGCTGCTGCTGGGACTCTGCGCATGCGCCGAGCGTAGGACCGGGGCGTGGCCGGCCGGTGGCGTCCCGGGAACATGTCGGCGAACGACGCCGCGCCGGTCGTTCACCCACCGGGCGTCCGCCCACCGCGCTCCGGCCCGAAACCGGGTGCGGCGGGCGGCACGCCGGCGCGGTCCGGGTCAGAGCCGCGGCACGCACGGCCCGGCGCCCAGCTTCGCCAGGCCGGCCCGGTCCCCGGCCGAGAGCACCGTGGCCCTGCCCGCCGGGTGCATCATCTGGGTGGGTTCGTCGACGTGGGCGAGCCCCACCACGTGCGCCAGCTCGTGGATGACGGTCGCGCGGACGTGGGCCGCCCCGTCCGGGTGCTCCAGCACCGGCGCCAGGCCCGGGGCGTCGAGGGCGACCTGACCGGTGACGTAGGCGAACGGCCCCCCGGGCACCTGCCGGGCCGTGCTGCCGCCGAGGCCCACCACGTTGCCGGCCAGCCCCGGCACCTCGGTCTCGTCGGACCACGCGATGAGCACGGGCGCCCACTGCCGGCCGTACCGGTCCGGCTGATAGGGCGTGCGCTGCTCGGCGGGCGCCTCCGTCGTCGTCCCCACGGGGACGAACCGCAGACCGGTGGCCGCGGAGATCTCGGCGACCGCCTCCTCGACGAGCTGCCGGCCGCCCGGCGGGGCGCCGTCCGGGCGCACGACGTAGTGCACCGGACGGCACGGGTCGTAGGCGACCATCGGCTGGGCGGGGTCCGGGGAGTCCATGAAGCGGTGGCCGCCGACGTCCTCGACCGCCGGGGGCGCCCCCAGCGGCGCCGGTGCGGCCCCGACCCCGGGCGGGGGCGCCGACGCGTTCGGCAGGTAGGGGCGGATGACCGGCAGCGCGTAGTCCTGGAGGAGCCCGGGCGTGAACCAGAGCATCAGCAGCACCACGACGCCCACGGCCGGGGTCCCCCGCCACGCCGGGCTGCGCCTGCGCGGCGCCCTCGCCCAGCGGCGGGCGGATGCCCTGGCCGCCCGGGCGGCGCGCCGGTCCCGGCGCCGGCGCGCGCCCGGGCCCAGCAGGGCCTCGCGCTGCTGCTCCAGCGCCTCCTCGAGCACCCACTGCGGCGTCCGTCCGCTCGGGGACCGCGGGAGGCGCGCGGCGGCGGCGTGCTCGTCGCGGGTCCGGGGCGACGCTCCCCGCTGCGGCGTGGTGCCACCGGGCTGGTGCATGGTTCCTGGCTTCTGTGCTGGATCGGGCCGTCACCCGGCCCACACTGAAGTGTACGAAAGCAAACGCCTCGGAGGATCCCGCACCTGCCCTGTGATGGGGAATCGCCTGTCCACACTCCTGCCTACACTGGCCCGACGCAGCCCCGATCCGAAGGAGCACCGCAGTGGAGACCACCCCGCACCAGAACGTCACCTTCCCCTCGGCCGGGGGCCGGGCCCACGGCTACCTGGCGCTGCCGGCCGCCGGCCGCGGTCCCGGCGTGCTCGTGATCCAGGAGTGGTGGGGGCTCACCGACCACATCCGGGACGTGGCGGACCGGCTCGCCGCCGAGGGCTTCGTGGCCCTGGCCCCCGACCTCTACGGCGGGTCCATCACCCACGACGGCGAGGAGGCCGCCGAGATGATGTCCCGGCTGCCCGAGGAGGAGGGCGTGCGGCTGCTCGCCGGCTCCGTCGACTTCCTGCTCGGCCACGAGGCCGTCACCAGCTCCACGGCGGGGGCGATCGGCTTCTGCATGGGCGGCGGGTTCGTCCTGGCCCTCGCCGCCGACCAGGGCGGGCGGATCGGCGCCGCGGTGCCGTTCTACGGTGTCGGCCAGGGCGTGCCGGACGCCTGCCACGGGGTGCGCGCGGCGGTGCAGGGCCACTACGGCCGCGAGGACTCGTCCTACCCGGTCGAGAAGGCGCAGGCGCTCGAGGAGCAGCTCCGCCGCGAGTCCTCTGCACCCGTGGTCGAGTTCCACTACTACGACGCCCCGCACGCCTTCCACAACGACCGGAACCGGGCGAACCACCGCCCCGACGCCGCGGCCGCGGCCTGGGAGCGCGCGGTCGCCTTCCTGCGGGAGCACGTCCGGTAGCCGACGACGAGGGCTGTCCCCCGACCCGCCCACAAGGGGAAACGTCCTGCTGCGGGGGTTGTTACCAGGATGTAGGAAACGGTGGCGCCCGGCGTCGGGCGTGGTGGAACTGGGGCTTTGCGGAGGCAAATGCGTGGCCGGGCGGTGGAACGGCGCTCCGTAGTTTTGGAGTCAACAACCCACCGCAGCGCACCACCGAAGAAGGGCTCCTCCCATGACCGCCACCGCCGTCGCCACCGTCTCCCGCCCCCGCCGCTACCGCGTCCTCGTCCCCCTCGCCGGCCTCGCCGCCGCCGCCGCGCTCGCCGTGGGCTCCGGGGCGGACTTCACCTCCAACTCGGTGAACTCGTCCAACGCCTTCAGCACCGGCTCGCTGACCCAGACGAACTCCAAGGCCGGCAGCGCGGTGTTCGATCTCGCCAACATGAAGCCCGGTGACACCCTCAACGGCTCGGTCACCATCAAGAACTCCGGCACGCTCGGCGCCGGCTTCAAGCTCACGGAGACCGCGACCAACGGCTTCACCACCAAGTCCAACCTCAAGCTCACGATCACCGAGTCCGGCTCCACCGCGCCGGTGTGGACCGGCACCTTCGGCGAGCTCACCGCCGCCGGCCCGCTGACGCTGGGCGACTGGGCTCCGGGCCAGGCCAAGACGTTCGTCTTCAGCGTCACGCTCGCCCAGTCTGCGGACAACACCGAGCAGGGCAAGACCGCCACCGCCACCTACAGCTGGGACGCCGTGCAGGCCACGGGCACCACCACCAACCAGTGATCCACCCGGCGGGGCCGGCCCTGACGTGCGGGCCCCGCCGTCTTCGTTCGACACGACCGCGGGCGTGCGCCCGCAGCAGGAGGACACCGTGCGTGCTGTGCGGATCGCGGTCCGGACCGCCTCCCGGGTGCTGCTGAACCTGGCGGCACTCGTGGTGCTGGCCCTGGCGCTGGCCATGCTCGTGCCCGGTGCGCTGGGCTACGAGCGCTACGTCATCACCGGCGCGTCGATGTCCGGGACCTTCGAGAAGGGCGCCCTGGCCATTGAGAGCGCGGTGCCGGTGGCGGACCTGGCCGTCGGCGACGTCATCACCTATCTGCCGCCGCCGGACTCCGGGCTCACCGAACTGGTCACCCACCGCATCCTCACCGTCGAGGAGTCCGAGAGCGGGCCCGTGTTCCGGACCCAGGGCGACGCCAACGCCGACGCCGACCCGTGGACCTTCCAGCTGCCCGGTCCCAACCAGGCCCGTCTGGACCACGCCGTCCCCCACCTCGGCTGGGTGTTCATCGCCCTGTCCGAACCGCAGGTCCGGCAGCTCGTCATCGGCGTGCCGGCCGGGCTCATCGCCCTCCGCTGCGCGATCGAGGTCGTGCAGGTCCTGCGCCGGCCCCGGCCCCGCACCGAGACCCCCCAGCCGTCTGCCGCCACGGCGCGGAAACACCTCGGCGGCCCGCCGAGACGCCCCGTCCCGGGCCGGAGGACCGCCGCCGCGGTCTGACCCGCGGCGGCACGGCATGCCGTATGCCCTGCCGCGGAGGTGTTGCCGAACTGTGGAACTGCGAACGGCCTCTGTTCCCCGGCTGTTGCCACCGGCTCTCTAGCGTGGGAACCGACCACCCGGTCCTCGCCCACACCGACCTCGACCCACGCTTCGGGAGCCACTGATCGCCATGACCGCACGAACCGCCGCGACCGCCGTTCTCGTCGTCGTGCTCGGTCTGCTCCTGGGCCTCAGCAGCACCGCCGAGTTCTCCTCCGCGTCCTTCACGAGCCGCTCGGCCAACCCGCAGGGCACCGTCCGGGCCGCCGCGGACTGGACCCCGCCCACCACGTCTCTCACCCCTCCGGGCGCAATCCTGGCGGGCTCGGTCGTCCTCACCGCGTCCGCCGCAGACGCCGAGACCGGGATCGACACCGTCGCGGTCCAGTACCGCTCGGCCTCCGGAGGCGAGTGGCGCACGGTGTGCACCACCGCCTCTGCCCCCTACCGCTGCACGTGGAGCACCCCCGGTGTCGTGGACGGCTCCTACGCGCTGCGCTCCGTGGCGACCGACCGGGCCGGGTACTCGGCGGTCTCCGCCGTGGCGACCACCGTGGTGGACAACACCGGGCCCGTCGTGACGATGATCGATCCCGGCACGCTCCTCGGCGGCACCCGGACCTTCGAGGCCACCGCGGCCGACCCCGGCGCCGGTGTGCAGAAGGTGGTCCTCCAGTACGCCCCGAGCGGCTCGAGCACCTACCGGGACCTGTGCACCGCGACCGCCGCCCCCTACTCCTGCCGCTACGACACCCGGCAGCTGCCCGACGGCCGCTACGACCTCCGGGCGGTCGCGACCGACCGCGCCGGCAACGCCACCACCTCCGCGGTGGTCGCGAACCGGGAGGTCGAGAACCCGGTCAGCACCGTCACCCTGGCCGCCCCGAAGACCTACCTGTCCGGCGGCACCACGCTGAGCGCCACCGCTGCCTCCACCGCGGGGGTGCAGGCGGTCCGCTTCCAGTACGCCCCCGCCGGCACGACCACCTGGAGCACGGTGTGCACCGACACCACCGCGCCGTACAGCTGCGCCTGGACCACGACCGGTGTGGCAGACGGCGCCTACGACCTCCGCGCGGTCCTGGTGGACAGCAAGGGGCGGGAGACCGCCTCGGCGTCCGTTCCCGAACGGCACGTGCTCAACACCGTGGTCCGCGGCGTGGACGTCCAGGCAGCTAACGGGGGCAGGGCCGGCACGATGGACGCCGGGGACACGATCACCTACACCTACAGCCACCTCGTGGACCTGAACACGATCAGCACCGGGTGGGACGGCAGCGCACTGGCGACCGCGCTGAACATGCAGAGCGGCTGGTTCGCCGACAGCAGCATCACCGTGGCCGGCTCCGCCCGGGCCGATTCCGTGGGCTCCGTGAACCTGGGCGCCGACTACCTCTCGGTCTCGACGAGCGCCCGGTTCGACGCCACCATGACGGCGGAGGCGGTCGTCGTCGACGGCCGTCCGCGCACGGTGATCACCGTGACACTGGGCCAGAGGACGGGCGGCGGCACGCCGAGCACGAACAGCACGCCGACGATGGCCTGGACGCCCAGCACCGCCGTCAAGGACCTCGCCGGCAAGGCCGTGTCGTCGGCAGCGGTCAACGAGACCGGCGCCGCGGACGGGGACTTCTGATGCGCCGTCCGCGCGCCCGCCGGGCCACCGCCGTGGCCGCGGTGCTGCTCGCCGCAGTCCTCGCCGTCCAGGCCGTGCTCATCCGGGACGAGGCCGCCTACCTGAGCGTGCTGCTCTTCGCCGGTGCCGCACTGGGCGTCGTGGGCGCCGTGCGCTTCCGGCTCCGCGGCTGCTTCGCGGCCCGCTTCACCCTGGTGCTCGTGGCGGCGCTCGTGCTCTTCGGGGAGGGCCTGCTGGCGGCGCTCGGTCTGCCCGGGCTCGGTCACGCGGGCGCACGGACCGGCCTCACGGTGACGGGAACAGCGGCGATGGCGGGCGCCGTCGTCGTCCTGGTGGGCCTGCGGCCGAAACATGACGCGGGACACCGGACAGTCCCATGAGAATGGATATGCTTTTGCAATGGTCCCCAGCATCCTCCTGGTGGAGGACGACGACGGCATCGCCCTCCCCCTGACCCGCGCCCTCGAGCGGGAGCAGTACGCCGTGGAGCGGGTGAGCACCGGCCAGGCCGCCCTCGTGAGCGCCGCCACCGGACGGTTCTCCCTGGTGGTCCTCGACCTCGGGCTGCCGGACGGGGACGGACTGGACGTGTGCCGGCAGGCCCGCGAGGACGGCTACACCGGGGCCGTGCTCATCCTCACCGCCCGCGGCTCGGAGATCGACCGGGTGGTCGGCCTCGACGTGGGCGCCGACGACTACATGGCCAAACCCTTCAGCCTGGCCGAGCTGCTGGCCCGCGTCCGGGCGCTGCTGCGCCGGCAGAACGGCCCGTCCACCGCTCCCGTGCCGCAGCCGCAGACCGCCCCGGGGCTGCGGGTGGACCCGCGGTCCCGGCAGGCCTTCGTGGCCGACACGGTCCTGCCGGTCACCGCCAAGGAGTTCGACGTGCTGGCCGAACTGGACGGTGTCCGCGGGGACGTGGTCACGCGGGAGCACCTCATGGACCGGGTGTGGGACGAGAACTGGTTCGGCTCCACCAAGACCCTCGACGTCACCGTGGCCCGGCTGCGGCACAAGCTGGCCGACTCCGGGGCGCCGGCCCAGATCGTCACCGTGCGCGGGATCGGCTTCCGGCTCGAGGACGGCCCGCCGGATGCGTGACCGGCTGATCACGGCGCTCGTCGGTCTGGCGATCGCCGTGATCGTCCTGTACGGCGGCCCGCGGGCCTACATGGTGGCCGAGCAGGCACGGACCACCGTGGTCCAGCAGACCGAGCGCTCCGCGGACCTGATCGCAGCCGTGCTCACGGAGCGCTCGCGCGGCGGTGGACCCGTCGACGAGGACCTGGACGCCCTCGTGCACGACGGGGAGGTCCTGGTCCACCGAGGTGCGGACGGCCGGATAGTGGCGTCGGCGGGCGAGGCCGAGGGCCACGCCGCGGACGTGGTGGCGACCCGGCGGCTGCCGGACGGCAGCGCCCTGGAGCTGACCCGCTCCGGTGCGGCGGTGAGCGAGCGGATCACCGATGCCGTGATGCCGATCGTGCTCATCGGCCTGGGGGTCGTGGTCCTGGCCGTCCTCGCCGCGGTGGTGCTGGCCCGCGGGCTGGCGCGGCCCTTCCAGCGGCTGGCCGACGCCGCCCGCCGGCTGGGGGACGGGACCTTCAGCCTGCCGCCGATGGACTCCACGCTGCCCGAGGCCCGGGCCATCGGGGTGGCGCTGCAGACCAGCTCCCGGCAGCTCGAGGCCCTCCTGCACCGCGAGCGCCAGTTCGCCGCCAATGCCTCCCACCAGCTGCGGACCCCGCTCACCGCCCTGCGCCTGGAGCTCGAGGACCTCACCTACTGGCCCGAGACCGCCCCCGCGGTGTCCGAGCAGCTCCACCGGGCGCTGGGGGAGCTGGACCGGCTCAGCGGGACGGTGACCGAGCTGCTGGAGCACTCCCGCGGCCGCCGTCTGGAGCGCCCGGTGCCCGTGGACCTGGCGCTGCTCACCGCCGAGACCGCCGCGCGCTGGGACCGGCAGGCCGGTGCGGCGGGCCGCACCGTCACGGCGATGGCACCGCGTCCCGCCCGCGTCCGCACGCATCCCGGGCTGCTGCAGCAGATCCTGGACGTGCTCATCCACAACGCCCTGCGGCACGGCCGCGGAGTCGTGCGCGTACGGGCCAGGGATGCCCGCACGCACTGGGCGATCACGGTCCAGGACGAGGGAGACCGACCCGCGGGCCCGGGCATCTTCGACCGCCACGTCAGCACCGGGGAAGGGGGCGAGGGCATCGGGCTGACGGTCGCCGCCGAGCTCGCCGAGTCCCTCGGCGGCAGCCTCACCCTCGAGTCCGTCCCGACCACCACGTTCCTGCTGCGGCTGCCGGCGGCACCGTCGACCTGAGCCGACGCCCAGCCACTGCCGGTCGCGGTGACAGCTCCGGCACAGCCTGCCGTGCCAGGCTCGGCCCCGGAGCACGCCCCAGACCACCCAGGGAGAACCGATGACGCAGACGACCACCCGGACCATGACGCGCACCGCGACCGCCGTGCTCACCGCGGCACTGGTCGCCCTGGCGGTGGTGCTGCAGCAGCCGGAGCCCCTCACCGCGGCACTGCTCGTCGTCGTCCTCGGCACCGGGTGGGACCTGCGCCTGACCCGGGAACTGGCCCGGGTGCGGGTCCGCCCCTGACCCCACCGCCCCGAGCACGCCGGGCGCCCGAGCACCGAGGAGTCCCCATGACCGAGATGTGGCCCGTGGTCCACGCCGAGCGCCGGGCGCTGATCCGGGACCTGGAGGACCTCCCGGCGCGGCAGGGGGCGACCCCCTCGCTGTGCCCCGGCTGGGACGTCCACGACGTCCTGGCCCACCTCGTCGACGACGCGCGGACCACGCGCCTGGGCTTCCTCCGCCGCCTCGCGGCCGCCCGCTTCGACTTCGACCGCTGCAACGCCAGCGGCGTCGCGCGGGAGCGCCGAGCGGATCCGCGGGACACGCTGGCCGCGTTCCGCGCGGTGAGCGGCCGCACCACGAGTGCGCCGGCGGCGCCGGCCACCCGGCTGGTGGAGGCGTTCGTGCACGGGGAGGACATCCGGCGCCCGCTCTCGCTCACCCGGGACCGCCCGGCCGGACCGGTCGCCGAGGCCCTGCGCCACCAGTTGCGGACCAGCACGAAGCTCGGCGGCGGGAAGGAGCGGGCGGCGGGCCTGCGGCTCGTGGCCACCGACGCCGACCTCGACGCCGGGACCGGCCCGGAGGTGCGCGGCGGCGTCCTCGCGCTGCTGCTGGCGGTGTCCGGGCGCCCGGTCGGCCCGGAGGAGCTCACCGGCCCCGGAGCGGCGGCACTCGTCTCCTGAGCGCTCGCCGTTCCGGACGGCCCCCGATGCAGTCTTGTGACGGCCCCGCACTGTGATCCTTGACACTTCGCCCCGGATGTCCCTACTCTCCTAACACGTGTCAGGAACCTGACACGTGTTAGTTCAGCAGAGTGAGGACACGCGGATGACTGCAGCGAGCAGCATGACCCGTCGCGCGCTACTGGGGGTCGGGGGCGTCGCCCTGGCCGGGGCCACCGTCGGGGCGTGGCCGCGCCTGACCGCCTCCGACATCCCCGGTCGCGGGGATGACGTCCTGACGGTGGCGATCCAGGGCACGTCCCAGGACGCCGCGAAGCGCCAGCAGCTGGTGGACGAGTTCCGGGCCGAGCACCCGGACATCCCGGTGCGGATCCAGGCCGTCCAGAGCGCCGACTGGGGCGACTTCTTCTCCAAGATCCTCACCATGGTCGCGGCCGGCCAGGCGCCGGACCTGGTGTACGTGGCCACGGAGGGCACCCAGCTGTTCGCCGACCGGCTCGCGGTGCCCCTCGACAGCTTCGTCCAGCGGGACGCCGCCACGATGGGCGAGTACTTCCGCGACGTGCACCCCAGCCTCGTCGAGGCCTTCATGTACAAGGGGAACCTGTACCAGCTGCCGCTGGAGTTCAACGCGGCCAACATGTACCTCAACACGGCGGCGCTGCGCCGGGCCGGGGCGGAGCGGCCCGCCGACGACTGGACCAAGGACGACTTCACGGGGCTCATGCGCGCCATGCAGCGCTCCAACGAGGGCTCCTTCCGCCCCTACTACTGGACGAACCGCCTGTTCGGCGGTGTGGTCCCCTGGCTCTACGCCAACGGCACCAGCTTCCTCACCGAGGAGAAGGCGCCGGGCGGCGGATGGCTGTGGAACGGCTTCTACGGGGACCACCCGGCGGGTGCCGACCGCAGCGGCGGCTACCTGTGGACGGGCTCCAACGTCCGGGACGAGCGGGTCACGGAGACGTTCGACTACCTGCGGGAGCTCGTGCAGGAGGGCCTCGGCGTGCGCCCCGAGGAGGGCGGCGGCAACGCCCTGATCGGCCTGTTCGCCTCCAACCGCGTGGGCGCCACCCCGGCCGGCGGGTACTGGGCGCAGGGGCTGAACGAGGCCGGGATGGGGCCGGAGGCCTTCGACGTGCAGTTCTTCCCGCGCTGGCGCACGCAGCGGCACCAGTTCGGCGGTGCCGGCTACGCGCTGATGAAGACCTCGGAGCGCAAGGACCAGGCGTGGGAGTGGATCAAGTTCACGGCCCGCAAGGAGTCGATGCAGCTGGCCACCCCCCACCCGAACACCACGCCGAGCCGGCGCTCCATGGTCACCGCGGACTTCTACCGCGGGGCCGGTCCCGAGCACTGGCAGGTCTTCTACGACACGCTGGACCGCTTCCCCAGCACCGGTCCCATTCCCGCCCCGCCGCAGCAGGCCGCCGTCGAGTCCGCGCTCATGAAGAACGTGGCGGTCGCCATGGGCGGCGGCGCCGGCCAGATGACCTCGGCCCTCGACCGGCTCGACACCGAACTCGCTCTCATCCTCGGGGAGGACTCATGACCACCATCGCACCGGCACCGGACGTCGCCCGGACCACGGTCCCCGCACCGGCGCCGCCGCCGCGGCGGACCCGCTCCCGGGCCGAGGGGTGGATGACCGTCGTCTTCCTGGCCCCCACCGTCATCGGGATGGGCGTCTTCACGGTGCTGCCCATCCTGGCCTCCGTGGTGCTGGCCTTCTTCCAGTGGGACATCATCTCCGCGCCCGAGTTCGTGGGGCTGCGCAACTTCACCGAGCTCGTCACGGACCGGACCGTGCGGGTCTCCTTCCTCAACACGATCGTGTTCGTGGTGGTCGCGGTGGCTCTGCAGCTGTCCCTCGCGATGACCCTCGCGGTGCTGGTGCAGGGGAAGATGCCGAGCTGGTTGCGGCTGTTCTTCCGCTCCACGTTCTTCTTCCCGCTCATCCTCTCCGCGGCCAGCGTCTCGATCTTCATGCGCTACATGTTCAACGAGCAGTTCGGCGTCGTGAACTGGCTCCTCACCAATGTCGGCCTGCCCGCGGTGCCCTGGCTGACCACCACGACCGGGGCCTCGCTCGTGGTGGTGCTCGTCTACGTGTGGCAGAACTTCGGCTTCACGTTCCTGATCCTGCTGGGCGGGATCGCGTCCATCCCCAAGGAGCTCTACGAGGCGGCCGACCTCGACGGCGCCAAGGGTTGGTCCAAGTTCCGCAACGTGACCCTGCCCCTCGTCAGCCCGACCCTCCTGGTGGCGTCCGTGACGGCGATCATCACGGCGCTGCAGGTCTTCGACCAGCCCTACGTGCTCACCCGCGGCGGCCCCGGGGACTCGACCCGCTCCGCCGTGATGGTCGTCTACCAGACGGCGTTCCAGCAGCTGGAGTTCGGCAAGGCGTCCGCCATCGGCCTGGTGCTCATGGTGCTCATCATGCTCGTCACCCTGGCGCAGTTCCGCCTCTCCCGGCGCTACGTCCACTACCAGTGAGCTCTCCCGACCGACGAAGGACCACCTCATGTCTGCACCTGCTCACACCCCGTCCCGGGCGGCCGGCTCCGCGCCCCGCCGTCGTCGGCGCCGGGGGCTGCCCACCCCGGGACGCGTCGCCGGCTTCCTCTTCCTGATCGTCGCCGCCGTCGCGGTCCTGGGACCCGTCATGTGGACCCTGTCGACGTCGCTGCGAAGCCCCAGCGAGGCGTTCGACCTCCCGCCCAAGTTCTTCCCGACCGACCCGGACACCACGGCCTACGCCGAGGTCGCCCGGCAGATCGACCTGGTGCGGCTCGTCCTCAACAGCGCGCTGGTCACCGCCCTCATCGCCGCCGGGCAGATGCTGACGGCGGCCATGGCCGGGTACGTCTTCGCCCGCATGCGCTTCCGGGGCTCCGGGCTGATGTTCGGCGTGGTCCTGGCCACCATGATGGTCCCGGTCCAGGTGACGATCGTGCCCGTGTTCATGCTGGTCCGCGGCATGGGCCTGGCCGACACCCTCCTGGCGCTGATCATCCCGGCCATCCCCACCGCGTTCGGCACGTTCCTGATGCGCCAGTACTTCATGGGGCTGCCGAACGACTTCGCGGAGGCCGCCGCCCTGGACGGGGCGAGCCCCTGGCGGACCTTCTTCTCCATCTACGCCCCGCTGTCCCTGCCGGGCATGGCCATCGTGGGCATCCTGGCGTTCAACTACCACTGGAACGAGTTCTTCCGGCCCCTCATCCTGACCATCTCGGAGCAGAACTTCACCCTCCCCCTGGGCCTCGTGTCCCTGCAGGGGAACCTGGGCACGGGCTCCATCTCCGTGGTCCTGGCGGGCGTCGTGATCTCCATGATCCCCGCACTCATCGTCTTCGTCTTCGGGCAGCGCTACCTGCGCGAAGGCCTCACCGCAGGAAGCAGCAAATGACCCTCTCTCCCAGCACCGCCTCCGCCGTCCTGCCCATGAGCCGGGCCTTCCCCCGCACCCACCCCCGGCCGGCCCGGGGCTGGCTCAACGACCCCAACGGGCTGTGCCGGGTCGACGGCACCTGGCACGTGTTCTTCCAGTACAACCCCGGCTCCGCACGCCACGACGCCATCCAGTGGGGGCACCTGTCCTCACCGGACCTGGTGACGTGGCAGGAGGAGCCGGTGGCCCTGCGCCCGCAGCAGCACGGCCCCGACGCGTTCGGCTGCTGGTCCGGGGTGCTCACCGTCGACGACGGGCGCCCGGTGGCGGTCTACAGCGGTGTCGAGGCCGGCGACAACCGGTCCCGCGTGACGCTGGCCACCGGCTCGGAGGACCTGCGGTCCTGGCGGCAGGAGGGCGTCACGGCGGCGGGGATGCCCGAGGACCCCGACGTCGTCGCGGTGCGCGATCCGTTCCTCTTCCGCTGGGCGGGGCGGCGGTACGCCCTCCAGGGCGCGGGGCTGGCCGACGGCCGGGCGGCGATCCTGCTCTACGACGCCGCCGACCTGGCGCACTGGACCTACCTGGGCGTGTGGCTGACCTCGGACCACCCCGTGCTCAGCGCTGACCTCGACGCCTCGATCTGGGAGTGCCCCCAGATCTTCGAGGTGGTCGAGGGCGAGGTGTCCCGCTGGGTGCTGATCGTCTCCCGGTGGATGCGCCAGGAGGACGGGTCGGGCCGGCTGCAGGACGTGCGCTACATCGTCGGGCACATGGACGCGGACCCCGATAACGACAACGACAACGACGACGACGGGGCCCGGGCCCGGGGAGCCGCCCCCCGCTTCACCCCCGAGGCCTGTGGCGCCGTGGACACGGGGCCGGCCTTCTACGCGCCCCAGGTGCTGGCCCTGGAGGACCGCACCCTCCTGTGGGGCTGGTCGTGGGAGACGCGGCCGGAGGAGGTCAGCGACGAGGAGGGGTGGGCCGGTCTGCTCACCTGGCCGCGCGAGCTCCGCCTGGACGGCGACGTCCTCGTCGCGGCCCCCGCAGCCGAGTGCGCGGGGCACCGGCGCGAGCCCCTCGAGCCGGCGTCCGCGGACGGGACGGTCGAGCTGCCGGACGCCGCCGAGCTCCGCGCCACGGGCCCGGACGCCGCCGTGCGCCTGCTGCTGCGCGGTCCCGCCGGCGAGCGCGAGGTCTGGTCGGGGCGCGCGGCGACGGTCGTGGTCGACGGCTCCCTGGTGGAGGTCTACGCGCAGGACGGGCCCTCCCACACCCTCCGGGCCTATCCGCAGGACGGCGAGACCTGGTGCGCGGCGGTCGAGCCGGGCGCGGTCACCGGGTGGGCGCTGGGCCCGTCGACGCCCTGACGATCAGCGGGCAGTCGATGCGCTCCACCGCGGGCGGGACCTCGACGCCGTGGAGCTGCTCCAGGAGCAGCTCCACGGCGCGCGCCCCGATCCGCAGGTGCGGCAGGGCTACGGTCGTCAGCGCGGGGACGAGCTGGTCGGCCACGCTCTGCTGGTCGTCGACCCCCACGAGGGAGAGGTCCTCCGGGACCCGCAGGCCGGACGCCGCCGCGCAGAGCAGCACGCCCGTGGCGGTGCGGTCGTTGGACGCGAGGACCGCCGTCGGCGGCTCGGGCAGGGCGAGCAGCCGCTGCGCCGCCCGGTAGCCGTCCTGGATCTCCCAGCCGGTCGGCTCGACCGTGAGCCGCAGGCCCTCGCGGCCGAACTCCGCGCAGGCCGCCTCGAAGCCCTGCCGGCGCAGCGGCGTGGCCGGCGAGTCGGACGTGCCGGTCAGCAGGGCGATCCGGCGGTGCCCCAGGCCGAGCACGTGCTCGGTGGCACGGCGCATCCCGGTCACCTCGTCCGGGATCACCGCGGCGAGCCGTTCCTGCGGGTCGTAGCAGTTGGCGAGCACCGCGGGGCGGTGCAGCAGCGCCACGGGCGGGTCCAGCTCCACGAGGCCGCCCGTGGCGTAGACCAGCCCGTCGACGTGCCGGTGGATCAGGGCCTCGGCGAGCTCGAGGTCGCGCCCCGGCACCCCTTCCGTGTCGGCCACGGTGAGCACGTAGCCCGCCGGGCGGGCGACGGAACCGGCGCCGCTGATGATCCGGCCGGCGAAGGGACTGGTCACGATCTCGTCGGTGATCACGCCGATGGTGTTGGTGCGCTGGCTCTGCAGGGCGACCGCCACCGCGTTCGGCACGTAGCCCAGCCGCTGCACGGCCTCCCGGATCCGCTGCTGGGCGGTGGGCGAGACGTTGCCGTCGGCGTTGTTGTTGAGGACCATCGAGACCGCGCTCCGGGAGACCCCGGCCTCGCGCGCGACATCGGCGGCAGTGGGGTTGCGGGCCATGTTCCTCCGGCGGTAGCACCGGTCTCGAACCGGGTCGGTGTGCGGCCCCCAGTCTATCGGGGACGCCCCGCCCGGGGCCGGGGGCTCAGCGGACGAGGGTGAAGAGGATGCCGCTGATGGCCACGAGCCCGGCGACGGTCACGAACACGTTGGAGAGCTGCCCCCGGTAGGGCGCCAGCGCCGGGATCCGGCGCACGGCGTACATCGGCATCAGGTACAGGATCACGGCGATGACGGGCCCGGCCAGGGACTCGATGAGGGACAGGATGCTCGGATTGAGCACCGCGGCCGCCCACGTGGTGAGGAAGATGAAGACCGCGATCCCCCGGCGCAGCGTCCGGTCCTGCGGCTGCCGGATCCGGGCGGGGAGCATGCTGCGCACGATCCCCGCCGCGCCCTCGCTGGCGCCCAGGTAGTGGCCGAAGAACGAGGAGACGATCGCCACGACCGCCACGGCGGGGCCGAGGTAGCCGATCCAGGGGTTGTCCTGCACGTTGGCCAGGTGGGAGAGCACCGGGAGGTTGGCCTCGCGGGCCTCCTGCAGCCCGGTGGTGCCCAGGGACAGGACGCAGGACCAGACGAAGCCCATGGTGAACAGCACCAGCAGGACCGTGGTGCGGCGCAGCACGCGGGACGCCGCCGCGGGCGCGTCCGTCCCGTGCTCGCGCTGCATCGCCAGGGAGAACTGGGAGATCGCGGGGGAGTGGTTGAACGCGAACACCAGCACCGGGATGATCAGCCACACCGACAGCGTGAGCTCGCCGGCGGACGGCACCACGGCGAGGTCGCCCACCTGCCAGGTGGGGACGAGGTAGATCGTCACCCCCAGCAGGGCGAGGATCAGCGGGTAGACCAGCCACCGGGTCACCGCGAGCATGAGGCGCTGACCGGCGACCATGACCAGCATCATCAGGGCGATCAGCACCCCGGAGAGCAGCACGCGGGGCACCTGCGGCAGGCCCAGCTGGTTGACCAGCAGGCTCTCGACCGTGTTGGTGATGCCCACCCCGTAGATCAGGACGATGGGGTAGATCGCGAGGAAGTACAGGACGGTGATCACCCGCCCGGCGCCCTCCCCGAAGTAGTCGCGGGCCACGACCGTGATGTCCTCGCCCTTCCGCGGCGAGGCGCAGACGAAGCGTGCGAGGGCCCGGTGGGACAGGTAGGTCATCGGCCCGATGAGGACCGTCACCACGAGCAGCGGCCACAGGCCGCCGGCCCCCGCGTTGATCGGGAGGAAGAGGATGCCCGCGCCGATGGCGGTGCCGAACAGGCCGAGCATCCAGCCGGTGTCGACCGCGGAGGGCCGGCTCCGGGCACCGGGTGCCGTGGCCGAGCGGTCCGGGGCGGGGTTCGTGGTCGTCGGCGTGGTCGTGGGGGAGGGAACAAATTCTGCGTCGGCGGAGATCGTCCGCGGGGCAGGGGAGCGCGACATGGTGGTCCTCGCTGGGTGCACATGGGGTGGACCTCAGGGACGATACCAGCCGGACCGCGTCCCTCCGGGCCTCGGGCGGCGTCACTCCCGGGCAGCGGCACCCGCGCCCCGGAACCGCCGCCGGGACGACGACGGAGCGTCGGTGGGTCAGGACCGGCACCTCGGTGCCGGCGGGTCAGTGCTGTCGCAGGGGGCGTCCCACGATCCCGGTGGACACCGCGAAGTACGCGGCCGCCGCGAACAGCAGCGTGGCCCACCCGTAGGCCTGGGACCCCAGGGCCAGGACGGCGCCGTTGGCGACGAACAGCATGACGGCTGCGACCGTCAGCCACTGCGCCACCTGATTTCCGCGAACCTCTCGAACCCCTGCCACTGTCTTCCCCTTCGTCGATCGCCTCCCGCCTGCGACCGCAGCCGGGATGAGGCCAAGTTAGGTGCCTTTCGGGACATATGTCAGTCGACTTAAGTCCAGACCTCGTGGGAGCCGCGCCAACATCGGGCCTGGTCAGGGGCAACAGGCGAACATGACGAAAGATGGCGCGGCCTGCGTCCAGGAACAGGGGCCGGCACGGGAAGGGGCGGGGACGTGGTATCCACGTCCCCGCCCCGGTCCTTCCGGTGTGCTGCCGTCTACGGCGCCGCGGGCACCGCACCGGCGTCGGCGCCCGGCACGGCCTGCTCGGCGGCCGCGCCGGCGCCCGGCTGGACGGTGTCGGTCTGCCCGCTCTCCGACTCCTGGCCGCTCGTGTCCGGGAGGGTGCCGCCGGTCGTGGTGTCGTCCTCGGTCACCGCTCCGTCCGTGGGGGCGACCTCGCCCGGAACGACTCCACCCGGGGCCACGGTGACCTCCGCGTCGGGGACGGTCCCCTCGGCAGGGGCCACCTCGCCGGTGCCGGCGGCCGGGTCCTCGACCGGGGCGGGGGCAACGTCGCTGCGCACGGAGACCGACTCGCTGCCGGTCACGGTGCGCTGGATCGTGCCCGTGCCCCCGGAGAGCTCGGTGCCGGTGAGCGCCTGGATGCCGAAGATCGCCGCGACCGCGAGGCCGAGGACGGCGCCGGTGGAGACCAGGACGGGCTTCAGGCGCGGGCGCAGGGCGGTCCAGCGGCTGCCGGCGGCCACGGCGGTGCTGCCGTCCGACTCGGAGGAGTCCAGGCCGGGGCGGGCGAGCACGCGCTGGGCCACGGTGGTCTTCACCTTCTTCAGGCCGCGGCGGCTCTTCTCGAGCGAGGTCGAGTAGATGACGATGGCGATGCCGGAGACGATGCTGGTCAGTGCGGCGCCGAGGACGGTGCCGGCGACGCTGAGGTGGCCGCCGATCACGGACATGGTCGCGGCGGTGGCGGCGCCGGCGAGCAGGCCCGGGATGTTCAGGGCCGGGCTCTTCTTCTCGGACTGCTCCTCGGCCGGTGCCTGCGGATGGTCCTCGGCCGCGGGGGCCTCGGTGCGTGGTTTTTCCAGAGTCATGCTGTCCTGCTTCGGTTGCGGGGAAGGGGGTGCTGATCCCCGCGACGATGCTCGGGCCAGCCTTCCCCATTATCCGGACTGACCTGGGAAAGCACAGGCCGAGTGGGAACTCTCACACCTTGCGGTCCCCTGTGGGCGCAACGTGGCGTCAAAGGCCCAGGTCACCGTCCGGTCCGCTCCGGGCGCCCGGACCGCCGGGCGCCGGGGGCGGCCCGGCCGCCGTGGCCGGCGCGGCGGGCGGGCCCAGGTGCCGCCGCCCGTACGCCTTGCCGGCCTGGACGACGGCGACCAGCAGCACCAGCAGCAGCGCCGCGGCGGCGACCGGGACCGCGTCGACGGGCAGGGTGTAGGCCATGACCGCTCGGGCGCCGGTCCCGATCAGGAAGGCGGCTCCCCAGCCCGCGGTCATCGCCCGGAAGATCCGGCGGAACACCGGGTCCTGCTCCCAGCCGTGCCTCCAGCGGGTGGCGGCCTCGGCGGGCATCAGAGCCACGGTGGCGTCGAAGAGCGCGGACCGGCCGCCGGCGAGACTCGTCAGCAGCCACGCGCCCAGCAGTGCGGTGAGCCAGCCGCCCAGGGCCATCAGCAGCCGGGCGTCGGCCGTGATCAGCCCCACGGCGGTGTTGAGGGCCAGCACGGACAGGGTGAAGGCCCCGAGCCGGTCCAGCCGGCGGGTGCGGGCCGCGGCGCCCAGCACGCGCAGCAGCGGGGCGAGCCCGCCGAGCACCAGCGCCACCCAGGGCTCCGCCCCGGCCAGTCGCAGTCCGTAGTACAGGGCGAAGGGCAGGCCCAGGCCTGCGCCCAGCAGTCCCACCAGCGGGTGACGCCGGCAGCTCACCGGCGTTCCGCCCGGGACCGCACCGCCGCTCGGGACCGCACCGCCGTCCGGGGCCGGCGACGGCGCAGGGTTCCGGTCCGGTGGTGTCCCGGCAGGGGGAACGGTCGGCCGCGGGATGGGGTCCGGGACGCTCACAGCGCTCTCCTCAGGGTCTCTTCCGGGTCGCGAGCCCGATCACGGAGACGAGCTCGCGGGTGTAGGTGCCCAGGTCGAAGTCCGGGTCGGTGACCAGCCGCCCGGAGGCGGTGTCGATCGCCCCGCGGACGAGGATCGCCAGGGCATGGGCGTCGAAGTCCCGGAAGGCCCCGGTCTCCTGCCCGTCGCGCAGCAGGCGCTCCAGGTGGGCCAGCACCGGGTCGGCCCCGGACGGGGTGAACCGGGGGGCGCCGTCCGGGGCGCGCAGGTTCATCACGATCTCGGTGACCGCCCGGAGGTCCGCCGGATGCCGGCCCAGGAAGGCGAGGTTCGCCTCCACGTAGGCGGTCAGCACCGCCGAGGGGTCGGTCTCGGCGTCGGTGCGGGCCGCGATGGCGGCCCCGGCGCGGCGGTAGACGTCGATCACCACCTGGGCCAGCAGCTCGTCCTTGGACGTGAAGTAGTAGGAGACCACGCCCTTGCTCACGCCGGCGCGGCGGGCGATCTCGGCCAGGGAGGCCCGCCCGTACCCGGACTCGGAGATGGCCTCGATCGCACACGCCAGGATCTGGGCCCGGCGGGCCGTCTCCGTGAAGGTCGGGGAGTCACCCGAGGCCTCGTTTGACCGCATGGTCAAAATATAGGCCGCGCGGTCAACCCGGGAAAGGGGAGGGCCGAGTGTGACGCCCCGCGGTCGGGACAGGACTCGTCACACCGTCTGAGAGGTCGGAGAGGGAAGAGGGCGTGTCCCGAGCAGGGTGAACGCAGTGGGCCGCCGTGCCCGCGCGAGGGCGAGGGGCGTCTCGCCCGCGAAGCACCGCACCTCCCGGGTGAGGTGGCTCTGGTCCGAGAGGCCGTGCCGAGCGGCGAGCGCCCCGAGACTCCGGCTCCCCAGCTCCGCGTGCAGGCGCTCGAACCGGATGATCTGTGCTGCGACCTTGGGCGGGACCCCGGTCACCTCGTCGAAGCGCGCGCGCACGTGCCGCACGCTCCAGCCCGAGCGCCGTGCCAGATCCGCGATCCGCGCCTGTCCGCCCGTCTGCTGGAGCTCCGACCACGTCCACTCCACCAGGGCATCGGCCGGTGCCCCGGACCCGGCGAGCCGCACCAGTTCGTCGACCACGATCGCGAAACGCTGGGACCAGCCCGGCGCCTCGGCGAGCCGGTCGGGCAGGTCGTGGCCCCATCGCGGCACCAGGTCCGCCAGTGGCAGGACGTGCCCGGCGGTCTCCCGGCCCGGCACGCCCAGCAGCCGGCAGGCGCCCGGTGGGGTCAGATAGACCTGCACGGAGGCGTGCCGGTCGAAGAAGACCGTGCGCACCGGACCGGGCATCAGCCCGGCGAGGAAAGCACCGTGAACCGTCTCCGCTGCCGCCGGAAGCGCCCGGACGTGCAGCGGTGAGGTGAAGGAGATCTCCAGCACCAGGAAGCTGCCGACCGGCTGCACCCGGGACCGTCCTCCCGGCGGAGCGAGTTCGTCGAAGCCCACGATCCCCGCCACCAGCCCCCGCAGCGGAGGCGGAACGGCCTGCCGGAGGACCGTCGGTGCGGACCCGCTCACGTCTGCCCTCTGTGCCGTGCCGCTTTCTTCAAGACCCCCTCGGCCCCGGAGTTCTACCGTCGGAGGAGGACGAGGAGAGGACCCCACGATGGGCGCGCTGGTCATGATCGAGTTTCTGACGGTCGACGGAGTCATGCAAGGGCTGGGGTCACCCGGGGAGGACCCGGAGGGCGGGTTCGTGCACGGCGGCTGGGGTGCCCCCTATGCCGGGAGCGTCCATCAGGTCACCGCATCCGCGGGGTTCGCGAGGACCTCGAGCTACCTCTTCGGGCGCCGGACCTACGAGAAGATGGCCGCGTTCTGGCCCCACCAGCCGGCCGACAACCCCGTGGCCGCGCATCTGAACGCCACCCCCAAGTACGTGGCCTCCCGGACCCTGACCGAGGCCGCGTGGCCGGGGACACGGATCCTCTCGACGGACGTCGTCGACGCCGTGCGCGGGCTGAGGGCGGGCGAGGACGGGGACATCGCCGTGCTGGGCAGCGGCGTGCTCTGCCGGGAGCTGCTCGCGGAGGACCTGGTCGACGAGATCCGGCTGTTCGTCCACCCCTTGCTGCTCGGATCCGGCAAGCGGCTGTTCGGCGAGCTGCCGGTCCCACGCCGGCTCGCGCTGAGATCGGTCGCCAGGACGGACCTCGGGACCGTCGCGCTCGTCTACGGCACACGGGCGTGAGCGGCCCGTCATGATGGGGACCTGAGGCCGATCGACCTCACCTGTCCATGGGAAAGAGCTCACACAGGAGGAACTCATGATCACGAACGTCGCGGCGGCGGTGCTGTACGTCGGCGACCAGGACGAGGCCCTGGCGTTCTACCGGGACACCCTGGGATTCGACGTCGTCACGGACGCCGACATGGGCGGGGGCGCTCGCTGGATCGAGGTCAGGCCCCCCGGCGCGCAGACGTCCATCGTCCTGTCGGCGGCCTCGGCCTCCGGCAAGGATCCCGGCGAGGGCGCCCACCTGACCTTCACCGCCGACGACGTCGCGGCGACCGTGGCGGAGCTGCGCTCCAGGGGTGCCACGGTGTCCGATCCGGTCAGCGAGCCGTGGGGGACCTACGCCACCGTCGAGGCGCCGGACGGACACCGGCTGCAGTTCCACGAGCGTCCGGGCCGCTGACGACCGCCGTGCACTCCCTCCCGGTCGGCCCGGGCTCATCCGGCGAGGGCGAGAGCGAGGACGCCGACCCCGAGGGCGAGATCGAGGGCACCGCACCACTCGGCCAGCGATCGCGAGACCACCTCGTGGCGGTGCCAGTGCACCAGGTCCCACGCGGCGTGGCCGATCAGGCCGGCAGCGACCAGCACGCGCCCTGCCTCCGGGGAGAGCCAGAGCGCACCGAGTGCGAGCGCCATGAACCCGACGGCGGCGAACGGCTGCCAGCGATAGGCCCCGGGCCGCGAGAAGGTGCCACGGACCGCGCCGCCGACGACGGCGCCCAGCACGACCGCGGTCATGGCGGCCAGTTCGACGACCGGCCCCGCCCCGGCGAGCCGGGCCGTGACCACGAGGACGACCAGGACGGCGAGCACCGGCCAGGACCAGCGGGGACGGACGAGCACGGCGATCACCACGTACCCCGTCGTCGCCAGCACCAGCACCAGGAGCACGGCTGTGACACTGCGCGGGTCGTCGGTGGCGAGGTTGAACGCGGCGAACGCCAGGCCGAGGACCGCGGGCCACCGCCGTGCGATCGCCAGGACGGGTCGGGGCGCCGACGATGTCGGTGCCGGAGCGGAGAGGGTTGCGGACGGAGACCGGTGGTTCATGCCACGAGGGTAGGAGCGGCCGGACGTCACTCTTCGGACCCGTCCTCCGCTGCGTCCGGAATCCTGGGATACTCGTCCCACACCGGGTGACAGGGGAACCTGATGGCTGATCGTGCCACGGCGGTGATCGCCTACGACGGGGCGGAGCTGCTCGACATCGCCTGCATCACCACGCCCCTGGCCCTGGCCAACATGATCGGCCGGCCGCGCGACCCCTACCGGGTGCAGGTGCTGAGCCTGCGCGGGGTCCCGATCCGCTGCGAGACCGGTCTGACCCTGCAGGCGGACGGCGCCCTCGAGCACGTGCTCGGACCGGTCGACACGATGATCGTGACCGGCGGCCTCGGCCACCACCGCGCCGCCGACGCCGAGCCCCTCCTGCGGCACGTGCGGCGCCTCGCGGCCACGAGCCGGCGGGTGGCCTCCGTGTGCACCGGCGCCAGCGTCCTGGCCGCCGCCGGGCTGCTCGACGGGCGGCGCGCCACCACGCACTGGCGCTTCGCCGCCGACCTCGCCCGCCGCTATCCGCAGGTCGAGGTCGACCCGGACCCGATCTACATCCGCGACGGGCGGATCGCCACCGCCGCCGGGGTCACCAGCGCGCTGGACCTGACCCTGTCCTTCATCGAGGACGACCACGGCGTGCCGCTGGCCCGCCAGGTGGCCCGCAACCTCGTGACCTACCTGCAGCGGCCGGGCAACCAGGCCCAGATGAGCCTGTTCACCGGCGTCTCCGGAGGAGGCAACGACGTGGTGCAGCAGGCGATCGGGTTCATCACCACCCACCTGGACGCGGACCTGTCCACCGCGGCCGTCGCCGACCACGTCGGGGTCAGCCCCCGCCACCTCACCCGCCTCTTCGACGCGCACCTGGGCCTGCCGCCGGCCCGGTTCGTGCGGGAGGCCAGGACCGACGCCGCCGCCCGGCTGCTGGAGTCCAGCTCGTTGCCGGCGGCCGCGATCGCCCAGCGGTGCGGGTTCGGCTCCGCCGAGGCCCTGCGGCAGAGCTTCGTGGGCCGGTACGCGATCTCGCCCACCGACTACCGGGCCCGCTTCAGCCGCCCGCCCCGGGCCGCGCCCGCGTCCTGACCGCGTGCCCGGTGCGGGCCACGCTCAGGCCCCGCTCACCGCAGCGGCAGCCGCATGAGCACGCGCGGGAAGCCGTTGAGGACCGAGGTGGTGTCGGCGGCCTGGGTGAAGCCGGCGCGCTCGAACATGGCGCGGGTGCCGACATAGGCCATCGTGGTGTCGACCTTCCGGTCCCCGTTGTCCACCGGGTAGCCCTCGACGGCCGGCGCGCCGTGGCCGCGGGCGTGCTCCACGGCGCCCTCGAGCAGCGCCTGGGCCACACCCCGGCCCCGCTGGCCGCCGCGCACCCGGAAGCACCACACGGCCCAGACCGGGAGGTCGTCGACGTGCGGGATGCGCCTGCTGTGGGCGAAGGAGTGCAGCTCGGCCCGCGGGGCCACGCCGCACCAGCCGACCACCGTCCCGCCGTCGTAGGCGAGGACGCCCGGCGGGATCGGCCGGGCGCACAGCTCCTGGACCCTCTGCGCCCGTTCCCGCCCGGTCAGCGCGCGGTTCTCCTTGGAGGGGAGCCGGTAGGTGAGGCACCAGCAGACCGCCGAGTCGGGGTTGCGGGGGCCCAGGACGGTGGCGACGTCGTCGAACCTCTCGCTGGTCGCCGGTCGGATCGTGAACGCGGTGGAAGTCATGATCGTTCCTCGCTGCTGGGCGGAGTGGCGCCGGCCGTGCTCTTCACCGAGGGAGAACCCGCCGTTCGGACCACCCTACGGGCGGGCCACCCTCCGGCGGGTGCGGACGGCGGCGGGACCCGGTGCGCCGGGGCAGCCGGAGTCGTAGCGTGGTGGGAGCACCGGACTGCTCGAGGCAGAGGGGACCCGTCATGAGGATCGTCGTCACCACGCCCACGGGGCACGTGGGCTCCCGCGTCGTGCGGCTGCTCGTGCAGGCCGGGCTGCGGCCCACCGTGCTCGTGCGCCGCGCGTCCCGCCTGGACCCGGACCTGCGGGCCCGGTGCGAGGTGGTCGAGGGGGACCAGGGCGATCTCGCCGCCGTGTCCCGGGCCACCGCCGGGGCCGACGCCCTGTACTGGGTGAACCCGCCGACGGACGACGACGACCCCGTCGCCGGCTACGCCCGGATGGGCGAGGTCGCCGCCGCTGCGGTGGCCGGGAACGCCGTGCCGCGGGTGGTCTTCCAGAGCAGCGTCGGCGCCGAGGCCCGGCAGGGGTTCGGGGAGATCGACGGGCTGGCCCGCACCGAGGAGCTGCTCGACGCCACGGGCGCGCACGTCACCCATCTGCGCTGCGGGTACTTCTTCACCAACCTGCTGCTGGATCTCGAGTCGGTGCGGTCCGGGGTGCTGAGCACCACCCTGCCGGTCGACCACCGGATGCCCTGGGTGGACCCGCGGGACATCGGGGACGTCGCCGCCGTCCGGCTGCTGGCCACCGACTGGACCGGCCGGCACACGCAGGGCGTGCACGGGCCCGAAGACCTCTCCTTCGCCGAGGCCGCCCGGATCGTGGGGGAGGCGCTCGGGCGCCCGCTGACCGCCGTCCAGGTGGCCGAGGCCGAGGTCGCCGGGATCCTGCGCTCGGCCGGCCTCACCGACGCGCAGGTCGAGGGGGTGCTGGGGATGTCCCGGGGGCAGCGGGGATTCACCCCGGAGAACCCGCGGGAGCCGCTCACCACGACGCCCACTGCACTGGGCGCCTGGGCCCACGCCGTCCTCCGGCCCGCGCTCGCGGCCTGAGCCGCCACGCCGACCCCGGAGCGGTGCCCGACGGGTCAGGACGAGGCGACCGGGCGGCGGTCCCAGGTCAGGACCACGTGGCCGCCCTCGAACGTGCTGACGTCCGTCAGGTCGAACCGGGCGGGCGAGAACTCCCCGGCGTCGAAGGCCGGCCGCCCGGCCCCGGCGAGCACCGGGTAGAGCTTGACGACCACCCGGTCGATCTCCGGGAGCACCGCCGCGGCCAGCGACGCACCGCCGACGAGACAGACGTCGAACGGCGAGTCCTCGGCCTTGAGCGAGCGCACGAGCCCGGCCGGGTCCTCGCGCACGACCGTCACCTCCGGGGTGAGCTCCTGCTGCGTGGTCGACACGACGTACTGGCGCAGGTGCGCGTACGGACTGACCACACCGATCGCCAGGGCCGGCTCGTAGGTGCGCCGGCCCATGACCACGGTGTCGAAGTGCCGGTGGGGCGCGTCGTCGATGCCGAGGTGGGTGCGGACATGGGTCGGGAGGGTCTCGGGGAACTCCTCGCCCAGCCAGGCGCCGTAGGCGTCGGAGAGCGGGAAGAAGTCGGTCTCGTCATGCGGACCGGCGATCCGGCCGTCGATCGAGACGCCGATGAAGTAGGTCAGTCGTCGCATGCTCCCATTCTCGACCGGTGCGCCGGGCGACGTCACGGGAGTCCCGGACGACGACGGGCGCGGTGCCGCGCGGCAACCGCCGAGGGACGGCGCCGGGTCCGCCTCACCGACCGCGCCGGACACGGTCGAAGGTCTCCCGGGCGACCTCCCACGTGGTCTTGCCGACGTCGAAGTGGTCGGTGAGCATGTACACCCCGATCCAGCGCTGGTAGGTCCAGGCGCGGTCGAGGAGCCCGGGGTCCCTGGGCCCGGTGTAGCGCTCGTACACCGCGCGGACGAAGTCCTCGCCGTACTCGTGCAGCTCCGCGAAGTCCACGGCCGGGTCACCGACACACATGTCGCTGAAGTCGATCACGCCGAGCCGGGCGTCGTCGTCGTCCCAGAGCAGGTGCCGGCTGTAGACGTCGTTGTGGACGACCACCTCGGGGAGGTCGGCGGCGAGGAGCGCGTCGACGTCGGTCAGGATCCGCTCCACCTCGTCCAGTTCGGCCGGAGTCAGCACAGCGGGCAGGTGCGCGGCGGCCGCGCTGCGGACGTCGTCCTGGTCCTCGGCCAGGAAGGACGCCGGCACCTGCTCCAGCGGGGTGCCGGGGACGGGTGCGGTGTGCAGGGCAGAGAGGAAGCCGGCCAGCTGGTCCACGAGCGCGTCGCGCGCCGTTCCGTCCAGGGAGGCCAGCACCTCCGGCTGGAGCGTGCGGCCGGGCAGGAGCGGGTACCCGGCGAACGAGCCGTCCGGCGCCACGCGGTCGTAGCGCGGGATCCGCACCGGCAGCCGCGGGGCGAGGTGGGCCAGGACCGCGACCTCCCGGCCGAGCGCCTCCGTGTACGGCGCCTCCTGCGGGAAGCGGAACACCAGGGCCTCGTCCAGGACGACGATGACGTGGTCCCAGCCCTCGGTGATCCGCCGCGCCCTCGACCACGTCAGTCCGGGGAACGCCGCGTCGATGCGCTCCAGCTCGTCCATGCCGCTCCTTCGTCGTCCTCCGGATCCGTCCGGCGCGGGCTCCTTGCGCGCGGTGGTGCCGGTGCCGAGCGCGCGGGTCACGTCGGGCCGCAGTGCTAGGCCGGCGGGCGGATTCCGGTTCGTCGCCCACCGGCCGGTCCCGTCGACCTCTCGTGCCCCGGTGCGCGGGGGTGTTCTCGGGACCGCGGTGCTCGACGGGCTCAGCCCGGGTGCGGGGCAGGCGCAGCACCATTTTCCCATCCCGCCCGCGGGCAGGCCAGAGCGCGCGGAGGGCATTCGGGCCGCGCACTGCTCATCGGGACATCAGAGGTCTTCATGAAGGGATGTTGCTCGGCTCCGCCCGCCGGACGGCGCCGACCGCATATGGTGCCTTGCACTAGGACAAACTTTCGATGTGGCAGGGAGTTGACGGCAATGGCGCCGAAGACTGTATTTCTGGCGTTCGCGGAGCAGGACGAGCTGTTCCGGAACCTTTTCACCGCGCAGTGGGACCGGGCCGGGGACCAGGCGCGGTTCGTGGAGCCGCCCGGGAACGGGGCGAGCGCGGACGAGTGGAAGCAGGACGTGCGGGACCGGATCCGCCGCAGCGACGGCGTGATCGCGCTGATCGGCGGCGGCACGCCGGCATCGGACGCGGCGCGGTGGCAGATCCGGTGCGCGGTGGCCGAGGACAAGCCGCTGCTGGGTCTGTGGGTGGAGCCCGAGGCGCGGAAGAAGCCGGCCGAGATGGGCCCCGCCCGCTGCGAGACCTGGACGTGGGAGAACATCGGGAACTTCCTGGACCGCCTGTAGCCCGGCTGCCTGCAGCTCGACCGCCCGGGGCACGTCTCGGGACCGGGACCCGCCGACCACAGGAGGAGCCGTGCGCGGATCGGCCGTCGTCATCGGTGCGGGCATCGCCGGCCTGGCCACCGCCCGCGGCCTGCTCGGCGCGGGCTGGTCCGTCCGGGTGCTCGAGCGCTCCTCGGGCCTGCCCGGCGCCGGCACGGCGCTGGGCATGTGGCCCGAGGCGATGCGGGCCCTGGACCGACTGGGGGTGGGCGAGCAGGTCCGGGCCGCCTCCGTGGAGCAGCGGGGGGCGCGGCTCCTCCGGCCGGACGGCACCGAGATCGCCCACCTCGGCCCCGGGCGCACGGCCCGGCTGGTCCCCCGGCCGGCGCTCCTGGCGGCGTTGGCCCAGGGCCTGCCCCCGGACGTCATCGCGTGGAACGCCCCGGTGACGGACCACGGCGCCCTGCCCGCGGCCGACGTCGTCGTCGCGGCGGACGGCGTCCACAGCCCCGTCCGCGCCGCGCTCTTCGGCGTCGCCCCGCGGCCGCTGGGCACGGTCGCCCTCCGCGGCACCGTCCCGGGCCCGGCGGACGGCGTCACGGAGACCTGGGGGCCGGCGCGGCTCTTCGGGATCACCCCGCACGACGCCGAGCGCACCAACTGGTTCGCGAGCGTCCGCGCCGACGTGCTCGCCTCCGCCGCGTCCGAGCGCGACGACGCCCAGGCCCTCCACCTGCTCTACGGCGACTGGCACCCGGCCGTGCGGCGCGTCCTGGCCGCCCTCGGGGGCACTCCGATCGACCGGCGCACGCTGCTCGACGTGCCCCCGCTGCCGTCCTACGTCCGGGGGCACACCGTGCTCCTCGGCGACGCCGCCCACGGCATGGCCCCCAATCTCGGCCGCGGCGCCTGCGAGGCCCTCCTCGACGCCACGGCGCTCGTCGAGGCGCTGAGCGCGGGATCCGACGTGCCCGGCGCCCTGCACCGGTACGACGCCGCGCGCCGCAGGCCCACCGTCCGCACGGTTCGTCTGGCCCGCCTGGCGAACCGGGTGGGCACGGCGCGGCACGGGCTGGCCGTGCGCAACGCCGCGGTCGCCGCTGCGGCACACCTGAGCTAGCTCGGGTAGGGGTCAGTTGCTGACGGCCGGGGCGTCGCGGATGTAGGCGGTCTCCAGGACCTGGGTGGCGGTGAACCGGGCGATGTCGGCGGCGGAGGCCGAGGAGCCCACCGCCCCGGGGCCGAAGAACCCCACGTACTTCAGCCCCCGGGCGCTTCCTCCGGTGACGTGCATGAACCGCACGATCGTCCAGTCCAGCCCGGAGCCGGCGACCACCTGCAGCATCCCTGCCATCTGCCGGTAGGCGTGCGGATCGATGTGGCGGGCCAGGTAGCGGTGGACCTTGATGCGGGCGGTGGGCCTCTCCTTGGGGCACAGGGTGACCACCGGGGTGCCGTGGCCGATGTAGCGGCGGATCCCATGGTGGTGCATGCCGGCCACGATGTGGCCGGTGCCCTCGACCAGGCTCGGTCGGCGGGAACGGGGCCCCAGGCGCGGATCCAGGGTGTTGATCACCGCCCCCGAGCCTTCCAGGGCGGCGTCAATGGCGGCGGGGTCGGTGATCTGCCCGGTGACCACCTGCACGGCCGGCCCCCAGGTGGTCAGCGCCTCCGAGGGGTCGGCCACGAAGGCGACGACCTCATAGCCGCGGAACAGCAGATCCTCGACGAGCTCCTGGCCGATGGCACTGACAGCCCCGAACACGGTGACCTTCATCTGTCCCCCAACGGATGCAGTTGCACGGACGTGTTTCCTGCACCGTAGATCACTCCGTTTCCGAATGAAATGCCATGGAGCGCGTGTGACATCCCCGGAGGGGGCGGTTCTGGTCCGGGGTCGGCAAGGACAGGAGCGGGTAGCGGGAATGCCGAGGGGCCGTCTCGCCGGGGGCGGGACCGGACCGGCGCAGTGCCCTCCCGGCGTCGTCGGCGTCCGAGCGCGTAGCCCCTTTCGGGGACAGGGCGACCAGATTGTGACTCCCGGGTAGCCAGTAAGCTGATGACAACGCATCGACTGGGCGTTCCCCACCTCCAGGAAGCGAGACGACGATGACCACCTCCGAGATCCTGCAGGCCGTCAGGGACCTGGTGCAGACCCCGCCCCCGGCCGGGGTGCGCGTGGACCGGTTCGAGATCGTCGACGAGGTCGCCGAGCTCTCCATGTCCTTCCACGACGAGGTGCTCGAGAACGTCCTGATCTCCGAACTGTCCTCCACCGGCGGACCCGCCGACTGGGACGACCCCCGCGCGCCGATGGACGAAGGCTCCCCGACCTGGGCCTATGCCGGGGGGATCGCTGCCCTGTTGCACCACGGCTATTTCAACCAGACGATCCTCGCCCAGCACGAAGCCGCGCTGCTCCGGATTCTCGCCGAGCACGGCCACCCCGGGACACCGGTGACCGCCACCGCCACCTACACCCCGGCCGACCTCATGCCCCACTACCGCCAGCTCAAGGCCGACCATCTCAAGCACCTGAGCGCTCCCCAGGGCTGAGATGCCGTGCCGGTGGACCCCGACCGTCACCGACCGGGCGCTGCTGTCGACCCGGCGGGGAGCGGCCGTCCCGGTCCGCGGTGGACGGGTGTGCATCCATCCCGACATCGAGATCCCCGCCGCGAGCCGCGAGCCTCACCGGCCCGACAGCAGTCCTGAGGCATGACGCATCACGCGATGCTGGTGCCGAAGAGCAGACCCAGGGCGTAGGTGGCGCCCGCGGCGCCGAAGCCGATGGCCAGCTGCCGCAGCGCCATCCTCAGCGGGGATCCGCCGGAGAGCAGGGCCACCACGGTGCCGGTGGTCAGCAGCGCCAGGCCCACGACGACGGCCGAGACGACCACGGCGGGCGTCCCGCCCAGTCCGAAGAGATAGGGCAGCACGGGCAGGATCGCCCCGGAGGCGAAGAAGCAGAAGCTGGATGCGGCCGCGCCCAGGCCGGTGCCGACGGCCTCGTGCTCGTCGGTCCCGACCACCGGGACCGGGCCGGTGGAATCGGCGTGGGGCGTCTGCAGGACCCGGGCGGCCTTGGCCTCGGCGGCCTCCGGGTCCATGCCGCGGGCGCGGTAGAACAGGGCCAGCTCGTTGGCCTCGGCGTCGAGCATCGGCACCTTCTGGTGCGTGTCCGCGTTGGGGGTGGAGGCCTCCAGCAGCTCGCGCTGGGACCGGACGGAGACGTACTCGCCGGCCCCCATGGACAGGGCCCCCGCGAGCAGACCGGAGATGCCTGTGAGCAGCACCATGGCGTTGGAGACCCCGCTGGCGCTGATGCCCATCACCAGGGCCAGGTTGGAGACCAGCCCGTCGTTGGCCCCGAACACGGCTGCCCGGAAGCTGCCGGCCATCCGATTGCGCCCGCGGGCGGCGAGGGCCCGGACGACCTCCTCGTGGATCTGCTCGTCGGCGGCCATCGCGTCCGTGGCGTGGAGGTCGGCCTCGTACGGGGAGCGGGACTCCGCCCGCTGCATCAGGGCCAGGACGAACACGGACCCGAAGTGGCGGGCGAGGAAGCCCAGGAGGCGGGACCGCAGGGACCCTCGGCGCGGATGCCCCACCTGGTGGCCGAGGAGCGTGATCCAGTGCTGCTCGTGGCGGGCCTCTGCCTCGGCCAGGCCCAGCAGGATCTCGCGCTCCTCGCCGGTGCGCCGGGCGGCCAGGTCGCGGTAGACGGCGGCTTCGGCGCGCTCGTCGGCCAGATAGCGGCGCCAGCGGCGAACCTCCGCCGGGGTGGGGGCGTGAGGTGCTGGGGTGTCGGATAGGGCCGTCATGGTCGTCCTTCGAGGCAGGGCCCCGGCCCGAGCACCCCGGGAGCAGGGAGACTTCGGCCGGAGCGGTGTCCGGCCGAAGGTCTCGTTCGCTCGCGCACTCAGGTGCTCGAGTGACGCGCCGGGTCTCCCATCCGGGGAGACCAGCATGTCGACACGTCTCTGCATCCACCCGGAAGGTGGCGGGAACTACTCCCCTTCGACTCGACCACGGTATCGAGTTCCTCGTTCGGCCGGTTTCGGTGGACCGAAACGGCGGTGCGCCCGGACAGGGATGCCCGCGGCGGCCGGCCCGTCCGTCACGGTGAAGGGGACGACGACGCGGCGTCGGCCTCGGCCACGCGCTTGAGCCGCTGCAGGCTCTCCCGCAGTCCTTCGCGCATCGTGGTCATCCGGTCCCGGTCCCGGCCCAGGGTGCCGATGATGAACCAGCCGATGCGGCCGACCGGCCGGGCGATCTCGTAGGACTCCGTCACCCGGGTGCCCGTGCCCTCCGGCTCGAACCGGTAGCGCCACACGAGGGTGCCGGCGAAGCGCTCGGTGCGGGCGAAGGCGAACTCCCGGCCGGGCTCGACGGCCATGACGATCGGCGTGTTGTGCCACGGGAACCGGGAGTCGGGCGGCACCCGGTTGCGGGCCCGGAAGCGTGCGCCGACGCGGGGTCCGCCGTCGTCGAGCCAGACGACCTCGTCGACCTCGGGACTGTACTCGGGGGTGCGGGTGACGTCGGCGACGAGGTCGTAGACCGTCCGCGGCGGCGCCTCGACGTGGATGGAGTCCTCGGCGCGGCCCAGTGTCTGCATGGTGGTCCTCCGTGCGGTGTCCGAGTGGCGGCGGCCTGGGCCCCCCGGGGGGGAGCGGCGGGCCGGGTGCTCCCACCGTAGGACCCCGGCGCGCCGGGCCCGCCCGGGTGAGACCGGATCGTTGCTCGCCGCGGTTGCGTGTCGCCGGTGGACTGCGGTCGGTGAGCGTCCCGCCGACCGGGCGCCCGCACCGGCCCATGAAATCGCACACGCGGGGCTGTGTCCCGGCTCAGCCGCGGCACAGCACCTGTTCCTAGCGTGGAGGTCGACACCGACCCGTACCGATGGAGGACTCATGGACCGCAGCACCCCGCACGAGACGGCGCTCAGCTACGAGGGCCGCCGGCTGCCGCGCCCCGAGGAGGAGGTGGTCGACCAGGGGCTGGGCTTCGACATCGGCACCCTGATGAACCGGCGGAAGGTGCTGACGGTCTTCGGTCTCGGCGCCTCGGCCTTCGGCCTCGCGGCCTGCGGAGCCGGGACGGGCGGTGCCGGCACGGGCGCGTCGTCGTCGGCCTCCACGGCGCCCTCGGCCTCGGCCACGGCCCTGGCGGTGGACGAGATCCCGGACGAGACCGCCGGGCCCTACCCCGGGGACGGCTCCAACGGCCCGGACGTGCTCGAGCAGAGCGGGATCGTGCGCAGCGACCTGCGTTCCAGTTTCGGGGACGCCGGCGGCACCGCCGAGGGCGTGCCCATGACGCTGGAGCTGACCGTCGCCGATCTCGCCAACGGCGGGGTGCCGTTCGCGGGAGTGGCCGTCTACGTCTGGCACTGTGACCGGGAGGGCCGCTACTCCATGTACAGCGAGGGCGTCACGGGGGAGAACTACCTGCGCGGGGTGCAGATCGCCGACGACGACGGGAAGGTCCGCTTCACCAGCATCTTCCCGGCCTGCTACACGGGCCGGTGGCCGCACATCCACTTCGAGGTCTACCCGGACCAGGCGTCCATCACCGACTCCACCACCGCGATCGCCACCTCACAGGTCGCCCTGCCGAAGAACGCCTGCGACGCCGTCTACGCCACCACCGGCTACGAGTCCTCCGTCAGCAACCTGGCCCAGCTCACCCTGGCGAGCGACAACGTCTTCGGCGACGACGGCGGGGCCAGCCAGCTGGGCGCCGTCACCGGCAGCGTCGCCCAGGGCTACACCGTCACCCTGACCGCCGGGGTGGACACGACCACCACGCCCACCGGCGGCGGCACGGCCGGAGGGCCGGGCGGACCGCCCCCGTCCCGCTGAGCGATCCAGCGATCAGCCCGTCTCTCCGGATCCCGTCGCGGCCGGGATCAGGCGCCGGGCGGCCGGTACGTGATCTGCTCGGCGCGGTGCAGGGCGTCCAGGGTGTCCTCGACGCTCATGAGCACCGTGGTCTCCAGGGAGCTCAGGGCGCCGCCTCCGCTGATGGCGAGGGCGACCGCGGCCATGGACACGTTGTCGGGCGCCTCCCACAGGTTGTAGCCGTCGTGCTCGCCGAAGGCGTACCAGAAGCCGTGCAGCTTCCCGCCGACCGATTCGATGTAGTCCTGGGCGGCCCGGCGGCGGTCCTCCGGGTGGGCGATCAACCGCGCCCAGGTCTCCGGGGTGTAGCTGAACTTGGACAGGTAGAGCGGCATCGTCTCGTCCCTTCTCCGTCCGGCGGGACGTCCTGGTGGCCGTCCCGTCGGCACCTGGTCAGGCCCCGGTCCCGGACCGGTCGACCATCGACTCGATGGGACGGGGCGTGGTGATGGCATCGGCGTGGCGGTGGCAGATCCGCCAGACGCCGTCCTCCTCGCGGCGGTAGACGGTGGTGGCCCGCAGCGCGAAGGGAACCGGCTGATCGGCTCCGCCGAGCTTGGCCCGGCAGTGCTCGATCTCCACGATGTAGGCGATGTCCGCCGTGCCGTACTCGGAGATGCGCTCGAACCGGACGGGCTCGCCGTCCCGCATCTGGGACGCGCCTCGGCGCACGGCCTCGGCGACCCGTTCAAATCCGCGGGCCGGCGGACCCAGCGGGTTCGCCAGGGTGACGTCCCCGGCCCGGGAGAACATCCCCACCTTCGGCTCGGGGTCCCCGCACACCAGGGCGCTGAAGGCCTGGTGGTCGGCTTCCACGGTCTGGGTCAGGTCGGCGGGGATCACGGTGTCCTCCTGGGGTCCGCGGCGTTCCACTCCTGCTGAGCTGACCGTAGGCCCCGCCGAGGGGCGGTCCAAGGGGAACGGCCGGATCGTCGCCGGCCCGTGACTCATGTCGCCTCCGTGTCGGCGGCGACGTCCGCTCAGTCCGGGGCGCCGTCCCGGGCGCGATCCGTCCAGGGGCCGTCGCCGAGCTTGGTGTACGAGGCGGCGACGATCTGCTCGAGGACGTCCAGGTCCACCGCGCCGAGATCCTTGAGGTAGATGCAGCCCACCCCGGTGGTGTGCGGGCCCAGACGCGCCAGGTTCTCCCGGTGGGCGTCGACGCCGTCGTACACGTAGACCGTCGTCGCGGCCTTCCGGGCCGCGAAGCCCGCCGCGGGGGCGTCGCCCTCGTGCCCGCTCGCGTACTTGTAGTGGTACTGGCCGAAGCCCACGATGGTGCCCCACATCTCCGCCGGCTGCCCGGTGACCCGGCTGAACAGGGGGAGGAGGCGCTCGGCGTCCGCCCGCCGCTTCGCCGGCGTGACCCCGGCGAGGTACTCCTCGACCGGCTGACCTGTCTTCTCCACGATGGGCTCCTCGGGGTCGCTGGGACGTCGATCGTCTCAGGCCCCAGGGTCCTCGGCCGGTCCGACACGGCAGCGCGGGGCCAGTGCGCGGATCGGTCCACGCCCTGGGCCACCGCGGTGCGGACTCCGCTCGGATCCTGGGTGACGACGACGCCGGCCGGTCACCGACGGCTCATGCGCGGCGTCCGAGGCGTGCGGCGGAGTCGTCCAGGGCGGACGAGGTGTGGTTGGAACGTTGGTCACCCCGTCGTCTTATCCAACTCTGTCTGAATAACGTTGTACAAGAGGCGGGAAAGACCCCGATTCACAGTGCGGTTACGCCTGGTCGCCGCCATCGGGGCGCTGCCAGTCAGAGGGAGCAGTGGCAGAGATGCATCGACGTGAGCACCCCGGTGCGCGGCGTCGGCAGGCCACGGCCGTACGGTGGGTGGCGCTGACAACGGGACCGACAGAGAAGTGATCCTGATCTCCGACACCGACACCGACACCGACACCGACACCGACACCGGCCCCCACCTCCGGACAATCCGAGGTTGCGCCTTCCAGGTCGCGTCCTCCCGAGCTAGGATGGAAGCACTAGATCCCCCTCGCCTCTCCACGATGCGCACCTGGGGGATTTTTTCTGTCCGGAACTAGGATCAGTTCCGTGTCCAGAGGCCGCATTCCGCCCAGGCCCCGCTCGCGGGGAGACGCCCACTACGCCAAGCCGGCGCTGCCGCACGCCGAACTGGCGAAACAGTGGTCGGACAGGGGCATGGCAGTACCCGACCCAGATCGTGCCCTGCGCTATCTGCGGCACATCGGCTACTACAGGCTCTCGCCGTACACGATCCCGTTTCAGTTCCGCGACGGATCGCACCGTTTTCGGCCCGGAACGACCTTTGACGACATCCTCGACCTGTACGTGTTCGACCGACAACTGCGCCTCTTGGTACTCGACGCCCTGGAACGGGTGGAGGTGGCAGTGCGTGCCGGCCTGACCGACATCATGTCCGAGAGGGCAGGCGGCCCCCACTGGTACGTCGATCCCATGCACTTCACCAGTCGTTCAAAGCATGACCGCCTGCTCAGCGAGATTCGCGACGAATGCGCTCAGCAACTACGGCGACAGCCAGAGCCGGCCGGGGACGCCATGACCTATCCTTCGGCGCTGGAGCACTATCTCATCACCTACGGATTCCCTGAGCTGCCGCCGTCCTGGGTGATGGTCGAGATGCTGACGATCGGGCAGCTGAGCCACCTGTACTCGAACATCTCCCCCCGCAGCGCCAGGACGGCCATCGCCCGTTCGCTCGGTCTGAACGAGGCGGTCCTGACCTCGTGGTTGAAGACCTATGTGCGCGTCCGCAACGTGTGCGCTCACCATGGACGGCTGTGGAACGTGGGCCTCGGTGTCTACCCCGCGATACCTGCCGATGCCTCGATCACCTGGCTGGTCGATCGCACAGTCCTGGACGAAGTCGACGCGCGGCGCCACCGCCTCTACCCGGTGCTCGTGTCGCTCCAGACCGTCCTCTCGACGGTGTCGCCGCGCAGCACCTGGGCGCAGCGGCTTGTTCAGTTGCTCGAGCAGCACACACGGGTACCGCTCCCCGCGATGGGCATGTTCGACGGTTGGTCGGAGGACCCGTTCTGGACTGCTCACCTCGGGAGGTGACGCAATCACTGGGCCTTCGGCCCTATCCACGGCAAAGCGGCCATTCTCGACTGCCAGGTGGAAGCTGACGACAACACGGCAAGGTTCCGCTGAACCATGGATGCGGTTCGGGCGGAGACCGACTGGAGATTGGGGTGTCCTGCGACCTGCAGCCAGGGGATCAGCAGGGCTTGAAGAACTTCCCGCCCGGGGCGTAGCAGCGCGGCCCGGTGTAGCCCGGGATGTCGGCGTAGTAGCCGGGCGGGGCCTGGTTGACGATGTTGGCGCCCGGGTTCGGGGCGGGCTTCGGTGCCGGCACAGGAGCGGGTGCCGGTGCGGGTCTCGGTGCGGGCGCGGGAACGGGTGCCGGGTTCGGCGCGGGCGCGACCGCCCGGCGCGCGGCGTCGGCCGCTGCCTGCCGCGCCGCTTCCGCCTGGCGGTCGAGCTCGGCCTGCCGGGCGGACTCCGCCTGACGTGCCGCCTCGGACTCCGCCTGGCGGCGCTGGTCCTCGGCCGCCGTGCGCTCCGCCGCCTCGGCCTCCGCCGCGCGGCGCTGCTCCGCGGCACGCTCCTGGAGGCCGGCGACGTCCTTGCGGACGCCTGAGATCTCGCTCGTGAGCGACGGCAGCCCGACCAGATGGCGGACCTGCGGGTGCGCGTGGCCGTCGACCGCGTCGAGAGCCGCCAGGAAGGCGACGGCGGCCGCCACCTCACCGGCCGCATCGGCGAGGTCCGCCGGCGCGGCGTCGGCGAGCGCGCTCGTCGCCTGCTGGAGCTGTGCGGGAATGGTGCAGCCCTGGGCCGGGTCGAGCAGTCCGGCCTGCTGCTCCTCGGCCTCGGCGAAGGCCTCCTCGACCGGCGGCAGGAACCGGCCGTTGGGCGCGATGTAGAGCGGTGTGCCCAGGCCCTGGCGGGCGATCTCGGCGTTGACCAGCGTGCCGTCCTCCCGGAAGACCCCGGCCAGGGTGCGGTCGTAGCGGTCGGTGCGCTCCTGGTCGTACTCCAGGCCCACCACGGTGCCCGGCGGCAGCAGCTCCTCCAGCAACGCGGTCGCCTCCGGGCCGAGGCACTCGACGACCTCGTTCGGGTCCTTGGTCTCCGGGGTGTCGATGTTGAGCAGCCGCACCCGCACCACCTCACCGTCCCGCTGGACGTCGACGGTGTCGCCGTCGATCACCCGCTCCACCACGGCGCGCTCGCCGCGCAGTTCCGGGGCGGCGGAGGTCTCGGTGGAGGCGGCGTCCGACGACGACGTCGTGTCGCTGGAGACCGCCGATCCGCCGCAGCCGGTCAGGAGCAGGAGGACGAGCGCGGAGGCGCCCAGTCGGAGCGAGGTGGGAGAGGAGGGGGCCACGGGAGTCCTGTCAGGAAAGCGTCAGTTCCCCTCCAGCCTATGGATGCATCTGCAATCACTGGGGAGGCTGGTGTCCCCAGTTCTGCGGCCCTGCCCTGGTCTAGAGGTGTATTGCAAGGGTTGGGGTCTGGGAAGGGGGTTGGGGGTGCTTGTGCGGGTATCGGCTTCTGCGGGTCGACATGTCTTGGCGCAGGCGTGGCAGAACGAGGGACCGCCGTCGAGGTCGTCCTCGAGCTCGATGATCACGTTCTGGGCCACGGGTGGGCGGTTCCAGGTGGAGTCGATCTCCAGTGGCCGGTGGTCGGGGCGGATGTTGCGGAACGTCGTCACTCCCACCGCGCGGTCTTCTGCATCTCGGATGGTCTCCCGCAGTCATCGGCCGGGAGCACGGCCGACGCCGGCCATGAGGCACAGTCTCAGCGCAGCGGCTCCCGTGCCGCGGCGAAGGCGGCGGCGATGTCGACCGTCACCGCGGCCGGCATCTCTCCGCTGTCCAGGGGCACTCCATGGGTGAACTGCCGAGTGCTGTTGGCGACCTGGATCCGCGCGGTCGCCCCGTCCCGGTGCGCGGAGACCAGCCGCAGATCGGGGTCGGCGTGGGAAAGGTCGGGGAGGTAAGCACCCAGGTCGTCCAGGAGTTCGCTCCACAGTTGCTGGGGGGCGGGGGTGTCCGGGTAGGTGTCGGGATCCTGCGCGGCCGGCGGGGTGATGGGTCCGGCAACCTTGCTCAGCAGCTGTGTGATGCGAATCCGCCCGGCCGTCAGCGGCACGGTCACCGACGGTCCCGTCACGCACTGCACATCGGCGGTCTCCTGGGCCAGCGTGACGCCGGTGATGAGGCTGTGGTGTTGGGCGCGTTCGACCATGGACAGCTCGTGCAGGAAGGATCCGCCGGTCACGGTCACGTCCATCAACCCCTCAGATGTTCAGAGCGTTCTTCACGAAGTCAGGGCACGCTCCTGCGTATCCCTGACAGTACGTCGTCGTCACTCCGAAGGGGCGGCCGTCACTGGTGTTGGTGCGGAAATCCACCCCCGCCATCACCGTGACCGTTCGCACCACCTTGCACGTGCGCCACCACAGGATGCCAGAGCACCTGACTTCGTTCACCGGGGTGCTGTAGTTGTACTTGGAGCCGGAGACGAACCACTTGTGCTGGGGATACTTCGTCGTAGCTCGCGCGACCCGGTAGTTGACGTTGTGGGTGTTCACGATCTTGGTGTTGATGTTGCTGCGCAACGTCACGGTCCTGCTGTCACGATCCAGCCAGCTGTAGAGCACGGGCGCGTTGGCGGCGGCCACCATCACCCGGGGAGCCGCGACTGTCGAGGCCACGAAGTGCTGCTGAGACTGCAGAACGGGCTGATCCGATGGCAGAGCGGCCTCCTCCGGCAGCAGCAGTTCGGGCACCGTCTCCGGCTCCTCGAGCACCGCCTCGGCGACCTCTTCCTCCACGCCCACCTCTTCCAGGTCAGTGGCTTCCACGGTCTCGCCGACCGCCACGTCCATGTCGCCGACCACGGCGAAGGACACCTCGGCGAACTCCTCGAAGATCTCCGGTGCAGGAATCGGGGTCTCGACCGTGGTGGCGGTTGCGGGAGCGCCCAGCAGACCCACCACCAGGACGGCGGCGATCGTTCCTGTGGTGATGCTTCTGAGCCTCATGGGCCACTCCTCGTGCCGGGACGACCCTGTGACCGTCGTGGATGACGCTCACGCTATCCACTGTGTTTGCAATCGACATCATCCGAAAGGAGGGAGGCAGCACGACGCGGAAGTGTCCCGTCGGTCAGAACATGCTGACCTGTGCCGGGGTGCTGCGGAGCAGGGGGTCGCGCTGCGGGCGCTGATGGCGTCACACGGCGGAATGAAGGCGCTGTCACTTGCCGTGTACTAATGCAAAGACATGAGATGCAGGGAGACCTTCTCGCCCTGTCCGAAAGCTGACCATCATGACGCCCTCCGTCGACCCTGCGCTGCCACCTCCTGCGCCCATCCGGACCACGGGGTTCGCCACCTTCCGGCTGCTCGGGCCGCCGGCGGAGGCCCGAGCCCCGATGCCGGAGTCGAGTCTGGCGAACCGACGAGCAGGCCAGGCGGTGATGGCCGAGACGCTGCGGATCCATGACGGAGATCCGCCCCGGTCGTGGTGGCGACGTCTGGTCGGAGCCAACCCGCTCAGCGCCGACAGCCGGCCCTGGTTCCAAGGGGCGCTCGGAGAGATCGCGGTCGGGCAGATCCTCGGCCGCCTGGGCCCGGAATGGACGGTGCTCCACGCCGTTCCGGTCGGCGCCGGGGTCTCGGACATCGACCACGTGCTGATCGGCCCGGCAGGCGTGTTCACGCTCAACACGAAGAACCACGCGGGCAGAAATGTCTGGATCGGCGAGCGCGCGATTCTGATCGACGGGCACAAGCAGCACTACCTGCCCCACGCTCGCCATGAGGCGGCGCGTGCCGGCAGGCGGTTGAGCGCGGTGGTGGGGGAGCGCGTCTTGGTCACCCCGGTGCTGGTGCTGATCGAGCAGGGAAAGCTGACGATCAAACAGCGTCCCGCCGACGTCAAGGTCGTCACCGATCGTGACCTGCTGCGCTGGTTGAAGCGCCGCCGTCCCGTCCTGACTCCTGAGCGGATCACCCGGATCGCTGCCGCAGCCGTGGTTCCGGGGACCTGGCACCACCATCCCGCGCCGCCCGAGGACCCGGTCGCGCTGCAGGAGCGCTTCGCGGAGTTGCGACACACCGTGCGGAGCGCGCGACGCCGCCGCAGGCTGTGGGGCCTCGGGATGATCTTCGGGGGCACTGCAGTCGCCGTCAACTACGGCTTGGACCTCCTGACGGCACTGCTCAGCGCCGGACTGTCCTGAGCGACAGAAGCACAGCGGTCAGGAGCGCAGCACGGCGCGGGCGAAAGAGCGCCCTTCCGGAACAACGGATGCGTCCGGTGCATCCAGCGCGGATAGTCTGCCGATCACGCCCAGCTGGGCGAACACGTCCCAGCTGTCCCGGACCTGGCCGCGCACCATGTCGGGGGTGAGTCCCCACCCGTCGGCGGCCTGCCAGCCGAAGACCTCCAGACCGAAGCCGATCCGCCGCAGCACCTCGTCCTGGGATTCGGTGCGACCGGCCGCGAGCTCGAGGGCCAGCAAGAGCGTGGCATCGCGCCCGGCGTCGTGCCGGTGCCGGTGGGCCAGGGACCGGGCCACGGAGAACCACAGGCCCACGGGGTCGTCCCCGAGCCCTCGGACGGCCACGGGCAGGACCAGCCGACCCTTGAGCTTGCGCACCAGTCCGAGCCTGTGCGCCTGCTCGCGCAGCCGCCTGACCGGCTGGGTCCACTCCTCCCGATTGCCTTTCCCGATCCAGCGCTCATCCCAGCCGAACTCCTCCATGGCCTCGGCCACCACGGAGGGCGGCAACCACCCGGCAGCGGTCAGATTCAAACCATCGGCACCGACCCTGCGGATCAGCCAGCGGTACGGGGTCACCATCCGGTCCGCCACGGCCGCATCGACCAGCACGGGTGTCTCCAGCTCAGCGGACTGCAGACAGGTGCGAAGTTCTGGGCGCAGACCGGGCGGAACCCGCTCCACCAGCTCGGCGACCAGGGGAGGGGTATTCGGGTGCGGGGCGCGGCGTCCGTCGTCGTCGGGGACGGGGAAGCGGAGAATCAGCTCGCGGTTGACGGCGTCGACGTCGAACCGGTCGGCATCGAACGGCTGCCACGGACCGACGGTATGGGCCACCCACTCGGTCAGCTCCTGGTGACGCTCGTGGCGGGGATCGGCGAGGGTGTCCAGCAGCTCGGCGTAGCCGGGAGTGCCGCCGCAGTCCTCCGGGGGCGCTCGCCGTTCGCCGCGATCCACGTGCGCAGCCGGTTCCGTCGCGGGGACGGTGCGCTGCTCGACGAACTCGAGGCGGTGGATCCAGCGGTCACCGAAGTCGTACTCGTAGTACAACGGACTGCTCTCCTCGGTCAGCACCTGGCCGAGGGTCCACTCGGTCTCGGGTAGGCCGTCCAGCTCCTCCCGGTCCTCGTGGGTCATCCAGCGCCGGGGGTCCCGGACTTCCCCGTCTACCGGGTGCAGGCGCTCGTCGGGGCCCATGTCCTCGAATAGGTGCAGGTGGCTGTCCCGCCAGCCCATGGTGATCTGCAGGGCCTCGTGCACCCGGTCCAGCGTGAGATCCGCGTCCAGTTCGAGAAGCCGCCAGATCTCGGGGTTGGTGTCCACCAGGACGATCTTGAAGCGGATCAGATCCCGCGTTGGCCGGCTGGTTCCCGCGCGTGCTGCCATGGGGCCATCCTCTCAACCCGGCTTCCCTCACGTCAGGTGTCCACGGCGCGGACGCCCGGGATGCGTGACGGGGCCGGCGACCGGGCACTGCGGTCCGTGCGGCTCCGTGGGGCAGACGGGTGGACTCTTGCAGGTTCCGTCCCGTGAGCGCACAGTTCTTTTATGAGAACGACGACGCCGTTGTTCGTGGTGGCCGTGGTGATCGCGGCCCTGGCCCAGCTGGTGGTCGGGTTCTTCTACATGGCCAGCGGTCTGATGGCTCCGCTGTGGGCCATCGTGCTCCTGGGCGTGTGGTGGGTGCTCCTGACATACGTCGGGGTGCGGCTGGTGCAGCGCGGGTCCTACCTGGTGTTGCTGGTTCCCCTGGTGGCCGTCGCAACATGGTTCGGCGTCATGACGTTCGGGGAAGCGGTCCTCGGCTGGACTCCTTGAGGTCCATCAGCTCGTGCCGCATGCGCCGCCGGAGGGTTCACACCGCTGTCCACGGTGTTCCACAGCCGGTTGCTGTAGCGCCTGTCGGGGCGCTGCCCTCGTCCGGCAGGAGTCGCTGGACCTGACTGCCGGACGAGGACACCTCCCAGCCGCACCTCATGAGCAGGTTGCGGGCCCGGACAGGGGCCGTGCGTTCATCGAGAGGTTGTCGGCCACGGCGGCCTGCCGGCCGGACGACGGGGCGACGACGTTCGACGGTCTTGCCGGGTGACCGGCGTCCACGCGCGGGGCCACGTCGCCCAGGAAGGCCAGGCTGCGACGCAGCGTGTGGACCCAGCCGTCCCAGCCGAGGTGGCGCCACGGCACTCGCTTCTCCGGGGGTGCGGCCAGGCGGCCGATCACTGTGTACACCGACAGCACAGCGGCTGCGGCCAGCACCAGGAACACGAACGAGATCATGATGAGCTCCTTGCCTGCGGTGGGCCGGCCGATCCGGCTCACCCTCACACTGACAAGCCTCGTCGCCCGGAGCCTGTGACACGAGTGGCAGAAATGACTCCCTCCGGTCATTTTCTGCCAAGTCCGTCGGCGCCCTGCCGCGGAGTCCCGGATGAGCCGAACGCTTGCTCGAGACCGCGACCATGGCTGAGCATCTCAGCCGCGCTCTCGCGGCCGAGGTGCTCAGCAGGCGGGGCTCAGGAGGTCGTCGCGAAGCGGCGGCGGTACTGCTGCGGGCTGAGTCGGCGGATCCGGGTGAAGTGATGGCGCAGCGTGGCCGCGTTGCCGAAGCCGACGTCCGCGGCGATGCGCTCGACGGGCAGGTCGGTCTCCTCGAGGAGCTGCTCGGCCCGGTGCAGGCGCCGCGCGGTGATCCAGGCGTGCGGGGTGGTGCCGGTCTCGTCGCGGAAGCGGCGGGCGAAGGTGCGCGGGGACATGGCGGCGCGCCGGGCCAGGGCGTCGACGTCGAGCGGCTCGTCGAGGTGTCCCACGATCCAGGTGAGCAGCGGGTCCAGCATCTCGGCCCGGCGCTCGGGGACCGGGTCCTTGATGAACTGGGCCTGCCCGCCCTGGCGCTGCGGCGGCACGACCATGCGGCGTGCCACGGTGTTGGCGGCCGCCGAGCCGAACTCCTGGCGCCACAGGTGGAGGCAGGCGTCGAGGCCTGCCGCGGTGCCGGCGCTGGTGAGGATGCTGCCGTCCTCCACGTAGAGGACTTCGGGCACCACCTGCGCGGCAGGGAAGCGCTCGGCCAGCTCCGCGGTGTGCATCCAGTGGGTGGTGCAGCGGCGGCCGTCGAGCAGACCGGCGACACCCAGGACGAAGGCGCCCGAGCAGATGGACAGCAGCCGGGCGCCACGGTCGTGGGCCGCGCGCAGGGCGTGGATCACCTCCTCCGGGACCGGGATGTCCCGGGACATGGCCGGGAGGACCACGAGATCCGCCGCAGCCACCCGGTCGAGGCCGTGCTGGACCGCTATGTCGAAGCCGGCGATCGTGCGGACCGGTCGGCCGTCGGGGCTGCACACGGCGAAGTCCATGACCGGCAGGCCGTCGCCTGAGCGGTCGATCGCCCAGGCCTCGCAGGCCACCCCGAGCTCGAAGGGGGAGACCTCGTCGAACACGATGACGGCCACGTTGCTGATCATGGGTCCATGCTCCCAGCAGCGCGGCAGGAAGTCGACGACAGTATGAAAAGTGTCAGTCGCGGCAGGGCGGGCACGCGAGGAGAATCGGTGTCAGCAGCACCGAGGCACGGACGGCGGGAAGAGGACGGTGGGCCATGGAGAGCACGGGCGAGGGCGAGCGCCGGAAAGTGGCGGTCCTGGGAGCGACCGGGCAGCTGGGCGCACGGGTGGTGACACATCTGCGCGAGCGCGGCGTCGACGTCGTCGAGGTGTCTCGTGGGCAGGGCATCGACGTCTACTCCGGTGACGGCCTGGACGCCGCGTTCGAGGGGGTCTCCACCGTGGTGGACTGCCTCCACCTGGCGACACTGTCCCGCAAGCGCGCCGTCGACTTCTTCACCACCACCGCACGCCACGTGGTGGCGGTGGCACAGCGGGCGGGGGTGTCCCGGATCGTGTGCGTCACGATCCTCAACGCCCGGGAGCCCGAGGTGCACCGGTGGATGGGCTATTACGCGGGCAAGGCCGCGCAGGAGCAGACGTACCGTGCCGGGTCCATCCCGGTCACGTTCGTGGCCTCGGCGCAGTGGTACGAGCTGGCCGAGACCCTGCTGGCGCAGATGCGCATCGGCCCGCTCTCCGCGGTGCCCGGGATGCGCTCCCGGCCGCTGGCCGCCGACGAAGCCGCCGCGTTCGTCGCTGACCGTGTCCTGGAGTCCGGTGGCACGATGACCTCCGACGACGCCGTCATCGCGGGGCCCGAGGTTCGCGACATGGCTGAGCTGGCCCGTGCGATCGAGCAGCACCGTGGAGGACGCCGGAAGGTGCTCCGGGTGCCGGTGCCGTTCACCGCCCTCGGCAACGGCGGCCTGCTGCCCCGCGGGGACTTCACGACCGCCCCGACCCGGTTCGAGGACTGGCTCCGCGGCACCTCGTAAGGGAAGTGCCCGACGGCGCATGCAGGGGTGCTCCGGGCGGCACGATCGGCTCGAGTGGTTGTCATCGAGCGGCCCGGTGCATCGACTCCTCCGGTCGGCATGACCCGTGGTTCGGTCCGCGCCGCGTCGCGAACCGTCACCCGGCGGCGTCGACCAGGTCGTCCAGGACCCGGTCGAGTCGGGCCACGAGGGAGAGGTGGCCCTCATGCTCCAGCAGGCGCGCGCGGGCGCCCGGCACGTGCGCGGCGAGCCACTCACCGTGGGCCACGGGGACGGTGCGGTCCTCACGGCCGTGCCAGATCCGGGTTGGCACAGTGATCCTCTCGACGGCGAAGCCCCACGGGCGGTCCACCGCGAGGTCGTCGTCGCGCCAGCCCACGATGCCCTGGAGCAGGGAATGCTCGGCCGCGCCCAGCACGTATCCGACGAAGTCCCCGGTCATCACCGCCTGGTCCACGGGCGGGAGCATCGCGCGCAGGAGTGCCACGACGTCGCCCCCGGGCGCCGAGGCCGCCGCGCTCATGGCCTTCATCCGCTCCTCGAGGTAGGCCTCGAGCGCGCTGCGCCCCTTCCGGGCAGCGGTGAACTCTGCCGCGCTGTCCTCGTCCATCCCGGCGACCGGATCCAGCCCCTTCGCACACGGCGGGACGTAGCCGGCCAGGGAGGCGGCCGCGCGGCACCGATCGGGGAGCAGTGCAGCGCAGGCCAGTGCGCGCGGGGCACCGCTGGACCAGCCGAGGGAGAGAAAGTCCGCCACTTCCAGCGCGTCCAGGACGCACCGGGTGTCGGCCACGGCATCGGCGACCGTGCCGGGTGCCGTCTCCTCCGGGAGCGGGTCCGAGGCGCCGTACCCGGGGCGCGAGACGGTGACCACTCGCAGCCCACGGTCCGCGGCCGCGCGCTCGAGCGGCCCGAACGGGACAGCGGCACCGGGAGCTCCGTGGTGGAAGACCACCGGCAGGCCTTCCGGTGGACCAGTGAGCCGGAACTCCAGGCGGCGCCCGTCCGATGTGGTGACGCTGCGGTTGCCCTGGTCCTCCGGCTGCGCGCTCATGCCTTCCCCCGCTGTCCGTGGGCCGCCCTCGTGCTGCCGTGGCGGCCTGGTGACTCCACGTTAGGACGTCGCGGCACCCGCGACCAGGGCGGCGGCGGGACGGGGGAGGAAGGGGCTCACGGCGCTCCTGTTACAGCTCGGTGCTCGCTGCGGCGTCCAGCAGCCTCATCCGGTCGACGACCGTCTGACTTCCCCGACAGCCGGCGGTGCGGGCAGCTGTCCCTGGCCGAGAGCGGGCAGATCCCACTCGCGCCGGACCCGGGCGTGCGAGTCGACGGGCGGTGGCGATTCGTGGTCGACGGGCTCACGGCACAGGTTCGTAGCGCGTGGAACGGCCACCCCCCACCTTCCGCAGATCCGTCCCCTCGAGGTCCTGCAGCGCCCGTTGTGCCGTTCCCCGGGCGACGCCGGTCAGTTCCGTCAGGTCGCCGCTGGTGATGGCAGGGTGCGCGCCGAGCCAGGCGTCCACCACGGCGCGCAACCGATGGGAGTCCGTCGAGGCATGAGGCAGGATCTCCGGGCCGGACGTGGACGCACGGCGAACGGCAACGAGCCGCCACGAGGAGCGGCCGAAGACCCACACGTCCTTGTAGGACCGGATGAGCGCTTCCCCGTCGACCGTCGACTGGGTCGCGGCCTGGAGCGCCACGTCCGCGGAGGCGGCATCCGATTGCAGGGCGTCGGCGACGTCCCGCAGGGCGAGGAAGGGGCGGTGCAGCAGGGCATCGACGATGATCGCGATCCGGTAGTCCTTCTGCCGCGCCGTGGGCCGGATCCTGCCCACCAGCTCCATGACGGGGCGTACAGGAGGCCCGCCGACGAGGGTGCACGTGATGCGATCCCCGGCCTCCTCGGCGATGATGGGCGGTCGGTGCCCCAGCGAGATCATCGCTTGGTACATGCGGTCGACCCCGAGTCCCTGTTTCTCCACCAACCCCATGGCGCGGAAGAGGTCTGCGAGGGCCGGATAGCGTGCGTGGCGGTTGCTGAGGACGTTGTCCGCAGAGATGCCCCCGGTGAAGCCACCAGGGTTGCGCACCACCAGCGTGCTGTCGTGCTCGATCCACCGGACATCGGTCAGCTCGGACCGATTCCAGTCGCGGTGGATCAGTCCGTTGAGCACGGCCTCGCGCACCGCGTTCGGCGGGACCTTGCGCACGGACTCCGCAGCGAAGGAGTCGGTGTGGACGACGAAGTCGTTGAGCGTCTCGAGCGCTTTCTCGACGTTGTCCAGCTGTTCGAGCAACGACGAGGAGGAGTCGGGCACCACGCGATTGATCACGTTGCCGCCGTGGACGTCGAGAACGGTCAGTTCGATGAGCGGACGCGCGGCCGGGGTGAACAGCAGGCGCCCCGCCTGCGAGAGTCTGTTGTCACTGCGTACGGCCCCCAGGCGGCGCAGCAGGTCCTCGTCGGTCTCCATCGGATTCGCCCCTGTGTGGCTGCGCACCAGTCGGAGAGCTCCTTGGGTGACATCGTCAGGTGTCGCTCCCGAAGGTGCGGCCATGGGGTCGGTTTCCCGAGCCCTCTCCCGGTGCTGCCACCACTCGGATCGGTCGATCCGGGCGCATTCGTCTCCCACCCGCCAGCGCAGGCGGTCGCCGGTGTCATGGACCGGTTCCGGGGATTCGGCGACATAGAGGACCAGCACTCTCTGACCGGCCACGTACTGGACGACGATGTCCGGCGCGACACTGACGGCACGATTGATGCGTTGGCGCAGCCAGTCGACATCGAGCTCCGTGCCGAGGACCTGGCCGGTGCGGTCCTCGACGCCGAGGATCAACGCGCCTCCCCCTGGCGAGTTGGCGAGGCACGCTACTTCGTCTGCCAGTTTCGTGGCGGCCTCCGGATTCTGAGCGAGACCGGGCTCGAGCTGTGGCCCGTTGCGCCGCCCTGCCTCCTCCTTGAGGTCGACGGCAGCGGTCTCCTCGGTGGACAGCAGTGCGCCGTCCTGCTCCGAGGCGAGCAGCGCGGCGACCATGGACTCCAACTCGGTACGGCGCTCAAGGCCAACTGGTCGCAACGAAACTCTCCAATCTGACACTCTTCCCCGGATAATCATTATCTTGTCAGATTACAGGGCTCTTAATCTGGCAAGATTCTCTGGGTGTGCGAAGGGATGACAGCAAAGGCGACGACGTCAGCTGGAGGGGGCTCTCCGAGACCCCCGGAGTCCGGAGCTGGGGACCAGCAGCGGGACCTTCAGGCGCAGCACGGAGGGACTCGCCCCGGGTGACTACGGACGCCGAAGCACCGCCTGTTCTGCCGCCCGGAATCCTTCCTTCGCCATGACCCGCCGGCGCCGTGCGTACATGCGTTCCAGGAGTGGCACGTCCTTGTCGCAGTAGTCGTGGACGACTGCCGAGAGGGAGGCGTCCGACGGCCCGCGGGTGATGCGTCCGAGTTGTTGGATCACACGGCCTCTGAAGGAGACAGGGACCGCGAGGAACAGCGTGTCGAGGGTCGGGAGGTCGAGGCCTTCGCCGGCGATCTTGTCGATCGCGACGAGCACGAACGGGTGCTGTTGCGCGTCCGCTTCTCTGAGTTCTTTCCGCACCGCACGACGTTCAGCAGCGGCCATGCGCCCGTGGAGCCGGAAGACCGGTGCGTCGCATCCCTCGATGGCGTCAGCGAGCGCGTCGAGATGGCTGAGCCGGTTCGTCAGAACGAGACAGGTGCGGCCCCGGTCGACGGCGTCCCTGATGTCTTGCGCGATCATCGCGTTGCGTTCGACATCGGTCGCGAGCTCGGAGTAGATCGCCTGGATGGACGGCCCGTCCGTTCCCGGTTCTTCGGTGGTGAATGTGGTCTCGTGCGTGATTAGCTCTCGAGGAGCGCGATCAGCGGGGTCGATCACATGCCGGATGGGGCCGCACTGCATCGTGATCAGGCCGTTCATCTGATCGGCGCGGTAGGGAGTCGCCGTCAGTCCTGCCCAGTTGCGGACGCTCACGGCGCGCAGCGCAGCCTCGGTCGCGGGCGCTGCGACGGCATGGCATTCGTCGATGATGATCTGACCGTACTCCTCGAGCAGAGCGGGATCCGCGTTCCGGTGCGAGACGGACTGCATCATGATGAGATCCACGGTCCCGTACCGCTTTCTCCGGCCAGCACCGAGCTGGCCGATCTGCTGGTCCGTCAGGTCGAGGAACTGCTTCAGGCGCTCCCGCCACTGTGTGAGCAGTTCGGCGCGGTTCACCAGGATCGCTGTGGGCACGGCACGCTGAGCGATGAGCGCGCAGGCGATGACCGTCTTGCCCGCACCCGGAGGCGCGACCAGGACGCCGGTGTCGTGCGCGAGGAGCGCATCGACTGCAACTCTCTGCTCCTCACGGAGATCTCCCACGAACGCCAGCTCCAGGTGCGTGTGAGTCTCCGAGCTGGTGCCGATGATGACGCGAAAACCGGCTTCGCCCAGCAACGCCACTGCTTCGTCGGTGAGGCCGCGCGGCAGGCGCAGTTCGTGTTCGTCGTGCTCGAAGCCGGTGACGAGGCGCGGTGTGCCGAAGGTGCTGAATCGCTGGGCCTGCCTGCGGTAGAACTCGGGGTTGGGCACCGACGCCATGTGCTTGAGCTCGGTGATCACGACGCCGGGAAGGCCGCCTGTCGGGACGTGCAGGACGGCATCACGGCGCAGCTCAAGTATCTGCCCGGCCGTCGCGCGAGCGAGCGCTGTGATGCTCGCTCGCCGCGGTCGCGCGCCCAGCGTCTCCGACGGACCGACGCGCGAGTCGGTCGCAGTTGCCGTCCCGAGTTCTGCCACGCGCTCGACAGGCACGGGAGTCGTCGTCGCCAGCACAGCGAACTGGTCCTCGTACGGGTCCCATGTCGCAGGGTCGGCGAACACGGTCGTCCCGCGACGCCGGCAGTCCCCCTGCAAGGGCAGTGCGATGAGGTTCCCGAGACGTGCCCGGCCTGTTGACCGATCCGGCAACGTGTCCTGTGAGGGGAAAAAGCGATCGTAGCTGCGGAAGGCCATCCCGGGCCGTCTTGCCATCGCGGCGCGAAGCAGCGACATCCCCGCCGATCGCGCGGTGGCGGCGGGCACCGGCGCGGCGAAGAACATCCAGACGTGCGCGCCCTCGCCGGACCGGGAGATCTCGGCGAGAACGTCAATGCCGGCACGCCTGCACTCCTCGACGAACGCTGCGGCATCCAGTCGCCAATCCGCGTCATCGAAGTCGCACACCAGCAACCGGCAAGTGTCCTCCGCGAGCATAGGATAGATACCGACGTGGAACTCACGATCCCCTGGACGAGTGCCCCCACGAAGGTGCCGCTCGAGGACGGCACCTTCGAGTGCCAAGTGGTCCGCCGCGGTCTCCGACCCGGTGTAGAAGCCACCACGGACCGCGGGACTCCAACCGGACTTGCCCGTGCGGCTGCTGGTCCATCTGACCGCGTAGACATCGTTCCTGCCGACGAAGCGAGCACCGAAAAGCGCAAGCTTCTCGACGCTCGATGACGTCGCCGTGACGCGTGAAGTCACGCTGGAACGAACGTCCGAAAAGAATCTGGTGCTCCCTGGGCCTGCCCGGTCAGTCTCCAGCTTGCGGAGCGCAGCGCGCGCCTCCGCCAGTTCGCTTTCGAGGTCGACGATCCGCGATCGCAGCGCCTCGACCTCGTTTCCGATCTCCCGATGCCCCACGGGCATCAGGCTACCGATGCGGTGACGAGCCCCGAAGACCTGGCCTTCCAGTGCAAAGGCTGTGTCCGCCGATATGGAGGGTCAGGGGCCGCGTTGAAGCCATCCCAGTGCTCGTCCGACTTCGACGGGCCAGCGCTCCTGAACGCTGCGGAGTCGCTCGATGATGACCTCCCGGTCGACGGTCTGGTACTGGAGCAGGGCTCCGACGAACGCCTGATCCTTCTCCCGGTGGGCCAGCAGCTTCGCCACGCACAGGTCTTCCTTGTCCAGGCACAGACCGGTGAACTGTTGCCCCGTGCCCACCTGGCGGGTGTTCTCATTGCTGACCACGACCAGGCGATCGCGCCAGCCAGCCGGCAGCTTCGCCGTCGTGTCGTCCACGCCATCGAGGAAGAAACCGTGCATCTGGTCGAAGTCCGACCACTCGCCGGCAACCGCCGAGAGCTCATCCGACAGATCGAGGACCGTCTGCGGGTCGGCGTCGATGGGCAGGAAGTCGACCTCCGTGGACATCGTGGCCTGGTCGGGCAGATCGTCCTCGTGGAAGGAACCCAGGATCGACTGGGACCCGACGACGATGACCTGGTCTCTGCGGATGATGCTGCAGGCCGCGCGGATCGCGTGCTCGAGCTGGTAGCGGTGCACTCAGCGGCTCGGCAACGACTTCAGGATGGACAGCCGCTCCTCCTGGCCGATCAGGCCGCCCATGGGGGAGACCTCACGCATCTCGATGCTGCCGGGGTCGGTGGAGTCCAGGACCGTCCGCAGGGTCTCCACATCGCGGGTCTCCACGATGCGGCGCCAGCGGTCGAGGTTCTCGACGTGCGGATGCCCCTGTACGGAGCTGCTGAGTCGCTCGAGGTTCTGGAGGATCCGCGGTGTCCAGGAGGACAGGGTCTCCTCGTTCAACTTGGGGACCAGCGACCGGTGAAGGAGGAGGGCGCGCAGGCTGGACCGGTTCATCTCGGTGTCCTGGGACATGCTTCCTCCTCTCGTCCTGGTGACCGATTCTACCGTCGGGCATGGTGTCCGAGCGGCCCGGTGGCTCATCTCTGGTGCCCAGGTGAAACGTCCTCAGGCGTGGACACCAGAGGATCACGGTGGCTGCGCTCTGGGCGAGATCGAGGTCGGGCTGATCATCACGGTCCTGCCCCGATCGACGGATGCCCCTGCTGCTATCCGATCGGTGTCGGCGGTCGTTGCCCGCCGAGCACGGCGAGCACGTTCTCGGCGGCGAGCACCGCCATTGCGGTGCGCGTCTCCACCGTGGCGGAGCCCAGGTGCGGCAGGAGCACCACGTTGTCGAGCTCCCGCAGTTCGGGATGCACCCGGGGCTCGTGCTCGTAGACGTCCAGTCCGGCGCCCGCGATCCGGCCCTCGCGCAGCGCGGACGCGAGCGCCGCTTCGTCGACGATGGGTCCGCGTGCGGTGTTGACGAGGTACGCCGAGTCCTGCATCGCCGCCAGCTGCTCGGCGCCGATCAGGTGGTGCGTGGCGGGCCCGTAGGGGCAGTGCAGCGACACGACGTCGGAGACGCTCAGCAGCTCGTCGAGCTCGACCCGCCGGGCGCCCAGCTCGGCGGCGATCCCGGCATCGATCTCGCTGCGCGACTGGTAGACGATCTCCATGCCGAAGGCCCGGGCCCGGCGCGCGGTCGCCTGGCCGATGCCGCCCATGCCGACGACGCCGAGGGTCTTGCCCTGCAGGCTGCTGCCGAGCAGGAAGAACATCCCCCACTTCCAGTCCTGACCGGAGCGGATGAGCCGTTCCCCCTCGCCGAGCCGGCGGGTCGCCATGAGGATCAGGCCGAACGCGATGTCGGCGGTGGCGTCCGTGAGCACGCCGGGGGTGTTGGTGGCCACGACACCCCGTTCGGTGCAGGCGGGCACGTCGATGTTGTCGTAGCCGACGGCGACGTTCGCGACCACTTTCAGCTGCGGGCCGGCGGCGTCGAGCAGTTCGGCGTCGATGCGCTCGGTGAGCAGACTCACCACGGCGTCCGCCCCGGCCACCCGGCGCAGGAGCTCCTCGCGGCCGATCGGCTCCGGATCCGGCCACATCTCGACCTCGTGGGCGGCGCGGAGCTTCTCGATCGCGGCGTCGGGCACCCGTCCCGTGACGACGACCCGGCTCATGCCGTCTCGATCCACTCGCGCAGGCGGCCGAGGCCGTCGCGGATGTCGGCGACGTCGATGCCCGAGTAGGCGAGCCGGATGTACTGCCGGTCCTCGTCGGGCTGGCGCCGGCCGAAGTGCTCCCGCGTGCAGAAGGAGACGCCGGTCTGGTGCAGCGCTGCCGTGGCGAAGTCACCGACTGCCGTGTAGCCCATGCGCTCCATGGCAGAGGTGACGTCGGGGAACAGGTAGAACGTCGACTGCGGTACGGCCACGTGCATGCCGGGGATGGCGTTCACCAACTCGCAGGCGGCATCCCGGCGCTCGCGCAGGATGTCGAGCGTCTGCTGCACGGGTTCCTGGGGGCCGCGGAGGGCTTCGATGCCGGCCCACTGCACGTAGTGCGTGGTGCACGACTCGTCGTTGGTGTTGAGGGTGCCGAGCACCTTGGCGATCTCGGGCGGCGCGACGGCGCAGCCGAGGCGTGAGCCGGTCATGGCGAACTTCTTGCTGAACGTGTAGAGGATGACGGTGCGCTCGGCTATGCCGGGGAGCGACGCGATCGAGTTCGAGACCCCCTCGTAGCGCGTCTCGAAGTAGGCCTCGTCGGAGAGCACCCAGAGATCGTGCTCCTGGGCGATTTGCGCGACGGCCTCGCGCTCGGCCGCCGTCGACTCGGCCGAGATGGGGTTCTGCAGGTCGTTGTAGATGATGGCGACCGTGCTCGGGGTGATCGACGCGCGCACCTGGTCGAGGTCGATCGCGAAGCCGTCCTCCGTGGGGAGGTAGCGGTACGGCACCGACGTGCCCCCGAGGTACTCGATCTGCGACTCGTAGATCGGGAAGCCGGGGTTCGGGTAGAGCACCTCGTCGCCGGGGTTCATGACCGCCTGCAGGAACTTCGTGATGACGGGCTTGCCGCCCGTCATCACGACGATGTTCTCGGGGCTGAGGCCGATGCCGCGGCGCGAGCCGATGTCCTCGGCGAGGGCCTCGCGCAGCTGCGGGATGCCGGGGCCGGGGCAGTAGCCCGTGTGACCGTCGGCGATGGCCCGGTCCATCGCCTCGATGATGTGCGGGGCCGTCGGGATGTTGATGTCGCCGAGGTGGAAGGGGTACACGCGGTTCCCCTTCGCCGTCCAGGCGACCGCGGCCTGGGCGACGCTGAAGGCGGTTTCGGTGCCCAGCCGTTCGAGCCGGTGCGCGAGTTGGCGCATGCTGTCCCACTCCTCGTCGAGTTGGCGATCGATCCTCCGGCGGATCCGGGTCGAGCCTACGAGCCATGCATCTGGCTGGGAAGGGTGATCCACCGATGGATCCTCACCGTGGACATCGCCGCGAGGACTCCCGCGTCCAGAGGTCGTGCTCGTGGGCTGCGGGAGTGCGGTTCCCGTCGGGACGGCCGGGAACCGCACTCCCCGCTCACATGCGTGGGGTCAGCGCACGCGGAGGTACACGGGGCCGGAGCCGACGTTGACGGTCTGGATGACCGTCTGGTTGCCGTTCCAGCCGCCGTGGACGGCCTTGCCGCCGCCGATGTACACGGCGATGTGGGCGAAGCCCATGCCGCCGTTGGCGTAGTAGACCAGGTCACCGGGCTGGGCCTGGGCGGCGGAGACTCGGGTGCCGAGCTTCAGGTAGGAGGCCGGCCACCCGTGGTGGTTGACCCCGGCCGCGCGCAGGGCCTTGGTGGCCAGGGCGGTGCAGTCCTGGCGCACGCCGAGCTGGTTCCTGGCCGCAGCGGCGATGGTCGCCGCCTTTCCGGACTGGGACTGGGTGCTGAGGACCTGCTGGGGGGTTGCGGCGGGGGCGGCCTGGGCCGGGGCCACGCTGCTGAGCGCCAGCGCGCCGCCGGCGGCAGCCAGGATCGCGGTGCGTCCCAGGCGGAACGAGCTCTGGGCGCGGTGGCGGGGCGTGCGGGACTGGAAAACGGGCATGAGTGATGTCCTCCCTCTTGCCTGCGAGGTGAGCTGTCGGATGCGGGTGGGAGACACCCGGTCGTCAGGATGGGGGCCCTGACGACTTAACCCCTAGGTCCCGGGGGAGGGACCGTTCATGGTTCCCCCGCTTCTGCCGAGCGATATGTCTGGGGGCCCCGGGCACCGGCAGAATTCGGCGATGTGCACGGGGATACCGGTCGGTGAGGCGACCGGCACGGAGAGAACACTAATCGAAAGATAACGGAAAAGTCTCGCTTTGATCACGGGCGTGTCTCGGCTTCTGTGCCGACTCGGCAAGGCGCCTCCTCGCCCGGATGAAGTTGTTCGCTGAGGGTCGCCGCTGGAGATCCCCCGGAAGGCTCAAATCGAGACAAAAGTGCTCTTGACCTGGGGCTCGGCTCAGGTCATGTCGGCGGGCGAACACTCTCCTGCTTTGGGGCGGAGTGTTCGGTGGCGACCTCGAGACATGGCGCGGCAGTTTGCCGGGAAAGCCTCAAAGCCATTGACCACCGGCGTCAGGTATCGCATCCTTCCGGCGCGGCAAGAATGATTTTTAGTACGCCCCGAATCCATTCATGAATTCACAAAAAGGAATGACTGTGTTGGTGCAAATCCGTCGATATGAGTCGGCCTTCTTCACGGACACCTCCATGGTGCAGGCTTCGCCCGGTCAGTCAGCAGTGCACCGTCGATGGGGTTGGAGGCGCAGCCATCGGCAAAAGGAATGCACGTCGAGGCGGTCCCGGGTGATGAGAATCCCGAAGGCTGGGACGAGGACCTCGCGGAGCCCAGCCGGTGGCACCCGAACCTGCGGGTGATTCCCTCGGCCCGCAACGTCTCCAACCGTGAGGCGGATCGGGCTGATCATGCGGAGCTGCGGCTGAAGATCTCGCTGATCGGCCTGTCGGCGGATGTGGTGGTCATTGACTGCCCGAACCGGCAGGGCGGCCCGCTGACGCTGTCGGCGTTGAACGCGGCCGACACCGTGGTCTATGCCGCCGCCGCCGCCAGTGACGGCATTGACGGGGTGGACGGAGCGAGGTGCACGGTCGCCCAGTTCCGTCGGCACCGCCAGCAGCTGGGTGCCCCGGACACCTTCACCGAGGCCGGCATCGTCGTCGGTGGGGTGAAGGAGACGATCATGAGCCGGGCGGCGGTGGCCAGCCTCGAGGAGCTGCGCGCCACGGGGTTGTTCCTGGAGCCGTTGATCCCGGACCGGGCCATCGTGCAGGAGGTGTGGATTTCGGGGGAGTGGTACGGCCAGTACCGCAAGGGCGCCCGAGCGCTGGATGCTTACACCGCGATCGCGAAGAAGGTGCTGCGATGACTGACAAGCCCGAGCGTCCCGCCTCACTGGCCCGCCGCCGGCCCCACCCAGCTCCGGATGAGCACATCGACCCAGTCGACTACACACCCCTAGCCCCCGCAACGACACCCCAGCCCGCGACACTGGTGGTCTCGTCCCCACCGGTGCAGGCGGCACCGGTGGCCGAACCCACAACCGTGGCGCCCAAGCGCGGCCGTGGCCGGCCGCGCCGGGAACCCACCATCCAGCTGGGGGTGCGGGTGGCCCAGGACGTCTCGGATCTGATCGAGGAGCTCACCGAGCACGACGGCACCACCCGCGCGGTGATCGAGAACGCGGTGCGCGCCTACGCCCAACAGCTCAACCGATAACCCTCGGCCCCGGTGGGGGAGGAGGCTGGTCGCGGGCGGCTTTCCCGTGGTTGGCGAGGAAGGAACCCGGCTCACCGGTGCTGGTAGGCCGGGTTTCTCATTCTTTGGACAGGCGGCGGGATGTGGTGGGTGGTTCCATGGGCCGTCGATCGACGCGGGTGCCCGCGCACCTTCCGCAAGGAGCCAGGGCCAATCCTCAGTGAGGGCAGTTGTCGGGCGGCGAAGGGACGACCAGCGCTGTCCAGGCTGGACGCGGGGCGCCCCGGGGGCACCGTGGCTGGGAGCGGGGCGTCAGTCCGTCACCGGCTGCTTGTCGAGAGAGCGCGTTTATGCCCCACAACACCTACGCGACTGTGGCTCCGATGAACCGATCAACCGTGGCGCGCAGGTGAGCGCTGTGGTTGAAGATGTCTTCGAGGGCGTCGATGGGGTGACGCGTTTCCTTTTTGTCATCATCAAACAGGCCGAGGTACTTCTGGCCGGTGTTGAAGTGCAGCCGGGCGATGGACTTGCGGTTGTTGTCATCGAGCAGGACGGCGCAGTAGGACTTCGCGTCGCGGTATGCCACACGCTGCGGCTTGACCTGGGCGCAGACGATCGCGCGAATGATCTGGAAGGCTTCGAGCTCCTCGATGGTGGTCAGCACCCCGTCGGAAGACTCCCGCAGATCCTTCTCCACCTCACCCTCGCTGGCCACCGCCTCGGCCGGGGCATCGACCGCCAGCACGGGGGTGGGGATGGTGCCGGCGCCGAGGGCGGTGGTCAGGCGGTTGTTGACCTGCTCGTTGAGATACTGCTGGGCGGCCTTGGCCACCAGCGGGGTGAACTGCTCACGCACCTTCTGGGTGAAGGCGCCCTCGTAGACCTTGGTGGTGAAGAACTTCACCCACTCCACGTCGGGCTCTTTGAACTGGGCGGCGATGGCGCGCTTGATCGCCCCGATGTACTTCAGTTCTCCGGCGGCACTGATGATGGAGTCGAGGTCGAAGACCTCCTTGGACAGTTTCTGCAGCTCCGGGATCAGCGTGACATCGATGTCGGCCAGGTCCAGGACGAGGAACGGCTTGGCATCCATTTTGTTGGGGGCATCCAGGTCAGTGTAGAAGTGGTAGACCTCCCCGTTGGTGAGGATCGCGATGCGGGCGTTCGTCACCGCGAAGTACCGGAACAGCTGCGAGGCGTGCTCGAGCTTGAGCGGTGCGCCGACGTGCTTGCACTCCACCAGCATTTGCACTTTCTCGTCGTGCACGATGGCGTAGTCGATCTTTTCGCCCTTCTTCACCCCGACATCGGCGGTGAACTCCGGGACGACTTCCAGCGGGTTGAACACGTCATAGCCCAGGATCGTGGAGATGAAGGGCATGATGAACGCGTTCTTCGTGGCTTCCTCGGTGTCAAGGGATGCCTTTTGCTGGGCGACCTTGTTGGCCAGGGCCGTTATACGCTCCGTGAACTCCATCGTTCCTCCTGCTGATCAGCACACCACCATGGTGTTCGCTTCTGCATATAGCATCGCACTTGGGTTGACATGTCGTGCAGTCAGGGACTCGTAATTGCGGGTTCATGAAGCTCTGCGCCGCCGCACCGCCTTTCAAGCGATGGGATGCGAGACGTCTCGTCCGGAAAGTTTGCAGCCGCATGATTCCGCGGTTCGCTCTGTCTCGCAGCTATGTGCTTTATCCATGCCCCTAGAATCGGATACTCAACGTCAGTTGCGAGACAGATGAGGTGGACGTGGGGAAGTTAATCGGGTATGCCAGGGTGTCGACGCGTCAGCAGGACGCCGACCGTCAAGTGGCTGACCTCCTGCATGCCGGGGTGCGGCGCGATGACCTCTATGTCGACAGTGGAGTGTCTGGAGGTCGTGCGTCGCGTCCACAGTTCGACCGGGCGGTCGCTGCGCTCGAAGAGGGTGACACGTTAGTCATCACCACGTTGGACCGGTTGGGGCGGTCGACGCAGAACATGCTGGCCTTCGCCGAAGCGCTGCGGGCGAGGGGAGCGGGGCTAAGGGTGCTCAACCTCGGTGGAGGAGAAGTGGACACCGCGACCCCGATGGGCTCAATGGTGTTCACCGTCATGGCTGCCCTGGCCCAGATGGAACTGGAGATCAAACGGGAACGGATCACGGACTCGGTGGCCAAGCGCCGGGCTGCCGGCAAGGACCTCGGTGGGCGGCGCCAGACCTTCACCGATTCCCAGATCCGCAACGCACTGCGGCTGATCCAGTCCGGGGAGCCGGCCACCCAAGTGGCACGGGACCTCGGGATGTCCAGGGCGACCCTGTATCGGCGGATCCGGGAACTTCCCATGCCGACAACCGTGTGAGCCAATGGTTGTCGGCAGATTGAGTCAGGCGTAGGTTTCTCCGCCATCGGGGCGTCATCGGGCCGTTGTCGCATGGGACCAGCGCCCATCCACTGGTGGATCCGTCCGGCAGCCATAGCGCGCTGGGCGCGTGCGGCAGTTGTCCCTCTGGCGTGCACGGTGGGGCTCTTAGGACTTTATGGAATCTTGAGGATTGCTCAACAGGTCCGCAGGGTGCAGCGCAGATCCTGGGTCCAGGACGCTCCCGGGATTGCTGGGACCGCTTACACGGCTCGTGGCCGGGACCCTGAGGGGCGCCGGGGCGAGCCTGGCACATCTGGGGGAATCATGAGTGGGACATCCAGAACGGAAGGATCCGCCTTGGCGGGTGCCACGGGCGGTGCCCGCCGCTCCTCGAGGCGGCTGGTGGGCATCGACGCGGCCCGTGGGCTGGCGCTGATCGGGTTGATGGCGGTGCACATCCTGCCCACCGAGGACGAAATCACCGGCGAGCTGACCTGGTCCTACATCCTTTTCGGCGGGAACTCGGCAGCCCTGTTCGCCCTGCTGGCCGGGGTGGGACTGGCACTGAGCTCCGGCGGACGGCGCCGGCACCGGGAGCGGGAGCTGGCCGCGGACCGGGTGGGGGTGGCCGTACGCGCCGTCCTCATCGCCGTGGTAGGCCTGTGGATCGGTACGGTGATGCCCGAGGACGCCCCGGCGGACAACATCCTGATCTACTACGGGGTGTTCTTCCTGCTGGCCATCCCCTTCCTCCACATGGGGCCGAAGGCACTGTTCGTCTGCGCGGCGGTCTTCTGGATCGTGGGTCCGCTGCTGATGCAGGGGCTCAGGGATGTCCTGCCCGCCTACACCTCCGACAACCCCACTTTCGTTGATGTGGTGAAAGAACCGGGAGCGACAGCCTCCCAGCTGATGTTGACCGGCTCGTACCCGGCCCTGTGCTACCTGACATACCTGTTGATGGGAATGGGGGTGGGACGGTTGCACCTGCGCGAGAAGGCGGTCCAGATCCGTTTGCTGGTGACAGGGATCGGGGTGGCGACCTTCGCCCAGGTCACCTCGTATCTCCTGCTCTACGCCCTGGGAGGTTACGAGCGGCTGCTGAGCAGCTCCGGGATGGATCAGGAGGAACTCGAGGAGGCTCTCCTGTCGGGGCCGGAGGACGAGTTGCTCACCGACACCGTGTGGTGGCTGGTGGTCGACACCGCGCACACCAACACCCCGCTGGCGATCGCCGCCAGCCTGGGCGTCGGGCTGGCAGTGCTGGGCTTCTTCCTGCTGGTTGCCCCCCGGGCCAGGGCCTTGCTCGTGCTCCTGTCGGCGATGGGTGCGATGACGTTGACCCTGTACACCGCCCACCTGGTAGGGCTGTCCTTCGAGGCCCACTACGACCGGCCCTACTTGTGGTTCACCGTCAACCTGGCAGCTAATGTCCTGTTCGCGGTGATCTGGCAACGCAGCCTGGGCCAGGGGCCGCTGGAGCGGGTGGTCAGCAGCAGCGTGAGAACCACCCGCCGCGCCGTGCTCCACCGCCCCCACCGGCTCGACCGGCAGTGAGCACCGGTCGAGGCGGACTCCCACGCGCCACAACGGGTGGAGCCCTCGGTGGTGGGTACGGGCTGTGGCCCTCGGCCATCATCGACACCGGTTGCCGGGCCCCCGACAACCGGGCTTCCGACCGGACCGTGCGGCCGCACCTCGGCCAGCGGGCCGGTCCTGGACCTAGGAGGCGCCATGGTCGCATCCCTGACCGGCCGGGTCCTGGTGGTGGACGATGAAATCGATCTGGCGCGGTTGGTCGAGGTGTACCTGCGCAAGGCCGGCCTGGAGGTAGCCGTGCGCCACGATGGGAGCGAGGCCGTGGCCGCGGTGCGAGAGTTCGCCCCGGACGTGCTGGTGCTCGACCTAGGGCTGCCCGGAATCGACGGGATCGAGGTGTGCCGTCAGGTGCGGACCTTCTCGGACTGCCACGTGCTGATGCTCACCGCCCGCGACGCCGAGATCGACAAGATCGTGGGTCTGTCGGTGGGGGCCGATGACTACATGACCAAACCGTTCAGCCCGCGCGAGCTCGTGGCCAGGACACAGGCGATGCTACGCCCCTCCCGTACCCGACTCGCCACAGCCCCTGCCGCGTCGCCGGGCCAGGCCCGGGTGATCGGGGAGCTGGCGGTGGACCAGGTTACCCGGGTGGTTCACATGGCCGGGGAAGCGGTGGAGCTGACGAGGATCGAGTTCGACCTGCTGGCCGCCCTGGCCGCCCACCCCGAGGTGGTGCTCTCCCGCCGGCAACTGCTCGAGATGGTTTGGGATGCGCAGTGGACTGGGGATGAGCACTTGGTCGATGTGCACATCGGTCGGATCCGCCGGAAGCTCGGGGAGGACGCGGGTAGCCCGCGGTTCATTCACACCGTCCGCGGCATCGGTTACCGCATGGGGGCCCGGCGATGACCGCTGTCGCACCTGAGCGCATCAGCTTGTCGGGCCATCTGACGGCGCGGTTGATGGCGGCGCCGATCTCGGTCCTGCTGATCGGTTGGGTGTCTTGCCAGTGCTGGCGAGGCGAAAGGGAGTGATGGGAAAGCGCGTTATCCGTTTCTTCGGTGATCGCATGTCACCGCGGCCGTCGGCGCTTCAAGTGAGGTCCAGGAGACTCATCGCGAGATTGCGCCGGACCCGGGCCAGCGCCGGCGAGAGGGCCTTCGCCGACTGCTGAGAAGCACGCCCGTTCATGGCCTTGGCCAGGACGACCTCGAGCGCAGGGGCGTGCCCGCCAACGAGAGCGAACCGTATGCCGGCGCCATATTGGCTCAAGAGGCCGCCCTCAGGCTCGGTACCCGATTGCGGTCCTCGCACACAGATTGCGTGCAACGCAATCACCGCCAACGAATGCCGACGTCAGAGGGTAGATGGATCCGCCGGGTACGGGCTTCCTCTGCGCCATGCACGACCCAGCGAGGTGACATGTAGATACGAAATCACCGCAAGTCAGGAGCACATCAGGGGAGCAACGGCGCCGTTGCCCGGAACCTCACGATGTGAGGAAAGCGTGAATAGAGTCTTTTCTGCTTTACATATGGCGGACTACCGGCCACTTTTCACGTGCGGCCAGTGGTCTTGGGGTGGTGGGGTGTTGGGTTCCTGGTCGCGGGGGCTCAGTGTCCGAAGTGGGTGGCGGCCGGGCCGCGGCCCACGGTGGCGACCAGGTCGGAGGCGACCTGGCGCAGTTTGATGTTGCGGTGGCTGGAGACGGCCTTGAGGATCTCGATGGCTTCTTCCTGGGGGCAGCGGTTCTGGCCCATGATGATGCCCACGGCCAAATCGATCGTGGTGCGCGATGCCAGGGCTGCTTGCAGGTCCGCCTCGTTCTCCTGGTGGCGGGCCAGGCGCACTGCCAGGCGCAGGGCGCTGGAGGCCAAAGCGACCTCGTGCTCGATGGTGGCGATGGTCTCCGGATCGAAGTCGTGGGCGCGGTCGGAGTAGACGTTCAGCCCCGCCCTGGCTTCCTCCCCGAGATCGAAGGGCACCCCCACGATCGAGCCGATACCCTGAGCGGCGGCGGCCGGGAGGTAGTCCGGCCACCGGGTGTCGGTGGCCACATCCCCCACGCGCACCACCGTGTGCTGCCGGATCGCGCTCAGGCAGGGCCCGTCGCGGAGCCGGTTCTGCGTCTCGTCCAGGGCCACGGCCCGGGCGCTGGAGGAGGCGACGGTGGCGGCCTTGTGCTGGCGCAGCAGGTTCACCGCGCAGTCGATCGTGGCCTCGGCGGCTGACAGGCGCTGGGCCAGCACGGTGGTGAACTCGGTGAGGAACCCGGTGATGTCCTCAGAATGCACTAGCAGGTCTTGGAGTGTCTCGTGGGCGGTCCCGCCCGAAGAAGGGGCTGGCATGGCGCGGCGTCCGTCCGTAGCAGGGGCGACCCGCGAACCCGCCGGTCACCAGCCAACCCGTGCATGGCGCCAGCACGCCTCAGTCTACGCCCGGCGGCACCGGAGCAGCCCCTGAGGAAGGCAACCACCAGCCCTGCGCGCGGGTGGTCAGCAAGGGAGCCACCACGGCGATCCAGCGTCCCGCAGCCGCTGCCGGCCCCCCTCGGTGCAAGAACCAGGGCACCCACCGACGCCCCGCAGGGGCTCCTCACCCCCGCTAGCCCGTCGCCGGCACGTGCCCTCAGGCTGCCTGCGGCCGTGCGTCCGGGACCTGGAGGGGAGTGATCTGCAGATCCGTGAGGGAGGCCGTCGGCAGCAGCGCGAAGACCGCCCCGGCCAGCCGGTCCAGGGCCGACCGGCAGGCCCCGATGTCGTCTTCGCTCTGCACCTCGATCTGCAGCCACAGCCCGGGAATGCAGTAGGTCACCACCCCCCGCTCAGCGCGCAGCGCGTCCCGGAGCTGTTCCAGCACCGCCGGCCCCAGGGGCGCGGTGGTGCTGATCCCGGCCATGACCGTCCACCGGGTCATCGCCGGCTCCAGGACGTGGTGACCCGGCCGGTGGTCGGCCCGGTCGGTGGATCGGTCCGGGCGAGATCGGTGGTGTAGGGGGCGCGCTCGGGCGCTGCCGGGCCCAGCAGTCCGTTGCCGGCGTAGGCGAGCAGATTGCGCTGGTGGGCCGGCAGGTCCAGGCACAGGTGCAGGTAGGCGTCGACCTCGGCCTTGCCGGCGGTTCCCCCGAGCTGGAAGTACTGCCACCACAGCTGGTCCAACCCGATCCCGGCCCCCGCCAGGCACCGCTGCAGCAGATAGGCATGGGCGGCGGCAGTGCGCCCCTGCTCGAAAGCTCCTTCCACCGGTGACCGCCCCAGGACCGGTCGCGGTCGAGGGGCCTGGTGATCGGGCAGGACCTCCGGCAGGCGGAACTCGACCCGCCCCCCGGCCGGTGCCTCCCGGATCGCCCGGTGTACTGCCCGCAGGGCGGAGCCTTCGATGTGTCCGGCACCGGTGAGGTCGATGACCACCACCGACCCGGAGGAGCACAAGGACCGGGACCGGTCTACGATCCCCGGCAGCACCTGCTGGCTGCGCACGGTCAGGCACCCGGTGACGGCCAGGCACACGGCCGCCCCGTCCACATCCAGGCGCAGCAGAACGGACAAACGATGAGTACAGCATGAGACGTCCACGAAGCGCAGCCCCCCGGATGCACAACGAAAAGGACGGCCCATGTCTCGAGTCCGTCCCCCTACGATATGACAGCCGGCCAGGCGGCTGCCACACGGTGACGCACCGTGTACGGGGGTCCTCCGGCAACGACTCCAGTCGGCTTCAGGACCTCACGCGAGCGGTGAGCGCCCCGTCGCCGATCAAACGCACCAGCATCTCGGCCGCCCGCCCGCTGTCCACACCCATGGCTCCCTCGAGCATTGTCCCGAGGGGGCAGAGTCTTGGTGAGGTCCGACTCATGAGCGTCTTTACAGGGGGGGGCATCACCGGCGTTCATAGTGTCCGAGGTCCCGCGGGTACCGGTCACTGCCGGCACAGCGAGGCCGGCCGGAACAGCGGCCGCAGATCCAGACGGACGTCGGATCCGCTCGATGATGAGTGAAAGGCGGTGCTGTGCGCGAGGACCTCAAAACTGCCTGCCGATCCCTAGTCCACACCGCCGGTCTGCGCGGTGGGGACTCTCCCATCCGGGCCGGTTCGCCGGCGCCTACCGGGCGGCCTACGGAGTACCGCCGAGGCGGACCCTCCAGAGGTGACCCCATGGAGTGGAAAGACTCATTTCTGCGCGAGAGCCCGGGATCCAGAAATCCATGACGCGTGCCCATCCCCGTGACTGATCGAACGGCAGCGGATCTCGAGGCCGGAAACCCCTGAGATAGCCACAGTCGCTTTCTCTTTACATATGGCCCGGCTACCGGTGAGCGGTGGAGCTGGGATTCGTTGACACCGACCCGGGTGGGCCCGGGTCGCAAGAAACCGCGGCGGCGAGGTGGGTGTCATCGGTGGTGGGGATTTCCGCTGTGGGTGGTTAGGTGGTGGCCGGCATCACAGGTCGCCATGCGTGGGCCTTCGCCGGGACGATAACCACGGAAATTCGCCCCGAGGATTCCACGCGACCTTGGCTCGGCAAAGACACTGACGAGGGGCCCGTCTCTTGAACGGTGCCGTTCTCACGGGTTGTCGGTCAGGGCGGCGAGCTCATGGATGAGCCGATTGCCGGGATCTGCCGGCGTTCATGCCGACTTCGGTAGCGGCCTCGGGGATCCGGCTTTGCCTCGGCGGCTTGCCAGGGCGGTCACGGGGCGGTGGGGGGAGTGATGGGCGGGAGGATCGGTCGCGGTGAGTACCTCCACCGGGCCGGTGCCGTCTGCGGTGTCGAGGTGCTCGAGTGCCCAGCGCAACAGGTCCACCGCGCCGGTCTCCACGTGCTCTGCTCCGGTGAGGTCGATGGAGACCGTCACCGGGGGGATCAGGGTCCGGGCCCGGGCTACCAGAGGGTGGAGGGCGTGTTGGTTGGCCTCGGTCAGGCGGCCGGTGACGATCAGGCGTACGTAGGCGCCGTGAAGATCGATTTGGACGAGCACGGAGAGTTTGTGGTCCATAGGTGAGCATCCTTCATCGCATGCTGGCAACCTCAGGCCCGGTCCTGGACCTTTTCTCACGCTAGGGGAGGGCCCCCAGGTTGAGAAGGAACGATCCTCGCTGCGTCTCATGTTTCTCTAAGTAGGTGTTGGGAAAGCGTGATGCGCTTCCGCGTGACTGCCGGGACGGAGAAGCGGATCGTGGTGGCATGGCGTCTTCTTCCCCGCGCCCCTACCCCTCGGACCTGACCGACGAGCAGTGGGCGCTGATCGAACCGATGGTGCCGGTCAAGCCCGGTGGTCGCCCAGCCAAGCACCCGCGACGGCGGATCGTGGAGGCGATCTTGTACGTCAACCGCACCGGGTGCTCGTGGCGGTCGCTGCCCCACGACTTCCCGCCGTGGGACACCGTCTACTGGTACTTCCAGCTCTGGAACGCCGAGGGCACCACCGACCGGATCCACAACGCCCTGCGCGACGCGGTGCGCGATGCCGCCGGACGGGATCCGATGGCCAGCGCCGGGATCGTGGACTCACAGTCGGTCAAGGGCGCTGACACCGTCGGGGCGGACTCGCGCGGCTACGACGCGGGCAAGAAGATCAACGGCCGCAAGCGCCACATCGTCACCGACACCCTTGGGCTGTTGATCGTCGTACTGGTCACCGCCGCCAACCTCCAGGACCGGGACGGCGGACGGCTGGTGCTCAACCGGGCACGAATGGCGATGCCCTCCATCGTGGTGGTGTGGGCCGATGGCGGCTACGCCGGCAAGCTGCTGGCCTTCGCCCAGTACTACCTGTTGATCACCGTGCAGATCGTTAAGCGGACCGACAAGCGGCCCACCTTCGAGGTCCTTCCCCGTCGCTGGGTGGTCGAACGCACCCTGTCTTGGCTGATGCGCACCCGCCGCCTGGCCCGTGACTACGAACGCCTCCCCGCCCACGCCGAAGCCATGGTCAAGTGGTCGATGATCGGGCTGATGACCCGCCGACTGGCCCCAGCACCAGGACGCCGACCATGGCAACCGAAAACCGCAGGGTGACCCCTTTCCCAACACCTACTAACCGACGGGTAAATCTCGCACCGGATGGGAGGCTTTTTCCTGCCCTCGATACGGACATGGACCCGGCTCGCAGGACCGAGGGCGTCGGCGCTGAGTCGTTCTGCGCCCCGCATGGGATTCCCCGGGGTTCCCGGCAGCCAGACATGGAACCGATGAGCGTGCTCGAGAGACATCGCGGCCCACGTCAAGATCCGGGAACCGACGTCGAGGTCCTTCTGTACCTGTCGCCTGACTCGTTCATGCAGCGACCGAGCAACTGCAAGTTGACCTGCAGGCAACGGGGGCATGAGCAACTCAACCTTCTCCGTCTTTACATATGGCCGGTTAGCGGCTGGTTCACAACGTCAAGCGTCTGCGGTTAGCACCGGGTGTGTAGGGCGAGCATGCGGAGCACTGGTCGCGGTGCCGGCATGGGGCGTTCAACGGATGAACGGGCCGTTGGCCTTCATCCAAGTGAGCAGCCACCGCTCCAGGACATCGGCGTCCCAGCCCGGGGCGTCCACCTGCAGCGCATCGGGGGCGCTCCTGAGCACCGAGACGATCCCGTCCAGGTCGGCGAGCTCATCCGCCATGCGGTCGACCAGGTGGGAGCTGCGATCGGCGATGGCCGAGTGCACGCCGACGTCGAAGGACTCCGCTTCCGCGACGACCTCCACGGGGGAGTCCTGCGGGCTGAGGGGCACGGGCGGGCCCGTGCGCAGATCGGCGATGACACCGTTCGTGTACTCCTCCAGCTCGGTGGCGTGCAACGATCTCTCCCCGCGCTTGAGCCGCAGCACCGCGCCCAGCGGCAGGGTCGGGACGTAGACCTGGTGGCCGTTTCCGATGAGCACCGGGTGGTGGTGCAGGTGGTGGCCCGGGTCCTCCGGGGAGCCCAGACCCCAGCGGGCGTTGGGGGCCCCGGTGACGATCACGACGGCGAGGTAGGAGACCAGCCCGTCCAGCAGGATGTCCATCGTCGTCGACGGGACCGTCACGCCGGCCACGGAGTGCCGGGCCCAGGAGGGCCACTGCTCGCGCGGCAGCACCGGAGAGCCTGCGGCGGGGTCTGCGGCGAGTTCGGTGCGCCGGCCGGTGACCCACCGCCACAGCGGGGTGAGGGAAGCCGGGGCGCCGTCGAGCATCGCGTCGGGGTTCAGCCCGTGGGCCGTGAGCTCGGTGCGCAGGCGCTCGAAGGCGGTGGGGCGCTCGGTGAGGAACTCCTCGAGGGCGGCGCCGGCCTGCTGATCGGTCATCAGCCGGTACGGGGTGAACGGCATGGCAGGGTCCTGTCAGGGTCGTGCTCCGTCCCGCCGAGCCGCCGGGTCAGGTCAATCCGGGGCCGCCCTGTCGGGCGGGAGGAGATCTAGCTCCACACCGTAGCCGGAGACGGCCCGAAGTCCCTGAACGGGCGGAGCACTACCGCGGGAGGTGGCGTTGCAGCCACAGGGTGCACCACATCTTCACCCGCAGCTCGTCCCAGCCCTCGACGTCGACGACCAGGGCGGCGGGCCCGTAGCGGTGGACCGAGGCCACGCCGTCGCGGTCGCACAGCTCGGCGACCAGGTGCTCCACCAGCCCCGGGTGGTCGGCGGGGATGTCCTCGCGCAGCCCGACGTCGAAGCAGTCCAGCTCGGCGACCACCGTCACCAGCGGCTCCTGAAGGGCAGCCGCCTCCGGGCCCTTCCCGTTCAGGGCGTCGATGGTGCGGCGGGTGTGGGCGAGCATCTCGGTCCCACTCATCGCCGGCCGTCCGTGGGCGGACTGGTAGGCGCTGTAGAGCGGCAGGCCAGGGAGGAAGAGATGGTGGTGGTCGGTGCCGAGCACCGGGTAGTTCAGCAGCGGGTGGTCGGCCATGATGTGCTCACCGACCCGCCAGGTCGCCTGCGGGGCTGCGGCACGGAGGACCTGGCCGAGGTAGGAGGCGAAGCCGTCGACGAGGGTGATCGTGGCGACCGGCGGGTGCGGGTCCTCGAGCCGGCCGTGCCGGGCCCAGGACGGCCATTCGGGCCGCGTCGGATCCTCGGCCAAGGCGTGGGCAGCCGTGCCGAGCTCGGCGGCCCGGACGGTGATCCAGGCCCACAGCGGGGAGACGGAGTAGACCGAGCCCTCGAGCATCTCGGAGGGGTCCAGGCCGTGTCCGGCCAGTGCTGCGCGCAGCCGGTGCAGTGCGGGGTCGCGTTCGGCCAGGTAGGCGTCGAGCGCATCGGCGGCCCGCTTTGCGTCCATCACCTCGTACGGCACCTCACCCATGGGGACGACCCTACTGCGGGGACGCGCTGCAGGCTGATCCGGCGATGCGCTTTGTGAACAGGGGCAACGGATCGAGCATCGCGAGGAAACGTCCCCACTCATCAGGGACCCAGCACTGGAAGCGGTGAAGAAAGGAATGCGCCGTCGCTACTGCTCACTTTTCAACCGTCGTTGACGTTGCCGTCATCGGTGCAGCAGGCAGGTCGGGGATGAGTGGCGCCTGCTGGGTGGGGGCGTAGGCTGGAAGGCCAGGACCAGGGCTAACTGCGCAGACACACCCCTTTTGAACGGGGTGGTCTACGAGGCCAGGACGTGAACTCCGGTCGTCGTCACGACGGGTGGAGACCCCATGAACCCTGATCCTTACCTGTCCGAGTTGAGCGTGGCGTTCGCCCGCATCCAGGGCATGCTCCTGAGCGAGCAGCACGCGACCACGGCGGTGAACCAGCTCGCCCAAGTGGCTCGCGCCACCATCAGCACTGCCGTGGGGGCCGGGGCTTCCCTGTTCGACGACACCGGCCGGGCGAGATCGACCGGGGCCACGGACGCCCTCACCGCCGCCGCTGATGCCCTGCAGTACGAGCTCGGCGAGGGCCCGTGCCTCGAGGCCTGGGCCACCGCAGCCGTGGTGCGCATCGACGACACCGCCCAGGAGAGCCGCTGGCCCGACTGGTGCGCGGCCGCCCACGCTCAGGGCATCCGCTCGGTGCTGAGCACCCCACTGGTGATCGGTGACCGGAAGGTGGGGGCGATGAAGGTCTACGTCGGTGAGCCGGCCGCGTTCACCGTGGAGGATGAGGAGACCTTGGTCCTGCTGGCCGGTGCGGTGGCGGTCCTGCTGGGCTGCGCCCAGCCCGCTGACGCCCCGCGCCGGCTCAGCGCCTCCGTGCAGGCGGCCCTGGCGGACCGGCAGGAGGTGGGGGTCGCGGTCGGGGTGCTCATGGAGCGCCACGGCACCGACCTCCAGCAGGCCCGGGCAGCGCTGCTGGACGAGGCGGTGCTCCAGGACCGGCCCCTGACACAGGTCGCCCGCCAGATGCTGGCCCGCCCGGCGGACCAGGACGGGTAGGGCTCCGTCGTGCACGACGACGGGGTGGGTCGGGAGCAGGCGTTGGGTCTCTGCCGGGTGCTGGACGCGGCCGGCATCGGGGTGGGGCCGTTGTGGTTGCACTGTTTCCGGCTCGGTGGCCAGGTGGGGGAGGTGGAGATCGATGCCTATCTCCATCACGCCCTGGGGCTGCCGCGCTTGGAACGCGACCTGTTGGCTCGCGCGGCCAACGAGCTCATCGACCACGGGGTCGGTGGCCACGCCCCGTACTCCTGGGAGCTGCTCGACGGCGACCGGAACGAGACGGCCGACGGGGCAGGTGGGGCCGACGGTGACGGCGGTCCGGACGGTACTGCATAGCAGCGAGAATGCCTGCCCGGAGCGGGCCCAGAGTGACACCTCATCTCTGGGCGGGCTGGGAGTACCCTCTAGAGAAAGGCAGTTGTCGAGCGGATCGCACCCCTGTGCTCCCGGCCGTCAGGGAACGTGGAGCGGGTCCGCCGGGCCGGGGAGGTCATCATGGAGACCGAGTTTTCGGGTACGGAGCTGACCACGGTCTTCGCCCGCATCCACGGGATGCTGCTGAGCCGCGAGAGCGCGACCTCGGCGGTGGAGCAGTTGGCAGAGGTCGCCCAGGACGTGGTGGACTCCGCGATCGGTGCCGGGGCCTCGCTGATCGACGATCAGGGGCACACGACGTCCACGGGCACCACGGACGCGGTTGCCGAGGCCGGGGACACCTTGCAGTACGAGCTGGGGGAGGGCCCGTGCCTGAGTGCGTGGGCCACCGAGGCCTTGCAGCGGGTGGACGACACCGCCACTGAGACCCGGTGGCGGGGCTGGTGCGCGGGGGCGCTGTCGCTGGGGGTCCGCTCGGCGATGAGCGCCCCGATGCTGTACAAGGGTCATTGCATCGGGGCGCTGAAGGTCTACACCACCACCGCCGACGGGTTCACCGCCGCCGACGAGCGGCGGTTGAGCCTGCTGGCCGCCGCGGCGGCGACCCTGCTCGGTGCGGCCCAGACCTCCGAGGCCCCGCACCAGCTCAGCCAGGCTCTGCGCACCGCCCTGACCGATCGTCAGACGGTGGATGTGGCCACCGGGATCGTGATGGAACGCCGCGGTGTCGATCAGCACCAGGCCCGGGTGGCGCTGCTGGAGGCCTCCCGGGACCAGGGTCTTCCCCTGTTGGAGATCGCCCGGTCGGTCCTGGCCGGTTCCCTCGGCACGGATTCCTAGCGCTGGTGGATGATGACGTCGTGGCCCGCGAACAGGCCCGCCTGCTGCGTCAGGCCATCCACCGTGCCGGGGTCACCCGGGACCAGCTGTGGTTGCACTACTTCAGCCTGGGCGGTGAGGCCGGGGAGACCGAGGTCGATGCCTATCTGCACCAGTCCTTCAGTCTGCCGCCCTTCCAGCGCGATCTGCTGGCCCATGCGGCCAACGAGTTGATCGCCCGGATCCCCCCGCCTCAGGCTCCCTACGTCTCGGACCTCGTCGACGGCGACAACGCCCAGGAGGAGTGAGGCGGTTCCCGCGGCCGGTCGGGGTCGTGGTGCTGCCGTGCGGGGCGGACCGGCGCAGCGGCTCCGTTCAGGTCGGGGGGTCCGTGCGGTCCAGGAGGTGGTCGGCGGTCTGGGCGAGGGTCTCGCCCTGGTCGCGGGCGGTGTCCAGCAGGCTGGTGCGGGCGTTGTCCTCGGACAGGCTCAGGCGTTCCATCAGCACCCCCACGGCGCGCTCGATCCGATCCCTGTCCGCGACGGCCTCCAGCAAGGTGTCGTCGTGGCGCCGGGTGCGGTCGGCCCCCAGCAGCACCGCTACCGGGCCGGCGAGCAGGCTCAGCAGGTGTTCCTCGTGGTCGGTGAAGGCGTGGGGTTCGGCGGCGTAGACCTGCAACGCCCCGATCTCCTGACCTTCAATCACCAGTGGGACGCTGAGCACCGAGCGGATCCCTGCCTCGGCCACCGCCCGTCCCCATGCGGGCCACCGGGAATCGGTGGTGGTGTCGGGCACGTACTGGGGGCTGACCGTGTCCCAGGCCCGCAGGCACGGGCCGGCCCCGAGCTCGAACTGCAGCGCATCGGCTTCCGTCACGGCCGGGTCCGTTGCTGCGACGGTGGTGCAGGCTCCGTTCTCGTCGACGAGGCTGATACCGGCCCCGACCGCCAGGGGGATCAGATCCCGGGCCACCTCTACCAGCCGGTCCACGGCCTCGGCGGTCGTTCCGGCCTCTGCGAATACCTCCTGAACGCGAGCCAATGCAGCACTGAGCTGGGCCCTCGCTGAAGCCGGTTCCATCAGCACTCCTCTGACAAGCCCTTCAGCCCCTGAAAGGGCTTGTCTTTCGGGCAAGCCCGCCGCTTGCCGATGACACCATTCTTCTCCTCACGTGCCGGGGGCGATACCTCGGGCGCCTGCCACGGACGAGGAACCTGGGGGAACCCACCGTGACGGCGACAGGTCTCCCCGAACAGGCGCTCGGACACCGGATCGACCAGCGGCCGGGGATCTTCGGTGAGGACCTCGAAGCCGCCCACGGGCACGGTTCGAACTCGACCTCCGCGTCGGCTGTGCTCAACCGATCACGATCCCCGCCGAGGAGTACCGGCGTGCGTCACGCCTCGGCGGCCCACGCCGCCTGAGGTAGGACCAAGCCCTCCCGGCCCCGGCCGTGCTGCCTCGCCACAGATGCCCCTTGAGCCACTCCATCTGCGCGGCAACAGCGCGGGCCCCGTGATCCTCGAGGACCGGTCTCGTTCTCTGCCATCGGGCGTAGTCTTCCACGAAGGGGCACGTCGCGAGCGAGAAACGACCTGTCGTTGAGGCAGTGGCGGCGCGCACGGTGCCCGTGCGTTCGACCCGCCCCGCTGGATCGAGGAGGTCCCCTTGCAACCTGAATCCTCACCCATGGAGCTGACTGCGGTCTTCGCCCGGATCCAGACCATGGTGCTGTCCCAGGAGCACGCCGTGGTCGCGGTGGACCAGCTGGCCCAGGTCGCCCAGGGGCTTATCCCCTCGGCGGCAGGGGCGGGGGTCTCCCTGATCGACGCCCACGGCACCGGGATCAGCACCGGGGCCACCGGCCCTCTGGTGGAGAGCGCCGACGCTCTCCAGTACGAGCTGGGGCAGGGCCCCTGCCTGAGCGCCTGGGCCACCGCGACCCACCAGCGCATCAACGACACCACCGACGACGACCGCTGGCCCCAGTGGTCAAGGGCTGCTGCTGGCTCGGGGATCCGCTCGATGCTCAGCGTCCCGCTGGTCTTCCAGGACCGATGCCTGGGGACGATGAAGGTCTACGCCACCGTCGGCGATGCCTTCACCGATCTCGAGGAGCAGCAACTGGGGCTGCTGGCCGCGGTTGCGGCCACCCTGCTGGGCGCGGCCCAGACCGCGGAGGCGCCGCAACGGCTCAGTGTTGCGTTGCAGGCCGGGGTGAAGGATCGGCAGGTGATCGATCGGGCCACCGGGATGCTGATGGAACAACGAGCCACCGACCCCGACGACGCCCACGCCGTGCTGCTCACGGCCTCACTCACCCGGGGCCGGCCCATGGTCGAGGTCGCCCGCCAGATCCTTCAGCGACACCCGGACCCGGGCAACTGAGGCCCCACGGTAGAGCCCGACGGTGCCGGGGCGGAGCAGACCTGCTTGCCCTGGGAGGTCATCGGCGGCGGCGACATCGAAGGGAAACCATCCGAGGTGCACCACGTACCCCAGCCGCCACGCCACTGCTCACGGACCGGCCCTGCCACTGCCAGGCTGTGGACCTCGATCCGGACGAGCCCATCGTCGCTCGGACCACTGAGGCACTCCAGCCCAGCCGGCACGCGACCAGGACCCGAGCACGACATTCACGACGTGACCCGGCGGTGCGGCGACCCGTCCCGAAGCGGTTCGCCAGACTGGCGTGGTCAGAGGCGGCCCGAGGACCGGCGCCCTCCGGGGCTCACGCCGGCCGCGGCAGCAGACTCAAGGACCCGGCCCCGCTCCTCCGGCGGCCCGCCAGGACGGTCACCGGGCGATGGGCGGGCTGATCGGCGTGAAGCTCGGCCGCGGTCAGAACCTCCACCGGGCCGACCCCTTCCGCGGTGCCGTCGTGCTCGAGAGCCCAGCGCAACAGGTCCACCGCGCCCGCCTCCACATGCTCGGCACCGGTGAGATCGACGGTCACCGCCACCGGCGGGATCAGCGTCCGAGCCCGGGCCACCAGAGGATGGAGGGCGTGCTGGTTGGCCTCGGTCACGGACCCAGTGACGACCAGGCGCACGTAAGCGCCGTGCAGGTCGACCTGGACGAGCACGGAAAACTTGTGGTCCATGGGTGAGCATCCTTCATCGCATGCTGGAAACTGCAGGCCCTACCCCGGGCCCCTCCCCACGGTAGGGAAGCTGCCGTCGGGCTGACAAGGAACGATCCTCACCAGGGCCCCACATTTCCTTAACCGACGGGTAGAACCCGCACCGGTGAAAACCCTCGTCTGCCCTCAACGTTCCCAGAGCCCGTCGAGCAAAAACCGGTTGTGCCGCAACCAGCGGGACCAGGCATGCCCCCTTCCCCTTGCTTTACATATGGCGCATTAGAGGCCTGTGGCGGTCCACGCCAGTCCGCGGCGTCGGCTGCCCGGCGCTTTTACGTGGTCGGCTCCAGGCGGACGTCCTCGAAGGTCACGGTCGCCGGCTCGAGCAGGGTGAGTTCCTCGAGGCTCTCCCCGTGCCGGGGCGACTGCGGTGGTTCCAAGGTGGCGCGCAGGGTGTAGTCCCCGGCGGTGGGGATGCTGAAGTTGTGCGCGTAGTGGAAGAACTCGGCGTGGAAGAACATCAGCTCCTGCTCGTCGACGAGCTCGCCGTTCTCGTCGAGGACTTCCAGGCGGATCGGCACCTCGGGCACGATGCGGCCGGTTGCCGCATCGATCGGGATGATCTCCAGGTGGTGGGTTTCGCCGGCGGCGGGGTCACGCCGGGCCGGTTCCTCGCCGGTGGTCTCGAACCAGGCCTCGGCCGGTTCCACGATGTAGGCGACCTCCCAGTCCCCGGAGGTGGTGCGCCCCCCCTCGGCCTCGACCTCCTCGTTCAACACGGTGTACTGGGCGACCACGCCTTCAGGAACCTCACCCGCGGAGGTCGCGGCGGTGGAGCCCGGGGTGGCAGCTGTGGTCCGGTTCGCGGTCTCGGCGGTGGGGGCCGAGGCGTCATTGGTGGCGCAACCGGTCAGAAGCAGGGCGGTCATGGTTGCGGTGACGGCGATCGGTCGGTACGGGGACATGATTATCGCTTCCTGTATGACACGGGCAGGGCGGGAGGGGTGATGGGTCAGGTGAGGCGTGGGGTTCAGAGCCGGGGCCAGGGGAGCCGGATGTCGATAGCCCGTGCTTTCTGCGGACGGTCCGAGGTTCCGTGCTGCGCTGAGTGCGGGTCCTTCTCGGTGCGGGGTGTGCGCTGGAGGCAGTCGAGGTAGGTCTGAGCCTCTTCTCGAGGTGCTGGGCACCGGGAGGTGGTCCAGCCGAAGGGCACAGGGAAGGCGGCCGGCCACAGGCTGGGATGGCCGTGGCTGTCGATCACCACGCGCACCTCGGCGTGCGGGTCGTCGAAGAATTCCATGGTGCTCCTGGGAGTCGGTCGGATCGGGGTACCTGGAGGGCGGGTCCATGGCGCGACCTCGAGGCCTCTATATGGGTCGGTTCGCCAGCACCCGCTGGGCTGGCTGGTCCCGGCTGGTAGGGATCAGCCCAGAGGTCACCACCCTCGGGCCCTGGGTGCGGTGCGGAGGGTGGCCGGCCAACACCGCGACACCCATCCCCGGGTTCGCCCAGGCTTTATCGGTTGCGCCGGCCTTGACGGGGGTGGAGACCGGGCTGTGCTGACAGGCCAGGATGACCCACGTGCCAGGGGGAGCCGGCGATGCCGCGCCGGCTCGGATGCACGGCAACCATCGGGTGATGCCCGTGGCGGCAATGCTCATCGGGCGCCCCCTGAATGATGCGGTGTGGTCTTGCGGGCACGGGGCGCAAAGGGTTGTGCTAACACCACGGGAGGCTGCCGGGGGGAACGGAACGGAAGGACGGTGCCGAAGGTGGGCTCGTCGATGGTGGTGTGCTGGGTATTGGCGGCCGGCTGTGCCGTGACGGCTGCGGCGTGGTCGCGCTCCGCCGGGGTGCGCCGGGGCGGGGAGGTACTGGGGTGGCGGTGGCGCACGGTGGCAGTGACCGGGGTGGCCTTCGGCTGGGCTGGGGCGGTGCTGATGTTCCGCACGGGGCTGTGAAACTCCGGATCCGCGATGGTGGTCCAGGAGCGCTGCTCGGCGCGCAGGCGCCGCAGGTCCTCCACATCGGCCATGGTCATCGGTGCCGGCAGGGTGAAGCGCACCTGCTGGGCGGGGTGCCCGAGGTGCCCCTCCCGTGCCTGACGGATGAGGGTTTCCACGGCGGAGGCCTCGGTGATCCGGGCCCCGGTCAGGTCCACGACCACCCGGGTGACCGGGGTCAGCACCCGCCCCAGACGGATCAGCGGATGCAACGCGGTCTGGGTGTCCATGGTGAGCGGGCCGGTGACCACCAGGCGCACGTGCTTGCCGTCCAGGTCGATCACTGCGACCACGGAAATCTTCGCTGACCCCATGGTGATTCCCTTCCTCAGGCCTACGGTGTCCGGTCACGGCTGAACGACCACCAGGGCGCACCGGGTGGCGAGGACCAGCGCCCCCCGGTGGTCGTTCAGCCGCAACGGAACCTCCCCGGGGACCACGGCGTGGTCCCCGGTCGGGTCTCGCACGAGGAAGGTTAGGAAAGCCTTGCCTCACTCGCTGTGGCAGACTGTAGCAGTCGCACCAGGATTAGCGAACAGTTCCCTGACGTAATCGGGTTGTGGGGGTTCGGCGCCCGTGCTGCACCCGCCCCACCGAGGCCCAGCCCCTGATTCCGGGGCGGCTTGCGCACCGTCCATCACCGAGGAGATCGTCCATGACCGAACCTCTTGTCCATCCCGCCGCCACGGCATACCGCGCCCATGCCACGGTGGCCACCGAGGCGGCGGCCCGCTACGCCAAGCAGCTGGCCTCCCATCTCGGGCGCAAGGCCGAGATCCGCGACGAGGCCGAAGGCCCCCGGGTCGTCCTGACTGTGGGCAGCTGCTTGCTCGTCGCCGGTGACCACGCCCTTCAGCTGCACGCCGAAGCTAGGGGCGCAGACGGGCTCGAACGGGTCCAGCAGGTGATCGGGTCCCACCTGGAGCGCTTCGGGCAGCGCGAGGGGCTGAGCGTGGAGTGGTCTGCCGGCGGCTGAAACACACAGATCTGCCGGTGCAGGGGCATCCGTGCTAGTCAGGCCCCGTCCGTGGGTTTGGGCAGGGAAAATTTCGCTATCTATTGCGGTCTGTCAGGCGCATCCTGGAAGCACGACACAGGGCCGATCCGCGCCACGAGCGGGGGCCCACGTGATCCACCAGGAGGATCCGTCATGGCCACCACCGAGTTCGTTCCCGTCTCCGACTGCACCGTGGGGCAGTGCTCGTTTAATCACGACCACGAGTGCACGGCCCACGCGATCACCGTGACCGGGTCCTCCGGGCACGCCCACTGCGGCACGTTCATCTCCCTGGGCCCGGACGGGGGCTTGCCCACCGTCCACGCCGAAGTGGGCGCCTGTCAGCGCTCCGAGTGCGTGCACAACGCGCACCTGATGTGCACGGCCCACGACGTGAAGATCGGTGCCGGCGCCGACGAAGCCGACTGCCTCACCTACCAGGCCGCCTGACCCCACCCACCCAGTGCGTTCCGGCGGCCAAGCAGCCCACCGCATCCCACCGAGGGCCACCCCGAACGGGGCGGCCCTCGCCTCTGCCTCGGACGTGGATAAAGAAGCCAAGCGCGGGTCTGTCCTACCGGGTTTACATATGGCCCGGCTACCGGACACCTTCCACGAAGAGGACCTCGAAGTAGGGGTTCCCAGAGGATCACTGGGCGCAAACGGGAGGGTCGGGCAGGTGGCGGTAGATAGAGGAACAGCTCTTCTGCATGATCGGTGTTCCCGCGTGGTCGACGGCCATGATCCAGTCCATGTGCTCCTCGGTCTCGTCGTAGTAGGCGAGGGTGCTCATCACGGCGTTGATGCCACGGTCTGCCAAGACCTCGAGGTAGGGATCGTCGTAACGGCCGTTCATCTGAAGCTGGAGCACTCCAACGCTCTGGGCGTCCATCCCATAGGTTTCGCACGCCCACTCGGCCTTGTCCTCGAAACACAGATCTGACCACGAATCCCGGCCCACCATCTGAAGGTAAGTGGATTCCATCTGGTCGGCCCACTCGCCTGCGTCACCGGCGACCTGCCCGCTGCCGGGGGAGCCGGCGTTGGGCTGTCGGGCGTTCTCCCCGTACTCCCCGGTGATGGAGGCCAGCAGCATCCCCAGGATGACGATGCTGCCGATCACGATGACCCGACCTCGGAAGTTCATCTCGTCCCAGGCTTGGCGCATCAGTGGATCTCCTCGGTTGCGGACATACATAGTTCATTTCTTGCACGCGCACTGCTATCTAGAGTCGGCCGAGCAGCTCCTTCTTCTTGGCCGTGAACTCTTCCTCCGTCAGCACCCCGGCGTCACGCAGCTGCCCGAGCCGAGCGAGCTGGGCGAGCACGTCCGGCCTAGCGGGCGCAGCGGAGGCTTTGGCAGCGGGGGTGTTGCGCAGCTGGCGGTAGAGGTTAGCGATGTTTTCGCCCTGCCCAGATTCCAACTGGGTGATCTTACCTTTGACCCCAGAGACGGTGAACTCCAGTGACTCCGTACCCCACGCCTTGCTCAGCGACAGGAACGAGATCGCGCCGAGCTGGAACTCCTTCACCGACTCCCGGAGGATGCCCTTCTCCAGGAAGATCAGGCGCTTGTCGGTCAGCACGATCAAGGACTGCGATTTCTCGTAGGTACCCTGACCCAGCGCGAGGACCTGTTCCTCTGGGTCCAGGATGTTGCGCAGATGGGAGATCTCACGACGGGCGAGCATCCGTGAGAGCCCGCTTAGCTTTTCCAAGGCATTCGTAATCCCGCGGTCGTAGCCGGCTTCCTCGCCAGCAACGGCTACGGCAGGGGCTCTGACCCGGGCATTGGCCGGGGAGCTGCCAGAAGGCCGGGTAGAAGACCTGTCGATGGCTATGACCGGGATTCTGTCGGGGGCTTCGTTAGGAGGTCTCGCAGGGACCTTGGTAGCGACGCCCACCCTCTCCGCGACACCTTTGCCCAGGGTTGCAGAGAGCTCGTTGAGCATCTCCTGATGCTTGGTGCCCATAGCGTCCACGGTCACTTCGGCCACGGCGCCGACGGAGTGCTCGCTGATGGCGACGGTGATACGAGCTGGGTTGCGGTTCTTACTCCAGGACGCCTTCGTCCGGCCCTCAATGCGCCCGAGCGGACCGGAAAGCGAAGCGCCCATCTGCTTCAGACCTGCCCGCAGCGCCGTGTCCGCCTGCGCCACAGGCAGACGCACCACCCACTGGATCATCACCTTGATACCCATCGCGTTCTCTCTCCCGTGTCCGTGTGCATTCTTGTCTATTGTCGCGTCGGGTGTCCGCACAGCGTGACAACAGAACTGGCCGGCCTCCTCACCGCGTGCATGGCGAAGTTTTCGTCGGCGACAACTGACGCTGCAGCACAACTGCGGCATCGAGCAGGGGATGCTCGCCACGTGGCCGGCTCTTGAGCACGCCCCAGACGCTTTGGTTAGGGGATAGAGGCTGATGTGCTGGCGTCTTGATCGGCAGGTGACCAGGTAGATAAGCATGGCCATCATCGCCCGCGTTGCGATTGCAAGCAAGAGTCGATTGGTGCGGCATCATGGGCCCAGCGATCACCGTCGAAATGGAGAACCTCAATGAGCGCCAACACTGACCCGCTCGTTGACGATGCCATGCCGATGAGTGCGTATGAGGCGCAGGTATGGGACGCGCTCAACAAGCACTGGCAGCGCCGCGACAACCGCCGTGGTCTGCCGAACTGGGCGAGCACCGCCTTTGATCGCGCCGGTGGGGTCGCGGGAAATGCCGTGAGGTGGGTTGCAGACACTGTGCCAGAGACGGTCATGGAACCGGCCCGTCGTGCGGGTGACGCGGCCTTAAGCAAGGCCGCGCGACCGACGTTCGAAGCCGCGATAGCGGTGGTCGAGCTGATCAACGACTGGGCCGCAGAGCTCAACGACCCGAAGAGCGTTGAGAAGCTCGCCCGCAAGAGAGGCGTTGAACTCAACAGCTTCACCGAACTGCGACAGCAGAACCTCAAGGTCTGCGACCGGTTGCTGACCCTCAACACCCTCAGGTGGCGGACTGCTGGAGCCGTCGAAGGTGGCGCCATGGGCATGCTGGCAATGGTGCCCGTCGCCGGATTCCCCGTCGCGATGACGGCGGACATCCTCGTCATCCAGGTCCTGAGCACCTCGATCGCCACGCGCATCGCCTACTCCTACGGCTACGACGCCAAAGACCCTGGTGAGCAAGCCTTCATCCAGGGCCTGGTGCGCCGTTCTTTCATTGCACAAGCCGCCAAAGCTGAGCCCTTGCGGGAGGCCGCACATGCAGCTGGCGCGATCAAGGGCCGCGTAAAGTGGTCACAAAAGCTGCGCACGGACCATCGCCTCCTGGCGGCCCTGGAGAAGTTGATGCAGCAGCTGGGCCCGGCAGGCTCCAGGGTGCCCGTGCAGAACGTCGCCAAGGCCGTGCCGTTCGTGGGGGTCGTCATTGGTGCCGGGATGAATTCCGCGGTCCTCGGCAATGTGGCCGCCGATGCCCAGCGGTACTGCCAGACCCGATTCCTGTGCGAAAAGTATGGGCTGCCTCTGCCGGCCGTGCTGGCGACCGACCCGGAGGAAGATCCCCTAGCCGACGCCACGTAAGTGAACGCCGCCGGGGTTGGCTGCACGACCAAGTGACATCTGACCTAGCGTGCCTCCGGGCGGGCACCGCGTCTTTCATAGGCTGGCTCTCACCCGCAACGGACAGGAGGTCGGAATGGCCGAGACGACAGTGGCCGAGGTGATGGCCGAACTGGTCGCACTCGAGGACCCCAGGGTGCGCGCGGTGAACGAGCGGCACGGCGACGACCACGGGGTGAACCTGACCAAGCTGCGGGCGGTCGCGAAGCGGCTGAAGACGCAGCAGGACCTCGCGCTCGAGCTCTGGGCGACCGAGGACACCGCGGCGCGACTGCTGGCACTCCTGATCTGCCGGCCGAAAGCCTTCGCGCGGGACGAGCTGGACGCCATGGTGCGAGAGAGGGGCACCCCCAAGGTGCACGACTGGTTCGTGAACTACGTGGTCAAGAAGAACCCGCACGTCGAGGAGCTGCGGACGGCCTGGCTGGCCGATGCGGATCCCGTCGTCGCGAGCGCCGGCTGGGCCCTGACCGCCGACCGCGTGGTGAAGAAGCCCGAGGGCCTCGACCTCGCTGGCCTCCTCGACGTCGTCGAGGCGGAGATGGGAGACGCACCGGAGCGCCTGCAGTGGGCGATGAACACCTGCCTGGCGCAGATCGGGATCCAGCACCCGGAGCACCGGGCCCGTGCCGTCGAGATCGGCGAGCGCCTGGAGGTGCTCAAGGACTACCCGACGCCGCCGAACTGCACGTCCCCGTACGCCCCCGCATGGATCACCGAGATGGTGCGCCGGCAGGCTGCTCCGTAGCAGCACCGGCCCCGAGGTGGGGCTAGCGTGAGGTGAGCGCGGTCATGCCGCGCTCACCAGTCCCGCCGTGAAAGGCCCTGCATGTTCCTCCGTTCCGGCGCCGCGCCCCGTCGTCGTCCCGTGCTGTCCGCGAAGGCGGCGTTCTGGGTGCAGGCGTCCGTGCTGGTGGTGGTCATGGCCGCCTCCAGCGCGCCCAGTCCGCTGTATCCGCTGTACCAGGACCTGTGGGGCTTCCCGCCGGTCGTGCTGACCGTCATCTTCGCCGCGTACGTGGTGTCGCTGCTCGCCGCGCTGCTCACGGTGGGGGCGCTGTCCGACCACCTCGGGCGGCGCCCGGTGCTGCTCGTCGCGCTGGCCCTGGAGATCGCCGCGATGGCCGTGTTCGTGCTGGCGGACGGCGAGGCGACCCTGGTGGTGGCCCGGCTGGTCCAGGGCGTGGCGACGGGCACCGCGACCGGGGCGCTGGGCGCCTACGTGATCGAGCTCGAGCCGGAGGAGCGCCGGGGGCTGGGGACCGTGATCACCGGGGCGGGGCCGGTGCTGGGCCTGGCGGGGGGAGCGGTGGCCTCGAGCCTCATCGTCGCGGCCGCCCCGGAAATGATTGACCTCATCTTCCTCGTGCTGCTGGGCCTGCTGGTGCTGCAGGCCGTGGGCACGGCGCTCGGGCCCGAGACCGTGGAGCGCGCCCCCGGGGCGCTGGCCTCGCTGCGTCCGCGCGTCTCCTTCCCGCCGCAGGTGCGCCGCTCGGCGGTGTGGGTGCTGCCCGCCACGGCCGCGTGCTGGTCCCTGGGCGGGCTGATCATCTCCCTGGGGCCCAACCTGGTCCGCTCGCTGACCGGGGCGGACTCCGTGGTCCTCACCGGACTGGTGGTCGCGGCGCTGACGGGCACCGGCGGGATCGCGATCCTGCTGTTCGGCGCTGCGGCGCCGGAGCGGGTGCTCGCCGTGGGCATGAGCGTCCTGGTGGTGGGCATGGCCGCCACGATCGCCGCGCTCGTCGTCGGGTCCGTGGGCCTGTACTTCGCCGCGACGGTGGTGGCCGGTGTCGGCTTCGGCGCCGGGTTTCTCGGGGTGCTGCGCACGCTGCTGCCCCAGGCGGCACCGCACGAGCGGGCGGGGCTGCTCTCGGCGATCTACGTGGTCAGCTATCTCTCCCACAGCATCCCGGCGGTGGCGGCCGGTGCCGTCGCGGGCGAGGTCGGACTGGTGCCCACGGCCGTCGGCTACGCCGGGCTGGTCATGGCGCTGGCCGTGTTCGTGCTCCTCGGCCTCCTCCGGAACCGCACGCGCCGCTCATGACCTCCGGCGGTGGTGCAGGACGAGCAGCCGCGCGTAGCCGTCCGTGAGGTGGTCGATGAGGTCGACCTTCAGGTACTCGTGCTCCGAGAGCCGGCGCACGGTGTGCAGGGAGATCCCGTCGTACTGCACGGGGTGGGGCAGCTCGCCCCGTCCGCCGGGAGGCTCCACGTCCAGGCGCCACGCGTCCAGGTCCTTCTGGGGTGTGGGGTCGTGGAGCGGCGTGCGCGTCCACAGCCGGCCGTCCGTGCCGACGACCAGGCCGCGGATGACGTGCCACCCGTAGCCGCACGCGACCCGGGAGAACGCGTGGCCGACCAGGGGGTAGGACCTGGCGCCGCGGGGGACGTGCACGAGCTTGGCCGGCTTCAGGCCCTCCCTGCGCAGCAAATCGCTCGCCTCGACCCCGACCTTGCGCACCTCGTCCAGGGCCCGTTCCAGGCCGGTCTCGCGTGCACTGCGGTCGTGCGGGGTGCGGCGGCGCGGCTGCGGCTCGTGCGGTGCCCGGGCGGCAGCGCGGGTGCGCCGTTCGTCCTCGATGCTCATGCCAGCCCCTTGCCTTGGTGACCTCGATTCTATGTGGGCCACGTCACTGAGAGGGTATTTCTGACAGGGCGGTGCGCGTGGTCCTCCGCCGGATCTCGCGCCGTTCGTTGCCGACGCCGAGGACGGAGGCCCGGTCCGGTCACCCCGGGCCGACGACCGAGGTTCCCGGGCCGGGTCTGCGCGGTGCTGTCCACTCGGCGGCCGCGCGGCGTTCGGCGTCCCGGCCGAGGGGCCGCGTGCCCCGGCCTCGGACGCGGCGCTCCAGCGCCACCAGGAGCGTGAGCAGCACGACCGCGACCAGCACCTGCCACTCGCCCTCGACCGCTCCGAGGCTTCCGGCGGCGTTCCAGGAGGCGTGCTGGATGCCGATGGCCAGTACGCTGCCGCCGGTATCGAGCAGGTGCATGCCCAGCAGGTACCGGTAGACGGGAACGAGCAGAAAGAGCAGCGCGAGGTTTCCGGCGGTCTCCGAGCTCCACCCCTCGGCCAGGTACAGCGGCAGGTGGATCGCGGCGAACGGCGGGCCGGTGAGCAGCGCGGCGACCAGCAGTCCGTGCCGGGCGGTCAGCCGGGACTGGAGGAACCCGCCCCAGGCAGTCTCCTCCCACAGGTTGAGCACCAGCGCCCCGTAGACCAGGGTGGCGAACAGGTACCACCCCGCCTCGGCCGCCCAGCCGGCCGGAGGACTGCGCAGAGACCCGGTGACCGCGGCCAGGACCAGGGTGAGCACCGGCATGCCCAGCAGGACCACGGTCCAGCGGGCTGCGCCGAAGCGCCAGGCGAAGGCTCGTCCTAGCAGCCGGCGGACCGCGCCCGGCCCGTCCGCCAGGCGGGTCACGAGCAGGGCCGAGCCCAGCAGGGCGACGAAGTTCACGAACAGCAGGAACGGCTCCATCGGGGCCCCGGTGAGCGCGGGAACCGTCAGCGCCGCCCAGCCCAGGCCCAGGGCCAGGACGAGGAAGACCGTCACGGGCCGGCGCCGGACCGGCGAACGGCTCCGGGATCGGTGGCCGGTGTCGCGGGGGTCCGGGGCGGACGTGGTCATCGTGTTCCTCCCGACCGGTGCGTGCCGTCCGCACCCGGGGACGAGATCCCACCACCGCGTGCGCGGGCGGTGCTCATCGTCGTCGTGGCGCGCCCTGGTGCGTGGCTCTCACAGTGCGCGCGGGAAAGGACGGGAGCAAGGGGGAGCGGCCGGGGAGCACTTGTGTGTCGCCGCCAGCCGACGATGATGGAGAAGACACGGCCACGCGCGGTCCGTCCGCAGCCGGACCGGGATCGTCTCCCGAGCCCGGCGATCCGATCGACGGATTGCAGCGACGCACAGGAGGTCTCCGATGACCCGCACCGTCTTCTATACCGCCGCCACCCTGGACGGCTACCTCGCCGACGAGCAGGACTCCCTGGAGTGGCTGTTCCGGCAGGACTCCGATCCCGAGGGCCCGTTCCGCTACGACGAGTTCATCGCCGGGGTCGGGGCGGTCGTGATGGGCCGCACCACCTACGAGTGGGTCCGCGCGCACCTCCAGGCCTCCGGCGAGGACTGGCCCTATGCCATGCCCACCTGGGTGGTCACCCACGCCGAGCTGCCGGAGATCACCGGGGCGGACCTCCGCTTCGCCCAGGGTGAGGTGGCACCGATCCACGCCGCCCTCGCGGAGGCCGCCGGTGGGAAGGACATCTGGGTGGTCGGCGGCGGAGACCTGGCCGCCCAGTTCGCCGAGGCCGGACTGCTGGACCAGCTGCTGGTCTCCATCGCGCCGGTCACGCTCGGGGCGGGCCGCCCCCTGTTCCCCCGCCGGTTCGACCTCGAGCTGACGGACGTGGCCCGCAACCGCGCGTTCGTCTGCGCGACCTACCGCGTGGTCGGCCCGATGGCGCCCTCGGGCGGTGGGCCGGCCTCCTGAACCCACGGAGGGTCACATCTCGATCCGGTGCGCCTCTCGCAGGTTCACGAAGCGCTCGGGGTTGGAGGTCAGCACGATCATCGCCTCTCCACCCCCACCAGGCCGGTCAGATGTCTGAAGTCGTCGGTGTTCCGCGTGACCAGGGTGAGCCCGTGCACCATCGCTGTCGCCGCGATCATCCTGTCAATGACATTTGTGCGATGCGATGCACCATTCCTGACCGATTCCTCGACCAGCACGCCGAAAGCCAAGGCGCATCGATCATCGTAGGGAATGCCTGCACCGAAAGTGGCCCGCGTCCTCGCGAGTTCGTTCTCCCTCAGCGCCTTCTTTGTCGGGTTCGAGGCCATGGCCGCCACTCCCATGTGCATTTCCGACAGGGACAAGGAGCTGATGGTCAATCCGGTGAAGCCGCGCAGATCGGGGGTCTCCTGCTCCGGGTCCAGGAGGGCGATCAGGATGTTGGTGTCCAGCAACCCCCTCACGGGCTGTCCCAGGGATCATCCGCGACGACGTTCTTCCGGTCCTCAGACAGCTCCTTGCTCCAGCCGGTACTCTCCGGGGACGCGGTCATGAGGCGGTACACGTCCTCAGGGGTGACGTCCCTCGGTTGCTCACTGCCCAGCGCCTGAAGCGCCGCCTGCCCGAGTGCGGGCGGGAACGAAAGGTCAGGCCAGGCGGCGGGCTGAGCCTGCACCACGTACGCCTCCTGCTCGGGGCGCACCACTCGCAGCCGTCGGGCTACGCCTGAGACGAGGACACGGGGCGCCTTCGACCCGTGGGAGCGACGTCGGAGGCTGCCTCGCTTCGGCTGGTCACGATCCAGGCTCACGGTGACCCCCTTCCTCTCTGGCAGATATTGGACGTACTGACGACTTACCTGAAGAGCGTAGAGACGCCTGCTGGGACGCACCAGGGCAGTCGGCGCCGGGCCCGGCTCACATCTCGATGCGGTGGGCCTCCCGCAGGTTCACGAAGCGCTCGGGGTTCGAGGTCAGCACGATCACCTGGGTCCGCTCCCCGGCGGTCGTGATGGCCGAGGCCAGCCTCCGGAGCCGCTGCGGGTCGGAGTGGCCCAGGGCGTCGTCGAGCAGCACCGGCACCCCGTCCTCCGGGTCCACGAGCAGGGCGGTGGCGAGCCGGATGAGGATCACCAGCTGCTCCTTGGCCCCGGTGGAGAGGGCGGAGAAGGGCAGCCAGTCGCCGTCGAGCTTGCGCTGCTCCACCTCCAGGGACCCGCTCACCTGGACCTCGAAGTCCGGGCCGTAGACCGACCGGCCGAGGTGCTCCACCTCGGTGCGGAACGGCTGGACGTACTGGGCGTGGGCGCGCTCGCGGTGCTCCAGCAGCGTCCGCTCCAGGAGCAGGGCGGCCTCGGCGCGCCGCTCGATCCCGGCGAGGTGGCGCCGGGCGGCCTCGAGGCGCGTCTCGGCCTGGTCGTGGGCCAGCTGCACCCGGTCCCGGCCCATGCCCTCGAGCCGGCCCGCCAGGGACTGGTGGCGGCCCCGCCGCTCGCCCAGCAGGGACTCGAGCCCCGTGATCTCGTCCGCGACGTGCTGCTGGTCGGCGAGCACCCGGTCCGCGTCGAGACCGGCGAGGGCCGCCTCGTGCCCGTCGATCTCCGCCTGGACCGCGGCCAGCGCCTCGGCCGCCGCGGTGACGGCACGGTCGAGGTCCTCGTCCGGGACCTCGCGGCGGGCGTCCTCGAGCCGGGCCCGGGAGCCGGCGAGGGCGCGCTCCTGCTCGAGCGCGGCGCCCTGGAGGGAGTGCAGCGTCGTCTGGGCGGCCTGCAGGGCGGACCGGGCGGCTTCGGCAGCGGCCTCGGCGTGTAGCGCGGCGTCCTCGGCGTCGGTGAGGGCGGCCTCGGTTGCCTCGACCGTCTCCTGGGCGGCGCCGGCGGTCTCCGGGAGGGGAGCGCCGCGGTCCCGCCGGTCGCCGTACTGCTCGATCGCGGCGGTGAGGCGGTCCCGGTCGTCGCGCAGGCGGCTCTCGTCTTCGCCGTCGAGCAGGCGGTCCCGCTGGGCCCCGGCCTCGCGCACCTGCTGCGCCAAATCCTGCGCGGCACGCCACTCGGTGCGGGCCGCGGCGACCGAGTCGACCCCGTGCCGGGCCAGCAGTGCGGTGAACCGCTCGCGGGCCGTGCGGGCGGCGTCCCGGCGGGCCGCGATGCCCTGCTCCGGGAAGACCCGCAGCCGCCACTCGCCGGGGATCTCCACCTCGACCTCGTCCGTCACCGGGACGGACCACGACTCGTCCGGGGCGATCTCCTCGGTGCTGTCGCCGTGCACGATCGGGCGCGCGCGGCCCAGCGCGGTGAGCTCCACCCGGGCGCTGCCGGCCGCCAGCTCCGCCTCGGCCTTCTCCGCCGCCCGCTCGGCCCGCTCCAGCTCGTCCAGGATGTCCTCGTCGAGCTCCGTGCCGGGACGGGACCGCAGCTCGGCCAGCTGCGCCCGGACCGCCTCGAGCGAGTCCAGGATCTCGAGCACGCGGCGGTGGCGCTCGACGTCGTCCAGGTGCTTCCGGTCCTCCCGGGCGGAGCGGTGGGTCGCCCGGGCCTCCTGCACGGCCGCCTGGGCCGCGGTCCGGCGGTCCTCGGCCTCCTCGGCGCGCTCACGCACCGGGGTCAGCTCGGCCTCGCACGCCTGGAGCTGATCCGCGAGCGCCGCGCTGCGCTCCTCATCGGCGGTGAGTGCGGCCACGAGCTCCGCGCGGCGGGCCGAGTGCTCCCGGGCGCGGTCGAGCCCGCCCTGGGCGGCGTCCTTCCGGCGCTGGGCCTCCTGCCGCTGCCGCTGGACGGCCTCGATCTCCGCGGCGGCACGGTCCAGTTCCGCCTTCTCCGCCCGGGCCGTCCCGAGCTTCCGGCCGGTGGCGGCGATCTCCTCCGTGAGCTCGGCGAGCTCCTCCTCGACCACCGCGATGCCCCGCAGCTCCTCGGCGGCCTCCGCGGCCGCGGTCCCGGCCGCACGGCAGTCGGTCTCGGCCTGGAGGTACTTGGCGTTCTTCTTCCGCGTCGAGGTCCAGTACCTGTCGCACTCCGCGCTCACGCGCTCCAGGAGGGAGGCGACCTCGCGGTCGTCGCCCTGGGCCTGACCGGCGTGGCACTCCAGGGCCCGGCGCAGGGCCGCGCTGTCGGTGAGGGCGTTCTGGGTCAGCCCGCCGGCCTGCATGAAGCGCAAGGCCTTCCACAGCGCGGTGTCGGCCCCGCCCCACAGCTGCTCGGCGGCGTCGTGGGCCTCGCGGCTCGTGAGCTTGTGGCCGCTCCGGGGGCCCGAGATGTACTCCAGGGTGGTGGACGGCCGCTTCAGCCACTGCTTCGTGTAGACCACGCGGGTGGGCCCTATCGAGAACTCCGCCTCCACCAGGACGGGCACGTCCCGGCCGGCGGGCTTGGCCTCGGCGATCTTCTTGTGCCGGCTGCTGTCCGGGAGCTCGATCAGCGCGTCCAGGGCGTCGATCATCGAGGTCTTGCCGATCTCGTTGCGGCCGGCCAGCACCACGACCCCGGCGTCGGGGAACTCGACCTCGCGGGCGGTCACGCCGCGGAAGTTCTCCAGCTTGAGACGGTGCAGCTTCATCGGGTGGGTCCTCCCACGAGGCGGTACAGGAGCCGGAGCGCGTCCCCGGCGGCGGGCGCGTCCTCGGACTCCGAGGCCGCCAGCTCGCGCAGCTCGGTCACGGCGTCGGCGGCGTACCCGCCGACGTCGAGGTTCTCGAACTCGCCCTCGTCCGGGACGACCGCGAGGTCGGTGTGCCGCTCCCACGCGTTGAGGCTCGCGAAGATCTCCGCCTGCTCCTCGAGCAGATCGTCCAGCTGCGCGGACTCGGAGAGGTTCAGGGTGCCGGTGAAGACGGTCTTGAGGATGATCCGCTCCTTCGGGGTGAGGGCGGCGAGCTCGGCCCGCAGCGTCTCGACGTCGTCGGCGCCGTCGAGCTGCCGGTGGAGGACGCGGTGCTCCCACTGGCCCACCTCGTGGGAGGTGACGTCCACGGTGCTCCCGTCCAGCGCCACCTCGAGGACGTGGCCGCGGCCGTGCTCGCGGAAGCCCGTGGACTCGTGGGTGCCGGAGTAGTGGATGGCGCCGCGGTCGTCCTCGGGCCAGCGGATGTGCCGGTCGCCCAGCGCCACGTAGTGGATCGCCCCGCGGGCCAGGGCCTCGTCCAGGGGCGCTCGACGTACGGTCACCTGGGAGGTGCGGTCCGGGTCCAGTTCGTCGAGCATCCCGTGGCCGACGACGACGCGCAGCGTCCCGTCCGGGGCCAGCCCCTCCAGGGCCGGGGCGACCGGGTCCGCGTCGGGCCGCTTGCTGCGCCAGGGCGCGGCCACCAGCTCCACGCCCTCGGCGACCGGCCAGGGGCCCACCTCGTCCAGGAGCACGACGTTGTCGGGCCTCGCGCCGACGAACGCGTCCTGGGCGTAGATCGACCCCGGCCCGAGTGGGTCGTGGTTGCCCGGCAGCAGGTACACCGGCAGCCCCACCGAGCCCATGGCGTCCAGGGCGCGCCCGACGTCCCGGCGGCTGAGGTTGGCGTGCTCGAAGACGTCGCCGGCCACCACCACGAACGCGCATCCCCGGGCGCGGGCCAGCTCCCCGATGCGGCGGATCGTCTCGACCCGGTCACCGGTGTAGCGGGACTGGGCCTCGCCCTCGAGGTAGTGCCGGGTCATGCCGAGCTGCCAGTCGCTCGTGTGGAGGAATCGGATGCTCGTCATCGAGGCTCCTCGTGCGGTCGGGGGTGCTCTCCCAGGGGGTGGGTCCAGTGCCACGCTATCGGGATCGGCGGACACCGAAGGCCCCGGCACCCCGGCGTGTGCTTCGATGGGGCTCATGGAGTCGAGCAACCGGAACGACCTGTGGGCGGCCGTCCACGCCGAGCGCGCGCGCCTGGCCGAGGACCTGGCCGGACTGGACGAGACACAGTGGGCGGCGCCGTCCCTGTGCGGGCGGTGGACCGTGGAGGACGTCGTCGCGCACCTCACCGCGGCCGCGAGCATCGGCCGGCTCCGCTGGCTCCGGAGCGTGCTGGGCGCCCGCTTCGACTTCGACCTGCACAACCAGCGCCGCCTCGAGGAGCACCGGGGCGCCACCCCGGCCGAGACCCTCCAGCGGTTCCGGACCGCGGCCGGCAGCACCGCGGCGCCCTCCAAGGACACCGCGGCGTGGCTGGGGGAGGTCGTCGTCCACGGCCAGGACGTCCGCCGCCCGCTGGGGCTGCCGCGCACGCCGCCGGTCGGGACCGTGACCGCGGTGGCGCGGTTCTACGCGGGCAAGGACTTCGCGGTGCCCAGCCGCAGCGCCGCCCAGGGCCTCCACCTGGTGGCCACCGACGGTCCGTTCGAGTCCGGCGCCGGGCCCCTGGTCAGCGGGACCACGCTGGCGATCGTCATGGCGCTGGCCGGCCGCGCGGCGTACTGCGACGACCTGACCGGCGAGGGCATCTCGATCCTGCGGTCCCGCTGCTCGCCCGCCTGAGCGGGTTTCGCCGAGCGCGGGACACCGGCGGTGCCCATGGGGCGCGGGGTGGAGCCGTCCGGGATGTCCGGATCTGTGGGACGGTCGTCCGTCCGGACGCTGGGCATTCCGCCACCAGTGGGAGAGAGTGAGGAGAGGACCGGCCGCGCGCCGGTCCCGCACGACACCACGCACCCGAGCAGAGGAGACACCTTGGCCGAGACCATCGCCGGCATCACCGTTCCGGACTCCGCCCTCGTCCGCGAGACCACCGAGCTGGTCCGGGGGGCCGCCGACGAGAGCCTGTTCAACCACTCCCGCCGGGTCTTCCTCTTCGGCATGCTCAAGTCCGCCGCACGCGGACTCGAGGTGGACCCGGAGCTCGCCTACGTGGGCGCGATGTTCCACGACCTCGGCCTCACCGACGAGTACCGCACCCAGGACCAGCGCTTCGAGATCGACGGCGCCGCGGCGGCACAGGCGTTCCTGCGCGACCACGGCCGCTCCGCCGAGGAGGCGCGCAACGTGTGGCTGGCGATCGCCCTGCACACCACCCCGGCCATTCCGCTGCACCTGGAGCCCGAGGTCGCCGTGGTCACCCTCGGCGTCGAGACCGACGTGCTGGGCCTGGACCTGGACCAGATCTCCGAGGAGCACCGCGCCGAGGTCGTCGCCGCGCACCCCCGGCCGGACTTCAAGAACAAGATCCTCCGCGCGTTCTACGACGGCATGGCCGACCGGCCCGAGACCACCTTCGGCACCATGAACGACGACGTGCTCGCCCACTTCGACCCCGACTTCCACCGGGAGGACTTCGTGCGCATCATCCAGGAGAACGCCTGGCCCGAGTGAGCCCGAGCGCACCGGCGGTGGGGAAGAGCGGGGCCGTGACGACCGGTTCCCGGCGGGTGGTGTTCCTCGTGTTCGACGGCGTGAAGATGCTCGACGTCGCCGGCCCGGCCGAGGTCTTCGCCGAGGCCAACACCCTGGGCGCCGACTACGCGCTGAGCTACGCCTCGCCGTCCGGGGAGCCGGTGCGCACCTCCGTCGGGGCCCTGCTGCCGGTGGACGCGCCCGTCGCCGAGCTGTCCGACGCCGACACGCTGATCGTCGCCGGCGGTGACGGCCTCGTCTCCGCGCCGCTGCCCGAGGAGCTCGTCGACGCCGTCCGCGCATCCGGAACCCGGCCCCGGCGGCTGGTCTCCATCTGCACCGGGTCCTTCGTGCTCGCCGCCGCAGGGGTGCTCTCCGGCCGGCGGGCCACCACGCACTGGCGCCACGCCGAGCTCCTGGCGCGGGCGCACCCCGACGTCCGGGTGGAGCCGGACGCGCTGTTCGTCGAGGACAACGGGGTGTTCACCTCGGCCGGGGTCTCCGCCGGCATCGACCTGGCCCTTGCCCTCGTCGAGCGGGACCACGGGCCGGAGCTCGCCCGGGACGTCGCCCGCGGCCTGGTGATGTTCATGCAGCGCCCCGGCGGCCAGTCCCAGTTCTCCGCCCCGCTGCAGGCCCCGCCCCCGCGGACACCGGTGCTGCGCGCCGCCGTCGACCGGGTCTGCGCCCAGCCCGCCCTGGACCACAGCGCCGAGGCGCTGGCCGCCGCCGTCGGTGTCAGCTCCCGCCACCTCTCCCGGCTCTTCGCCGCCGAGCTGCAGAGCACCCCGGCCAAGTTCGTGGAACGCACCCGCCTGGACCACGCCAAGGGCCTCCTGGACGCCGGGCACAGCATCGCGGAGACCGCCCGCGCCGCCGGCTTCGGCAGCACCGAGACCCTGCGCCGGACGTTCGTGGCCCGGTTCGACGTCTCGCCCAGCCAGTACCGCGCCCGCTTTGCCAGCACCGGCACTGAGGACCGGCCCCGCTGATCGGTGCCGCACACCGTGCACCGCAACGGGGTGGTCACACCGTTGTGCCGATCGGAGGGCGGGGGGAGCATGGAGTCCCGGCCCGCCGAAGCTCCAGGAGTTCCCGTGGCGTACAAGTTCTTCCCCCACATCCCCGTCGCCGACCTGGAGCGCTCGCGGTCCTTCTACCAGGCCCTGGGCTGGCGGACGGCCCCCGGCATGGCCGAGGGGCACAGCCTGATCCTGGACCTCGGGGAGGACTTCGGGGTCACGCTCGTCGAGCGGCGGTTCATGCAGCAGGCCGTCGGCGAGGACCAGGAGCTCGCGGATCCCCACCGGACGGTGAGCGGCAGCTTCGCCCTGCTCGTCGACATCCCTGAGGAGGTCGACGCCCTGGTCGAGCGGGCGGTCGCCGCCGGCGCCACCGCGGGGCAGCGGAAGGACGACAGCTACACGAGCCACCGGGTGTTCGCGGACCCGGACGGCCACCGGTGGAACATCGTGTGGGCGGACCCGATCGTGACGACCCGGGAGTAAGACCCGATCCGGACGACGAGCCCGGACGCACCGCGGCCGGAGGTCTCAGGTCGGAGCCCCGCCCGGAGCAAGATTCACTAGATTCACAGGATTCACCGACGTTCACAGGGGTCGTGAACGGTGCGGGGGAGCGCCGGCATCCGGCCGGTCCGCCCGGCGCCGTCGTGCCCCCGCCCCGGCTCATCCGCGCCGGTAGGCGTGGCCCATCTCGGTGTGGGACCAGCGGGTCTCGATCCGGGCGTCGCCGCTGCGCCGCACGGCCTCGGCGGTCTCCCGGTCCAGCTCGGAGCGCCACTCCTCGATGGTGAGCAGGTCCGAGGAGCGCAGCAGCGGCTGCCGGTAGATGTTCAGGGCCCGGGTCACCTCGCCCTGCTCCAGGGCGGTCCTTAGTTGTGAGACGTCGCTGGTGACGGCGGCCGGATCGGCGAAGCGGTAGGGGCCGGTGGTGATCACCGCCCCGAGCCGGCGGCGGACCCGGTGGATCTCCGTGCGGACCGTGCCGGGGGTGCCGTGCTCGCCGTAGAGCTCGTAGGCCATCTCCTCGGCACTCCACCCGCGCTCGCGCAGGCTGAGCAGCGCGAGGATCTCCGCCGAGCGCGTCGGCAGGGGGAACCAGTCCCCGCCGCCCACCCGGGCCGCGGCCGGTTCGGCGAGCAGGCGCAGCTCCAGGGACGGCGTGCCGGTCGTGCCGGCGGGGTGTGGTGAGGCCGTCTGGGCGGCGAGCAGCGTCTCGATGACGCGCGCGGCCGAGCGGACCAGGGCCCTGGTGTCCGGGGTGGCGGTGCCCCGCGGCCCGGACAGGTCGATGACGCCGAGCACCTCCCCGCTGCCCGGGTGGCGCACCGGGGCGGACGTGCAGTCCCAGGCGCTGTGGGACCGGGCGAAGTGCTCCGTGCCCCGCAGCTCCTCCGCGGTCCCGCTGCGCAGTGCCTGGGCGATCGCGTTGGTGCCCACGCCGTGCTCGTCCCAGCCGGCGCCCTCGACGAAGCCGAGCCCGTCGGCGCGTCCCAGCGGCGAGCGTCCCCCGCGCCGCCACAGCACGGTGCCGTCGGGGCCCGTGAGGACGGCGACCCGGGCCTCCGCGGCGTCACGGACGACGCCCAGGAGGTCGGCGACGACGTCGACGTGCGACCCCAGCGGGGAGAGGGCGCGCAGCTGCTCGACCTCGTGGTCCGGGAGCACCTCCCGCGGGCCGTCCAGGTCGCGGGACATGCCCCGGGCGGCGCACCGCTCCCACGCCGAACGCACCCGTTCCGGTGTCCTCGCCGATCCGCAGCTGTCCACAGCGCGCTCCTCCGTCCTCTGCGCCCGTCCTGACGTCACCGGGTCCGTCACGGCGTCCGTCCTGATGCAACGCCGGGGAAACCCCCTCGGCCCCACAGTGGTGACACGCATCACATCGGACCCTATGCCACTGGGCGTCCGGCGTACACCGAGGAGGAACCATGACCACGATCGACACCGGCGTGGGAGCCGGCACGGACACCGCCCGCTCCTGGCTGGCCGCCCTGGAGGACGCCCTCGCGGCCGGCAACGCGGACGCGGCGGCGGATCTGTTCGCGGAGGAGAGCTTCTGGCGCGACTTCCTGGCGTTCACCTGGAACCTGAAGACGCTGGAGGGCCGCGAGCAGATCTGCCGGATGCTCGCGCAGACCCTGCCGCACGTCCGGCCCTCCGGGTGGGAGGTCGAGGGCGAGCCCACCGAGGCGGACGGGGTGACGGAGTGCTGGGTGCGCTTCGAGACCTCCGCCGGATCCGGGTGGGGCTACCTGCGGCTTCGCGACGGGAAGGCGTGGACCCTGCTGACCACGCTGCAGGACCTGCGCGGCTTCGAGGAGCAGAAGGGTTCGCGCCGGGACCGCGGGGTGGTCCACGAGATCACCCGCGAGCGCACCACCTGGCTGGAGCGGCGCCGGGCGCGGGAGGAGGCCCTCGGCCGGACGGAGCAGCCGTACTGCCTCGTCGTCGGTGGCGGGCAGGGCGGGATCGGCCTGGCCGCCAGGCTGCAGCGCCTCGGCATCCCCACGATCGTGGTGGACAAGCACGAGAAGGCCGGGGACGCCTGGCGCAACCGCTACAAGTCCCTGCACCTGCACGACCCGGTCTGGTACGACCACATGCCCTACCTGCCGTTCCCGGACGACTGGCCGGTGTTCCCCGCCAAGGACAAGGTCGCCGACTGGCTCATGCACTACGCCGACATCATGGAGCTGAACTACTGGGCGAGGACCGAGTGCCGGTCGGCCGCGTGGGACGAGCAGTCCGGGACCTGGACCGTCGTCGTGGACCGCGACGGCGAGGAGGTCGTGCTGCACCCCACCCAGCTGGTCTTCGCGCTGGGCGTCTCCGGGTACCCGAGGATCCCCGGGTTCCCCGGCGCCGACGTCTTCCGGGGCGCGCAGCACCACTCCTCCGCCCACGCCGGCGGCGACGACTGGGCGGGCAAGCGGGCCGTGGTCATCGGCTCCAACAACTCCGCCCACGACATCTGCGCGGACCTCTGGGAGCACGGGGCCGAGGTCACCATGGTCCAGCGCTCCTCCACCCACATCTCCCGCAGCGAGTCGCTCATGGACCTGGTCCTGAAGCCGCTCTACTCCGAGGAGGCGCTGGAGGCCGGCATCACCACGGAGAAGGCGGACATGCTGTTCGCGTCCTGGCCGTACCGGGTGCTGCCGGACGTCCAGCGGCCCGCGTTCGAGGCGATGGCCGAGCGGGACCGGGAGTTCTACGACGCGCTCGAGGCGGCCGGCTTCGACCTCGACTTCGGGGAGGACGGCTCCGGGCTGTTCCTGAAGTACCTGCGCCGCGGCTCCGGGTACTACATCGACGTGGGTGCCTCCCAGCTGATCATCGACGGGCGGGTCCAGCTGGCCACCGGTCAGGTCGACCGGCTCACGGAGGACGCGGTGGTCCTCGACGACGGGACCGAGCTGCCGGCGGACCTGGTCGTCCACGCCACCGGCTACGGGTCCATGAACGAGTGGCTCGCGGACCTGATCTCCCCGGAGGTCGCCGACCGGGTGGGCAAGTGCTGGGGCTACGGCTCCGACACCACCCGGGACCCCGGGCCCTGGGAGGGCGAGCTGCGGAACATGTGGAAGCCCACCAACGTGGAGAACCTCTGGATCCACGGGGGGAACCTGCACCAGAGCAGGCACTACTCCAAGTACCTCGCCCTGCAGCTCAAGGCCCGGATGGAGGGCCTGCCCACCCCGGTGTTCGAGCTCGAGGAGTCCCACCACCCCCGGTGATGCCGGCCCGGGCGCGTTGACGGGGCGCCGGAACGGATCGACCGTTCCGGCGCCCCGCCGGGCGGGTCACTCCTCGAGCTTCCGGGCCTGTTCGTCCCAGGCGGTGCGGGCGTCCCGGTCCGCGGTGGGGTGGTGGGTCTCCCGCAGGGCGCGCAGCGCGGCGGTGCGCTGCTGGGCCAGGGCCTTCGCGGCGGCCCTGGTGGCGGCGTCCTCGCGGGCCTGGGCCCGGGCGGCGGTCACGGCGTCCATGATGAGGTCCACGCCCAGGGCGCCGCCCTCCAGGTAGGCGGTGCGGACCTGCCGGTCCGGGTGGTACAGGTACTGGTCGTTGACCTGGCCGAGGGCGGTGTCGAACTCGGCGTCCGTCAGGTCGGAGATCATGGCGACCACCCGGTCCAGGCGGGCGTCCAGCTGGTCGAGCAGGTCGTGCCGCCGGGCGCTGCGGCGCAGGGACCACAGTGCGCGGCCGTGCGTGCGGAGCCGGTCCACGTCCCAGTCCGCCTGCGGCACCACGGACAGGGTGCCCGTGAGGAGCCGGGGGTCCCGGGAGTCCTCCGGCGGGGGCAGGGAGCGGAGGTGCCACGAGATCCAGGCCGTGCGCATGTTGGACGCCCCGGCCGCCCGGGCCTCCTCCAGCGACGTCCGCCCGGCCTGCGGGGCGGTGAGCGGCGGCCCGGCGTCGTCGTCCTCGGGCGCGTCCTGCCCGGCGGCGCGGGTCCGGTTCGTGATGACACCGGCGCTGAGCCAGATCAGCAGGCCGAGAAGGGCCAGGCCGAGGAGGGCCACCCCGCCGAGGAGCACGAACCGGAACAGGCCGACGAGCACCACCGCGGCGACCAGGGCCACCACCCAGACGGTGGCTCCGCCGCTGCTCCCGGTGTTGTCCATGACGGCCCCCGAACGACCACGTGCGTGCTGGGCACCCATTCTACCGCCGCGGCCCCAGTGGCCCCGGGAGCTCAGGACCGCTGGGGCAGGCCCTCGCGGAAGACCCGCTTGAGCTCGGTCAGCTCCGGTCCGTGCCCGGTGCCCTCGGTGTTGAGCGCCGGCTGGTGCGCGGCGACCCAGTGCTGCTCCAGGGCGTCGACATCGTCCTTGGTCCCGCACTCCGTCCAGCCGAGGAGCAGGTGCTCCTGCATCCAGGCCGTGAGCCGCTGCTCGTGCGCCGCGTCGAGGACCACGCGGCCCCGCCCGTCCACGGCGGCGCCGTCCCGCCAGGACGGGTCCCCGGGCAGGAGGGCGGCGAGCAGCGTGCGCCGCAGCGCCGAGGAGCGGGTGCGCCGCAGGTGCTGGCCGGCGATGCGCCGGTGGAGGTCGCGCCGGGCGCGGCCCACGTAGAGCAGCTCGGCCGTCCCCGACGTATGGCGGAGCCGCCGCACCTGGGGCAGGTGCAGCCCGGCCGCCTCCGGGTCGGGGGAGCGGGCGGTGTCCAGCCACCAGGCGTAGACGCCGCGGGAGGGGCGGACCTCCGCCTCCAGCGGCGTGCTCAGTGGGAGCGCGGCGAGGCCGGGCTGCGTGCTCACGGATCACCACCTCCTCGGGGCGTTCTCTTCTGCAACTCTGCTTCGACTGTAGGCGCAGGACGCGGCGGTGCCCACCCCGCCCGACTCGCGCCGTTGTTTCCGGCGCCACGCTTGCCATACCTAGCGCTGCTAGGGTTCAATGCATAGCACACCTAGGTATCAGGAGGCGCAGTGCGCATCGACAAGGACCTGGTCGCCGCCTCGGCCACCCCGCTCGTGCTGGGGATCCTGGCGGACGGCGACCTGTACGGCTACGCGATCCTCAAGCGCGTCAGCGAGCTCTCCGGCGGCTCCATGCAGTGGACCGACGGCATGCTCTACCCGCTGCTGCACCGGCTCGAGCGCCTCGGCCACGTGTCCTCCTCGTGGGGCACGTCCGAGGCCGGGCGCCGGCGCAAGCACTACGCGATCACGGCCTCGGGCCGGGCCGCGCTCGCCGACCGGCAGGAGCAGTGGACGGTCGTCGCCGACGCGCTGCGGCAGGTGTGGCAGGCCGCGCAGCAGCCGCCCGCCACGACCGAGCGGTGGGCGTGATGGAGCTGCACGCGGAGCAGGAGGCCCAGATCGGGCGGTGGCGCGGCTGGGTCCAGCGCCGCCAGGCGATCTCCCCGGCCGACGTGGACGAGCTCGAGGACCACCTGCGCGAACAGGTCGCGGACCTGCGGGCCACCGGGCTCGACGACGACGAGGCCTTCCTCGTCGCGATCAAGCGCATGGGCAATCTCGACGCCGTCTCGCACGAGTTCGCCCGCGAGCACTCCGAGCGGCTGTGGAAGCAGCTCGTGCTCCTCCCGGAGGAAGCCGAGGACGCCGGCGCGCCGCCGTGGCGGGAGCTGGGCGTCGTACTGGCGCTCGCGGTCGGGGCCGGGCTGGCGGTCAAGGCCGGCACCGCCTGGCTCGGCGACGAGGCGGTGCTGGCGCGCAACCTCGGCCTGCTCGTGCTGCCCTTCCTCGCCGGGTACTTCGCGTGGAAGCGCCGGCTCACCGCGCGCGTGGTGGCGGCGCTGCTCCTCCCGTTCGCGCTGCTGGCGGTGGTGCTCAACGTCTATCCGTTCGTCCCCGGCGGGTCCACCGAGCTGCTCGCCGCCCTGCACGCCCCGGTGGTCCTGTGGCTGCTGGCGGGAATCGCCTACACGGGCGGGAGGTGGCGCTCCGACAGCCGGCGGATGGACTTCGTCCGCTTCACCGGCGAGCTCGTGATCTACTACACGCTCCTGGCCCTGGGCGGGGCGGTGCTGGTCGGGCTCACGTTCGGGGCCCTCCAGGTCCTCGGGATCGACCTGGAGCCGGTGCTGGAGGACTGGATCCTGCCTTTCGCCGTGCCCGGGGCGCTCGTGGTGGCTGCGTGGCTGGTCGAGGCCAAGCAGAACGTCGTCGAGAACATCGCCCCGGTCCTCACCCGGGTGTTCACGCCCCTGACCATCCTGATGCTGCTGGCCCTCCTGGTGGTGCTCACGGCGGCCGGCGGGCTCGTCGACGTTGACCGCGGGCTGCTGATCCTGATGGATGCGATCCTCGTGCTGGTCCTGGCGCTGCTGCTCTACTCGATCTCCGCCCGCGACCCGCTCGAGCCGCCCGGCCTCTTCGACGGCCTGCAGCTGGTGCTCGTCGTCGCGGCCCTGGCGGTGGACGCGGTGATGCTGACCGCGATGCTGACCCGGATCGCCGAGTTCGGCTCCAGCCCCAACAAGATCGCCGCGCTCGGGCTGAACCTGCTGCTGCTGGTGCACCTGGTGCGGGCCGCCTGGCTGAGTGCCGGGTGCCTGCGGGGACGCCGGCCGTTCGCGGAGCTGGAGCGCTGGCAGACGCGCTACCTGCCGGTCTACGGCGTGTGGGCCGCGGTCGTGGTGGTGGTCTTCCCGCTGGTCTTCGCCTTCGCCTGACCGGCGGGCTGCCTGACCAGCGGGCTCCGGGTTCGCACCGCGGGGCGGCTGCTGCGGGCGGAAAGGGGCCTGCGCGTCCCGGTGGCAGGGGAGTCGCCCCCCGACGACTGACCAGATGGTCCGAGGCCCGCTGCCACCAGGACGGCGGCATCATGATCGTCGTCGTGCCGGCGGCCTTGCGGCCGGTCGTCCCGACGCGATCCTCACGCGGCGGCTCAGCCCCCCGGCTGATCACCTGCGTGATGCATCAACACTAACACCGGCCTACTACCTGATCGATTCGCATTCTGTCCACAGTTGCGCCGACTTGCCCCGGAGCCCAACCCCGCACCTGACGGCCTGCTGGTCCTCCGGTCCTGCGGTGGGAGCGACCGGTGCTCAAGCGCTCGTGCGCACGACGAGCTCCGGGGGGAGCCGGACGCTCTCCACGTCCCGGCCGTCGAGAACGTCCATCAGCATCTCGAAGCCCTGCCGGCCGATGCTGTGCATGGGGGAGCGCACGGTGGTGAGCCCCACGCTGCCAGCCAGCGGCGTGTCGTTGAACCCGACGAGGGCCATGTCCTCCGGGACCGTGACCCCCTCCCGGGCGAACACGCCGAGCGCACCGATCGCCGCGAAGTCGTTGACCGCGAACACCGCCTCGGGCAGCGGCCCGACGGCCAGGATCCGGGCGGCGGCCGCGCTGCCGGCCGGGGCGTCGAAGCCGCCGGGGACCACCCGTGCCGGGTCCACCCCGAGGCCGTGCCCGGCGAGCGCGTCCAGGAAGCCGGCGCAGCGGTCGATCGAGGTCGAGGCCCGCGGATTGCCCGCGATGAGCCCGAAGGTCCTCCGGCCGGACGCGACGAGGTGCTCCGCGACCATCCGTCCCCCGGCGTAGTCGTCGCAGGTCACGGACCGGTGCCCCGGGGACCGCCGGCTCACCAGCGTGAAGGCCACGCCGCGCTCGGCGAGCTCGTCCAGGAAGGGGTCCTCGAACAGGGCGTCGCCGAAGATCAGGCCGTCGGCACGGCGGTCCAGCAGCTTCTCCGCCTTGGCGCGGTGGGCCGCGGCGTCGTCCAGGGAGTTGGAGACCACGGTGAAGTAGCCGTGCTCGGAGGCGGCCTCGTCGATGCCCTCGTACATCGTGGCCAGGACGTAGTCCTGCAGGCGGGGCACGACGACCCCGATCATGTGCGACTTGGCCGTGCGCAGCGACGCGGCGTAGGGGTTCTTGCGGTAGCCGCGCTCCTCCGCGAGCGCGAAGATCCGCTCCGTGGTGTCCGGCGAGGCCCACTTGGAGCCGAGGCCCTTGGGGTCGTTGAGCACCCGGGAGACCGTGGAGGGATTGAGGCCCAGCTCGGCCGCCAGGGCCTTCAGCGTGACCGCCGGTCGTGCGCCCATGTCCACCTCCTCGCGGCTGTTTCCACACAGTAACGGACGTTAAATTCTCGTGAATGTGTTGCGCATCACTCTAGAGACGCTCTATGGTCGATCCCAACATCGTACGCAATCGATTGCGGCATTCGTTTGCATAGACCGTTGACGCTCCCGCGGAGCGGGACGACCCCACGGAAGGGAGGCGGCACGTGACACACATCCAGCTGCTCGGCACGGGGGGCACCATCGCGTCCCGGGGCGGCGGGTCCACGGGCTCCGTGGCCACGGACACGGCGGCCGACCTGTCCCGCAACCGGTACGGCGAGCTCACCGTCTCCGCCCGGGACGTCCTCACCACGGGCAGCTACCGGCTCACCCTGGGGGAGCTGCGGGCGATCGCCGAGGCGGCCCGGGACGCGCTGGCCGATCCGGCCAACGACGGCGTGGTGGTCACCCACGGGACCGACACCCTGGAGGAGACGGCGTTCCTGCTGGAACTGGTGCACGGCTCCCCGAAGAGCGTGGTGCTCACCGGCGCCCAGCAGCCGGCCGACAGCCCGGCCCCGGACGGCCCCCGCAACGTCGAGGAGGCGGTGCTGGCCGCCGCCTCGCCCGAGCTGCGGGGCAGCGGCGCGCTGATCTCCTTCGACGGGACGGTCCGCTCCGCCCGCGGCGCCCGGAAGGCGCACACCACCGCGAGCAGCCCCTTCCAGGGCGGCGCCGAGGTGGCGCACATGGCCGGGTCCGAGCTCGTCGTCACGGCCAGGCCGGTCCGCCGGGAGCCGCTGCCGCTGCCGCCGGCGGCCTTCGACAGCACCAGGGTCGAGATCATCACGGCCCACACCGGCGCCACCCCGGACCTCTTCGACTTCGCCGTGCGCTCCGGCGCGCAGGCCGTGGTCCTCGCCGGATCGGGCGTCGGCAACGCGGGCCCCGGCTTCGCGGAGTCGGTGGCCCGTGCGGCCGGGGCCGGCTGCGCGGTGGTGCTCAGCACGCGTGCCCCGTGGGGACCCGTCGTTCCGCTCTACGGCAACGGCGGGGGCACCGACCTCGTGGCGGCCGGCGCCGTCCCCTCCGGGGACCTCAACCCGCTCCAGGCGCGCATCCTCGCCGCCCTCCTGCTCTCCCTGGGGACCTCGACCGCCGAGTTCCCCGGGGCCTTCACCGCCCACCTCTAGAACACCACCCACCACCAGAGGAGACATCATGTCCAAGAAGATCTACGTGTCCGTCGGCATCGACGTCGACGCCGTCGGCGGCTGGCTCGGCTCCTACGGCGGTGAGGACTCCCCGGGCGACATCTCCCGCGGTCTCTTCGCCGGCGAGGTCGGCGTGCCGCGGCTGCTCCAGCTCGCCCAGCGCCGCGAGATGCCCGTCACCTGGTTCTGGCCCGGCCACTCCGTCGAGACGTTCCCGAAGGAGTTCGACGCGGTCGTCGCCGCCGGCCACGAGATCGGCGTCCACGGCTACAGCCACGAGAACCCCATCGCGATGACCCGCGAGCAGGAGACCGAGATCCTCGACTACTGCACCGACCTCATCGAGCGGCGCTCCGGGAAGAAGCCCGTCGGCTACGTGGCGCCCTGGTGGGAGTTCTCCGGGGTGACCAACGAGATCCTGCTCGATCGCGGCTTCCTCTACGACCACTCGCTCATGCACGACGACCACACCCCGTACTACGTGCGGGTCGGGGACACCTGGACCAAGATCGACTACGACGCGGCCTCGGCCCAGGAGTGGATGAAGCCGCTGGTGCGCGGCGAGGAGACCGACCTCATCGAGATCCCCGCCTCGTGGTACCTGGACGACCTCCCGCCGATGATGTTCATCAAGTCCAGCCCGAACAGCCACGGCTTCGTGTCCCCGCGGGACATCGAGCAGCTGTGGAGGGACCAGTTCGACTGGGTCTACCGCGAGATGGACTACGCGGTCTTCCCCCTCACGATCCACCCCGACGTCTGCGGACGCCCGCAGAACCTGCTGATGCTCGAGCGCCTCTTCGACCACATCCAGGGTCACGACGGCGTGGAGTTCGCGTTCATGGAGGACGTCGCCCGCGACTTCGCCGCCCGCAGTCCCCGCACCTCCGCCTGATCCCACCGGCACGAAGGAACACCGCCATGTCCGCTCTGCGCTCGAACCCGACGCCCTCCGGCGTCGAGCCCTGGAACGTGCCCATCACCCCGAAGGTGGTCAAGCAGGTCTCGATCGTCTGCTTCATCGCCTGAGTGGCCTCCGTCTACGACTTCACCCTCTTCGGCACGCTGCTCCCCGTGATCGCCGAGGACTTCGGCTGGTCGGTGGCCGAGTCCACCGCGATCAACACCTACGCCACGATCGGCGTGTTCATCGTGGCCCTGGCCGTGGGCACGATCATCGACAAGATGGGCCGCAAGAAGGCGCTCATCGTGCTCATGCTCGGCGGCGCCGTGGCGTCCGGTCTCACCGGCGCCGCCATCGGCGCCGCGAGCCTGGTCATCATCCGCTCCTTCTCCGGCTTCTCCATGTCCGAGGAGGTCGTCAACGCGGTCTACCTCAACGAGATCTACAAGGAGGCCAAGAGCCGCGGCCTCATGTACTCGCTCGTCCAGGGCGGCTGGCCGGTCGGCGCGCTGGTCTCCGCGGGGCTGTCGGCCCTGACGCTCCCGCTCATCGGCTGGCGCTGGAGCTTCGTGGTCGCCGCGGTGCTGTCCCTGATCGTCGTCGGCCTGGCCCTGCGCCTGCCGGAGTCCCCGACCTTCGCCGCGATGAAGGAGGTCCGGCGGCGCCGGGCCGCCGGCGACACCGCCGGTGCCCACGCGCTGGCCGACGAGCACGGCCTCGAGGAGGCGGCCCACCACGCCACCGGCGTGAAGGACGTCTTCACCCCGGAGCTGCGCCGGCACACGACCTGCCTGTCCCTGGCGTGGTTCTTCAACTGGTTCGGCATCCAGGTGTTCTCCGTCCTGGGCACCACCATCCTGGTCGAGGCCAAGGGCGTCTCCTTCGACAACGCCCTCATCATCCTGGTGCTCTCCAACGCGGTGGGCTTCGTGGGCTACGTGTTCCACGGCTGGCTGGGCGACAAGATCGGCCGCAAGCCGACCGTGGTCCTCGGCTGGATCGCCGGCGGCATCGTCAGCCTGGCGATGCTGCTGGGCCCGGGCACCTCCGGCTACATCATCCCGCTGTACGCCATGACGCTGTTCTTCCTCACCGGACCGTACGCGGCGCTGCTGTTCTACATGGGCGAGTCCTTCCCGCCCCAGGTGCGCGGCATGGGGGCGAACGTGGCCCACGTGATGGCGCCGCTCGGCGGCATCGCCGGCTCCGGGCTGCTCACCATCCTGCTGACCGCAGGGGTGGACACGGCCACGGCGGCGATCATCACCGGCTCCGGCGGGCTGATCCTCTCGGCGCTGTGCATGGCCGGGACCCGCACCCTGAAGGACGCCCACCTGAGGACCACGGTGATCGCATGAACCGCGACGACGGACTCGAGGGAAAGGTCGCCGTCATCTCCGGCGGCGGCAGCGGGATCGGCCGGGCGCTGGCGGTCGCCTACGCCCGGGCCGGGGCGCACAGCGTCATCGGCTACCTTCCCTCGGACCCCCACGACGCGACGGACACCGTCCGCGCCGTGGAGGCCGCGGGCGGGCGCTGCACGGCCGTCCCCATGGACGTGCGCAGCTTCGAGGACACCGAGAAGCTCGCCCAGGCCGCGCTCGACGAGTTCGGCCGGCTGGACATCTCGGTGGCCGCGGCCGGCATCCTGCGCCGTGCCGCGCTCGCGGACATGACCGACCAGGCGTGGGACGACATGATGGCCGTCGACCTCTCCGGGGTGATGCGCGTCTTCCGCTCCTGCAGCACGCGGATGACCCACGGTGGGGCGATGGTGGCGACGTCGTCGATCGCCGGCGGCGTCTACGGGTGGGAGGAGCACAGCCACTACGCGGCGGCGAAGTCCGGGCTCATCGGCCTGTGCCGCTCGCTGGCCGTGGAGCTCGCACCCCGCAAGATCCGGGTCAACGCCGTCATCCCGGGGCTGATCGAGAGCCCCCAGTCCCTGGACCCGGTGAACTCGCTGGGCCGCGAGGGCCTCGACGCCGCGGGCTCGATCATCCCCTGGGGCCGCGTGGGCAACGTCGACGAGGCCGCGCGCACCATCCGCTTCCTCACCGGCGACGACTCGGCCTACGTCACAGGTCAGCAGCTGATCGTCGACGGCGGGCTCACCGTCCGCTGGCCGAGCTGAGCCCACCAGGAAAGGCAGACATGGAACAGCAACTGACCGGAAAGGTCGCCGTCGTCACCGGCGGCGGCAGCGGCATCGGCGCGGCGATCGCCCTGCTCTTCGCCCGGGAGGGCGCGGACGTGGCCGTGCTGGACCGCGACGAGCAGCACGCGGCGGCCGTCGCGGAGGAGAGCGGCAGCTTCGGCGGGCGCACCACGGCGATCGCCGTGGACGTCACCGACGGCGAGGCGGTGCAGCAGGCGATGGCACGGGTCGTCGAGGAGCTCGGCGGGATCGACGTCCTGGTCAGCGCCGCCGGCATCCTCGACGAGACGCCGCTGCTGGAGATGACCGAGGCGACGTTCGACAAGGTCCTGGCCGTGGACCTCAAGGGCGTCTTCCTGGCCGCGCGCTGGGCCGCGCCCCACATGGTGGAGCGCGGCGGCGGGCGGATCATCAACATCGCCTCCCAGCTGGGCATCAAGGGCGGCACCGGCCTGACGCACTACGTGGCGGCCAAGGCCGGGGTGATCGGCATGACGAAGGCCATGGCGCTGGAGCTCGCCGAGCACCACATCCTCGTCAACTCGATCGCGCCCGGTCCGATCGTGACACCGCTGATCGAGGGACTGTCCGAGGAGTGGAAGGCCGCCAAGCAGGCCGAGCTGCCCATCGGCCGCTTCGGCCAGGCCCACGAGGTGGCGCCCACCGCGCTGCTGCTGGCCTCCTCGCCCGGCGGCGACCTCTACACCGGCCAGACGCTGGGCCCCAACAGCGGCGACGTGATGCCGTAGCCGGCCCGGGAGGAGATGTCACGATGTGCGCAGGATGCCCCGGCGGGCGTGCGGTCTCGAAGGTGACCGCCTACATCAACCTCAACGGGATGAAGCAGGCCGTCCTCGCGGAGCTGCGGCGCAGCGTGGGGCGCCGCGCGAGGATCACCGTGCTCGGCGACCGGTGGGTGCTGGGCTCCCGGACGGGCGCCCAGCAGGTCTTCCCCGACGTCGAGACGCTGGCCGACGCCCTGGTCGACCAGCACCTGGTCGACCGGCGCGCCCTGCCGGACGACGGCGGCGCGGAGTTCGAGCGGATCCTCGCCGCCGGGACCCACCACGGCGCCCCGCCCCTGGACGCGGGGCGGCTCGTGCGGGCGCTTCTCCTCAGCGCCGACACCGTGTGAGGCTGTCAGAGGCACCCACCGACCCAACAACCCCTGAACGACTGTCGAAGGAGATGCACATGCCGGATCTCGACCCCCTCTGGTCCCCCCTGCGGATCGGTCCCGCCGCCCTGGAGAACCGGGTGGCGCTGGCCCCGATGACCCGGATCAGCGCCACGGAGGAGGGCCACGCCACCGAGCGCATGGTCTCCTACTACGAGGCCTTCGCCCGCGGCGGCTTCGGGCTGCTGATCACCGAGGGGATCTACCCCGACGCCGCCCACGGGCAGGGCTACCTGTACCAGCCCGGGATCGCCACCGACGACCAGGCCCGGGCGTGGTCCGAGGTGGTCGACGCCGTCCACGCGGCCGGGGCGAAGATCTTCGCCCAGCTCATGCACGCGGGGTCCCAGGCCCAGGGCAACCGCTTCGTCGACTCGACGATCGCGCCCTCCGCGGTGGCCCCCAAGGGCGAGCAGCTGGGCTTCTACCGCGGCGAGGGCCCGTACCCTGTGCCCGCGGAGATCACGGCGGAGCAGATGGCGGAGGTCCGGCAGGCGTTCGTGGACGCCGCGCTGCGCGCCCGTGACGCCGGTTTCGACGGCGTCGAGATCCACGGCGCCAACGGGTACCTGCTCGACCAGTTCCTCACCGACTACCTCAATCTCCGGACCGACGAGTACGGCGGATCGCCGGAGAACCGGGTGCGGTTCGCCGCCGAGGTCTGCCGGGCCGTGCGCGACGCCGTGGGGCCGGACCTGGCGGTGGGCATCCGCATCTCCCAGGCCAAGGTCAGCGACCACGACCACCGGTGGAGCGGCGGGCTCGACGAGGCGGACGTGATCTTCTCGACCCTGGGCGCCACCGGGATCGACTTCGTCCACACCACCGAGTACCGGGCGACCGCCCCGGCGTTCGGCGACGAGGGGCCCTCGCTCGCGGCGCTGGCCAAGCAGCACTCGGGTCTGCCGGTGATCGCCAACGGGCACCTGGACGACCCGGAGACGGCCGTGTCCATGCTGGCGGACGGCACGGCCGACGTCGTCGCCCTGGGCAAGGCGGCGCTGGCCAACCGGGACTGGCCGCAGCGGGTGCGCAGCGGCCGGCCGCTCGCCGAGCTCGACGGCAGCCTGCTCGCGCCCCTGGCCGACGTCAAGGACTGGGAGCTGGAACTCTCCTGAGCGGACGCACCGCGGCGGGTGGTGCCGCACCGGCACCACCCCCCGCGGCCCGCGAGGCCCGGCTGCTCACAGCGCCCAGATCTCCTCCAGCCGCTCGGCCCGCTCGTGGCGCGCCTGCAGGGCCTCCTCCATGGACACCGCGCGGAACCGGGTGACCGTTCCCGGGGCGGCGCGAGCCAGCAGGTCCATGTCCGCGGAGATCACGGTGCCCACCATGGCGTAGCCCCCGCCCGAGACCGCGTCCCGGTGCAGCACGATCGGCTGGGTGCCGCCGGGGACCTGGATGGAGCCCACGGCGTAGCCGGCGTCCACGATGTTGGAGGGGTCCGAGCCCGCCCCGAACGGCTGCCGGCGCTGGATCCACTCCACGCCGGGGCCCTCGAAGCGCAGGCCCATCCGGTCCGCCACGGGAGTGAGCTTCCACTCCTCCTCCACCAGCCGGCGCCGGCCCTCGTCGGTGAGCAGGTGGTCGTAGAGGCCCCACATGATCCGCAGCTCCAACGACCTCCCGAAGCCCGGTCGGAGGCGCTCCGGGATCTCCTCGACCTCGGGCAGCAGACCTGTGGGCTCGCCCACCGGCACCACGTCCCCGGCCTCCAGCTTCCGGCCGTCCAGCCCGCCCAGCCGCCCGATCGCGTAGGTGGAGCGCGAGCCGAGCACCTCCGGCACGGAGATGCCGCCGCGGACGGCCAGGTAGAACCGGGCGCCGCCGCGGAGCACGCCGAACTTCACGGCGTCCCCCGCCGCCAGCTCGATCCGCCGCCACGACGGGCGCTCCTCGCCGTTGACCAGCACGGGCAGGTCCGCACCGGTCACGGCGATCGTCGTCGGGGCGTCCACGGTGAAGGCGGGGCCCGTGTAGGTGCACTCGAGCACGGCCTCGACCGCGGTGTTGCCGACCAGCTTGTTCGCCGCCTGCGCGGACTCCTGGTCCATGGCCCCGCCCTGCGGGATGCCCACGTGGTAGTACCCGATCCGTCCCTGGTCCTGGACGGTGGTCAGCAGTCCGGGCTGCTCAATCGTCAGCGCCATCGAGGGCCTCCAGAAGGGTGCGGTTGTAGCTGTCGGGATCGGCGAGCGCGGCTTCGACGTCGAGGGTCACGGGCGCCTGCCGGTACCGCCAGGTGCCGTCCTCGACCTGCTGCTGGATGGAGCGGTACTCGGCCTCGTCGACCGGCCGGAACTTCACGAGGTCCCCGGGCCGGAACAGGATGAGGAAGTCCCGGAAGTCGCGCAGGTGCTGCTCGGGGTCGTAGATGGGGGCGGCGGCGATGCCGAACATCTGGTAGCCGCCGGCGCCGCGCACCGAGTAGATGCACGCGAAGCACCCGCCGTGGCCCACGGTCAGCGGGGGAGTGTCGGTGCGGGGGCTGAGGTACTTGGGCACCTCGAGCTGCCGGTCCCTCGGCACGAGCTGGTACATGAACGGCAGCCCGGCCACGAAGCCCACCATGGACACCAGCCACGGGGACTCGTGGTGGCGGCGGATGAACTCGGCGGCGTCCGCGAGGCCGTTGACCTTCGCGGCGTAGTCGAGGTCGGTGCCGGAGGGGTCCTGGTGGTAGCCCTCGCGGAAGCGGGCCACGACCTCGGCGGTGTAGGGGTCCTGGTACCAGACCGGGACCTCGATGATCCGGGTCTCGGCGGTGTACTGCGTGGACTCGCGGGCCTGCCCCTCGAGCTCCTGGGTGCGGCGCTTGAGGTCCTCGGCCCGGACGACGTCCGGGTCGAAGCGCACCAGCAGGGACGCGTTGGCGGGGCAGACGTCCACCACGCCGGGCAGGTCCAAGGCGGAGAGGCCGTGCGCCACGGTGGTGGCCAGGTAGTTGGCGGTGAGGTTCATGGCCTCGTCGAACTCCACGAACAGGAACTCGTCACCGCCCCACGTGTACCGGGCGGTGGGCAGGTACAGGGTCTCGGTCATGGTGCGCTCCCCTCACTGGGCTTGTCGCCGGGCTCGTCGCTGGGTGTGCCGCCGGCCCGGCCGGTCAGCAGCTCGGTCTCGATCCAGGTGGTGTGGTGCGCCACGGCCGCGAACTCCGGGGCCAGCACGAGCCGCCGCAGCAGCGGCACCGTGGTCCTGATCCCCTCCACGTGCGTGGCGGCCAGGGCCGCGCCCATCCGCTGCACGGCCGTCTCCCGGTCCTCGGCGTGCACGATCAGCTTGGCCAGCAGCGAGTCGTAGTACGGGGCCACGGTGTCGCCGCTGCGCACGCCGGAGTCCACGCGGTACTCGGACCCCTCCGGCCAGTCGAGGCGGCTGATCGTGCCCGGGCTCGGCATGAACCCCTTCTCCGGGTCCTCGGCGTTGATCCGGCACTCCACGGAGTGCCCGGCGAAGGAGATGTCCTCCTGCCGCAGCTCCGTGCGCCCGGTCGAGGCGATCCTGAGCTGCTCGGCGACCAGGTCCACGCCCGTGACGAACTCCGTGACCGGGTGCTCCACCTGCAGGCGGGTGTTCATCTCGATGAAAGCCGCCTCGTGCCGGACGGGGTCGTAGAGGTACTCGACCGTGCCCACCCCGGTGTAGGAGCACAGCCGGGCCAGGTTCACGGCGGAGTCCCGGATGCGCTCGCGGACCTCGTCCGGCAGGTCCGGGGCGGGGGCCTCCTCCACGATCTTCTGGGAGCGGCGCTGCAGGGAGCAGTCGCGGTCGCCCAGGTGCAGGAAGGTCTGCCCGTCGCCGAGGACCTGGACCTCCACGTGCCGCGCTCGCTCCACGAACCGCTCCAGGTACACCGTAGGGTCCCCGAAGCTCGCCCCGGCCTCGGACCGGGCGGTGTCGACGGTCCGCAGGAGGTCCTCCTCGGCGCGGACCAGGCGGATGCCGCGCCCGCCGCCACCGGCCGAGGCCTTGATGACGAGCGGGTAGCCGACCTCCCGGGCCAGCGCCAGGACGGCGTCGTCGTCGCCCTCCAGGGGCCCGTTGGACCCGGCGAGGACGGGCACCCCGGCCGCGATCGCGGCCTCCAGCGCCCGGGTCTTGTGGCCCATGAGGTCGATGACGTCGGGGGCGGGGCCCACCCACGTCAGACCCGCCTCCTGGACGCGCCGGGCGAACGCGGCGTTCTCGGAGAGGAAGCCGTAGCCGGGGTGCACGGCGTCGCACCCGTGCTCCAGGGCCGCGGCCACGAGCGCCTCCGCGTTCAGGTAGGACTTCTGGGCCGGGGCGGGGCCCACCACGGCCACGGCGTCGGCGAGCTCCGCCGCCATGGAGTCCTGGTCCACCTCGCTCACGGCCAGCACGGTGCGCAGGCCCGTCTGCTGCGCCGAGCGCAGGATCCGGACCGCGATCTCCCCCCGGTTGGCCACCAGGAGCGTGGAGATGGGCACGGCTCAGCTCTCCGCGACGACGGCGATGACGTCCCCCGGGTTGACCATGTCGCCGTCCTCCACCTCGAAGGCCTGGAGCGTGCCGGCGGCGTCCGACTGGACCTCCGAGAACTGCTTCATCACCTCGATGAGACCGATGACCTGGCCGGCCTCGACCGGGTCGCCGTCCCGGACGAACGGGTCCTTGTCGGGTGAGGGGCGGCGGTAGAAGACGCCGGGGAGCGGGGACTGGATCTCGGTCATGGTGCGGGTCCTTTCGGTCGGGTGGCGAGACGTGGGGTCGGCGGGCACCGGGTCGGGGAGCTCCGGGTCCGGGTCGGAAGGCCGGGACGACGGCGGCCGGGCGGGTCAGGTGCCCGTCGCCGCGTGGGCGTCGATCGCCGCGCGGACGGCGCGGGCCACCGCCGGCGCCCCCGGGGCGTCGGAGTGCACGCAGACCGACTCGAAGCGCATCGGCAGCTCCGTGCCGTCCTCGGCCCGCACGACCCCCTCGGCCAGGGCCTGCGCCACCCGGTCGGCGGCGGCACTCGGGTCGGTGGCATGGGGCGTGCGCTGGATGATCAGCCCGCCCTCGGCGTTGTAGTCGAGGTCCACGTAGAGCTCGGCCACGAACGGCACGCCGCGCTCGGCGCACACGGACTCGTGGGCGGTGCCGGCCATGCCGAGCACGGGCACGCGGTAGTCGGCGGCCACCGCCGCCACCGCCTCCATGAGCGCCGGGTCCTTGGCGACCATCCCGTAGAGCGAGCCGTGCGGCTTGAGGTGGTGCAGGTCCGCCCCGTGCTGGAGCAGGAAGCCGGTGAGGGCGCCCACCTGGTAGCGGACCAGGGACTCGACCTCCTCCGGGGTGAGGACCATGGCGCGGCGGCCGAAGCCCCACTGGTCGGGCAGGGAGGGGTGGGCGCCGATCGCGACGTCGTGGGCCACGGCGGCGGCCACGGTGGCGGACATGATGTCCGGGTCCCCGGCGTGGAAGCCGCAGGCGACGTTGGCGAGGTCCACGACCTGCAGCAGCTCCGGGTCGTTGCCGAAGCGGTGCAGGCCGATCCCCTCGCCCATGTCCGAGTTGACGGTGGGCCGGGTGCGGGTCTCAGGTGTGGCCATGGTCACAGCCTATGGACGCGACGCGCCCGTGGGAACGGCCCCGGGGCGATCCCACGGCGATCCACCGGCGATCTCGCGGTGTCTGCGGGGGCAGTGGGACCCGTCACTGTGCTTTTCCCCGAACACCTGTAGAGTCATCACCAGTTGTTGAAGTTTCGTTCTTGCAGTTCAAGCAGTTCGCCCGGACATCGGGCGCAGCAGTTTTTCTGAGAAGACGTTTTGGCAGGCATCGCAACGCCCGAGCACCCCGATCGCCGGGGACGCTCCGTTTCCCAGAAAGACAGGTTCCCCATGACTACTGGCACCGTGAAGTGGTTCAACGCCGACAAGGGCTTCGGCTTCATCACCCCCGAGGACGGCTCCAAGGACGTGTTCGCGCACTTCTCCGCGATCAACTCCGGCGGGTTCCGCTCCCTCGAGGAGAACCAGCGCGTCGAGTTCGAGACCCAGGACGGCCCGAAGGGCCCCCAGGCCGCGAACATCACCGTGCTTGCGTGATCACGCTCTGATCTCCTCGTGAGATCTCCGGCGCGGGGCTGAACGTCCCGGCGTCGACCTGACATCGCCACCCGGCTCCGGCCGGGTGGCGATGTCTTTCTCTGCCGGACCCCCGCACCGGGTCCCGGGTCCGGCACCCGGATCGGGGCGCGCCCGAGCCGACGCAGCCGGGAGGAGGCGCGGAGGATGTTCGAGGTCGAGGTGCAGCCGACGGCCGCCCAGGTGCGCCGCCTGCTGGAGGCGCAGCTGCCGCGGGAGCTCCGCGAGCTCCTGGATCTGACGCCGACCCCGGTGGCGCAGGGCTGGGACAACGTGCTGTTCCGGCTCGGCCCCGCCCACGCTGTGCGCCTGCCGGTGCGCCGCGCCGCCGTCCCGTGCCTCCTCCACGAGGTGCGGTGGACGGCCGTGGCCGGCGCACCGCTGGCCGCGCTGGGGATCGCCGTGCCCCGGCCGGTGTTCCGCGGCGGCCCCGGCGCCGGGTACCCCTGGCCCTGGTCAGTGGTCCGGTGGATCGAGGGCGAGGCCGTCGCGACCCTGCCGCTCGCCCGGCGCGGGCGGCTCGCGGAGGACCTGGCCCGGGCCCTGTCCTCGCTGCACCGGCCGGCACCCGGGGAGGCCCCGCGCAACCCCTACCGGGGCGTCCCGCTCGACGCGCGGCTCCGCGCGGCGCCCCCGTCCTGGCCGGCCGTGGCCGCGCTGCTCGGGGCGCGGCGCACCGACCGGCTCCGCGGCGTCGTCGACGACGGCCTGCGCGCCGCCCCGTGGTCACGGCCGGCGGTCTGGCTGCACGGGGATCCGCACCCCTGGAACCTCGTGCACCGGGACGGGCGGCTGGCCGGTCTCGTCGACTTCGGGGACGTCTGCGCCGGGGACCCCGCGTCCGATCTCGCCGGCGCGTGGCTGGCCTTCGACGCGGACCAGCGCTCCGGGTTCCGCGCCGTCGCGGACAGCACCGGCCGGTACGACGGCGACGTGTGGCGCCGCGCCGCGGCCTGGGCCGCCCTGTACGTCGCGGCGCTGGCGGCGGGCCCCGGCGCCGGACCGGACTTCGGTCCCGTGCTCCGGCACGCGGCCGCGCAGCTGGACCCCGGCTCCTGAACCCCGCTGGATCGCCTGCCACCGGTCCGAGGACAATGGGCCTCCCAGTGCACGAGGAGGGGCAGCTCATGGACATCGTCATCGTGCCGACCGCCGCGGACGTCGCCACGTACGCGGCCGACGTCGTCGCCGGCCGGATCGCCGAAGAGCCGGACACCGTGCTGGGGGTGGCCACCGGGTCGTCGCCGGTCGGGATCTACCGGGAGCTGGCCCGGCGCCGGGCCGAGGGCTCGCTCGACCTCTCGCACCTCACGTGCTTCGCCCTCGACGAGTACGTCGGTCTCCCGCCGGAGCACCCGCGCAGCTACGCCGCGTACTTGGACCGGGAGGTTGTCCGGCCCTTCGGCCTGGCCCCGGAGCAGGTCCGGGTGCCCGACGCCTCCCGCGCCGATCTGGGCGGGTCCGCCGAGGAGTACGAGCGGGCGATCGCCGCGGCCGGCGGCATCGACCTCCAGGTCCTGGGGATCGGCACGAACGGCCACATCGGCTTCAACGAACTGATCTCGTCGCTGTCCTCCCGCACCCGCGTCGCGGCCCTGTCCGCGCAGACGCGCGCCGACAACGCCCGCTTCTTCGACCGGCCCGACGACGTCCCCACCCACTGCCTCACTCAGGGGCTGGGCACGATCCTCGAGGCACGCCAGGTGCTCCTGGTCGCGCAGGGGGAGCGGAAGGCGGCGGCCGTCGCCGCGGCCGTGGAGGGTCCGGTGGCCGCCCGGTGCCCGGCGTCGGTGCTGCAGTTCCACCCCCGGACCACGCTGGTCCTCGACGAAGCCGCCGCGAGCGGGCTCACGCTCGGGGACGGCCACAGCCCTGTCCCGGACCAGGGGGATGGGCGAGGATCGGACGGTTCCGCGCCCGCGTCATGAAACGCACAGAATGCACCGCGATGCAACCAGTCAGAGCGGAAATGGCAGATCTTCGCCGGAAACCGGGCCCGCCGCCCCGCGCGGACGCCGGCATCACTATCCGACCCGTGACGTTGCAGTGGTGAACCTCCTACGATGCGCTTGCACATCAGCACTCCCAGAAGCGAGGGAACACCATGAAGAACAGTGCAGCGGGCGTGGCGGCGGCGATCGGGCTCGCGGTCCTGACGGCAGGACCGGCGACGGCCGCGCCCGGTGACGCGATGGTCTTCACCGACTGCGCCACGGCCGCCGGGTACGGCGTCCACAACATCCCGGTGGGCTCCGTCAGCTACAGCACGAGCCTCGTCGACGACGACGGCGACGGCGTCGTGTGCGAGAGCGCCGAGTGGCCCTACGACCCCACCCGCATCCCCGTGGAGAGCGCATCGGGGGGCTGGAGCCACACCGTCATCGACTGGGTCCCCGGCGCCGGCCCCGGGCCGGACGCCCAGCCCGGCGAGGTGCCCGGGGGAGTGCTCGGGGAGGACCCGTACACCCAGGTGGGCGAGGTGCCCGTGGGCGGCGCCGACACCGGTGCCGCCGTGGACGCCGGTTCCGGAGCCCCGGTCCTCGCCGGCGGTCTGGCACTGGTGGCGGCGGCCTCGGCGGCGGCCGTCGCGACGGCGGTGCGCCGGCGCGGTGCCGGCCGGGCGTAGGCCGGGCCGGGCGGAGGGGCCGGTCCCCGTGCCGGATCCGACCGCCGACCGCAGCAGGGGCCGCCTGGTCCCTGCTGCGGTCCTCCTCCTGCTGCTCAGCGGCTGCGCGGGCGGGTCCCCCGCGCAGCCCGCTGCCCCGTCCTCGTCGGCGGTGTCCGCCGCGCCGGCGCGGACGCCGGCGCCCGCTGCGTCGGCCGCGCCCACCACACCGGCTCCCGCACCGTCCGGCGCACCGGCGCCCGAGGCGCTGCCGCCGGTGCTGCCGGAGTCCGCGCCCGTGGCGGTGCGGATCCCCGCGGTGGGGGCCTCGTCCGAGCTGCTGCACCTGGGCCTGCGCCCGGACGGGTCGCTGGAGGTGCCGCCGACCGGTCCCGGGGCCCCGGCCTCCTGGTACACGTCCTCCCCCACACCGGGGGAGCGGGGGCCGGCCGTCCTGCTCGGCCACGTCAACGCGACCGACGGCGGGCCCGGTGTCTTCGCGGGGCTGCGCGGCCTGGCCCCCGGCGACACCGTGGAGATCGCGCGGGCGGACGGCAGCACGGCGGTGTTCGTCGTCGACCGCGGGGAGCAGTACGCCAAGGACGCCTTTCCCACGCGGGCCGTCTACGGCAACACGGCCGGAGCGGAGCTGCGCCTGATCACGTGCGACGGCTACGACCCCGCCACCGGCCTGTTCGACGACAACTACGTGGTCTACGCGACCCTCGCCACCTGATTCCTCCCTCCTCCCGCGGGATGGCACCTGCTGGCGACCGGAGGCGCCGCCGTCGCCGACACCGGTGATCTCGCGGACCCAGGGCGCAGGATCCAGGGCCCGGGGTGGGGGACACGCCTCGTCCTGAAGACGGAGGTGCGATCGCACACCGCGGGGGAGGATGGGAGGGTGCATCCTGTGCCGTTGCCGTTCCACCGAAGGAGATCCTCATGAGCAACCCCTATCCCCAGCAGCCCGAGGGCGCCCGCGGCGGCCCGCCGCAGTACCAGGCCGGCGGCGACCAGTACGGAGCCCACCAGGGCGGGCACCCCGGCGCCGCGCCCCCCGAGGTCAAGCGGCTCCTGACCCTGACCCTCGTCTCCGCGGCCGTCTACCTCCTCAACGACATCGTGGGGATCATCGCCGCGACCACCGTGGACACCACCGAGATGTACCGGGAGATGGGCCTGTCCGCCGACCAGATCGCGGCGGCCGACCAGGCCTCGGGCATCGGGCAGATTACCGGCATCGTGATGCTGGTGATCGCCCTGGGCCTGTACGCCCTCGTCTACGTGTTCCTGAAGAAGGGCAAGAACTGGGCCCGCGTCCTGGGCATCGTCCTGTCCATCCTCAGCGTGGTCGGGACGCTGATCGGCCTCCTCGGCGCGATGGCCTACGGCGGGCTGGGGATCGTCCTGCTGGTCCTCGGGCTGGTGCTGGTCGTGGTGAACGTCCTGTGGCTGGTCACCGCGTTCAAGGCCCCGGTCAAGGAGTGGTTCGCCCCGCGCCGCATGGTCTGATCCGCTCCGGCGCCCCTCGGGCGCCCGGCAGTCCCCACCGGAACGCCGCCCGGCCGCCGCGGCCGGGCGGCGTTCCGCCGTGACGGGCGGCGCGGACCGCTCAGCGGTCCGGCCCGATGACGCGGTCGCGGCCGGCGAAGAGGGCCACGACGCACAGCACCGCCATGAGACCCGCCATGAGCAGCAGCGGCGGCTCCCACCGCCCTCCGGCGTCGTAGAGGGCGCCGAAGACGGCGGGGGCGATCGCGGCCAGCGCGTAGCCCACGGACTGGGCCATCCCGGACAGGGCCGCCGCCTGGCGGTGGTCGGTGGACCGGAGGCTGAACAGGGACAGCGCGACGACGATGAGACTGCCGCAGCCGATCGATCCGAGCACGATCCACAGCAGCGTCAGCTCCGGCGCGGCGGCCAGCCCCGCGAAGGTGGCCAGGGCCAGGACGCTGCCCGCGAAGGCCACGGGCCGCTGGTCGCCCAGCCGGTGCATGAGCGCCCCGGTGCCCAGGCTGGCGCCCATCCCGATCAGCAGGAACAGCGCCATGTGCGTGCCCGCGGCGGTCGCCGAGACGCCGTGGCTGCGCTCGATGCTCGGCAGCCACGCCATGAGCACGTAGAACGCCACCGACTGCAGGCCCATGAACAGGGTGACCTGCCAGCCCAGCGCCGACCGCCACGGGGACCGGTAGGGGCCCGGCTCCGCCGCGGGGACCGCCGGCCCGGAGCTCCCGGTCCGCAGCCCGGGCGAGAGCACCACCAGCGCCACGACGGCCGGCACCGCCCACACCGCCAGGGCCAGGCGCCAGCCCGCCGGCCCGGCGTGGGCGATCGGGACCACCAGCGCCGAGCCGGCCGCGGCCACCGCGCCCTGGATCGACGTGTACACGCCGGTCACCTGGCTCACGCGCAGCGGGAACTCCCGCTTCACCAACGAGGGCAGCAGCACGTTGAGGAACGCGATGCCGATGCCGATCACCGCCGTGCCCACCCACACGGCGCCCTCCACCGGGGCGGAACGGCCGGCGATCCCGGCCGCGAGCAGCAGCAGCGACAGCCACAGGGCCCGGTCCAGGCCGGTCCGGGCGGCCACCGCCGGGGCCACGGGGGAGAACAGGGCGAACATGGCCAGCGGCAGCCCGGTCAGCAGCCCGGCCTGGCCCGCCGAGATGCCGAGGTCGCGGCTGATCTCCTCGAGCAGCGGCCCCACGGTCACGAAGCCGACCCGCAGGTTGACCGCGATCAGCACCACGCCGAGGAAGCCGAAGCCGAGGCGGGCTCGCCGGCCCGTGGCCGATGACGCGTTGGTGAGCACGGCACACCCTTTCAGGACGCGGGAGGGAGGATCTCCGGACAGCGTAGACGGGGCGGCGTGCCCCGGCACGCCGCCCCGTCCCGACCGGTGCTGTCCGGTCCTGTGCCGGAGACCTGTCGTCGTCCTGCCGCGGTCAGCCCAGGATGAGGTTGAGGACGAACAGCAGCGGGATGGACCCGGCCCAGACGGCGGTGGTGATCCCGGACCAGCCCTTCAGCGCGTCCGTGCCCTCCAGCCCGGTGAAGCGGGTGACCACCCAGAAGTAGGAGTCGTTGAAGTAGCTGAACACCATGGAGCCCGCCGTGCAGGCCACGGCGGCGACGACGGGGTCGATGCCCAGGGTGGTCACCAGCGGCGCCGAGACGGAGGCCGCGGTGATCATGGCCACCGTGCCGGAGCCCTGGGCGATGCGCACGAGGGTGGCGATGAGGAACGGCACGAGGAACGCGGGCAGCGGGGTGGAGGCGATGGCCTCGGCCAGGGCGTCGCCCACGCCGGAGCTGCGGAGCACCTGGCCGAGCGCGCCGCCGGCGCCCGTGATGAGCAGGATCAGACCGGCCGAGGCCGCGGCCTCGGCGAACCAGCCGTGTGCCTTGTTCCGGGGCGTCCACCGGGGCAGGAGCACATAGAGGGCCAGGACCATGCCGATGATCAGCGCGACCACCGGGTTGCCGATGAAGGCGAACGGGACCGCCCAGGCGGAGGGCTCGTACTCGTCGCCGCCCACGACCCCCTGGGCGTTCTGGTCGATCGCGCCGGTGACCGTGTTGAGGATGATCAGCAGCAGCGGGATGACCAGCGGCAGGGATCCGACGAACGCGCCGATCCGGTGCGGCTCCGCGCCGGCCGGCGGCTCGCCGAGGTCGTGGGACGGCTCCGCGGCGGGCGCCTGGGCAGCCTCGTCGTCGAGACCGTCCCGGGGGCCCTCCTCCAGGTCCGTGCTCCCGACACGGGAGCTGCCCCCGACGCCGGCCGTGGCAACGGTGCCGTAGACGGCCTCGCGCACGTGCTCCTCGATCTTGGGCTCGAGCTGGGGGCCGATCCACTTGGCGTAGAAGACCACGACGGGCAGCAGGAGCACGGTGAAGGCCAGGCCGACGAGGATGATCGCTCCGATGTCCGCGCCGAGGATGCCGGCCACGGCCAGGGGGCCCGGGGTGGGCGGCACGAGGTGGTGGGTGAGCGTCATGCCGCAGCCCAGCGCCAGGGCGAGGGTCACGTAGCCGGCGCGCTTCACCCGGGCGATGGACCGGGCGAGCGGGTTCATGATCACGTAGCCGGAGTCGCAGAACACGGGGATCGAGACCAGGGCGCCCACGCTGCCCATCGCCCACGGCTCGCGGCCGTGGCCGAAGACGCGGAGGAAGGCGAGGGCGAGCGCGTTGGCGGCCCCCGACACCTCGAGGATCTTGCCGATGCCCACGCCGAGGCCGATCACGATGCCGATCGAGGCCAGGGTGTTGCCGAAGCCGGTGGTGATGGCCGAGACGATGTCGAGCACCGGCTGGCCCGCGACCAGACCGGTGACGAGGGCGGCGATGAGCAGCGCCACGAACGCGTCCAGGCGCGTGCGCAGCACCAGGACGATGATGGTGGCGATGCCCAGCACGAGTGCCAGGAGTAGTTGCAGATCCACGGTGATCGGCTCCTCGGGGACGTGGGACGGCCGGGCTGCTGCCCGGGCGCGGGAATTGACGAGAGCGGCGCTCCATGTGAGGCTAGTCACACATATGACGTCTGACAAGAGGCAGGTACGCGCCGTGAACCCCGATCCCGACGTGCGCACCGCTCCCCCCGTGAGGGCCGCGGCGCGGCGGCGAGCCGATGGCTAGGAAGTCGCTGGTCGAGGCCGTCGCCGAGGACCTGCTCGAGCGCATCCTCGAGGGCGAGGTGGGCGCGCACGAGGCTCTGCCCCCCGAGGCGGAGATCGCCCGGGAGTCCGACGTCAGCCGGCTCACCGTGCGCGAGGCCCTCAAGGCGCTCCAGGCGCAGAACATCGTCTACGTGCGGCGCGGCCTCGGGACCTACGTGAACCCGCCCGACGCGTGGACCGGCCTCGAGGCGATCCTGAAGGCCGCCTCCCGGGGGACGACCTCCCACCAGGTGGCGCTGCGGCTGCTCGAGGTGCGGCGCATGGTGGAGACCGGCTCCGCGGAGCTGGCCGCCGTGCACGTCACCCCGGAGGACCTCGCCGCGATGGAGGCCGCGGTCCGGGACCTCGAGCGCGCGCACGAGGCGCAGGACCTGGACGGGGTCACCCGCGCCGACATGGCCTTCCACGACGCGGTGCTCCGGGCCTCGGGCAATCCGTTCGTGCCCGTCCTGCTGGCCCAGCTCTCCCAGCTGCTCTACGCCGAGCGGCGGGCGACCTCCGCCTTCCCCGAGGTGCAGCGGCACGCCATCGAGCACCACCGGCTCGTCCTGGAGGCCATCGGCACCCGCGACCCCGAGACGGCGCGCAAGGCCATGGAGGCCCACATCGACCAGACCCACGCCGACTACGAGCACTACATCGGCGGCGGGGCCGCACCCGGCGGTCCCGACCCGGCACCCGGACCCTTTCCCCACAGCACAGGAGACGACTGACATGACCGAGACCATTCCCTTTCCCGCCGAGCGCACCGCCGTGCTCACCGGCGCCGCCTCCCCGCGCGGCATCGGCCGCGCCACCGCCGACCTGCTCGCGAGCCAGGGCTGGAACGTCGCCGTCCTCGACATCGACGGCGAGGCCGCCGCGGAGGCCGCCCAGGACATCGCCGGACGGCACGGGGTGCAGGCCCTCGGGCTGCGCACGGACGTGTCCGACCAGGCCTCCGTGGACGAGTCCGTCGCACGGGTCGAGGCGGAGCTCCCGCCGATCGTGGCCCTCGTCAACCTCGCGGGCATCAGCTCGCCCACGGAGTTCATGCAGGAGACCCGGGAGGCGTGGGACCGGGTCTTCGCCATCAACATGACCGGCACGTTCATGGTGACCCAGCGCGTGCTGGCCGGGATGATCGAGCGCAAGGTCGGCCGCGTGGTCAGCGTCTCCTCGATCTCCGCCCAGCGCGGCGGCGGGACCTACTCCAAGGTGGCCTACAGCGCGTCCAAGGCTGCGATCATCGGCTTCACCCGGGCCGTGGCGCGCGAGATGGGCGAGCACGGGATCACCGTGAACTGCATCGCCCCCGGCCCCGTGGACACCGACATCATGGGCGGCACGCTGAGCGACGAGCGCAAGGCGGACATGTCCAAGGACATCCTGGTGGGCCGCGTGGGCACCGTGCGGGACATGGCGGCCCTGCTCGCGTTCCTCGTGGGACAGGACGCCGGATTCATCACCGCGGCGACATACGACATCAACGGGGGGCTGCAGATCTCCTAGCCGGACCGCGGGAACCGGGCGGGAACCCCTGGGGTCCCGCCCGGTCCGCATCCTGCAGGGCCCCGGATCAGGGCGCGGCGTACCAGGTGCGGTCGCCGACGAACTCGTCCGGTCGGTGGTCGACGAAGGCTGCGCCGTCGAGATCGAGGGACTCGGCGCTGCGCTGGAGCGAGGCCGTCCTGGCGAGGGATCCCCAGCGGCCCGTCTCCAGGCGCTCGTCCATGGCCTCGACGGCGGCGACGTTCTCGGCGACGGTGAAGGTGCAGTGCCCCTCCCGGTCCACGAAGGCCTGCCGGAACAGGGACTGCTCGCCGGCCCGGCGGACCGTCTCGGCGTACTCCTCCTGGTACTCGACCGGGGCCAGCAGGTCGACCAGCGTGTGGGTGGCCAGCACGGGGACCTGCAGCTCGCCGGTGGGCGTCGAGGTCCGCAGCATCCACTCCAGGCCGTCCTCGTCCGGGGTGATGTCGGCGCTGCGGCTCAGCGTCCCGAGGTCCGCGGCGAGATCGAGGCCGGCGAGCCGGTACAGGTGCCGGACCTGGTGGCGCTGGTCGGAGGAGCGCAGCAGCCGGGCGTAGTCGACCCCGGCGGTCCAGCCGCTGTCGCCGCCGGCGGCCTCGACGATGGTGTGGCGGCGCTCGATGACGGTCGGCAGGGTCTGCAGCACCAGTTCGGCCTGGGCGGCCGCCAGCACCTCGGGGTCCTCGGCGTCCACGCCGTCCAGTTCCGTGGGGGTGTGCAGCAGGGCCGCCACCAGGGCGATGCGGGCCCGGCCCTCCGCGGAGCCGCGGGCCTCCTCCAGGGCCTCGCGCAGCGCGGTGATCGTCGCGTCGGACTGGCCCGGGGCGGTGAAGCCGGTCAGCTGCACGTCCTGACCCGGCAGCAGCAGCTCCGCCGCGGCGTGGGCGGCATCCAGCTGGTAGTTGTTCAGGGCCACACCGCCGCCCACCAGCCCGCAGGTGCTGACGGCGCCGTCGATGCCGGCCCCCGGCACCTCCGCCATCAGACTCGTGACGAGCCCGCCCATGGAGCGGCCCATGGCGATGACCCGGTCGGCCTCGCCGAAGCGCTGCTCGAAGGCCGCGAGGGTGTCCAGCTGGTCCTGGACGGCCGTCTCCAGGGCCCATCCGGTCGCGGCGTAGGACGACGACGCGACGGCGTAGCCCCGGCGGATCAGTTCCTGCGCCGTCGGGTCGAACCCGGCGTCCCAGGCGGGGTTGGCGGGCCCGGGGCGGAAGCCGTGGGCGAACAGGACCACCTTGCCGTTCCAGTCCGCCGGCACCTCCGCCCGCCAGGCGGCACCGTTGTCCAGGGTTCCGGTGGCCACGGTCGGGGCCGCCGAGGCGGCCGTGCCGGGGGAGGCAACGACGGAGGCGTCCGGGGCGGCCACGGCGGGGAGGATGCCGGCGGTGGTGGCGAGAGCGGTGGCCAGGGCGGCGACCGGGACGAGCGCGGTGCGACGGAACCGGGGGGAGCGGACCACGAGATACCTCCAGAAGTGAACAGTTCAGTTAGTGAACTGATCCTGCGCCCGCCGGCCGGGTGTGTCAAGGGTCACAGTCCATGGGAGGTGCCCAGTGCGCGTCCCTCCGGGCGTCAGAAGGCGACCTGTCGCAGCAGACGCGCCAGGTCCTCCCGGTCCTGGGGCCGGAGGTCCCCGAGCGACCTCTCGGCGGCGAGGTCCACCGCCGCCTTGGCGCTGGCGTAGAGCTCCCGCCCCGCACCGGTGGGGGCCACGATCTTGGAGCGGCGATCCCGGGGGTCGGCCTGCCGCTCCACCAGACCGCGCTGCTCCAGCTCGTCGAGGAGGGCCACGGTCTGGCTGGGCTTCATCCGCAGCAGCTCGCCGAGCTCCCGCTGTGTCGGCCCCGTGCCGCTGCAGGCCGCCGCCAGGAGGGAGTAGCTGCGGACCTTCAGCCCGAGCGGGGCAAGCCCCTGGTTGGCCGTCGACGAGCCCAGCGCCGCCGCCCGGGCCATGAGGAAGATCGGCTCCGAGGCCAGGTCGATCTCCGTCAGTCGTGCGAGACCGTCAGGTGCAGGGCCGGGGTGGTCCGCGGCGGGGCTGGGGGACATCGGGGCGGCTCGCTTTCACGGGTGGATCCGGACCATCCTACGAGCTGGAGCCGCCCCGGGCGGCACCGCCCCCGGCGTCGCCCGGGACGATGCCGGCACCTCCCGGCGCTCTTCCGGGGAGGTGCCGGAGGGGCTCACCAGCGGGGGTGGATGTCCGCCCGGAAGTACGCGTCGTAGATCCTGCGGACCCCGGCATCGATCTCCCGGCCCAGGTCCCCGGTGTCCGCCGCCGAGGCGTTGCCGCGGACCTGCTCCACGCTGCGCGCCCCGGGGATCACGGTGCTGACGCCGTCCTGGGCGATGATCCACGCGATCGCGGCCTGCGCCGTGGTCACCCCGTCCGGGAGCAGTTCGGCGAACTCGCGGACTGCCTCGAGGCCGCGCTGGAAGTCCACCCCGGAGAACGTCTCGCCGACGTCGAAGGCTTCGCCGCCGCGGTTGTAGTTGCGGTGGTCGTCGGCGGCGAACCGGGTGTCCGCCGTGTACTTCCCGGACAGCAGGCCCGAGGCCAGCGGCACCCGGGCGATGATCCCCACGCCGGCCTCCTTCGCCGCCGGCAGCACGGCGTCCAGCGGCTTGAGGCGGAAGGCGTTGAGGATGATCTGGACGGTGGCGGTGCTCCTGCGGGCGATGGCCGCGAGCGCCTCGTCGGTGCGCTCCACGCTGACGCCGTAGTGGCGGATCGCGCCCTCCTGGACCAGGGTGTCCAGGGCGTCGTAGACCTCCTGGTCGCTGTAGACCGGCGTGGGCGGGCAGTGCAGCTGGACCAGGTCGAGGGTGTCGGTGCCCAGGTTCCGGCGCGAGCGGTCCACCCACTGCCGGAAGTTCGCGAGGGTGTAGTTCTCCGGGACCTGGTCCGCGCGGCGGCCCATCTTCGTGGCCACGGTGATGTCCAGGTCGGGGCGCTCGCGCAGGAACGCGCCGATGGTCTGCTCGCTGCGGCCGTCGCCGTAGACGTCGGCGGTGTCGAAGAACGTGACCCCCGACTCCACGGCGGCCTCCAGGACGGCGGTGGCCTCGGCGGGGTCGACGTCCCCCCAGTCCGCGCCCAGCTGCCACGTGCCCAGGCCCACGGTGGAGACCTTCCGTCCGGTCCTGCCGAGTGTGCGTTGCTCCATGCGTAGAATCCCGTTCCGCGATCGGTGGAGGGTCTCCCGGGGGCCCGGGGGACGGCGGCCCGGGTTCCGGGGGCGCCGGGGACCACCATGCGGTGCGACGTGTCCGCCGCGCAAGCACCGGAGGGGTGGAGGTCCCTCCCGGGGACCCCTCCACTGGGTCCGTCCGGTGCCGTGCAGTACCGTTCTGGCCATGACCGTTGAGGGTGGTGCGAACTCCGCACGGCCTCCGCGCGCCCCCAACATCCGGGACGTGGCCCGCGCGGCCGGGGTCTCCCACCAGACGGTCTCCCGGGTGATCAACGGGCACCCCGCGCTGCGCGACTCGACCCGGCAGCGGGTGCTGCAGGCCATGGAGGAGCTGCGGTTCCGGCCCAACCGGGCCGCCCGCGCCCTGGTCACGAGCGAGTCGAGGACCATCGGCGCCCTCGTCTCCTCGGGCGCCGAGTACGGCCCGTCGGCCAGCCTCCGGGCGGTCGAGACGGCGGCCGACGAGGCCGGCTACGTCGTGGACACCGCCCACATCGACCACGCGGACCGCGCCTCCATCGAGTCGGCCCTGGACCGGATGGTCGGCCACGCGGTGGAGGGGCTGGTGATCCTCGCGCCGCAGTCGCGCACGCTGGAGGTGATCGAGCAGTTGTCCATCCGGATCCCGTTCGTCACCGTGCACTCCCTGCACAGCGAGGACCACCGGATGTCGGTCGACCAGCTGGCCGGGGCCCGGCTGGCCACCCGCCACCTGCTGGAGCTGGGGCACCACCGCGTGGTCCACGTCCCCGGCCCCGAGGGATGGGTCGAGACGGACGCCCGCCGCCAGGGCTACCGCGAGGAGATGACCGCCTGGGGGTTCGAGCCCGTGGTGGTCCCCGCCGGGGCGTGGACCGCGGACTCCGGCTACCGCGCAGGGCTCGGACTGCGCGGGCGCCGGGGGCTCAGCGCGGTCTTCTGCGGCAACGACCACATCGCGCTCGGTCTCGTGCACGCGTTCGCCGAGGCCGGGCTGGGCGTGCCCGGGGACGTCAGCGTGGTGGGCTTCGACGACGTCCCGGAGGCCGCGCACTTCCTGCCGCCGCTGACCACGGTGCGCCAGGACTTCCCCGAGCTGGGCCGGCGCTGCATGGCCGTGCTGCTCGCGGAGCTGCGGGGGGAGCAGCCGGTCCGGCCGGGGGACGTGGAGCCCGTGCTCGTGGTCCGCGAGTCCACGGCCGCGCCCGCCGCCGACCAGGGCTGATGGACCCCCGGCCACGCCGTTACCAAACTGTTATCAAGTGATGTGGGACACGTGCTTCCACGCTGCGGTACGTTGGCCCGAACATCAGATGTGACCGTTCACATTCCGAGGTGGGCCGGCCGGCGGCCGCCCCTTTCGGAACGTGCGGCTCGAACGACAACGAGGTCCTCCGTGAGCCAGCCCAGCCCAGATCCCACGTACGTCATCGGCGTCGACTACGGCACCCTGTCGGGGCGGGCCGTCGTCGTGCGGGTGCACGACGGCGCCGAGATGGGCTCCGCGGTGCACGAGTACGAGCACGGCGTGATGGACACCGTGCTCGCCGCCACGGGGGAGGCCCTGCCGCCCGAGTGGGCGCTGCAGGTCCCCGCCGACTACGTGGACGTCCTGCGGCAGGCGGTGCCCGCCGCCGTCCGCGCCGCCGGCGTGGACCCGAGCGCCGTGGTGGGCGTGGGCACCGACTTCACCGCGTGCACCATGGTCCCCGTCCGGGCCGACGGCACACCCCTCAACGAGCTGCCCGGCCTGGCGGGCCGCCCGCACGCCTACGTGAAGCTGTGGCGCCACCACGCCGCGCAGGGCCAGGCGGACCGCATCAACGATCTCGCGGCCCGGCGCGGAGAGCGCTGGCTGGCCCGCTACGGCGGTCTCATCTCGAGCGAGTGGGAGTTCGCCAAGGGCCTGCAGCTGCTCGAGGAGGACCCCGAGCTGTACCACCTCATGGACCACTGGGTGGAGGCCGCCGACTGGATCGTCTGGCAGCTGACGGGCAGCTACGTGCGCAACGCGTGCTCCGCCGGGTACAAGGGCATCCTGCAGGACGGCGAGTACCCCGACCGCGAGTTCCTCGGCGCCCTCAACCCCGGGTTCGCCGGCTTCGCGCAGGACAAGGTCGACCACCCGATCGGGGCCCTCGGCACCGCCGCGGGCACGCTCAGCGCCCAGGCCGCGGAGTGGACGGGCCTGCCCGCCGGCATCGCCGTGGCGGTGGGCAACGTCGACGCGCACGTGAGCGCTCCCGCCGCCCGGGCCACCGCGCCGGGTCAGATGGTGGCGATCATGGGCACCTCCACCTGCCACGTCATGAGCTCCGACACCCTGCGCGAGGTCCCCGGGATGTGCGGCGTGGTGGACGGTGGGATCATCGACGGGCTCTACGGCTACGAGGCCGGGCAGTCCGGGGTGGGCGACATCTTCGGCTGGTTCACGGCCCACTTCGTGCCGGGGCGGCTCCAGGAGGAGGCCGCCGAGCGCGGGCTGAGCGTGCACGAGCTGCTCACCGAGCAGGCGAGCCGCGAACCGGTGGGCGCGCACGGGCTCCTGGCCCTGGACTGGCAGTCCGGCAACCGGTCCGTGCTCGTGGACCACGAGCTCTCCGGGCTGCTCGTCGGCCTCACCCTGGCCACCCGCCCGCACGAGGTCTACCGCGCCCTGCTGGAGGCCACCGCTTTCGGGACCCGCACGATCGTGGAGGCCTTCGCCGCCTCCGGGATCCCCGTCACCGAGTTCGTGGCGGCCGGCGGGCTGATCAAGAACGCGTTCCTCATGCAGATCTACGCCGACGTGCTCGGCATGCCGATCTCGGTGATCGGCAGCGACCAGGGCCCGGCCCTGGGCTCCGCCATCCACGCGGCCGTGGCCGCCGGCGCCTACCCGGACGTCCGGACGGCCGCCGCGGCGATGGGCCGGCTCGAGCGCAACGCCTACACCCCGAACCCCGCGCACACCGAGGCCTACTCCGTCCTCTACGAGGACTACACCGCGCTGCACGACCACTTCGGCCGCGGCGGCAGCGACGTCATGCGCCGGCTCAAGGCGCTCCGGCGCAACGCCCGTTCCACCCAGGAGGTCTCCGCGTGAACGCCCTGACGCCCGAGCTCGAGGAGCGGATCGCCCGCGTGCGGCGCGAGGTCGCGGACCTGCACGCCGAACTGGTCCGCTACGGGCTGGTGGTCTGGACGGCGGGCAACGTGTCCGGGCGGGTCCCCGGCACGGACCTCTTCGTGATCAAGCCCAGCGGGGTGAGCTACGACGACCTCGGCCCGGAGAACCAGATCCTGTGCGACCTGGACGGCCGGCCGGTCCCCGGCACCCCCGGTGCGGAGCGCTCGCCGTCCAGCGACACCGCCGCCCACGCCTACGTCTACCGGCACATGCCGGAGGTCGGGGGAGTGGTCCACACCCACTCGCCCTACGCCACGGCCTGGGCGGCCCGCGGCGAGGCCATCCCCTGCGTCCTGACGGCCATGGCGGACGAGTTCGGCGGGGAGATCCCCGTGGGGCCCTTCGCGATCATCGGCGACGACTCGATCGGCCGCGGCATCGTGGAGACCCTCTCCGGCCACCGCTCCCGCGCGGTCCTCATGCTCAGCCACGGACCGTTCACCATCGGCAAGGACGCCCGGGACGCCGTCAAGGCCGCGGCCATGCTCGAGGACGTGGCCCGCACCGTGCACCTCTCCCGCCAGCTGGGCGAGCCGCTGCCCATCGACCCCGCGCACGTCGACTCCCTGTTCGACCGCTACCAGAACGTCTACGGCCAGCAGCCCGCGGCCGTCCCCACCACCCCAGGAGCGCTCACCCGTGAATCCTCAGCCCACCGCCCTTGACCACTACGAGGTCTGGTTCCTCACCGGCAGCCAGGACCTCTACGGCGAGGACACCCTGCGCCAGGTGGCCGAGCAGTCCCGCGAGATCGTCCGCGTGCTGGGCGAGGCCGGGCTGCCCGTCGAGGTGGTCTGGAAGCCCACGCTCAAGGACGCGGACTCGATCCGCCGCACGGCCCTCGAGCTCAACGCCGCGGACGGCGTGATCGGGGCGATCGCCTGGATGCACACCTTCAGCCCCGCCAAGATGTGGATCACCGGCCTCGACGCCCTGCGCAAGCCGCTGCTCCACCTGCACACCCAGATCAACGTCGAGCTGCCGTGGGGCGAGATCGACTTCGACTTCATGAACCTCAACCAGGCCGCGCACGGCGACCGGGAGTTCGGCTACATCCAGACCCGGCTCGACGTCCCGCGCAAGACCGTGGTGGGCCACGTCTCGACCCCCGGCGTCACCGCGCAGATCGCCTCCTGGCAGCGCGCGTGCGCCGGCCGCGCGGCGGTCCAGGGGCTCAGGGTGGCCCGGTTCGGCGACAACATGCGCAACGTCGCCGTGACCGAGGGCGACAAGACGGAGGCCGAGCTGCAGTTCGGGGTCTCCGTGAACACCTGGGGCGTCAACGACCTCGTGGCCGTGGTGGACGCCCAGTCCGAGGACCGCGTGGACGAGCTCGTCGCCGAGTACGAGGAGCTCTACGACGTGGCCCCCGAGCTGCGCCGCGGCGGGGAGCGCCACGAGTCCCTGCGCTACGGGGCCCGGCAGGAGCTCGGGATGCTCCAGTTCCTGGAGGAGGGCGGCTTCGGGGCCTTCACCACGAACTTCGAGGACCTCGGCGGGCTGCGCCAGCTGCCGGGCCTCGCCGTGCAGCGGCTCATGGCCCGCGGCTACGGGTTCGGGGCGGAGGGCGACTGGAAGACGGCCCTGCTGGTGCGGGCGGCCAAGGTCATGGGCGCCGGGCTGCCCGGGGGCGCGTCCCTCATGGAGGACTACACGTACCACCTGGTGCCGGGGGAGGAAAAGATCCTCGGCGCCCACATGCTGGAGGTCTGCCCGAGCCTCACCACGGCGCGCCCCTCCCTCGAGGTGCATCCGCTGGGCATCGGCGGACGGGAGGACCCCGTGCGCCTGGTCTTCGACACCGACGCCGGCCCCGGCGTGGTCGTGGCGATGTCCGACATGCGGGACCGGTTCCGGCTCACCGCCAACACCGTGGACGTCGTGCCCCCGGACGCCCCGCTCCCGAACCTGCCCGTGGCCCGGGCCGTCTGGCGGCCGCACCCCGACCTCGCGACCTCGGCCGCGGCCTGGCTCACCGCCGGCGCCGCCCACCACACGGTCCTCAGCACCGCGGTGGGCGCCGACGTGATCCGGGACTTCGCCGACATGACCCGGACCGAGCTGCTCGTCATCGACGACACCACCACCCTGCGGGAGTTCCAGCGCGAGGTGCGGTGGAACGCGGCCTACTACCGGCTCGCCCAGAAGCTCTGAGCGGGACGACCGGGACGGCCGGAACGACCATGATGACCAGGACCCCTGACGACCACCACGAGATCTCACCAGCACCGACCTCGATCGAACACTCCCACCACCGGGCAGTGCGGCCCGGACCGACGAAAGGCACGACCATGACCCCGAAGATCGACCTGAAGAAGACCCTCACCGGGGTGACCGCCCTGACCCTCGCGCTGGGCCTCACGGCCTGCGGCGGCAACCGCGGCGGCGGCGCGGAGGCGGGCTCCAACGAGGGCGCCAAGATCGGCGTGGCGATGCCCACGCAGCAGTCCGAGCGCTGGATCGCCGACGGTGAGAACGTCAAGGCGCAGCTCGAGGAGCTCGGCTACGAGGTGGACCTCCAGTACGCCAACGACGACATCCCCACCCAGATCTCCCAGATCGAGAACATGATCAACGGCGGGGCCAAGGCCCTGGTGATCGCCTCGATCGACGGCACCACGCTGACCAGCGTGCTCGACACGGCCGAGACCCAGGAGATCCCCGTGATCGCCTACGACCGCCTCATCAACGAGTCGGACACCGTGGACTACTACACGACCTTCGACAACTACGAGGTGGGCGTGCAGCAGGGCACGTCGCTGCTCACGGGCCTCGGGGTCCTCGACGAGAACGGTGAGCCCACCGGCGAGAAGGGCCCCTTCAACGTGGAGCTCTTCGCCGGCAGCCCCGACGACAACAACGCGACCTTCTTCTGGGACGGCGCGATGGACACCCTCAAGCCCTACCTGGACGACGGCACGCTCAACGTTCCCAGCGGCCAGACGGAGTTCGAGCAGGCCGCCATCCTGCGCTGGCTGCCGGACACCGCCCAGGACCGGATGGAGGACCTCATCACGGTGGGCGGCGGCGACCAGCTCGACGGCGTACTCTCCCCGTACGACGGTCTCTCGATCGGCATCATCTCCGCGCTGCGCTCCGGCGGCTACTCCCAGGACGAGCTGCCCGTGGTGACCGGCCAGGACGCCGAGGTCGGCTCCGTGAAGTCGATCGTCAACGACGAGCAGTACTCCACGATCTTCAAGGACGTCCGCGAGCTCGGCGAGCGCGCGGTGCTCATGGTGGACTCCCTGATGCAGGGCGAGGAGCCCGAGGTCAACGACGAGGAGACCTACGACAACGGCGTGAAGGTGGTCCCCGCCTACCTGCTCGAGTCGCAGATCGTCACGAAGGACAACTACCAGGAGGTCCTCGTGGACAGCGGCTACTACGAGGCGTCCGAGCTCGAGTGATCGCGACCGGCCGGGCGGCCCTCCGCCGCCCGGCCGGTCCGTCCCGTCCACCCACCCACCAGCTCGAGACGAGGAGGCCCGCATGAGCGAGCACGTTCTGGAGATGCGCCGGATCAGCAAGTCCTTCCCCGGCGTCAAGGCGCTGCAGGACGTCACCCTGGCCGTCGCCCGCGGCGAGGTCCACGCGATCTGCGGGGAGAACGGCGCCGGCAAGTCCACCCTCATGAAGGTCCTGTCCGGCGTGTACCCGCACGGCACCTACGAGGGGGACATCGTCCTGGAGGGCGAGACCGTCTCCTTCCGGGACATCAAGGACAGCGAGCGCAGCGGGGTGGTCATCATCCACCAGGAGCTGGCCCTGTCCCCGTTCCTGTCCGTCGCCGAGAACATCTTCCTCGGCAACGAGCGCGCCACCCGCGGGTTCATCAACTGGAACGAGACCAACGCCAGGGCCGCCGACCTGCTCCGGCGCGTGGGCCTCGACGTGAACCCCAGCGTCCCGGCCGGGGACATCGGGGTGGGCAAGCAGCAGCTCGTGGAGATCGCGAAGGCGCTCTCCAAGGACGTGAAGCTGCTCATCCTCGACGAGCCCACGGCCGCCCTCAACGACGAGGACTCCGCGCACCTTCTGGGCCTGGTCCGCGGGCTGCGCGAGGACGGGATCACCTGCATCATCATCAGCCACAAGCTCAACGAGATCCGGGCGATCGCCGACTCCGTGACGATCCTGCGCGACGGGCAGACCATCGAGACCCTCAGCCTGCACGACGGGTCGGTCACCGAGGACCGGATCATCAAGGGCATGGTGGGCCGCGAGCTCACGAACCGGTACCCCGAGCGGGTCCCCGACATCGGCGCGGAGGTGCTCCGCGTCGAGGACTGGACCGTGCACCACCCCCGGGAGCACTTGCGGGTGGTGGTGGACAACGCGCACCTGTCCGTGCGGGCGGGCGAGATCGTGGGCATCGCCGGGCTGATGGGCGCCGGGCGCACGGAGCTGGCCATGAGCATCTTCGGGCGCAGCTACGGGTCCAACATCACCGGGCGGATGTACAAGAACGGCGAGGAGATCACGGCGCGGACCGTCAGCGAGGCGATCCGGCACGGCATCGCCTACGCCACGGAGGACCGCAAGCGCTACGGGCTCAACCTGATCGACGACATCAAGCGGAACATCTCCTCGGCGGCGCTGGGCAAGCTCACGTCCGCGGGCTGGGTCGACGGCGGGCGCGAGACGCTCATGGCGCAGGACTACCGCACCAGCATGAACATCAAGGCGCCCTCGGTGTCCTCGATCACCGGCAAGCTCTCCGGCGGCAACCAGCAGAAGGTCGTCCTGTCCAAGTGGATGTTCGCCGACCCCGACGTGCTCATCCTCGACGAGCCCACCCGCGGCATCGACGTGGGGGCGAAGTACGAGATCTACACGATCATCAACAGGCTGGCCGCGCAGGGGAAGGCGGTGCTGGTCATCTCCTCCGAGCTGCCCGAGCTGCTGGGGATCTGCGACCGGATCTACACGCTCGCCGAGGGCCGGATCACCGCCGAGGTGCCCATCGCCGAGGCCACCCCCGAACGACTCATGCAGCACATGACCAAGGAAAAGGACTGACCCATGGCTTCCACCCTCGTCGACGAGGACCGGGCTCTCGACAGCCGGGGCCCGCAGAAGGCCTCCACCGTGGCGGGCGCCGGCCGGTTCCTCATGAGCCGGCTCCGCCAGATCGGCATCTTCCTGGCCCTGCTGGTGATCGTCACGCTGTTCCAGGCCCTGACCGGCGGCGCGCTGCTGCAACCGGACAACGTCTACAACATCATCGTCCAGAACAGCTACATCCTGCTGCTGGCGATCGGCATGGTCATGATCATCGTGGCCGGGCACATCGACCTCTCGGTCGGCTCGGTGGCCGCGTTCGTGGGCGCCATGTCCGGGATCATGATCCGGGACTGGAGCCTGCCGTGGTGGGTGGCCCTCCTCGCCGCCCTCGCGGTCGGCGCGCTCGTGGGCGCCTGGCAGGGCTTCTGGGTGGCCTACATCGGGATCCCCGCCTTCATCGTGACCCTCGCCGGCATGCTCGTCTTCCGCGGTCTGACGCAGATCGTGCTCGAGAACCAGCGGATCACCGGCTTCCCGCCGGAGTACCGCCAGCTCGGCGGCGGCTCCCTCTTCCCGGGGCTGTTCCCGCCGGCGACCAACATCCTGGACTGGACCACGGTGGGCATCGGCCTGATCGCCACGGCCATGCTCGTGCTGAGCCAGCTCCGGGGCCGGGCCAACCGCGCGAAGCTCCACCTCGAGGACGAGCCGCGCGCCTGGTTCCTCACGCGGCTGGTCTTCGGCGTCGTCGTCATCCTCGCGCTCACCTTCCTGCTGGCCAGCTCGCGCGGCGGGACGCCGATCGTGCTCGTGGTCCTCGGCGTGCTGGTGGTCGCCTACAGCGCCGTCATGAACCGGACGGTGTTCGGCCGCCACGTGTACGCCCGCGGCGGCAACCTCCAGGCAGCCCAGCTGTCCGGTGTGAACACCAAGCGCGTCGACTTCCTGCTCTTCGTCAACATGGGCGTGCTGGCCGCGCTGGCCGGGCTGGTGTTCACCGGCCGGCTCAACTCCGCCGGGCCGGGCGCCGGAAACCTGTTCGAGCTGGACGCGATCGCCGCGGCCTTCATCGGCGGCGCCGCCGTGACCGGTGGCGTGGGCACCATCATCGGCGCCATCACCGGCGGTCTGATCATGGGCGTGCTCAACAACGGCATGTCCCTCATGGGCGTGGGCATCGACTACCAGCAGTTCATCAAGGGCCTGGTGCTCCTGCTGGCGGTCGGGTTCGACGTGTTCAACAAGCGCCGCGCCTCGAACGCGCTCAAATGACCGCGCCCGCCCCGCGGTTCTTCGGGACGCTGCCCGACGGTCGGGAGGTCACCGCGCACACCCTCGCTACCCCGGGCGGGCTGAGCCTGCGCGTGCTCGACCTCGGCGCCGCGGTCCAGGCCCTGCACCTGCCCGGCCCGGCCGGGGGCCCCGGCACCAACGTGGTGCTGGGCCACCCGGACGCCGCCGGCTGCGCGGCACCCCCGGAGGCCTTCCTGGGGGCGGTGGTCGGCCGCTGCGCCAACCGGATCGCCGGGGCCCGCTTCGACCTCGACGGGACCACCGTGGAACTGGCGGCCAACGAGGGCGGCAACACCCTGCACGGCGGCCCCGACGGATTCCACCGCCGCACCTGGCGGACGGTCTCCGCGAGCCGCGACGTCCTGGTGCTGGAGCTGGTCAGCCCGGACGGTGACCAGGGCTTTCCCAGCGAAGTGGTCCTCCGGGCCCGGTACGCCGTCACGGACGACGTCCTCGCTCTGGACCTGGAGGCCCGCACCGACGCCCCGACCGTGGTCGGGCCCGCGAGCCACGTCTACCTCAACCTCGCCGGGGAGGGGTCGGGGACGGTCGACGACCACACGCTCACCGTCGAGGCCGACCGGTACCTGCCGGTCGGCCGGGACGGGGTGCCGCTGGACGGCCTCGCCGCCGTGCGCGGGACGCCGCTGGACCTCACCGCCCCCGCCCGGCTCGGGGACCGGGTGCGGGCGGAGCACCCGCAGATCGCGGCCGTGGGCGGGATCGACCACTCCTTCCACCTGCGCGGCACCGGGCTGCGCGCCGCCGCCCGGCTGGAGCACCCGGCGAGCGGGCGGTCCGTGGAACTGTGGACCGACCAGCCGGCCCTGCAGGTGTACACGGGCAACGCCCTGGACGGCACCATCACCGGCACCGGCGGGCGCACCTATCCGCGGGGAGCGGGGATCGCCCTGGAGCCCCAGTACCACCCGGACTCGCCGAACCGGCCGGAGCTCTCCGACCCGGTGCTGCGCCCGGGGCAGACCTACCGCTCCCGCACCGAGTGGCGCTTCCGGTACTAGCGGCCGCCGGCCTTGTTCTCGCGCCGCTTCGCCATGATGCGGCCGAAGACCGCGGTGCCGACCATGAACAGGATCCTTCGCATGCTGGTGCTCCTTCTTCTCGCTGGGGTGCTGCTCGGATGACGTGCCCGGCCCACGCTACGGGGTGTCCCGGCAAAAGGTAAGTGAGCTGAAGAGTTTTCGGCCGAGAGCGAGCGCGCCCGGGGCTCCCTGCGTCAGCGGGTGCGGGGACGGTGCCCGGCGTCGTCACGGTGCCCGGCGCCGACGACGGAACGGCCCCTGCGCCGCAGCGCCGGGGCCGTTCCGTCCGTCCTGCCGGGGATCATGCCTCTGGGAGCTTGGCCGCGAGGATCCCCCGGATGTAGTCCCGGTTCATCGCCGTCACCGTGAGGCCGTCGCCGCCGTAGTGCTCCACGCACATGGGGCCGTCGAAGCCGGCCTCCAGGGCCATGCCGATGGCCTCGCGGTAGTCGATGAAGCCGAGGGCCAGCGGCGCCGGCGCCGAGGCGTAGGAACCGGTCGCGGGGTCGTGGTCCCGGAAGTAGTTCTTGAGCTGCCAGTAGTTGGTGTGGGGGAGCATCTTGGTCAGCATCTCTCGCCAGTCCTCGACCTCCCGGTGCAGGCGGACGATGTTGCCGATGTCGGGGCACAGCCCCACGTTGGGCAGGTCCACGGCGGTGACGAGCTGCACCGAGCTGTCGGCGGTGCCGAGGAAGGTGCCCTCGTACATCTCCAGCGACACGCTGACCCCCCGCTCGGCGGCGTACTCGCCGAGCTCGCGGAAGCGGGCGGCGGCCTTCTCCCGGTTCTCCGGGGTCTCCTCGTCCTCGGCGCCCTCCGCGAGCCAGAACCAGGTGGCCTGCTTCTGCGGCTCGGTGAACGGGTCGTGCAGCCCCAGGCACACCATGGGCACCTCGAGGTCCGCCGCGGCGTCGATGGTCCGCTTCGTGTAGGCCATGTTCTCCCGGGCCCGGTCCTCGTCCGGGGTGATCACGCTCTTGCGGGTCACGGCGATGTCGCTGAAGGCGAGGTCGTAGGAGCGGGCCGTCTCGAGCAGCCGGCGGCGGCCGTCGGTGTCGAGGTCGGCGGGCCGGACCCAGGAGTCGGTGAGGTCGACGTGGTCGAAGCCCGCGAGGCGGACCTCGCGCAGCGTCTGCTTCCAGGCCTCGGGGCCGGCGGTGGTGCGGTCGCGGCCGTCGGCGGTGGTGCCGGTGAAGTTCAGCAGGGCGGCGCCGATCGGCCAGGTCTCGGGGGTGTGCGGCATGGTTCTCTCCTTGTCGGGCGCCTCGTCGGGCGCCGTGCTGGGTGGTGTCCGGGGTGCGCGGTGGCACCGGTGCTCGGGGCGGCGCGGGCTCACACCATGTGCTTGCCGCCGTCGATGAAGTACGAGGCGCCGTTGACGAACCCCGCCTCGTGGCTGGTCAGGAAGGCGACGAGGGCGGCCACGTCCTCCGGCTGCCCGACGCGGCCGGCGGGGATGCCCGCGGACATGGCGGACTTGCGGTCCTCGGTGAGCGCCCCGCCCATGATGTCCGTGTCGATGGGGCCCGGGACGAGCGCGTTGCAGGTGATCCCGTGCGCCCCCAGCTCCCGGGCGCCGCCGCGGGTCAGACCGAGGACCGCGGCCTTCGCCGCGGCGTACCCGGTCTTCGAGAACGTCCCGCCGCCGTCGTAGGCGGTGATCGAGGACGTGTTGACGATCCGGCCGCCGTGGCCGCCCTCGACCATGCGCCGGGCCGCCGCCTGCATCATGAGCAGCGTGCCCGTGGCGTTGACGTCCATGACCCGGGTCCAGACGTCCCTCGTGAGCTCGAAGAAGGAGTGGGGGCTGGCGATGCCGGCGAGGTTCACCTCGGCGAGCACGGGCGGCAGGTGGGCGTCGATCTCCTCGAACGCGGCGTCCACGGAGGCGGGGTCGGCGACGTCGACCGGGATGCCGCGCACCGGGCTCTCCGTCCGTCCGGCGAGCTCGGCGGCGAAGGAGCGGACGCCGTCGGCGTCGACGTCCAGCACCGCCAGGGCCCACCTCTCCCGTGCCAGGCGGCGGGCGACGTGGCGGCCGATGCCGCGCTCGGCCCCGGCGCCGGTGACCACCGCCGTCCGGTGCGCGGGGAACTGTCCATCGGTCATGAGAACTCCTTCGGGGCGATCAAATGCGGGGCGATCAAATGCGGGGCGTGGTGCCGGTTGCCGGCTCACGCGGCCAGGGCGTAGACGACCCAGGCCAGGGCGAAGGCCATGAAGCCGATCGCGGTGCCGACCACCGACCAGGTCTTCAGCGTGGTCAGGGTGTCGAAGCCGCAGAACTTGCCGATGAGCCAGAAGCCCGAGTCGTTGACGTGCGAGAAGGTGATGGAGCCCGCCGCGATGCCGACGACGATGGCGGCCAGCCCGACGCCGGACAGGCCCAGCTCCGCGACGGCGGGCGCCATGATGGAGCCTGCCGTGGTCGCGGCCACGGTGGCCGAGCCCTGGGCCACGCGGAAGGCGATCGCCACGAGGAAGCCGGCCAGGATCACCGGGAGCCCCATCGCGTCCAGGCCGCCGGCGATGGTGCCGCCGATCCCGGTCTCGGTGAGCACCCGGCCGAAGGCGCCGCCGGCGCCCGTGATGAGGATGATCGAGCAGACCGGGGCGAGGGCGTGGTCGACCAGGTCCTCCAGGGCGCCGCCGATCGAGCCGCGGCCGCGCCGCGGCCGCAGGTACAGCAGGTACATCGCGAACAGCGTGGCGATCAGCAGCGCGATCGGGGTGTTGCCGATGAGCCGGGACAGGCGGAACAGGACGTTGTCCTCGCCCACGGACCCGCTGGCCTCCAGCGTGGTGAACAGCGTGTTGAAGAAGATCAGCACGAGCGGCAGCAGCAGGACGAAGATGATCGTCCAGAAGCCGGGCCGGGGCATGTCGTCCTCGAGCTCCACCTCGCCCAGGAGGTTCGGCACGGGCATGTCCGGGTAGCGCTTGGCGATGACCAGGCTGAGCCGGTAGCCGGCGAGGTACCACGTGGGCAGGCCGACCAGGAGCGAGACGAGCACGACCATCCCGACGTCGGCGCCCATCACCGTGGCGGCGGCGGTGGGGCCCGGGTGCGGCGGGGTGAGGGCGTGCATCATCAGGAAGGCGCCGATGGAGGGCAGCACGTAGAGCATGAAGGAACCGCCCAGACGCCGCGCCACCGTGTAGATGATCGGCAGCATCACGATGAAGCCGGCGTCGAGGAAGATCGGGAACGCGTAGAAGAGGGAGGCCACCGCCAGGGCGAGCGGGGCCCGCTTCTCCCCGAACCGCCGCAGCATCGCGTCGGCGAGCACCTGGGCGCCGCCCGAGACCTGGACCAGGCGGCCGAGCACCGCGCCGAAGCCCACGAGCAGGGCCACGTTGCCCACGGTGGTGCTGAACCCCGCGACCACCACGCCCACGACGTCGGCCACGCCGATGCCGGCGGCCAGCGCCGTGAGCAGGCTGATGATGATCAGGGAGAAGAACGCGTGGACGCGGAGCTTGATGATCAGGAAGAGCAGCGCGGCGATGGCCGCGACCGCGATGGCGAGCAGGGCCCACGTGGGCCTCTCCGCCAGGACGAGCGCGTCCGCCGTGGCGGCGGGAAGAAGGATGTGCATAGCTGAATCACCTTTGATCAGAACGCGGGCGGGCCACCCTGTGCTGTGGCGTGGACCACATTCGACGGGCCATTGGCCAATACCCTATAGGATATTGGTGGACTGTCCAGTGGGTGGGGCGTCGTCCGGAGCGGTCCGGCCGCCCTCCGCGCCCGCTACTGCGTGGGACAATGCCTGTTACGGCGGACGCGAGTGAGGAAATCGGCATGGACACGACTGTTCCGGGCGGGACGTGGGTGCAGCGCAGCATCCTCGCGGACCAGGTCTACAAGGAGATCCTCGCGCGCCTCATGGACGGTGACCTGAAGTCCGGGGACCCCATCAGCATCGACGGCACGGCGCGCGCGCTGGGCGTCTCGCCGACCCCGGTCCGGGAGGCCCTGGCGCGGCTGGAGTCCACGAACATGGTGGTCCGCGCCGCGCTGCGCGGCTACCGCGTGGCACCCCTGCTCACGCACGAGGAGCTGCTGGACCTCATGGACGCGCGCCTGCTCATCGAGCCGTACAACGCCGAACTGGCGTGCGGCCGCGCGGACGCAACCTTCCTGGAGTCCCTCGAGCGGTCCATCGACGACCTCCGCGAGGCGCCGAACGGGCCCCACTTCTCCGACTACCGCTCCTACTGGGAAGCGGACGAGCGCTTTCACCGGCTCATCGCGGAGCAGGCCGGCAACAAGTTCGTCCTCGGCGCCTACGAGTCCCTCGGCGGGCACGTGCACCGGTTCCGGCTCTTCAGCGGACTGGGGGTGCAGGACGCGCGGAGCGCCATCGAGGAGCACGCGCGGATCCTCCAGGCGCTGCGCCGCGGCGACCCCGCGGCCGCGCGGATCGCCATGGCCGGGCACATCTGCGGCGTGCGGGAGCGGGCCATCCACGAGCACGAGAGCGCCGGCCAGGACGCCCGGAGCGAGAGCGCCTGAGGCCCCTCCCGCACCCCTCGACACCTCCCGGTGTGGTTGACACCACACTCCGGTCCGTGGATCCTATAGGAAACACGGCGAAGACCTGATCCGGTTCCCGCGGTCGCTCGCGACCCGCGCTCCGATGCCGCCGTGTCCCACGGACAGAACATGTGCACATCAGAGGAGATGGGGATCATGGCTCAGCGCTCGGTAGCAGTAGTCGGTTCGGGATACATGGGCGGGGGCATCGCCCAGGTGCTCGCCCTCGGCGGCGCGCGGGTCGCGCTCGCCGACATCTCGCAGGAGATCGCCGAGAAGAACCTCGAGCGCCTGCTCGGGGAGGCGGAGCAGTTCGTCGCCGACGGGCTCTTCCCGGCGGACGCGGTCGAGCGCCTGCGGGAGAACCTGTGGGCCGCTCCCAGCATCGAGGAGGCCGTCGCGGACGCCTCCTACGTGGAGGAGGCCGTCCCGGAGAAGCTCGACATCAAGCACGGCACCCTGCGCCGGATCAGCGACGCCGCTCCGGCGGACGCCGTGATCGGCTCCAACACCTCCACCATCTCCATCGCCCAGCTCGCCGAGGTCGTCGAGAACCCGGGCCGTTTCCTCGGGGTGCACTTCTCCAACCCCGCGCCGTTCATCCCCGGCGTCGAGGTCATCCCGCACGCGACCACCACGCCCGAGACGGTCGCGGCGGCCCAGGAGATCGTCGAGCTGACCGGCAAGAAGTCCGCCGTGGTCAAGGACGTCACCGGTTTCGTGCTCAACCGCCTGCAGTACGCCCTCTTCCACGAGGCCGCCCAGCTGGTCGAGGAGGGCATCGCCACCGCCGAGGACGTCGACACGCTGGTGCGCACCACCTTCGGCTTCAGGCTGCCGTTCTTCGGCCCCTTCGCGATCGCGGACATGGCTGGACTGGACGTCTACTCCTTCTGCTACGCCTCCCTGCAGACCTCCTTCCCCGAGCGCTTCGCCACGCCCAAGGCGCTCCAGGACCTCGTCGACGCCGGGAAGCTCGGCACCAAGTCCGGCGCCGGCTTCCTGCAGATCCCCGCCGAGCGCTCGAACGACCTCGTCGCGTACCGCAACAAGGCGTACGTGGCCATGGGGCAGCTCCTGGACGACCTGGGCCCCAGCCCGGTCGACGAGGAGACCGCCCAGCAGGGCGGCGCGTCCGCCCCCGCCGGCTGAGCTGGCGCCACCGCACACCCCGCCGGCCGGAGCGGCGCTCGACGTCGATCGCCGCTCCGCCCGGCCACCCTTCCGAGACCACGAGGCTGGAACGATGACTTTTCTTGTGAACGATCCTGCGGAGTTCGCGTCCGACGCGCTGCGGGGCTATGTGGCCGCCCATCCCGAGCACGTGGTGGCCGCCCACGGCGGGGTGGTGCGCGCCTCCGAGACGCCGGCGGGTCAGCCGGCGCTGGTGATCGGCGGGGGGTCGGGGCACTACCCGGCGTTCGCCGGGTGGATCGGGCCGGGGATGGGCCACGGCGCCCCGTGCGGCAACATCTTCTCCTCGCCCTCGGCCTCCCAGGTGTACTCCGTGGCGCGCTCGGCGGAGAACGGCGGGGGCGTGGTCCTGGGCTTCGGCAACTACGCCGGGGACGTGCTGCACTTCGGGCAGGCCGCGGAGAAGCTGCGCGCCGAGGGCGTAGACGTGCGGATCATCCGGGTCTCCGACGACATCGCCTCGGGTCCGGCCGGGGCCCACCGTGAGCGCCGCGGCATCGCCGGGGACCTGCCGGTGTTCAAGATCGCCGGGGCGGCGATCGAGGCCGGGGCCGATCTGGACGAGGCCGAGCGGGTGGCGTGGAAGGCCAACGACGCGACCCGGTCCTTCGGGGTGGCCTTCGAGGGCTGCACCCTGCCCGGTGCCGGGGAGGCGCTGTTCCACGTGCCGGCCGGGGAGATGGCGATCGGGCTCGGGATCCACGGCGAGCCCGGCGTGCGCGAGGTGCCGATGGGCACCGCCGACGAGGTCGCCGACCTCCTGCTGGACGGTGTGCTGGAGGAGGAGCCCGAGCGGACCGAGGGCGGCTACCAGGGGCGGGTGGCGGTGCTCGTCAACGGTCTGGGCACGGTCAAGTACGAGGAGCTGTTCGTGGTCTACGCCCGGGTGGCCGCCCGGCTGGCCGAGAAGGGACTCACCGTGGTGGCCCCGGAGGTCGGGGAGCACGTCACCAGCCTGGACATGGCAGGGTGCTCGCTGACCGTGGTGTTCCTCGACGAGGAGCTCGAGCGCTACTGGCTGGCCCCGGCCGACACCCCGGCGTTCCGCCGGGGTGCCCCGGACACGGCCGGGCGGCCGGCGCGGACCGGGGTGCACACCCCCGGCGCGGAGGAGGTGCCCGAGGCCACCGCGGAGTCCCGGTCGGCGGCCGAGCGGGTCGTGGCGGCCCTGGCGGTGCTGGAGGCGACCGCGGCCGAGCACGAGGAGCACTTCGGCAAGCTGGACGCCATCGCCGGCGACGGCGACCACGGCCAGGGCATGGCCTACGGGACCCGGGGCGCGCTGGCGGCCGCCCGGGACGCGGCCGCGGCCGGTGCCGGGGCGCGGACCGTGCTGCTGCGCGCCGGGGACGCCTGGGCCGAGGAGGCCGGCGGCACCTCCGGTGCCCTGTGGGGCGCGGCGCTGACCGCGGCCGGCGGGGTCTTCGACGACGCCGCCGGGGCCGGGTCGGACGAGGCGGTGGCCGCCCTGGTGGCCGGGATCGACGCGGTCGTGCGGCTGGGCGGGGCCCAGCCGGGGGACAAGACCATGGTCGACGCCGCCCTGCCGTTCCGCGAGGCGCTGCTGGCCGAGTTCGAGACCTCCTCCGACCTGGCGGGCGCCACGAAGAAGGCCGCCGCCGTGGCGCGGGAGGCCGCCGAGGCCACCGCGGACATCACCGCCCGCCGCGGGCGCTCAAAGGTGCTGGGCGACAAGAGCCTGGGCACCCCGGACCCCGGGGCGCTGTCCTTCTCCGTGCTCATGGACGCCCTGGGCGATCTCTTCGCCCGGACCCCGGACGCCCGGTAGGAGGCGGTCGTGACGGTGTGGGTCGGCACGAGCTGGAAGATGAACAAGACCCTGGCCCAGGCCACGGACTGGGCCCGGGGCCTGGCCGAGGCCCTGGCCGGGCGGGACCTCGGGGACGTGCAGCCCTTCGTGATCCCCCCGGCCACGGCGATCGCCGCGGTGGCCCAGGTCCTGGCGGAGGAGCCCCGGGTGCTGGTCGGGGCGCAGAACGCGCACTGGGCCGAGGCCGGTGCCTGGACCGGGGAGGTCTCCGTGCCCCAGGTCGCCGACGCCGGGGCCCGGATCGTGGAGATCGGCCACTCCGAGCGCCGCGAGCACTTCGGCGAGACGGACGAGACCGTCCGCGCCAAGGTCGCCGCGACCCTGGGCCACGGGCTCGTCCCGCTGCTGTGCGTCGGGGAACCGGCGGAGGTGCAGGCCGCCGGCGGGTCCGGCGCGCACGTCCTCGGCCAGGTCGAGCGCGCCCTGGCCGGCCTCGAGGCCGAGCAGCTGTCCCGGGTGCTGATCGCCTACGAACCGATCTGGGCGATCGGCGAGCACGGCCGCCCGGCCACCGTCGCGGAGCTGGCCGAGCCCTTCGCCGCCCTGGGTGCGCACTGGGGGTCCCGGGTGCGCGGGCTGCTCTACGGCGGGTCGGTCAACCTGGACAACGCCGCGGACCTGCTCGGCATCGACCACGTGGACGGCCTGTTCGTCGGCCGCACGGCCTGGCGGCTGGAGGGCTACCTGCGCCTGCTCGAGATCGCGCGGAGCGCTGAGGCGGCCCGCGCGAGGACCACCAACGACGAGAACGACGACAAGGAAAAGGTGAAGTGATGAGCGAGAAGAAGCTGCGGATCGTGATCGGCGGCGACGACGCCGGGTTCGACTACAAGGAGGCCCTGCGCCGGGACCTCGAGGCCGACGACCGCGTGGAGAGCGTGGTCGACGTCGGCGTCTCGAAGACCGAGAACACGGACTACCCGCACGTGGCCGTCGAGGCCGCCCGGAAGGTCGCCTCCGGGGAGGCCGACCGGGCGCTGCTGATCTGCGGCACGGGCCTGGGCGTGGCGATCTCGGCGAACAAGGTCCCCGGGATCCGGGCGGTGACCGCCCACGACTCCTACTCGGTGGAGCGCTCGGTGCTCTCCAACAACGCCCAGGTGCTGTGCATGGGCCAGCGGGTCGTCGGCCTGGAGCTGGCCCGGCGCCTGGCCAAGGAGTGGCTGGGCTACACCTTCGACACCACCAGCGCCTCGGCGGCCAAGGTCGAGGCCATCACCGGCTACGAGAACGGCTGACCGCACCCCGGCACCAGCCCCGCCGGGCCCCGGCACGGGACACCGTGCCGGGGCCCGGCGCGTGTCCGTGCCGGGGCCCGGCGCGTGTCCGTGCCGGGGCCGCGACTACGTCCGCGCAGCACGCAGGTGCGCCAGGACGGCCGCCCCCACCTCCTCCGGCCGCTCCTCGGCGAGGAAGTGGCCCGCGTCCACGGCCCGCCCCGTGGCCCGCGGGAACTGCCGCCGCCACAGCGCGAGCGGGTCCTCCCGCGCGCCGACCCGCCCCCGGGCGCCCCACAGGACGAGGGCGGGCAGGTCCCGCTGCTCGTGCTCGTCCGCCTCGTCGATCTCCCGGTCCGGGCCGGCGGCCGCGCGGTAGTCGCGGCACCAGGCGTCGACCACGGCGGGATCCCGCGCCGCGTCCTCGTAGGCGGCGAGCGCCGCCGGGTCGAACGGGACCTGCGTGCCGCTGAGCCCCTGGAGCGTCCGGCGCACGAAGTACACGGGGTCGTGGCCGATCAGGGTCTGCGGCAGGCCCTCGCCCTGGGCGAGGAAGGCCCAGTGGTAGTACTGCAGGGCCATCCACGCGTCCATCGACCGCCACACCTCCAGGGTGGGCAGGATGTCCAGCAGGGCCACGGACGCCACCGCGCCGGGGGCGTCGAGCGCCATCCGGTGGGCGGTCCGGGCGCCGCGGTCGTGCCCGACGACGGAGAACCGCTCGTGGCCCAGCGCCCGCATGAGCTGCACCTGGTCGGCGGCCATCGCCCGGAAGGTGTGGTCCTCGCTGCTCGTGCGCGAGCCGCCGTAGCCGCGCAGGTCGGCGGCGACCACGGTGAACTCCTCGGCCAGCACGGGGGCGAGGTGGTGCCACATGGCGTGGGTCTGCGGGAAGCCGTGCAGCAGGAGCACGGGCGGGCCGTCGCCGCGCGTGCGGGCGTGGATCGTGCCGTCGGCCACGGGGACGTCGTGGGCGGTGAAGTCGGGGAACACGGTTCCTCCTGCAGGTCGGGGACGGGCCGCGCGGCGCGGGGCCGGGACTGTAATGCGGGCCCGGCGGCGTTGTACGTGATGGGCTGGACCGCACACGCTCCAGACAACACCAGCGAGGAACCGGGAGAAACCCCATGAACCACGCCCCGACGCAGTTCGTCGACCCCGCGGCCGGCACCGCTCACGGCACGAGCACGCGGGAGCTCGTGGAGACCGCCGAGCGGTACACCGCGCGCACGTACTCCCCGCTGGACGTGGTGGCGGCCCGGGCCCAGGGCACCACCGTCACGGACGTGGAGGGCCGGGAGTACCTCGACTTCCTCGCCGGCTACTCGGCGCTGAACTTCGGCCACGGCCACCCGGCGGTCCTCGAGGCGGCCCGGACCCAGCTGGAGCGCGTGACGCTGACCAGCCGGGCCGTCCACAACGACCAGCTCGGCCCCTTCGCCCGGGAGCTGTGCGAGCTGCTCGGCCAGGACATGATGCTGCCGATGAACACCGGCGCCGAGGCCGTGGAGTCGGCGATCAAGGTCGCCCGCAAGTGGGGCTACGAGCGCAAGGGGGTGGCCCCGGGCCGGGCGCAGATCGTGGTGGCGGCGGGGAACTTCCACGGCCGCACCACCACGGTCATCAGCTTCTCCGACGACGACGAGGCGCACCGCAACTACGGCCCCTACACGCCGGGCTTCGTGACCGTCCCGTTCGGGGACCTCGCCGCCCTCGAGGCGGCCGTCACCGAGGACACCGTCGCGGTGCTGCTGGAGCCCATCCAGGGCGAGGCCGGGGTGATCGTGCCGCCGCCGGGGTACCTGCAGGGCGTGCGGCGGTGCACGGCCGAGCGCGGCGTCCTGCTCGTCGCGGACGAGATCCAGTCCGGGCTGGGCCGCACCGGCCGGACGCTGGCGTGCGAGCACGAGGACGTGGAGGCGGACCTCTACCTGCTGGGCAAGGCCCTGGGCGGGGGAGTCCTGCCGGTGTCCGCGGTGGTGGGCCGGGCGGACGTGCTCTCGGTGCTGCGGCCCGGCCAGCACGGCAGCACGTTCGGCGGGAACCCGCTGGCCGGCGCCGTCGGCCGCGCCGTCGTCGCCCTCCTCGCCACCGGGGAGCCCCAGGAGCGGGCGCGGGTCATGGGGGAGAAGCTGCACGCCGGCCTGGCGGAGCTGGCGCCGCTGGGCCTGACCGAGGTGCGCGGGCGCGGGCTGTGGGCCGGGATCGACATCGATCCGCGGCTCGGCACCGGCCGGGAGTGCTGCGAGCGGCTGGTGGCCCACGGGATCCTCGCCAAGGACACCCACGGCTCCACCATCCGGCTGAGCCCGCCGCTGGTGATCACCGACCGGGAGCTGGAGCGGGGCCTGACCGCGCTCGCGGACGTGCTGCGGGAGATGGCCGGCCGCTGACCCGTCTCAGCCCGTCCCGGCGGACTCCGTCCCGGCGGGCGCCTCCCCGTGGGCCAGCGCCGACTCGATGCTGCCGGCGAGCTGCGCCGGCGAGGTCTTCGGGGCGAAGCGGCGGATCACCCGCCCGTCCCGGCCCACGAGGAACTTGGTGAAGTTCCACTTGATGGCGTCGCCCATGATCCCGCCCCGCTCCTCGCGCAGCCACGACCACAGGGGGTGGGCGCCGGGGCCGTTGACGTCGACCTTCTCGAACATCGGGAACGTCACGCCGTAGTTGCGGCTGCAGAAGTCGGCGATCTCCTCCTCGCTGCCCGGCTCCTGGTGCCCGAACTGGTTGCAGGGGAAGCCCAGGACCACGAGCCCGTCCTGCCGGAAGTCCCGCCACAGCTGCTCGAGGCCCTCGTACTGCGGCGTGAACCCGCACTCGCTCGCGGTGTTGACCACGAGCACCACCTTCCCGGCGTACTCGGACAGCGGCTGCTCGCGCCCGTCCAGGGTGGTGGCGGTGAAGTCGTGCAGCGTGGTCATGGGAGCCTCCGGAGCGGTCGGGGACGACGGTCTGCTCCCATTCTGCCGCCGACGCGCCGCCCGCGCCCGCGAGAGCGCCCGCGATCCCGCGGGTCAGTGCTGCGGCCCCTTCATCCGGGCCAGGAAGCGGAACCTGTCCCCGCGGAACACCGAGCGGGTCCACTCCACGGGGGAGTCGTCAGCCGTGAACCCGAGCCGGTGGATCAGCAGCAGGGGAGCCCCCATCTCGATGCCCAGGAGCCGGACGTCGTCCGGGCCGGCGAGCCGGGTCTCCACGGTGTCCTCGGCCGCCACGATGTCGATGCCGTAGTCCTGGCGCAGCGCGGTGTACAGGGAGCCGGTCCGGTCCAGGTGCGCCGCCAGGCCGGGCAGCGCTCCGGCGAGCAGGGCGACCTCGTGGGCCAGCGGCTCGCCGTTGATGAGGCGGATCCGCTCCACCCGCGCGAGCTCGGCGCCGACGGGCACGCGCAGCCGGGCCGCTGCGTCGTCGTCGGCGGCCGTGCGGCTCACGTCGAGGACCGTGGAGGAGCTCACGAGGCCCTGGGCGTCGGCGTCGTCGCTGAACGAGGTGAGCTGGCGGACGTAGGTGAACCGCGGCGGGGCCACGAAGGTCCCCCGGCCCTGGGCCCGGCCCAGCACCCCTTCCGCCACGAGCTCGCCGATGGCCTGGCGGACCGTGGTCCGGGAGGTGGCGTACTGCTCGGCGAGCGCCCGCTCCGTGGGGATGAGCGCGCCGGGGGTCGCGTCCCGCACGAGCGCCCGGAGCTGCTCCTTGAGCAGGTAGTACTTCGGGACGGCCCGCGGCTCCGCGCTCATGGGGCCAGCATATCGACCGCGCCGCCCGGTCCTGCGGGCACCGTTTCCCGAGGTGTGAGCATTGACACACAAATTGGTCTAGTCCAAGCTGGGGGAACGACAGCTGTGACGATCGCGAACACTGCGGCCGAGAGAAGGGGAACTGCTCATGAGTGCACGAACGAGGCGCCGGTCCCGGGCCGTGGTGCTGGGGACCGGCCTGTCGATGGCCGTGGTGCTGGCCGCCTGCGGCGGCGGTGGGGAGAGCGCGAGCGGCAGCGGGGAGGGCGACGGCGTGATCGAGGTCTGGGCCCACAGCGGCCAGGCGGCCGAGGCCGAGGCGCTCGAGGCCCTCGTCGCCGAGTACAACGACTCGCAGGAGGACGTCAGCGTCGAGCTGACCCTCATCCCCGAGCCGGACTACACCAGCACCGTCCAGGCGACCGCCGCGGAGGACCTGCCCGACGTGATGGAGATGGACGCCCCGACGATGGCGTCCTTCGTCTACGACCGCAAGCTCGTGCCCCTCGACGACGTGGTGTCGCAGGAGACCCTCGAGAACCGGATCGAGGGCGTGCGGGAGAGCGGCACGTACCAGGACCAGACCTACGCCGTCGGCATGTTCGACGTCGGGCTCGGGCTGTGGGGCAACCAGCAGCTCCTCGACGCCGCGGGCGTGGAGGCCCCGGCCACCGCCGACGAGGCGTGGACGGCGGAGGAGTTCGAGCAGAACCTGCAGAAGCTGGCGGAGGTCAGCCCGTCGGGCAACGCGATCGACCTGGGCGAGGCCAACGGCTTCGCCGCCGAGTGGGGAACCTTCACCACCTCCCCGGTCCTGTGGTCCAACGGCGGCACGCTGATCCGGGACGGCGCGGCGGAGGGTGTGCTCAACAGCGCCGAGAACGTGGAGGCCCTCGAGGAGTGGGCCTCGTGGAAGGAGCACACGGACCCGAACACCAGCGGCACCGCCTTCCCCGACGGGGACGTCGCCCTGACCTGGACGGGCAACTGGATGTACCCCACCTTCAGCGAAGCCCTCGGCGAGGACCTGGTCCTCATGCCCCTGCCCGACCTCGGCAACGGCACCAAGGCGGGCCACGGCTCCTGGCAGTGGGGCGTGACGCCGGCGGCCGGCGGCGACCAGGCCGCGGCCGGTGCCTTCCTCGACTTCCTGCACTCCGACGAGAGCATCGCCACGATGGTCGAGGCCAACGCGGCGGTGCCCGGCACCACGAGCGCCCTCGAGGGCAGCGAGCTCTACGGCGAGGGCGGGCCGCTGGAGCTGTTCGCGTCCAACCTGGCCTCGGCATGCAGCTCGGAGGAGGTCACCCCGGAGTGCATCGCGGTGGCGCGGCCCATCACCCCGGGCTACCCCACGGTCACGAGCTCCTACGGCAGCGCCCTCGCGGCGATCTGGGGCGGGGCGGACCCGCAGGAGGAGCTCGACAGCGCGGCGCGGGCCATCGACGCCGACTTCGAGGACAACAACGGCTACCAGGACGAGTGACCGCCGCGGCGGGGCCGCCCAGCGGCCCCGCCGCGCACCTGCGAGGAGTGCACCATGACCACCACACCGGGCCTCGCGGCCCCCGCGTCCGCCCCGGCTGACGTGCTAGAGGCTCCACCGCCCCGCAGGGGGCTCCGGCGGGACGGGCTCGCCGGGGTCCTCATGGCGGGTCCCGCCGTGCTGCTGCTCGTCCTGTTCGTCGCGGTCCCGTTCGTCGCGGCCATCGGCTTCTCCTTCCACAACGTCCGGCTCGGCGACCCGCGCGATCCCGCCTTCATGGGGCTGACCCAGTACGCCCGGATCTTCACCGACCCCGACGTGTCCAGCCGGTTCCTCAGCGCGCTGCTCCACAACCTGGTCTTCGCGGCCGTGGTGGTCCCGGTGCAGACCGCCCTCGCGCTCGCGCTGGCCCTGCTCGTGCAGAAGACCGTCCGGGGGGTCGGGATCTTCCGGTCCGTCTTCTTCCTCCCCGTCGTCTTCCCCATCGCCCTGGTGGCCCTCATCTGGCGGCTGATCCTCGCCCGCGGGGACGACGGCCTCCTCAACTCCCTGCTCGGGTTCTTCTCGGGCGGTGCCTTCGGGGCCCAGGACTGGCTGGGCTCCGAGCTCACGGCGCTGGCCTCGGTCATCGTCCTGTCGATCTGGCAGGGCGTCGGCTTCCAGATGGTGATCCTGCTGGCGGCCCTGCAGCAGGTGCCCGCCGACCTCTACGAGGCGGCCCGCCTGGACCGGGCCGGTGCGTGGCAGCGCTTCGTGCACGTCACCCTGCCCGGGATCAACACCACCCTCGTCTTCGTGGCGCTCTACACGATGATCCTGTCGCTGCGCGTGTTCGACCAGATCTACGTGCTGGCCCGCTCCGGCGGGGGGCTCAACGAGGACGCCACCCGCACCGTGATGTACGAGGCGGTGACGTCGGCGTTCGACGCGAACAACATCGGGCGCGCGAGCGCCATCTCCGTGGTGTTCTTCGTGATCGTGGTGGTCCTGTCCCTCGTCCAGCGCCGCGCCACCCGCGAACGGGAGGACTGACATGACGCAGACCGCCGCCCCCGCCGCCCGCCGCCGCAGGACGGACGTGCCCCGCTACGCGGTGCTCGTCGTCACGAGCCTCCTGTTCTTCGCCCCGGTCGCCTACATGGTGGCGGCCTCGCTGGCCCCCGCCTCCCGCACGCTCGCCGGCTTCGAGGTCTTCGACCCGCGCGAGTGGGGCCTGCACAACTACACCGGCGTGGCCTCGAGCCTGTCCTCGGACAGCACCGGCCACCTGTGGCGGTTCTTCTTCGTGTCCGTCACCGTCACGGTCTGCGTGGTGGGGCTCGGGCTGGTCGTGAACTCGATGGCGGCCTTCGCCCTGTCGCGGCTGACCTGGCGGGGCAGGAACCTGGTGCTCCTGGGCGTCCTGCTGCTGCTCATCGTCCCGTTCGAGGCCGTGGCCGTGCCCATGTTCTACCTCTACAACGACGCCCGGAACACCCTGTGGATCCAGATCGTCCCCTTCATCGGCAACGCCCTGTCGATCTTCCTCTTCTACTCGTTCTTCTCCGGCATCCCCCGCAGCATCGACGAGGCCGCGCGGATGGACGGCGCCGGGCCGCTACGGGTGTTCTGGCAGATCATCGCGCCCATGAGCAAACCCGCGTACGCGTCGGTGGCGGTGCTGACCTTCCTGACCCAGTGGGGGGCGTTCCTGTGGCCGGTGCTGATGATCTCCGAGCCGAACCTGCGCCCCCTGCCCCTCCAGATCAGCGTCTTCGCGGGCCAGCTCCCCCCGGCGTGGGGCGAGGTCATGGCCTTCGGGGTGCTCCTGGTGGTGCCCGTGATCGTCGTGTTCCTCGTCTTCCAGCGCTGGTTCATCGAAGGCGTGGCGAGCTCCGCCGTCAAGGGCTGAGCCGGACCGCCCCGGCACCGCCCACCTCCACCCGTCGTCCGGAAGGACCCCCATGCAAGTGCTCGTCCTGCCCACGGCCGGCGACGTCGACGCGCGCGCGGCGGACCTCGTCGCCGAGCAGGTCTCGCGCCGGCCGGACACCGTGCTGGGCGTGGCCACGGGCTCGTCCCCCCTGGGGGCCTACCGGGAGCTCGCCCGCCGCCAGGCCCACGGTCTGCTGGACCTCACGCGGCTCCGCTGCTTCGCCCTCGACGAGTACGTCGGGCTGCCCTCCGGGCACCCGGCCGGCTACGCCGCCGTCCTGGAGCGCGAGCTCGCCCGGCCCTTCGGCCTGCCCCCTTCCCGGGTGCAGGTCCCGGACGGCTCCCGGGGCGACCTCGGAGCGGCCTGCCGCGACTACGAGGAGGCCGTCGCCCGCGCCGGCGGCATCGACCTCCAGATCCTGGGCATCGGCGCCAACGGCCACATCGGCTTCAACGAACCGGGGTCCTCGCTGTCCTCCCGCACCCGGGTCAAGGCACTGTCCGCGCGGACCCGTGCCGACAACGCCCGGTTCTTCGAGGCCCCCGACCACGTCCCCACCCACTGCGTGACCCAGGGGCTGGGCACGATCCTCGACGCCCGCCGGGTGCTGCTCGTCGCCCAGGGCGAGCGCAAGGCCGCCGCGGTGGCCGCAGCCGTGGAGGGGCCCGTGTCCGCGATGTGCCCGGCGTCCGTCCTGCAGTTCCACCGGGCGGTCACGGTCGTGGTGGACGAGGCGGCGGCGAGCCGGCTCGTCCTGACCGACTACTACCGGTTCGTGGCCGAGGCCGAGCACCGGCTGCCCCGGGAGGAGGGATGACGTTCCGCCTCGCGGACCACTGGGTCTGGGACAGCTGGCTGGCCGACGACGGACAGGACTACCACCTGTTCTTCCTGCGGGCCAGCCGCGCCCTGCGGGACCCCGACCGGCGTCACCGCCGGGCCTCGATCGGGCACGCCGTCTCGTCCGACCTGGAGAACTGGACCCTCCTGCCGGACGCCCTCGTGGCCGGCGACGAACCGTCGTGGGACGACATGGCGACCTGGACGGGCAGCACCGTCCAGGGCCACGACGGCCGCTGGCACCTCTTCTACACCGGTGTCAGCCGCGCCGAGGACGGGCTGCGGCAGCGCATCGGATCGGCCGTCTCGGACGACCTGATCAGCTGGGAGCGCACCGGTGCGGGCCCGCTCGAGGCGGACCCCCGCTGGTACGAGAAGCTCGGGGAGGGCACGTGGCCGGACGAGGCGTGGCGGGACCCCTTCGTCTTCTACGACGACGACAGCCGGCAGTGGCAGATGCTCGTGACGGCACGGGCCGCCACGGGGGAGCCGGACGCCCGCGGCGTGGTCGGCCACGCCGTGAGCGACGACCTGGAGCACTGGATGGTCCGCCCCCCGCTGACCGCGCCCGCCGGCTTCGGGGAGATGGAGGTCGTCCAGTCCCAGGTCGTGGACGGGACCGCAGTGCTCATCTTCTCCTGCCTCCCGCGGCTGGCGCCCGGCATCCCGTTCGCGGAGACGAGCACCGGGACCTGGATCGCCCCCGGCGCCGGCCGGCTCGGGCCGTGGGAGCTCGAACGGAGCTCCAGCTTCTTCGTGCCCGGCGTCTACGCCGCCCAGCTGGTCCGCAGGCGCGACGGCCAGTGGGTCGTCTTCGGCTTCCAGAACGGGGTGGACGGCAGCTTCGTCGGCGAGATCGCGAGCCCGGTGCCCCTGGCGGACCTGCTGACGGAGGGGCGGCTCTTCCCCGTCCACGAACGACCACCCATCCCCACCCCCTGCACAAGGAGCACCTCATGATGAAGAAGCTGATGGCCGTGGGATCCGCGGCCGCCCTGCTCGTGACCGCCGGCGCGCTCGGCGCGTCCCCCGCCGCGGCGGCCCCGGGCCACGGCCCGGACCGCAGCACCGACCTCCGCGTCATGTCCTTCAACATCCACCACGGCGCGGACGGGGACGACGTGCTGGACCTCGAGCGCACCGCCGCCGTGATCGAGGCGTCGGGCGCGGAGGTGATCGGGCTGCAGGAGGTCGACGACGCCTGGTCCTCGCGCAGCGACTTCGAGGACCAGGCGGCCCGCCTCGCGGAGCTCCTGGACATGCACTACGTCTACGGCGCGAACCTGGACGCAGCGCCCGCCGAGGGGCGGACCGAGAACAGTCGGTACGGCAATGCGATCCTCAGCGAGCACCCGATCATCGACTCCGAGAACCATCTGCTGACCAGCATCGAGTACGCGGAGCAGCCCACCGAGCAGCGCGGTCTGCTGGAGGCGGTGATCAACGTGAAGGGTCACCACGTCGGGTTCTACAGCACCCACCTCGACCACCAGCGCGCCGAGCAGCGCGAGCTGCAGGCCCGGGAGATCCTGCAGATCACCGGCGAGAGCTCGCGTCCGGCGGTGGTCGTCGGGGACCTCAACGCCGAACCCGACGCCCCGGAGCTGCAGGGCCTGTTCGAGGTGTTCACGGACGTCTTCGCGGCCCTGGGCCAGGACGACGCCTACACCTTCGCTCCCGACGGCGCCCCGGGCGAGGACGCCGGCCTGCGGATCGACTACGTCCTCGTGTCCGAGGACGTGCGGCCGCGGGCCGCGCACGTGGTGCGCACCTCCGCGTCGGACCACCTGCCGATCGTCGCCGACCTCGCGATCCCGCGGTCCCCGAACGGGCTGGTCCGGTAGCCCCCCGCCGGTTCGACGTCCCGCACCACCGGAAGGAGGAGAGGCCCTTGGTCACCGAGGACTCCCCGCGCAGGACGGTCCTCTCGGGCCGCGTGCACACGGGGCGCACCGAGCACCCGGACGGTCTCGTGGTCGTCGAGGGCGATCGTATTCTCCACGCCGGCCCGCGGTCCGGCCACCCCGGCGGCGACCCGGGGGAGCACCACGTCCTGGGCCCCGGACAGATGGTGCTGCCGGGGCTCGTGGACGTGCACTGCCACGGTGGTTTCGGCGCGGACTTCTCCTCCTCGGAGGAGGAGGAGATCCGCGCCACCCTGGAGCACTTCCACCGCCAGGGCACCACGACGCTCGTGGCCAGCCTGGTCACGGCCTCGCGGGAGGACCTGCTGGGCGCCGTGCTGCTGCTGGCGGCGCTCACCGGGGAGGGGCTGATTGCCGGGATCCACCTCGAGGGCCCGTTCCTGTCCACGGCCCGGTGCGGGGCGCAGGACCCCGCGTGGATGCTGGAACCGGACCTCGGGCTGGCCGCCGACCTCGTCGCCGCCGCGGCGGGGACGCTCCGGACGATGACCTTCGCCCCGGAGCTGCCCGGTTCCCGGGACCTGGCCGAGCTGCTCGTCGCCCACGGCGTGGTCCCCTCCCTCGGGCACACCGACGCGGACACCGCGACCGTCGACGACGCGCTGCGCCACCTGCAGGGCCTGCTCCGCGACGCCCCCGGGGACGGCCCGCCCCGCTCGCCCACGGTGACGCACCTGTTCAACGCCATGCCCGCCATCCACCACCGGTCGCCCGGGCCGGTGCCGGCCTGCCTGCGCGCCGCGGCGCAGGGCCGGGCCGTCGTCGAGCTCATCGCGGACGGCACCCACCTGGATCCCGGCATCGTGCGGTGGGCGTTCGAGCTGGCCGGCGCGGACAGCATCGCGCTGGTCACCGACGGGATGGCCGCGACCGGGCTGACGGACGGCACCTACACGCTCGGTGCGGCGGAGGTGCGGGTGCAGGACGGGGTGGCCTCCCTGGTCTCTAACGGCTCGATCGCCGGAGGCACGGCCACGATGCTGGAGGTCCTGCGCCGGACGGTCGCGGCGGGTGTCCCCCTCGGGGACGCGCTGCGCTCGGCCACCGTGGTCCCGGCCCGCGTCCTGGGCCTGGCCGGGGAGGCCGGGAGCCTGACGGCGGGCGCGCTCGCGGACCTCCTGGTCGTGGGGGAGGACCTCCGGCTGGAGGCCGTCATGCGCCGGGGCGAGTGGATCTCCGGGGACCCACCCCGCTGAGTCGGCCCCGGCGGCGCCGAGGTCGCAGCCGACGGCCACGCAGCCGGGCGCGGTGGCCGTCGGCTGCGACCTCGCGGGGCAGGGGCGGGGCGCGGGCGCAGGTGGGTAACGATCCCCCGGGCGGCTCCTGTGGGCCCCGGGGGAGCGGCGTACCCTGGCCGTGTCGGAAGGAGCCCGTCATGACACAGCGCAACGAAGCGTGGCCCGCCGGAACCCCCTGCTGGGCCGATCTGACCGCGTCCGATCCGGTCCGCACGCAGGACTTCTACCGTGCGGTGCTCGGCTGGGAGTACGGCGAGCCGCGGCCGGAGCACGGCGGGTACCGCAACGCCCTGGTCGGCGGGAGGCCCGTGGCCGGGCTCTCCCCGGCGGCCCCGGACCTGACGGGCGTCCCGCACGTGTGGCAGGTCTACCTTGCCTCGGACCGGATCGACCTCTGCGCCGAGCGGGTCCTCGCCGCCGGCGGCACCCAGCTGATGGAGCCGGTGGAGGTGGGCGGGGCCGGCCGGATGGGCGTCTGGCAGGATCCCACCGGGGCGTCCTTCGGGATGTGGCAGGCCGGGGAGCACATCGGCTTCGCCGTGCTCGACGTGCCCGGCAGCGTCGCCTGGTGCGACCTCATGACCCCCGACCACCACACCGCCCGCGACTTCTACGCGCACGTCTTCGGCTACCACTACGAGGACATCGGCGAGGACGGCGTCGCCTACGCCACGTTCACGGTGCCGCACGGGGACCGCCCGGCCGGCGGCATCGGCGGGACCGACCCCGCGGCGGAGAACGCTCCCGCGGTCTGGTCGGTCTGCTTCCAGGTCGACGACGTCGACGCGGCCGTCCAGCGGGTGCGCGACGCCGGCGGAGCGGTCATGGAGGACCCCTTCGACTTCGCGTACGGGCGGCTGGCGGTCGTGGCCGGCCCGGACCGGGAGTCCTTCGCGATCATGACCCCGGGGGAGCCGATGTAGGTCGTCGGCGCGCCCCGCTCCGCCCCCTGCGGGACCGTGGCGGAGCGTGCGCGGGCGGTCCGTGATCCCGGTCACCCGGCGGTAGCATGGTGATCCAGCGGACATCCACCCACCTCCCCAGAGATCGGAGCGACATGAACTCGATCGTCCTCGCCGTGGTCGGTGTGGCCATGATGATCCTCGGGTACATCCTGTACTCGAAGTTCGTGGCCCGCCGGATCTACCAGCTCCAGGACTCCTTCGTCACCCCCGCCCACGAGCTCAGCGACGGCGTGGACTACGTCCCCACCAACAAGTACGTGCTGTGGGGCCACCACTTCACCTCCGTGGCCGGTGCGGCGCCCATCGTGGGCCCCGCCATCGCCGTCATCTGGGGCTGGGTGCCCGCCTTCCTCTGGGTGACCCTCGGCACCGTCTTCTTCGCCGGCGTGCACGACCTCGGCGCCCTGTGGGCGTCCAACCGGCACCGTGGCAAGTCCATCGGCTCGCTCTCCGGGCAGTACATCGGCCACCGCGGCCGCAACCTGTTCCTGGTCGTGATCTTCCTCGTGCTGCTCATGGTCAACGCCGCGTTCGCCGTGGTGATCTCCAACCTGCTGGTCGGCACCCCCACCTCGGTCATCCCCACGTGGGGCGCCATCGTGGTCGCGCTGCTCATCGGCCAGGCGGTCTACCGCTACAAGTGGAACCTCGCCGTCGTGTCCGTGGTCGGCGTCGTGGCGCTCTACGCCCTCATCCTGCTCGGCGACCGCTTCCCGGTGGTCCTGCCGGAGACGGTCCTGGGCCTGCCGGCCAACGCGTTCTGGATCGTGGTGCTCTTCGTCTACGCGGGCATCGCGTCCGTGCTGCCCGTGTGGATGCTGCTGCAGCCGCGCGACTACATCAACGGCCTCCAGCTGTTCATCGCCCTGGGCATCCTCTACGGCGCCGTCCTGATCTCCGCCCCGACCGTGGTGGCGCCCGCGTTCAACACCTCCGTGCCCGAGGGCACGCCGAGCATCGTGCCGCTGCTGTTCGTGACCATCGCCTGCGGCGCGATCTCCGGGTTCCACGGGATCGTGGCCTCGGGCACGTCCTCCAAGCAGCTGGACAAGGAGACGGACGCCCGCTTCGTCGGCTACTTCGGCGCCGTGGGCGAGGGCCTGCTGGCACTCGGCGCGATCATCGCGACCACCGCCGGGTTCCGCACCCTCGCCGACTGGGAGGCCGTGTACAGCGCGTTCGGCCAGGGCGGCGTGGCCGCGTTCGTCCAGGGCGGCGCCTCGGTCGTCAACTCCGGGCTGGGCATCCCGCCGTCGCTGAGCGCGACCATCCTCGCCACGATGGCCGTGCTCTTCGCGGCCACCACGATGGACACCGGCATCCGCCTGCAGCGCTTCGTGGTGCAGGAGGCCGGGCACATCATGGGCGTCAGCATCGGCAAGGTGGTCTCCACCCTCATCGTCCTCGCGGTGGCCATGGGGCTGACCTTCAGCGCCGGCGCGGACGGCTCCGGCGGCATGCTGATCTGGCCGCTGTTCGGCACCTCCAACCAGCTGCTGGCCGGTCTGACGCTGTCGATGATCGCGGTGATCCTGCTGCGCAAGGGCCGCCCGGTCCTGCCCGTGCTGGTGCCGCTGGTGTTCCTGCTGGTGATGTCCGTCTACGCGCTGATCGTGCAGCTGGGGCAGTTCTGGGCCGCCGAGAACTGGTTCCTGCTCGTGCTCGACGTAATCATCCTGATCGCGGCCCTGTGGGTCATCGTGGAGTCCGTGGCCGCCATGAACGCGGCCCGGAAGAGCCCGCCCGAGCTGGACGAGGAGACCGTCAGCACCTCGGCCGGGGAGAACCGCTCCCTGTGAGCCGGTGAGGGCCCTCGACCGGCTGCGCTCCGTGCAGGCCCGCCTCGGTGCGGGCCTGCACGAGTTCTACGTGGCGCCCTACCGTCGCACCTTCGCCCGCGCCCAGCGCGACGAGGAGGACCTGTTCATGATGCTGGTCCTCTCCGAGGCCCTGGGCGTGCCCAACCCCGTCAGCTACTACACCGTGGAGCTGCTGCCCGTGGTCTACGACCGGTTCCACGACTGGCACCGGCGGATGGGCATGGAGCGCTCGCCCCTGGAGCACATCTCATGCTGCTAGAGCTCGCCGCCGCCCGCCGGGTCCTGTTCGTGGGCGGCAAGGGCGGTGTCGGCAAGACCGCCGTCGCCTCCGCCACCGCCCTCGCCCAGGCCCGCGCCGGCCGCCGGGTGCTCGTCGTCTCGACCGACCCGGCCCACAACCTCGGGCACCTGTGGGAGCGCCCGGTGGGTGACCGGATCACCCCGCTGGCCCGCGATCTCGGCGGCGGCGCCCTCGACGGCATCGAGGTGGACCCGGTCGCCACGACCGACGCCCACCTCGCCGCCGTGGGCGCCACCATCCGCCGGCTGATGCCCGAGCACCTCGCCGCCGAGGTCGACAAGCACATGGAGCTCGCCCGGGACTCGCCCGGCACCCACGAATCGGCGGTGCTCGAGCGGATCGCGGAGCTCGTGGACACGGGCCTGGACGACTACGACCTCATCGTCTTCGACACCGCACCCTCCGGGCACACCGCCCGGCTCATGGCCCTGCCCGAGATCATGTCCGCCTGGACCGAGGGGCTGCTGCGGCGCCGCGGGAGGGCGGAGAAGTTCGGGGCCGCCCTGCGCGGCCTCGAGGACCGGGACGCCGCGAGCGAGAGCATCGTGGGCACCGGCCGGCCCCGGGACCCCCGCGAGGAGCGGGACCTCGAGATCCGGCGGATCCTGCTGCGCCGCCGCGAGCGCTTCGAGGCCCTGCGCGAGGTGCTGGTGGACGCCGAGCGCTGCAGCTTCGTCATCGTCCTCGCGGCCGAACGGCTGCCCGTCCTCGAGACCGTGGAGCTGCACGAGCAGCTGGTCCGCGCCGGCGTGCACGTGGGGGCCCTCGTGGTCAACAAGCGCTCCCCGGCGGACGCCGGGGACTTCCTCGCCGAGCGCCGCGCGCTGGAGGAGGTGCACGTCGCCACCCTGCGCGGCGCCCTCCCGGGCGTCCCGCTGCTGCAGGTCCCCCTGCTGCCGGGGGACGTCGTGGGCCAGGAGGCGCTCGAGCGGTTCGGGGACGCCCTCGCCCAGGCGGATCTCAGGGCCACGTGACACGCTGACGCGCATGACCTCCACCGCGGACCGTCCGGACACCGGGCGACGACGACGGGCCCCCGTCGACCTCGGCCCCTGGATCCTCGCGGGCGTCGCCGCGACCGCGCTCGCCGTGGGCCTGGCCGAGCTGCTCGCCTGGGTGACCGGGCCGGTCGGCGCGCCCCTCACGGCGGTGGGCGGGGTGATCGTGGACGCGGTCCCGGCGCCGGTCAAGGACGCGGCGATCGCCCTGTTCGGCACCGCGGACAAGCTCGTGCTGCTGCTCGTCATGGCCGCCGGGCTCGTGGCGGTCGGCACGGGCATCGGGGCGGCCCAGCGCGCCAACCCGCCGATGGGCACGGTGCTGCTCGGCGTGCTGGGGCTCCTCGGGCTGCTGGCGGTGCTGACGCGGGCGGGGCCGACCGTGGCGGACACGGTCCCCGTCGTCGTCGGCACGGGGGCAGGGGCGCTCTTCCTGACGGTGCTCACCCGCCGCACCGCTCCGTCCGCACAGCCCGGCGCCGCCCTCGACCGCCGCGGCTTCGTCCGGGTCTCCGCGGCCGCCGCCGTGCTGGGCGCCGCCGCCGGTGTCGCGGGACGCTGGGCGGCCGCGGCCGCGGCCCGGGTCCCCGCCGCCCGGGACCTGCTGCGGATCCCCGCCCCGGCCGTGCGGGACCCGGTCCCCGCCGGGGCCGACCTCGGCGTGGCGGACGTGGAGCCCTGGCTCACGCCCGCCGACGACTTCTACCGCATCGACACGGCCCTGTCCGTGCCGCGCATCGACGTGGACGCGTGGGAGCTGCGCATCCACGGCATGGTGGAGCGCGAGCTGACGCTGCGTTTCGACGACCTCACGGCCCGGCCGCTCCTCGAGCGGATCGTGACGCTGGCGTGCGTGTCCAACCCCGTGGGCGGCGACCTCGTGGGCAACGCGGTGTGGACCGGCGTGCCGATCCGGGACCTGCTCGCCGAGGCCGGGCCCTCCGCCGAGGCCGACATGGTGCTCTCGACCTCCGAGGACGGGTTCACGGCGAGCACCCCGCTCGAGGCCCTGACCGACCCCGGCCGGGACTCCCTGCTCGCGGTGACCATGAACGGGGAGCCGCTGCCGTTCGAGCACGGGTACCCCGTGCGGATGGTCGTGCCGGGGCTCTACGGCTACGTCTCGGCGACCAAGTGGGTCGTGGACCTCGAGGTCACCCGCTTCGACCGGGCGGAGGCGTACTGGACCTCGCGCGGCTGGACGGCCCGGGGACCGATCAAGATGTCCTCCCGCATCGAGGTGCCGGCCGAGGGCGGGCGCACGGAGGCCGGGCCCGCGGTCCTCGCCGGCACGGCCTGGGCCCAGCACACCGGGATCGCCGCCGTACAGGTCAGCGTGGACGAGGGGCCGTGGCAGGACGCCGAGCTGGGCTCCGTGGGCACGGACGACACCTGGCGGCAGTGGGTCCTGCGCGCCGATCTCCCGGACGGCCGGCACACCGCGCGGGTGCGGGCCGTGGACCGGGACGGGACCGTCCAGACCGCCGAGCAGGCCCCGCCCGCCCCGGACGGCGCCTCCGGGTGGCACGAGCGGACCTTCACGGTGGCCTGACCGGCCCGTCCTGCGCTCCCTCCGCGCCGACCGCCGGGTCAGGGGCGGTCGGAGGCCGGGGCCGGGCCGGTGGAGGAGCGGGCGACGAAGTGGGCCGGGAAGAGCTCGTTCGACGGTTCGCGGCTCCCTCCGGCGAGGTGCTCGAGGAGCCGCTCCACAGCGCGGGTGCCCTGCTGCCGGGCGTGCTGGTCCAGGGTCGTCAGGCCGAAGGCCTCCCCGATCGGGTGGGCGTCGACGCCGATGACGGACAGGTCCCCGGGCACGGTGAGTCCGAGGTCCCGCGCCGCCAGGATCGTCCCGGCCGCCATCTCGTCGGACGAGGCGAAGATGGCGGTCGGGCGGTCGGCGGGGTCCGCCAGGAGGTTCTTGGCCTGCTGGTACGCGTCGGTGAACGTGTAGTCCGCGATGAGCGACCACGCGGGTTCCACGGCCAGCCCGGCGTCCGCCATCGCCTGCTCCCAGCCGTCCCGGCGGTCGCTGGACATGGGGAAGTAGCGCCTGCCCTCCTCGGCCCCGCCGAGGTGCGCGATCCGCCGGTGGCCCAGCCCGATGAGGTGCTGCGTCGCGCGGCGCCCGACGTCGAGGTCGTCGATGCTGATGGTCGGCGCCCCCACCAGGGGCCCCCCGACCCCGACGAGGGGGATGCCGGCGGCGAACATCTGCTCCGTCTCCGCCGGGTCCAGGTGCAGGGACACCGCCACGGCCGCGTCCAGGCGCTTGCGCAGCAGGAAGTCGGTCAGCACGGTCTCCCGGTAGCGGTCCCCCTCGAAGTTGTAGAGGGTCAGGTCGTACCCGGCCTCCATGAGCGCGCCGGCCACTCCTTCGAGGACGGTGGAGAAGTACCACCGGTCGACGTGGGGGAGGACCACCCCGATGTTGCGGCTCCGGCCGCTCGCCAGGCTCGAGGCGTGGTAGGACACGACGAAGCCCAGCTCCTGCGCCGCCTCGCGGACCCGGGCCCGGGCGCGGGGCGAGACGTGCCCCTTGCCGCTGAGCGCGCGGGAGACGGTCGCGGTGGACACGCCCGCCCGCGCGGCGACGTCCTGGAGCCGGGGTGGGTTCATCGTCCGGTCGTGCCGGGGTCCTCCGTCTGCAGCCATGCGCACTCCTCCGGGTCCAGGATATGCGGCGCGGAGGCCGGGGACCCGCTGCGGAGCAGGACCGGCAGGTCCGGCAGCTCGACCGGGGCGGAGCCCGTGTTCAGCAGCACCAGGACGCCGTTGTTGACGAGCCCGAGACAGTCCGGGCCCGTGAGGTCCTCCGCCCACGCGAGCGAGCCCGAGCCGAGCCCGTGCTCGCGCCGCAGCGCCAGCGCGGAGCGGTAGAGGGACAGCGTGGACGCCGGGTCGTGGCGCTGCGCCTCGCGCGAGAGCTCCGCCCAGCCCTGGGGCTGCGGGAGCCAGGCCTCGCCCGTGGCGCTGTAGCCCAGGGACGCCCCGGTGCTGGTCCAGGGCAGCGGCACCCGGCAGCCGTCACGGCCGAGCCGGCTCCCGCCGGTCCGGTGGTAGGTCGGGTCCTGGCGGACGTCGTGGGGGAGGGTCGTGTGGTCCGGCAGGCCCAGCTCCTCCCCCTGGTACAGGTACACGCCGCCCGGCAGGCCGAGCATGAGCAGGGACGCGGCACGTGCCCGCCGCGTGCCCAGCACGTGGTCCGGCTGCTCGTCCTCGGGCCCGCGGCCGTCACCCGGGCGCGGGGAGTCCGCGGTCAGCGCCAGGCGGGTCGGGTGCCGCACGACGTCGTGGTTGGACAGCACCCAGGTGGTGGGGGCCCCGACCGCGTCGAACGCCTCGAGGGAGGAGGTGATGATCCGGCGCAGCTCCGCGGCGTCCCACGGCGCCGCCAGGTAGGAGAAGTTGAACGTCTGGTGCATCTGGTCGGGGCGCACCCAGTCGGCCAGGCGGTCCAGCGGGTCCACGCTCGCCTCGGCGCAGAGGATCCGCTCGCCGTCGTACTCCGCGAGCACCTCGCGCCAGCGCCGGTAGATGTCGTGGATCTGCGGCTGCCCGAACATCGGGGCGTCGGTGAACGGGTAGCCCGGGATGCTCCCCCCGTCGGCCCGCCCGTCCCAGTCCGGGAGGCCCTCCGCCTTGATGAGCGCGTGCGCCACGTCCACCCGGAAGCCGGCGACGCCGCGGTCGAGCCAGAAGCACAGCACCCGCTCGAACTCCTGGCGGACCAGCTCGTTGTCCCAGTTGAAGTCGGGCTGCGACGAGTCGAACAGGTGGAGGTACCACTGGCCGGGCTGCCCGTCGGACTCGGTCACCCGGGTCCAGGCCGGGCCCCCGAAGTGGGACTGCCAGTTGTTGGGGGGCAGCTGCCCGGACGCGCCGCGGCCGTCCCGGAAGACGAACAGGTCGCGCTCCGGGGCGTCGGGACCCGCCGCGAGGGCCTGCCGGAACAGGACGTGCTCCTGCGAGCAGTGGTTGGGCACGAGGTCGATGATCACCCGGATCGACAGGGCGTCCGCGGCCGAGACCAGTGCGTCGAAGTCCGCGAGGGTGCCGAAGGAGGGGTCGACGTCGCAGTAGTCGCTCACGTCGTAGCCGCCGTCGAGCTGCGGGGAGGGATAGAAGGGGGAGAGCCAGATCGCGTCGATGTCCAGCTCCGCCAGCTGTCCCAGCTCGGCGGTGATGCCGGCGAGGTCGCCGACACCGTCCCCGTCGAGGTCCCGGAACGAGCGGGGATACACCTGGTAGATCACCGAGGAGCGCCACCACTTCGGCTCCTGGTCGCGGTCGTGGACGGGTGTGAGGCGCAGGGACTGCAGCGCACCGTAGGTCGTGGACATGCGGTCCATCGTAGAGCGGATCCCCACAGACTGGAAGCGCTATCACATCGAGTGCATTGGCAAGGCGGGTGCTGTATCGGGTGTGGACAGCCGTGGTGGTAACGCTTACAGTAGTGAGCCAACTCACCTCCCGGGTGAAGCCCCCGGCGGCAGCAGCCCCACCGACCCGCACCACCCCCGCAGACCGACGGCCGTCGCGACCGCGCGACCACGGAAGACATCGAGGAACCCCACCATGAAACACCTCCACCGGGCGGCCTGCGCCGTCGGTGCCGTGCTCCTGCTCGCGGGGTGCTCGTCGGCGCCCACGGCCGGGGTCGCCGGCCTGGCCGGCGGGCCGGGCAGCATCAAGATCCAGGCGGGGTCCGACGAGATCCCCGCCCTCCAGCAGATCGCCGAGGAATTCACCGCCGACACCGGGGTGGAGGTGGAGTTCGTCCAGCGGGAGATCAACGCGCAGGCGATCTCCAACTTCATCTCCCAGTCGCCCACGGGGCAGGCCCCCGACATCATCGTCTCGCCGCACGACAACCTCGGGCAGCTGGCGTCCAACGGCGTCGTCGTCCCCGTGGAGATGGGGGACCGGGCGGAGGACTTCACCGAGAACGCCCGGGAGGCCGTGGTCTACGACGGGGTGAGCTACGGGGTGCCGTACGCGATCGAGAACGTGGCGATGCTGCGCAACAACGAGCTCGCTGCCCAGGACCCCGCCACGTTCGACGAGCTGCGGGCGATCGGTCACCGGCTCATGGAGGAGCGGGGCATCGAGTACCCCTTCACGGTGAGCCAGTCGCCCGAGGCCGGCGACCCGTACCATCTCTACGCCCTGCAGACCTCGTTCGGGGCCGAGGTGTTCGAGCGCACCGCGGAGGGGGAGTACACCGGCAACCTCACCATGGGGGGCGAGGACGGCAACGAGTTCGCCCGCTACCTGCAGGAGCTCGGAGCCTCCGGGGACCTGCGCACCTCCATGACCCCGGACATCGCCAAGGAGTCCTTCCTCAACGGCGAGTCCGCCTTCCACCTGGGCGGCCCGTGGGAGCTGACCGATGTCGAGGCCGCCGGGATGGACGTGAGCGTCCTGCCCGTGCCCCCGGCCGGGGACGAGGAGGCCCGCCCGTTCGTGGGCGTCCAGGCGTTCTTCGTCAACGCCAACGCGCAGAACCCGATGGCGGCCCAGGACTTCGCCGCCAACTACCTCACCCGCCCCGAGGCGCAGACGGCCATGTACGAGAGCACGGGCCGGCCCCCCGCCAGCCAGGTGGCCGTCGACCGCATGCAGGGCGACCCGCTGCGCTCCGCCTACGCGGAGATCGCCGAGACGGGTCTGCCCATGCCGGCCATCCCCGAGATGGGCGCGGTGTGGAGCTTCTGGGGCACGACGCAGAACGCCGTCGTGGACGGCCGCGGGGACCCCGTGGAGCTGTGGAACCGCATGATCGACAATATCGAAGGACAGATCTGATGAGCACGCGCACCCCCATCCGGGGCGGGACCGCCGCCCCCGGAGCGACCGGCGGGGGCGCCGGCCTCGGCGCCCCCCTCGAGCTCCAGCACGCCCATTCCCGCGGATTCGGCGTGGGCTTCGTGGTCAAACTGGTCCTGATGGCGCTGATCAACGCGTTCGGCCTCTTCGGCATCCTGGCGGCCTGGGCCGCCGGCAGCTGGGGCATCCTGGCCTTCCTCGTCGTCGCCCTGATCGCAGCCGATCTCGTGTACTTCCTGCCGACCAGGAAGCTGCTGCCCGCGAAGTACCTGTTCCCCGGGCTGATCTTCCTGCTGGTGTTCCAGATCTTCGTGCTGATCTACACCGCCGCCACGGCGTTCACGAACTACGGCGACGGCCACAACGCCACGAAGGACGCGGCGATCACGCAGCTCACCACCACGTACGAGCAGAGGATCGAGGGCTCCGGGGCCTACCCGGTCACGGTGCTCGAGGGCGCCGACGGCCTGGCCCTGGCCACGGTGCGCGACGGCCAGGTGCTCGTGGGCACCACCGGCGAGCCGCTCGCGCCGCTCGAGGGGGCGACCGCCGCCGACGGGCGCGTCGCTGAGGCGCCCGGCTACGAGATCCTCGACTACGGGGGCGTCGTGGCGGCCGCCGGCGAGCTGGCGGACCTGCGGGTGCCCGTGGGCGAGCAGGAGGCCGAGGGCGTGCTGCGCACCGACGACGGCCGGACGGCCTACGCCTACGAGCCCACGCTCGTGCACGACGAGGCGGCCGACGCCATGGTCGCCGACGACGGCACCGTGTACGCGAACAACGGCGAGGGCGCGTTCGTCAGCGCCGACGGCGAGGCCCTGCGACCGGGCTGGCGGGTCTTCGTGGGCCTGGACAACTTCGGGGCGATCTTCGACCCGGAGGTCCTGGGCGGCCCGTTCGTCTCCGTGACCCTGTGGACCTTCGCCTTCGCGATCCTCTCGGTGGCGCTGACCTTCTTCCTGGGGCTGCTCCTGGCGATCCTGTTCAACGACGAGAAGCTGAGGTTCCGCAACGTCTACCGGGCCGTCATCTTCCTGCCGTACGCCTTCCCCGCCTTCCTGTCCATCCTGATCTGGGCCGGTCTGCTCAACGCGGACTTCGGCTTCGTCAACCAGGTCCTGCTGGGCGGCGCCGGGGTGCCCTGGCTCGAGAACCCCTGGCTGGCCAAGCTCTCGCTGCTGCTGGTCAACCTCTGGCTGGGCTTCCCGTACATGTTCCTCGTGACCACCGGCGCCCTGCAGGCCATCCCGGGAGAGCTCTACGAGTCGGCCGAGATGGACGGTGCGGGGCCGGTGCGCCAGTTCGGGGCGATCACCCTGCCCATGCTCATGGTGGCCGTGGGCCCGCTGCTCATCGCGTCCTTCGCCATGAACTTCAACAACTTCAACGTGATCTACCTGCTCACCGGCGGCGGTCCCCAGGACCTGGAGTCCACCACCGGGGTGGGCGCCACGGACATCCTCATCTCGTTCGTCTACAAGATCGCGTTCGCCGGCGGCACCAACGACTACGGTCTGGCCTCCGCCCTGTCCATCCTCATCTTCATCATGGTGGCCGTCATCTCCGCGCTGACGTTCCGCCGCAGCAAGGCTCTCGAGGAGATCAGCTGACATGTCCACTCCCACCGCACCCACCCCGGGCGACCGCCCCGGCCCCGACGGCACGGACCGCGCCCCCTGGGCCGCCGCCGCGGCCGCGCCGTCCGCCGGAACCCCGACCACCCTCCAGCCGACGGACACGCTGCGGCCTCCCGGCGCCGCACCCGGGGCTCCCCGGCCCCGCCGGCGCCGCCGCTCCGCCCGCGGCGGGTGGAAGCACCTCGCCGCGATCGCCGCGTGCGTCTTCGCCCTCTTCCCGCTGGTCTACGCCTTCTCGGCCTCGCTGTCCGCCTCGGGCTCCCTGCTCGGGTCCAACCAGCTGTTCTCGGACGTCACCGGCGCCAACTACACCAACCTGCTCAACGACCCGCAGAACCCCTACCTGACCTGGTTCGGGAACTCGCTGTTCGTCTCGGTCACCACGGCCGTGGGCACCGTGCTCATGGGTGCGGCCGCCGCCTACGCGTTCTCCCGGTTCCGCTTCCGCTCCCGCAAGGGCGGGCTGCTGGCACTGCTGGTCATCCAGATGTTCCCGCAGCTGCTGGCGTTCGTGGCGATCTTCCTGCTGCTGTTCGCGATCTCCGGGGTCTACCCGTTCATGGGCCTGAACTCCCGGCTGGGACTGGTGGCCGTCTACCTGGGCGGGGCGCTGGGCGCCAACACGTTCCTGATGTACGGCTTCTTCAACACCATCCCCAAGGACCTCGACGAGGCCGCGGAGATCGACGGCGCCTCGCACGCCCAGATCTACTGGACGATGATCCTGCCGCTGGTGACCCCCATCCTCGTGGTGGTCGGGATGCTGTCCTTCATCGCGTCCTTCTCGGACTTCCTGCTGGCCCAGATCGTGCTCCAGGACCCGGACAAGTACACGCTGGCCGTGGGGCTGTACCAGTTCGTCTCCGTGCAGTTCGGGGAGAACTGGGGCGTCTTCACCGCCGGGGCGATCCTGGCGGCGATCCCGGTGGTCGCGCTGTTCCTGTTCCTCCAGCGCTACATCGTCTCCGGGCTCACCGGCGGCGCCGTGAAGGGCTGACCACCCGCCCGCCACCTGCGCCGCACCCACCGGTCCGGCCCGGGGGACGGGCCCTGTCATGATGGGGCGGGACGGGCGACGGACAGAACGGGAGGTAGCACGCGGTGACGCTGGTGGACAACGTGGTGTACGTGGAGGGCCGGCGCACGTCGACCCCGGAGGACCTCGACGAGACCTACGCGGCGCTGCGCGGGCGCGGCGGGATGGCCTGGATCGGTCTCTACCGCCCCGAGCCGGCCGAGGTGCAGTCCGTGGCCGCGGAGTTCCGGCTGCACGACCTCGCGGTGGAGGACGCCCTGAAGGGCCACCAGCGCGCCAAGCTGGAGCGCTTCGGGGACACCCTCTTCGTGGTGCTGCGCCCGGCCCGCTACCTGGACGACGTGGAGAAGGTCGAGTTCGGGGAGCTGCACGTGTTCGTGGGCCGCGACTTCGTGGTCACGGTCCGCCACGCCGAGTCCCCCGACCTGGCGGCGGTCCGGCGCCGGCTGGAGGCCGCGCCGGAGCTGCTGGGCACAGGCCCGCAGGCGGTGCTGTACGGGATCCTGGACGAAGTGGTCGACGGCTACGCCCCCGTGGTCGCGGGACTCGAGAACGACATCGACGAGATCGAGGACGAGATCTTCGGCGCAGACCGGGACGTCTCCCGCCGCGTCTACGAGCTCTCCCGGGAGGTCATCGAGTTCCAGCGCGCCGTCCACCCGCTGGTGGCCATGCTGGAGGCCCTGCAGCACGGGGCGGAGAAGTACGGGCTCGACCTCGAGCTGCAGCAGCGGCTGCGGGACGTGCAGGACCACGCCATCCGGGTGGCCGAGCGCGCGGACGCGTTCCGGGTGCTCCTGCAGAACGCCCTCACGGTGCACGCGACCCTGGTGGGCCAGCGGCAGAACGACGAGATGCAGCGGCTCACCGAGTCGGCCCTGGCGCAGAGCGAGGAGGTCAAGCGGATCTCCTCCTGGGCCGCGATCCTCTTCGCCCCGACCCTGGTGGGCACGGTGTACGGGATGAACTTCGAGCACATGCCCGAGCTCGCGTGGACGCTGGGCTACCCGCTCGCGCTGCTGGCCATGCTGGGCATGGGGGTGGCCCTCTACGGGGTGTTCAAGTGGAAGCGGTGGCTCTGAGCGTCACCGGGCGACCTCCGCGGCGACCCTCCCGGCGACCTTCCCGGCGACCTTCCCGGTGGGCCCCTCAGATGCTGTTGCGCATCGCCCGGATCCCCACGGTCAGCCCCAGCGCGGCCAGCACGACCGCCGCGAGGGCCCCGGCGGCCACGGCCGGATCACCGAACTGGCCGTTGAACAGGGCCCGCTCGGCGTCGACCATGTAGGTGAGCGGGTTGAACCGCGAGAGCACCTGCATCCACCCCGGACCGGCCTCGAGCGGCAGGAGCATCCCGGAGAGCAGCATGAGCGGGAACAGCAGCCCCTGCTGCACGGTCCAGAACATCCAGTCCCGGTTCCGGGAGACGATGGCGAGGGCGTAGCTCAGCGCCCCGAGCCCCACCCCGAAGACCGCGAGGATCGCCAGGCCCACCACCATGCCGGGCAGGGACGGGCGGAAGCCGAAGAACGCGGCCACCCCGGAGAGCACCAGGGCCTGCAGGACCAGCGGCACCATCTCCTTGCACGCGCGCCCCACCATGAGCGCGGAGCGGGTCACCGGCGCCACGAGCATCCGCTCGTGCGCCCCGGACTGGATCTCGAACAGCAGGTTCGAGCCGGTCATCGCGGTGCCGAACAGCGCGATCATCACCACGATGCCCGGCACGAACCACTGGAACGCCTGGTCGAGGGGCCGCCCGGTCATCCCGCCCAGGAGCGGGCCGAAGAAGGCCAGGAACATCAGCGGCTGCATGAGCGAGAACACCAGGCTGAAGGGATCCCGGACCACGGGCCGGAGCTCGCGGACGAAGACGCTGACGGAGTCGTGGACGATCCCTGCCGGGCGGGCCCGGTCGGTGCCGCCGGGGGACTCGCGGGTGGTCGGAACGGCGGTCATCGGGGTGCTCCCACGCTCGTGGCCTCGGCGGCCGGGTCGGTCTCGGACGCGTCGGCCCGCTCCTCGCGCAGGCTCCGGCCGGTGAGCCGGAGGAAGACGTCGTCGAGGGTCGGGCGGGTCAGCTCGGCGGTCCGCACGGCGTGGCCGGCCCGGTCGAGCTCGCGCAGCAGGGCGGGCAGCACGCGCTCGCCGTGCTCGACCGCGACGACCACGCGGGTGCCCTCCCCGGCGGGGACCGCCTCCGGCTCGGCGCCGCCGGCCCCCGCCGCGGCGGCCGCGCGCCGGACGGCCGCCGCGGCGGCGGGCGGGTCGGCGTCCAGGGTGAGGGCGATCCGGTCGCCGGCCAGGTCCGTCTTGAGCCGGGACGCGGTGTCGTCGGCGATGATCCGTCCCCGGTCCACGACCATGACCCGCTCGGCGAACTGGTCGGCCTCGTCGAGGTAGTGGGTGGTGAGGAACAGCGTGGTCCCGTAGCGGCGGCGCAGCTCGAGGATGTGCTCCCACAGGTGCGCACGGGACTGGGGGTCCAGCCCGGTCGTGGGCTCGTCGAGGAAGAGCAGCTGGGGGCCGGGGATCAGTCCCAGGGCGATGTCCACGCGGCGGCGCTGGCCGCCGGAGAGCTTCATCGTGGGCCGGCGGACGAGGTCGCCGAGGCCGAGGGCCTCCACGAGCTCGTCCACGCGGCGCCGCGTCTCCGCCCGGCTCAGCCCGTACAGGGCGCCCTGGCTGAGCAGCTCGTCGCGGACCCGCTGGTACTGTCCGGCCCCGTTCTTCTGCCCGATGTAGCCGATGCGGGCGCGCACCTCGGCCGGCTGCCGGGCGACGTCGAACCCGCACACGGTGGCGGTGCCGCCGGTGGGCCGCAGCAGCGTGGTGAGCATGCGCAGCGAGGTCGACTTGCCCGCGCCGTTGGGCCCGAGGAACGCGGTCAGCGTGCCGGGCGCCACGTCCATGGTCAGGTCGGCCACCGCTTCGACGGTCCGGCCGCCGGGCCCGCGGAAGCTCTTGCTCAGCCCGCGGGCGCTGATGATGGGTGGGGTGCTCATGGGTCCACGGTAGAGCGCATTCAGGCCACCAGCTGTCCGCAGGGGGGCATAGATTGCGGGTCATGTCCGATCCGACGTCGCGGGTGCTCCGGCTGCTGTCCCTGCTGCAGACCCACCGCTACTGGTCCGGGCCCGAGCTCGCCGAGCGGCTGACGGTCTCCGAGCGGACGCTGCGCCGGGACATCGACCGGCTGCGCGAGCTCGGCTACGAGGTCACGGCCCGCCCCGGCACGGCGGGCGGGTACCAGCTCGCCGGCGGCACCAGCATCCCGCCGCTGCTGCTCGACGACGACGAGGCCGTGGCCATCGCCGTGGGGCTGCGCACCGCCGCGGTGCACGGCGTCGGCGACGGCGAGCAGACGTCGCTGAGCGCCTTGGCCAAGGTCCAGCAGGTGCTGCCGCGGCACCTGCGCCGCCGGGTCGCCGCGCTGCAGGCGCACACCGTCCCGGTGGCCCGCACGGACGCGCACGTGGCCACCGAGGTCCTCGCCCAGCTCGCCCTGGCCTGCCGCGACCACGAGCGGGTGCGCTTCCGCTACGTCGATCGGCAGGGCCGGGAGAGCGCCCGGCTGGTCGAGCCGCACTCCCTGGTCCCGCGGGACCGGTGGTGGTACCTCGTGGCCTGGGACGCCGACCGCGCCGACTGGCGCACGTTCCGCATCGACCGGCTGCGGAGGCTGGCGGGCACCGCCGTGCGCGTCGCGCCGCGGGAGCTGCCCGCCGCGGACGCCGCCGAGTTCGTCCTGGCCGCCCACGGCGCGGACGCCGCGCGGCACGAGCTGACGGTGCGGATGACCGTGGGCCTGGACCGGGTCCGGGAGCACTTCGGGCCGTGGGCGGCCACGGCGGTGCAGGGTCCCGGGGACACCGTCGACTGGACCGTCACCGGCGGCTCCGTCCCGGAGCTGCTGATGGCGCTGCCCTGGATCCCGGCGGACGTGCCGTGGCGGCTGCTGTGCTCGGACGAGGTGGCCGAGGCCGTGCGCGGGTTCCGGGACCGCCTCGGCGACGCCCTGGACGGCCCGTCGCCCCCTGACTCCAGCGGGCCGGGGGCGGAGGCGGGGGAACCCAGCCCTTAGAGTCGTGGACGTGACCGTCCAGACCACCGCCCTCGACCCCGCGCGGGTCCGGCGCGCCCGGATCGCGGTGTCCGCGTTCTTCCTCACCAACGGCGCCCTCTACGCCAACCTGCTGCCGCGCCTGCCGGAGGTCAAGGACGCGTTCGGGCTCTCCAACACCCTCTACGGCCTGCTGGTCGTGGCGTTCCCGCTCGGGGCGATCCTCGTGGGCGCCCTCCCCGCTCGGGCGATCCGCCGCTTCGGCTCCGGCCGGGTGGCGGCCCTGGGCACCGTCCTGCTCTCCGTGTGCCTCGCGGCCGCCGGGGCCGGGGCGGGCCTGGGCGCCGGCACGGGGCTGGGCGCGGGGGTGTTCCTCGCGGCGATGTTCCTGGGCGGCGCCCTGGACGCCCACGTGGACACCGCCCAGAACGCCCAGGGGATGGAGGTCCAGCGCGCCCGCGGCCGCTCGATCATCAACTCCCTGCACGCCCTGTGGAGCCTGGGCGCCGTGGTCGGCGGGCTCATGGGCACCGCGGCGCTCGCCCTCGGCGTGCCCCTGGGGTGGCACCTGCCGGCGAGCGGGCTCGTGTGGAGCGCGGTCGCCCTCGTGGCGCTGCGCGCCGCGCTGAGCCCGGCCGAGGGGCAGGAGCTGCGCACGGTCAGCTCGGACGACCCGCCGCCGGAGGATCCGCTTCCGGACGGCACGACGACGACGGGCCTGGGCACCACCGGCTCCCGGCCGGACCCCGGCTCCGGGCCCGCCGGGACGGGGCGGCGGTCGGCGGGGCGCATCGTCGTCGTCAGCCTCCTGCCCGTGGCCGTGATCGCGATGGCCGGGGTGATGGTCGAGGACGCCGGGCAGAACTGGTCGGCCGTGTACCTGAACGCCGAGCTGGGCGCCCCACTGGCCACCGCGGGGCTCGGGCTCGTGGCGCTCATGGCGGCGCAGTTCGTGGGCCGGATGCTCGGCGACCCCATGACCGACCGCTGGGGCCGGGCCGCGGTGGTCCGCGCCGGGGCCGCCCTGAGCGCGACCGGGATGCTGCTCGTGGTCCTCGCCCCGGCGCCGGGCCCGGCCGTCGCGGGCTTCGCGCTGGCCGGCTTCGGCTGCGCCACGCTCGTGCCCGCGGCCTTCCACGCCGCCGACGACATCCCCGGGCTGCGGACCGGGACGGGCCTGGCCCTGGTCAGCTGGCTGATGCGGATCAGCTTCCTCGGCCTGTCCCCGGCCGTCGGGGTGCTCTCCGACGCCGTGGGGCTGCGGGCGGCGCTGCTCGTGGTCCCGGTCTTCGCGCTCGTCGCGGCCCTGATGGCCGGCGTCCTGCGGGAGCGCCGGACCCCCTGACCTGGGGCCCCACGCCCACCTTGCCCTGAGCGTCGAGTCCCCCGTGTGGGGGGCGGGTGCCCCCCCCCGCCGGGGGGGGGGGGGGCCCCGCCGGGGGCGGGGGGGGGGGGGGGGGGGGGGGGGGGGGGCGGGGGCGGGGCGCAGCCGGACACCGGCGCGCACGAGCTCGCGGACGCCTTCGAGGAGGAGCCCGGGGACGGGCGACCACACGGGGGACTCGACGGGGTCGGCGGGTAGGGAGCAGGGCAGGGCAGGGAAGTGTGTCAGCCGTTCCACTGGGTCAGCTGCGCGAAGACCAGGAACAGCGCGCTCAGCACCACCCAGATGCCGAACAGCGGGAGGAAGAACCGGACCCACTTCTCCCACCGCACGCCGCCGATCGCGAGGGCGGCCATGAAGTACCCGGAGGTGGGGTAGAGGATGTTGGACGGGCCGTCGCCCAGCTGGTAGGCGAGCACGGACGTCTGGCGGGTGACACCGACCAGGTCGGCCAGCGGCGCCATGATCGGCATGGTCACCACGGCCTGGCCGCTGCCCGAGGGGACCACGAAGTTGAAGAGGGTCTGCACCGCGAACATGCCCAGCGCCGCGAGCGCGGCGGGCAGCGCGTCCACGGCGTTGCCGAGGGCGTGGACGACGGTGTCCAGGATGTTGCCGTCCTCCAGCACCACGGCGACGGAGCGGGCGACGCCCACGATGATCGCGCCCTCGAGCACGTCCCGCATGCCCTCGGTGAAGGCGGCGCAGACCTCGTTGACGGACAGGCCCGCCACGAGCCCGACGACGACCGACAGGACGATGAACATCCCGGCCATCTCGAGGAAGAACCAGCCCTGGGTGAGCACGCCCCACACCAGCACGCCGACGATCGGCGCGGCGGTGAGCAGCGCGGCGCCCTGGCGCCGGGCGAGGACGAGGGGCTCGCCGGAGTGCCCGTCGGCGTAGAGGCGGCGCTTCTCCGCCTCGGCCGGCTCGTCGTGCAGCAGGCCCCGCTCCGGGGAGCGGCTGATCCTCCGGGCGTAGCGCATGACGTACACGGAGCCGGTGACGACCAGGGCCAGGAGCGCGAGGAGACGGAGACCGAGTCCGGAGAAGGGCTCCAGACCCGCGATCTGCTGGCCCAGCCCCGTGTTGATGGGGTTGAGGACGCCCGCCGTGAAGCCGGCGGTGGTGCCCACGAGGGCGACGGCGACGGCGGTCAGGGAGTCGTAGCCGAGGGCGATCATGACCGGCAGGATCACCGGGATGTAGACGAGGGCGAGCTCCTGGGTGCCGATCAGCGAGGCGATCACGGCGAAGGCGGTGATGAGCACGGGGATCAGCAGCGTCCGCCGGGACGCGAAGCGCCGGCTGGTGCGGTCGAGGGCGGCCTCGATGATGCCCGTGCGCCGGAGCACCATGAACGTCCCGCCGATGACGAACGTGAAGAACACGACCTCCGAGGCGTCGACGAGCCCCCGCGGGATCGCGGTGACGAAGTCGACGAGGGAGGTCGGCGAGGACTCGACGGCGCCGTAGCTGGACGGGTCGATCATCTCGCGGTCGTCCGGTCCGAGGACGCGTTCGTACCGGCTGGCCGGCACGAGGTAGGTGGCCAGGGCGGCGAGTCCGGACAGGACGAAGAGCACCACGTACACGTGGGGCATCCGGAACCGCGGGCGGTCGCCGGCCGGTCGCCGGTCGAGCGGGGTGGCTGTGGTGGCCATGGGAGTTCCTTCGGTGGCGCGGGAGGAGGGCGACAGCCACGGTATGGAACCCGCGTTTCATCGACGCCGCCACAAGATGTCGCAATCGTTTAATGCAATTCGGTTTGTGCTGGAACGATCGTTTCATCCGGGCGGGGCCCCCCGGTGGTTGCCCACCCGGGCTATCCTGGGGCGACCATGTTCCACCACTTCTTCCTCTGACGGGTTCCGGATCCCGCCGCGCGTCCGCCGCGGCGTTCCGTCGTCCTGCCCACCCGTCCCCTCGTCAGGAGCCCCGGCCGTCCGGCCGCGCGCGGCTCCGCACCCCGGAGGAAGCATGTCCGCCGTTCCCATCCACCGTCCCGCCGTGCCCGCGGGCGAGCACGCCCAGCTGACCGCCACCGGGATCCGCGTGGTCCGCGGGTCCCGCACCGTCCTGGACGGGCTCGACCTCACGATCACCCCCGCCACCCGCCTCGGCGTGGTGGGGGAGAACGGCCGCGGCAAGACCTCGTTGCTGGAGGTGCTCTCGGGCGCCCTCCTCCCGGACGCCGGCACCGTCCGCCGCACCGGCACGCTCGCCGTGGTCGACCAGGAGCTGCCCGTGCCGCCCGAGGGCACCGTGGGGGACCTCCTGGACCTCGAGCTCACCGCCGAGCACACCGCGGTGGCGCAGGTCGAGGCCGCAGCCCGCGCCCTCGCCGCGGACCGGCCGGGCGCCCCGGAGCAGTACGCACAGGCGCTGGCGGTCGCCCAGGCCCTCGACGCCTGGGACGCCGACCGGCGGGTGGACCTCGCCCTGCAGGCCCTGCACGCCGTGACCGACCGCTCCCGGGTGCTCGGCACCCTCTCGGTGGGCCAGCGCTACCGGGTGCGCCTGGCCTGCCTGCTCGGCACCGTCCACGACCTCCTGCTGCTGGACGAGCCCACCAACCACCTCGACGCCGCGGGGCTGGCCCACCTGGGGGCGGCGCTGCGCGAGTTCCGCGGCGGCGTGGTCCTGGTCAGCCACGACCGGCGGCTGCTGGGCCAGGTCGTGGACACCGTCCTGGACCTGGACCCCAGCCGGGACGGCCGCCCGCGGTGGTACGGGGGCGGGGTGGCGGGCTGGCGCGCCGGCCGGACCGCCGAGCGCTCGCGGTGGATCCACGACCACCGGGAGCAGCAGGCCGAGCACGCCCGGCTGGCCGGGAACCTCCAGCGCGCCCGCTCCCGCCTGGTCGACGGATGGCGCCCGGACAAGGGCACCGGCAAGCACACCCGCGCCACCCGCGCCCCGGGGCTCGTCCGCTCGGTGCACCGCCGGCAGGAGGACCTCGAGCGGCACCGCGTGGACGTCCCCGAGCCCCCGCTGGAGCTGTCGGTGCCGGAGCTGCCGGCGCTGCCCGGTGTCGAGCTGGTGCGCGCCGAGGGCGTCGCGGTCACGGGCCGGCTGCTCCGGCCCGTCGACGTGCTGCTGGAGTCCGGGGACCGGCTGGTCGTCGCAGGCCCCAACGGGGCGGGCAAGTCCACCCTGCTGCAGGTGCTCGCCGGTGCGCTGGCTCCCGACGTGGGGCGGCGCACCGCAGCCCCCGGGGCGCGGATCGGCCACCTGCTGCAGGACGGGGTCCGGCACGGGGCGCGCTCGGCCCAGGAGGTCTACGAGCAGGAGCTCGTCCGGCTCGTGCTCGCGGACCGGCTGGCCGAGCACGAGGTGGCCCCCCTGGAGTCCCTGGGACTGCTGGCGGCGCGGGACCGCGGACGCCCCGTGGCGGAGCTGTCGGCCGGGCAGCGGCGGCGCCTCGAGCTGGCCGTGGTGCTGGCGTCCCGGCCGCACGTGCTGCTGCTGGACGAACCGACCAACCACCTCTCGATCGCCCTCGTGGACGAGCTCACCGAGGCCCTCGCCGCCACGGCCGCGGCCGTGGTGCTGACCACCCACGACCGGCAGCTCCTGCGGGACACGAAGGGCTGGCCGCGGCTGACGCTCTGACGGCCCCGCCGTGGGCGGGGGCAGGACGGGCCGGCCCCGGACCGCGGAGCAGAGGGTCGGTCGGACGTCGTCACAGAGAGGCGCGGAGGCGTCACACCTCTTGCTCCCGCATACCCCCTGGGGTATGTTGTGATCGGCGTCACCGCAGACCGTCGAGCCGAGCGACCCCGCCGGGCCGCTCCTCCCAGGATGGAGAACGGATCATGCACCAGAGACTGATCGTCCCGGCCGCCGCGGTGCTCCTCGTGACGGCCGTCAGCGCCTGCGGTCCGCAGGCTTCCCCGCCGACCGGGGACGGCACCGTCCCGACGTCGAGCCCGTCGAGCCCGTCGAGCTCGGCGACGACGAGCCCCGCGTCGCCGGGCCCGACCACGACGGGCCTGACCACGACGGGCCCGACGACGCAGCCCGGAACGGCGCCCGCCCCGGGCGCTGCCGGGGCGGTCCCCTCGGTGTCGATTCCTCCGGCCGCGGCCGACCCCATGGCCGCGGCCGCGTGGGAGGCCCTGATGTCCCCCGAGGGCGAGTACGCCGCCTCGGCGCAGTACCGGGCGGTCGTGGACGAGTTCGGACCCGTCGAGCCGTACGCGAGCATCCAGGCCGCCGAGGAGCAGCACGTCGACGCCCTGACCCGCCAGCTGGAGCGGCTCGGTGTCACGGTCCCGCCGAACCCCTACACCGGGCGGATTTCCGCGCCCACCGACCTCGAGGCCGCCGCCACCGCCTGGGCGGCCTGGGAGACCGACAACATCGCGCTCTACGACCGGCTGCTGGAGGAGGTCCGCGGGGACGAACCCCTGACCCGCGTCTTCACCAACCTGCGCAGCGCCTCCCAGGAGATCCACCTGCCGACGTTCGAGGCCGCGGCGGCCAACGGGGGCCGGCTCACCCCGGAGCAGATGCGGGACCTGGGCCACGGCTGACCCGTCGCTCCTCCTGCAGGAGGAGTGCGCCGCGGCCGCCCGCGGGCCGTCCGCCGCCTCCCGCGCGGATCGGCTCCGGGCGGACTCGTCATGTCCGGTCGGGACTGACCTCCCCCGGAGACCGTGCCCGCCCCTAGACTGCCGAGCAGGGGGCGCGTGAGCCGCGTCACCGCACCGGGAGTGCCGAGGAGGACACCATGAGGATCCGCGCCGCCGTCGTCGAGGGGATCGGGGCCCCGTTCGAGCTGGAGGACGTCGAGCTCGCCGAGCCCGGCCGCGGGGAGGTGCTGGTCCGGATCGTCGCGACCGGGGTCTGCCACACCGACGCCATCACCCGTGCGGGTGACATGCCGCTGCCGCTGCCGGGGATCCTGGGCCACGAGGGCGCGGGGATCGTGGAACGGGTCGGCGAGGGCGTCGGCGCCGTCGTGCCCGGCGACCGGGTCGTCATCGGGTGGCCCTCGTGCGGAGCGTGCCGCAACTGCCTGGACGGGCAGCCCCGCTACTGCGCCCGGACCGGGGAGGCTCTCGTCTCGGGCCGCCGCTTCCGGGGCGAGGACGCAGGGACCTCGGCCTACACGCGGGCGGACGGCTCGGAGGTCTCCGGGCACTTCTTCGGCCAGTCGTCCTTCGCCACCCACTCGATCGTCCTCGCCGACGCCCTCGTGAAGGCGCCCGACGACGTGCCGCTCGAGCTGCTCGGACCCCTGGCCTGCGGGCTGGGCACGGGCGCCGGCGCGGTGCTCAACGAGGCCCGCCCGGAGCCGGGCTCGTCCCTGGTGGTCTTCGGCGTCGGGGCCGTGGGGCTGGCCGCGATCATGGCCGCCCGCTGCACCGCCGCCACCACGGTCGTCGCCGTGGACCTGCACGACTCCCGGCTCGAGCTGGCCACCCGCTACGGGGCCACCCACGTCATCAACTCCCGGGACACGGACGTGGTCGCGGAGGTCGCCCGGATCACGGGCGGCTCCGCCGACTACGCGTTCGAGTGCACCGGGGTGGTCCCCGTCGTGGAGCAGGCCGCGGACTGCGTGGGCATGCTGGGCACGCTCGTGCTCATCGGCGGCGCGCCCGCCCAGGCGCGCTTCAGCCTCGACCACATGCACGCGCTGTGGGGCAAGCGGATCGTCGGGGTCCTGGGCGGCGGCAGCCGCAGCGGAAAGTTCATCCCCGCCCTGATCGACCTCCACCGGCAGGGGCGGTTCCCCTTCGACGAGCTGGTGCGCTTCTACGAGCTCGACGAGATCGAGCAGGCCCTCGCCGACAGCGGGTCCGGCGACGTGGTCAAGCCCGTCATCCGCATGCCCCGGTGAGACGGCGCCCCCACCGCCGCGGCGGCTCCGGCGGGCACGGGCACCCGGTTCAGTCGATCCGCAGCTCGTGGACGCCGCGCTCGAGGCCGCGCTCCACCGCGGCGATGACGTCGTCCACGTTGTGCCCCGGCGGCAGCCGGGGCGGCAGGCCGGTGAGCGCCCGGTCCACGAGCCCGGTGTCCATGTGCGGCAGCCGGGCGTCCATCACCGCGATCCGACGACGGCGCAGCTCCCGCCGCAGCGACCCCAGCCACGAGGCCATGGCCGCCTTGCTGGCGGCGTAGCCGGCCATCCCGGCCAGCGGCAGCTCCGCGACCACCCCGGTGAGGACCGCGACCGCGCCGCCGTCCGCGACGTGGGGCAGGGCCGCCCGGATGACGGCCATGGGGCCGAGGGCGTTGACCTCGAACAGCTCCTCCACGACGGCCTCGTCCTCGTCGGCCGCCGGGCCGAACGCGGCGACCCCGGTGGCGATCACCACGGCGTCGAGCCCGCCGAGCTCCTCGGCCGCACGGCGCACCACCTCCGCCGCCTCGTCGTGGTCCACGAGGTCGAGGGCGTGGGCCGCGCGCAGGCCGAGGCCGCGCCGCAGCTCCTCCGCCGCAGAGGCGGAGCGGCCCGTCACCACGATGTCGGTGGTGCGCTCGCTCAGCCGTTCGCACAGCCGCCGCCCGAGGACGCCGGTCGCCCCCACCACCAGGATCCTCGCGCCGTTCAGGTCCATGGCCCCACTCCTGTCCCCGGTGCGACCCCGGAGCGGGCCGTGCCCCGAGCGTACCCACGCTCTCCGACAGCGCCCAGGAATTTGCGATCCCACAACGATCGCCGGGCGCCCGCCGCCCGCCGTTGCCGACCGCGAACCGGGCGGCGTAGCCTGCAGTCCTCGGAGCCGGGCCGGGCGCACGCCCGGGGCGCTGGTGCTCCGCGATCGGGGGGCCGTCCACATGTCACCGACCACGTCACGATCGACCCGGGCGCTGGGCGCGGCCGCCGCGGCCCTGCTCCTCCTGGCCTCCTGCGGCACCCCGTCCGGAGGGGACTCCTCCGCCGAGGGCACGAGCCCGGCCGCGTCGCCGGCCGCCACGGCGGCGGAGTCCCCGACGGCCACGGAACCAGCCACAGAACCAGCCACGGAGAGCCCGTCGCCGACCGCCGAGAACCCGACGGCCGGTCCGACGGAGGCCCCGACCAGCACGCCCACCGCGAGCCCGACGGCGAGTCCGACTGGGGCTCCCGCGGAGCTCGTGACCTACTCCGGCACGGCCGCGGACGCCGCCTTCGCCTTCGAGCTGCCCGCGACGTGGAGCGTGGACGGGGACTTCTCGGACGTCGGCGGCACGGTGACGGTGCTCGGGCCGGACGGTGCTCCCGTCGGCCACCTGTCGGTCCTCATCGCCTGGGGCGCCGAGTGCGGCCCCGACTGCTCGATGCCGCCGGTGGCCCACCTCGGGGACGTCCCGGGGAGCGTGCCGCTGTCCAGCAGCGGGGAGTTCGTGGTGCGCTCCGTGGCCATGGACCTGACGTCCTCGCCGGAGCTGCGCAACGCGTACGGCTGGCCGGACGCCGTGCGGCTCGTGACCTCGCTGACCGATGCGGACGCCCCTCCGCCCACCACGATGCTGCCGCACGTCCTGTACGGCCTGGGGCTGGTCGAGACCGGGGTGGTCGCGCCCAACGGCATCACCTACCGGACGGTGATCTTCAGCTCGGTCCACGACTTCCCCACGCTCGAGGCCGCCCGGGAGTACGCCGGATCGGAGCAGCACCGGCAGGTCGAGGCGATGATCGCCTCCTTCCGCGCCTGAGTGCTCGAGAGGCCGTCCCGGGCGCCGTGGACCACGTCGTGCCAGGGGCGAGGCGGCGCGGATGCTGCTACGCGGAGTCGTCGAGGGGGGCGTACCCCATGCGCCGGCTGACCCGCAGGCCGGCCTCCTTGAGGTCCTCGACCAGGTCGGCCATGTGCTGCTCCGTGAACCGGAACGCCGGTCCCGAGACGCTGATCGAGGCGATGACCGTGCCGAGATGGTCCCGCACGGGCACGGCGACGGAGTTCAGCCCGATCTCGAACTCCTCGCACACGGTGGCGTAGCCCCGGGCGACCACGTCGATCAGCTGTCGCTCCAGCTGCTCCCTCGACGTGATCGTGCGCGCGGTGAGGGCCGGCATGCCCTGGTCGCGGAGGACGTGGGCCCTCTCGTCGGACGGCAGCCCCGACAGCAGCACCTTCCCGCTGGCGGTGGCGTGCAGGGGGGTCAGGCTCCCGATCCAGTCGTGGGTCGCGACCGAGGAGGGGCCCATCTCCTGGTCCACGTTGACGGCGTGGCCCTCCCGCAGGACCGCCAGGTTGACCGTCTCGGAGTGGGTCCGGGCCAGGCCGCGGACCTCGTCGCGCGCCTCGGCCACCACGCTCAGCCGGCCGGGGATCGCGTGCGCCAGCCGAAGGATGCCGAACCCGAGCTGATACGGGCTGCCGTCGCTCGGGTGGTGCACCAGGCCCCGGGACTCCAGGGCGCCGAGCAGCCTCGACGCGGTGGACTTGTGCACGCCCAGCTCCGCGGCCACCTCGGTCACCGTGGAACCACCGGTCCGGGCGAGGACCTCGAGCACGGTGATGGCCCGGTCCACCGACTGCACACCCCCCGGGGTGACCCCGTCCGTGCCGGGCTGCTCCTTGGCGGCGTCGGGGGCGGTCGGGGGTCTGGGGCCGGGGGAGGACATGACTCCATGGTAGTCAATCGTCATTGTCGCGCTCCGTCCGCTCCGCCCGCTCCACCCCGGCTCGCCGGGGTGGAGCGGGCGGGGCGCGCGGTAACGTGCCGTGCGGGCCGGGCGCGTCCCGGACCGTCCCGCGGTGTCATGGGCGGGCCGCCTTCTTCTTCCGGACCTGGCCGTTCTCCTGGCCCTTCACCCGGGCGTAGATCGGCTGACCGGCGGCCGTGGCGTCCACGGCCTGGATCTGGCCCGTGGGCGGATCCGTGCTCTCCTGGGTGACCAGGGTGAACTTCTGGTGCCCGTACTCGTCCACGGCGGTGCGGATGGCGCGGCGCACCACGGAGTCGGACAGCCGCTGGCGCAGCCACATCGGGTCCGCGCGCAGGTCGCGGGTCAGGGCGATGCACAGGACGCACATCACGAGGACGAACGGCAGCGCGGCAACGATGGTGAGCCGCTGCAGACCCCCCAGCGCCTCCGCGGGGGTGTCACCGCCGGCCAGGAGCATGACGGCCGCGACCCCGCCCATCAGCACGCCCCAGAAGATCACGACGGGCTTCGACGGCTCGAGACTGCCCCGGGAGCTGAGGGAGCCCATCACGATGGACGCCGAGTCGGCACCGGTGACGAAGAAGATGGCGGTGAGCACCATGGCCAGCACCGCCAGGCCGATGGTCAGCGCCTGCGGCGTGCCGAGGCTGTTGAACATGTCGTAGATCGCGCCGTCGAAGGAGATGGTGGGGACGCCGTCGACGACCGTGGCGATCCCGTCGCCGGGGTCGGGGGTCGCGTTCGCCGTCCGCTGGATGTGGATGGCGCTGCCGCCGAAGACGGCGAACCACAGCAGGGACACCAGGGAGGGCACCAGCAGCACGCCGGTGACGAACTGGCGGATGGTGCGACCGCGGCTGATGCGAGCGATGAACATGCCCACGAACGGCGTCCAGGAGATCCACCAGGCCCAGTAGAAGATCGTCCAGCTGGACAGCCACGCGCGCATGTCCTCGCCGCCGGAGGCCTCGGTGCGGGCGGCCATCTCCGGCAGCTGCTGGAGGTAGGAGCCGATCGCGTTGGGGATGAGGTTGAGGATGAACAGGGTGGGCCCCACGACGAAGACGATGAGGGCCATGACCACCGCGAGCACCATGTTGGTGTTGGCCAGGAACTGGATGCCGCGCTCGATGCCCGACACCGCCGAGGCCACGAAGCAGAACGTGAGCACCGCGATGATCAGCACGAGCATCGGGGTGGCCACCTCGCCCACCACGCCGTTGAACTGCAGGCCGCTGCCGATCTGGAGGGCGCCCAGCCCGAGCGAGGCCGCGGAGCCGAAGAGCGTGGCGAAGATGGCCAGGATGTTGATGATCTTGCCGCCGGCGCCGTCGACCGCCCGCCGCCCGAAGAGGGACACGAACGCCTCGGAGAGCAGGTTCTTGCGGCCCAGCCGGAAGGTGCCGTAGGCGATGGCGATGCCGAGCACCGCGTACATGGCCCAGGGGTGCAGCGTCCAGTGGAACAGCGACGTGGCCATGGCCGTCTCGACGGCTTCGGCCGTGCCGGCGTCGACCGTGGCCGGCGGCGGGGAGATGTAGTAGTAGAGGGGCTCGGCGACGCCGTAGAACATCAGGCCGATGCCCATGCCGCAGGCGAACATCATGGAGATCCACGAGACGGTCCTGAACTCGGGCCGTTCGCCGTCCTTGCCCAGCGGGATGTTGCCGAACCGGCCCAGGGCCAGCCACAGGACGTAGGCGACGAACAGGGAGGACAGCAGCACGAAGATCCACCCGGTGTTCTCCAGGACCCACCCGAGCGCCGCGGTCGAGACGGTGGACAGGTTCTCCGTGCCGACGAAGCCCCAGACCACGAAGGCGACGACCAGGGCGCCGGTCACACCGAAGATCACCTTGTCCAGGCCCCGGGGCTCTCCCTGGAGCGCGCTGCGCCGTTCCTGGACCCCCTCCCTGAGCTCGCCGAGGATCTGGGTCTCCTCGGCCTCCGCCTCGTGGAGGTGCGTCGTGTCGTCGACGGGACAGGCCGGCGGGGCCTCCGCGTCCGACGACGGAACCAGTGGTGGATTCTCAGTGCTCATCGTGATCCCCTCCCGGGAACAGGTGCTGCGGCCCGGTCCCGGAGGACCGGGGTGGCGCCGTCCCGACGACGTCGCCGACCTTGTCGGTGATCCAGTCGTGGAAGGCGCCGATGTGGTGCTCGGAGGGGACGAGGACCCCGCCCTTGGCGTAGATCTTGGAGTTCATGGCGGGCTGGCAGCGTTCGCAGGCGTCGAAGTCCTGCTGGTTGACGCGGTGGAAGAGCTCCACGGAGGTGGAGACGTCCTTGCCGGAGTCCACGACCGAGGGGAGGTAGAGCCAGTCGCACTCCACGACGGTGTGGTCCGGAGCCAGCGGGAACATGCGGTGGATGATGACGTGGTCGGGGACGAGGTTGACGAACACGGTGGGCTTGACGGTGATGGCGTAGTAGCGGCGGTCGTGGTCGTCGTCGACGCCGGGGAGCTTGTCGAGGCCCTCGGAGCCGTCGATGGTGAAGCCGCGCACGTCGTCGCCGAACTCGGCGCCGTGGCCGACGAAGTACTGGGCGGCGAGGCCGTCGGCGAACTCGGGCAGCACCTCCGTGAGCTCGGGGTGGATGGTGGCGCAGTGGTAGCACTCCATGAAGTTCTCGATGATGAGCTTCCAGTTGGCCTTCACGTCGTAGGTGATCCGCCGGCCCAGGGAGAGGTTGGCGATGTCGTAGCCCTCGATGGCCTGGGTGTCCCCGAGGCGCTCCTGGATGTCGCCCATGACGTCCTCCTCGAAGGACGGAGGGTTCTCGGCCAGGCAGACCCAGACGTAGCCGAGGTACTCGCGGACCGGGATGGTGACCAGGCCGTACTCCTGGCGGTCGATGTCGGGCATCTTGGTGAGGTTGGGGGCGGCGATGAGCTTGCCGTCGAAGTCGTAGGTCCAGGCGTGGTACGGGCACTGGAAGGAGCGCGCGGCTTCGCCGGCGTCCTCCATGCACAGCTTCACGCCGCGGTGGCGGCAGATGTTGTAGAACGCCCGGATGCCGTGCTTCCGGTTGCGGGTGATGATGATGGACTCCCGCCCGACCTGGACGGTGCGGAAGGCTCCGGGCTTGTCCAGGTCGGCGGCGCGCACGGCGCAGAACCACATCTGCTCGAAGATGCGCTCCTGCTCGGCGCGGAAGACTGCCTCGTCCACGTAGGTGGAGCCGGGCAGGGTGGAGATCAGGGACTCCGAGACAACGTTGATCGACAACACGAACTCCTGGGTTCGGACAGTGCGCAGAGCGCGGGGTGGGAGAGGGAGGAGGAGTGGCAGGGCTGCGTGGGCGGTCAGGCCGCGAGCGACTGGACCGCGGCGACGGCGAGCTTCTCGAGGGTCTTGCGCCAGCGGCAGAAGAGCCTCGTCTGGTTCCAGGCGAGCACGGCGACCGGCTCGTCCCCGGCGTAGTAGACGGCGAGCAGGGAGTCCTGGTCCGGGCCGCCGTGCTCGTAGGCCACGCGGTCGGCGCGGGAGGCGTCGCCGGCGAACTGCAGGCGGGTGCCGTACTGGTCGGACCAGAAGTAGGGGGGCTTGACGGCGGGCAGCCCGGCCGGGTCGGCGCCCAGCAGGGCGCCCACGGCCACCGCCGGGCGCTCGGCGGCCCCGGTCCAGTGCTCCACCCGGTGGTGGCGGCCGGTGCCCGGCTCCCACCACGCGGCGCAGTCGCCCACGGCGACGACTCCGGGGATGCTGGTGGCCCCGACGGCGTCGCACAGCACGCCGTTGCCCAGCTCGATCCCGGAGCCCTCCAGCCAGGCGGTGTTCGGCGCCGCGCCGATGCCCACGACCACCACGTCGGCGGGCAGCACCCGGCCGCCGGCCAGGCGCACCGCGCTGACCGACCCGCCGGTGAACTCGAACTCCTCGATGTCGACGCCGCAGATCAGCTCCACGCCGGCGCGTTCGTGCAGCCCGGCGACCACCCCGCCCAGCTCGGTGCCCAGCGGGCCGCACAGGGGGGTGGGGGACTTCTCCAGCACCGTGACGTCCAGACCGAGGGCGTGGGCGGTGGAGGCGACCTCCGCGCCGATGAAGCCGGCGCCCACGACCACGAGCCGCCGCCCGGCAGCCAGCAGCCCGCGGAGCCTCTGCGCGTCGGCGACGGTGCGCAGGCTCACCACGTTCGCGCTCCCGGCGAGCTGCGGCAGCGACCGGGGCGAGGCCCCGGTGGCGATCACCAGGCCGTCGGCGCGCACCGACCGCCCGTCCTCCAGGTGCACCAGGCGGGTGGTCGCGTCGAAGGACACCGCCCGGGTCCCGAGGATCCACTCGGCCTCCAGGGCCTCGTCGTCGGTCTCCAGGGCCAGGTCCTCGAGCTCGATCCGGCCGGCGAGGAAGTCCTTGGACAGCGGTGGGCGGTCGTAGGGGCGCTGGGGATCATCACCGATGATCACCAGTCGTCCGGCGAACCCGAGGTTCCGGGCGGCCCGGGCGGCGGACAGGCCCGCCAGCGACGCTCCGACAATGACGAGGGACTCCATGAGGGACCCCTTTCAGATCTTCGTCCTGAATGACCCGGAGCAAGGGCGGGGAGGTCCGAGGTCCGGACGTCCTGTGCGCTTCGTGCAACACGGCTCACAATGTGAGAATCAGCGTGAACCTCGTCACCGGCCCCGTCAAGGGGTCCGGCGAATTCGACCCGGGGAATTTACATTGCGTCCCCGTGCGGCCCCGCGCGGGTTCCGGGTGGGCCCCGGCTCTTGACAGGGTTCGGTGGAAGTCCTCACGATGTTGCACATTGCAACACTTGTTGCTCATCGTGAGGCAGTGCGGTCGAGGTGGCAACGCTCGGCACAGCAGGCCCGAGCCACCTCAGGAAAGGATCCGCTCCGATGCACCAGGCCTGCCCCCTCAAGGACCTCGCCCCCGGTGACGCCCTGCGCCTCGACACCGTCCCGCCCATCGCCGTCTTCCACACGGAGGAGGGCGAGCTGTTCGCCATCGACGACACCTGCACCCACCAGGACGCCTCGCTCGCCGACGGCTGGGTGGAGGGGTGCGAGGTGGAGTGCCCGCTGCACGCGTCCAAGTTCGACCTGCGCACCGGCGCGGTGGACGCCCCTCCGGCCAAGCTGCCGGTGCGGGCCCACGAGGTGAGCGTCGTGGACGGCATCATCATGGTCGAGGAGTCGTCCGAGGCACCGAACCTGCCGCCCGGTCTCACCGTCAACGGCCACGAGTCCCGGCCGAGCTGAACCCGGCCGAGCCCCCGCACGACATCCGCAGGTCAGGAGAACCGCCCCATGAGCACCACCCCTCGCGTCGTCATCATCGGCGCCGGCATCGTCGGCACGAACCTCGCCGACGAGCTCGTCCAGCGCGGCTGGACGGACGTCACCGTCCTCGAGCAGGGTCCGCTGCCCCTTCCCGGGGGCTCGACGTCGCACGCGCCCGGACTCGTCTACCAGACGAACCCGTCACGGACGATGACCCACTTCGCGCGGTACACCGTCGAGAAGCTCGTCTCCCTGGGCTGCTTCAACCAGGTCGGCGGTCTCGAGGTGGCCACCACGCCGGCGCGGCTGGAGGAGCTCAAGCGCAAGGTGGGCTACGCGGCCTCCTGGGGGATCGAGGGCCGGCTGCTCACCCCCGAGGAGGTGCTCGCGCAGCATCCCCTGGTCAATCCCGAGATGGTGCTGGGCGGCTACCACGTGCCGACGGACGGGCTCGCCCTGGCGGCCAAGGCGGTGCAGGTGCTCATCGAGCGCACCACGCGCGCCGGCGTGACCTACTGCGCCGAGACGATCGTCACCGGCATCGAGCGCTCGAACGGCCGCGTGACCGGCGTGACCACGTCCGACGGAACCGTGCCGGCGGACATCGTCGTCTCCTGCGCCGGATTCTGGGGACCCGCGATCGGCGAGATGGCCGGCATGCCGTGCCCCCTCCAGCCGCTGGCCCACCAGTACGTCTTCACCTCCGCGGTCCCGGAGCTGGTCGGCAAGCACGACGCCCCGAACGGCGCGACCCTGCCGATCCTCCGGCACCAGGACGCGGACCTCTACTACCGGGAGTGGGGGGACCGGATCGGCATCGGCTCCTACGCCCACCGCCCGATCCCGGTGGACCTCGCCGACCTGCCGCACTACGCGCCCCGCGACATCGCCCACGACCGGATGCCCTCCCGCCTGGACTTCACGCCCGAGGACTTCACCGAGCAGTGGGCCGAGAGCCGGCGCTTCCTGCCGAGCCTGCGCGGCAGCGAGGTGGCCGAGGGCTTCAACGGCATCTTCTCCTTCACCCCGGACGGGGGCCCGCTCATCGGTGAGTCCCCGGACCTCGCCGGGTTCTGGGTGGCGGAGGCCGTGTGGGTCACGCACTCCTCGGGTGTGGCCAAGGCCATGGCCGAACTGCTGGTGGACGGCGCTCCGGAGACGGACCTGCACGGCTGCGAGGCCACCCGGTTCGACGACGTGCAGCTCTCCCCGGAGTACGTCGAGGAGACGGGCAAGCAGAACTTCGTGGAGATCTACGACGTCCTCCACCCCCTCCAGCCCCGGGAGTCGCCGCGCAACCTGCGGGTCAGCCCCTTCTATCCCCGGGAGCTGGAGCTCGGCGCGTTCTTCCTGGAGAGCCACGGGTGGGAGCGCCCGCACTGGTACGAGTCCAACGCCGCGCTCCTGGAGCAGCTGCCCGAGGAGTGGCGCGAGCCGGAGCGCGAGCCGTGGGCGGCCCGGTTCCACTCGCCGATCGCGGCGGTCGAGGCCTGGAAGACCCGCACCGCCGTGGCGATGTACGACATGACCCCGCTCAAGCGCGTGACCGTCGAAGGTCCCGGGGCCGCCGCTCTGCTGCAGCGGCTCACCACCGGCAACGTCCTGCGCAAGCCGGGCGCCGTGACGTACTGCCTCCTGCTGGACGAGAAGGCCGGGATCCGCAGCGACATCACCGTGGCCCGGCTCGGCGAGAACCTGTTCCAGGCCGGCATCAACAGCAGCGTGGACGTGGCGTACCTGTCCGCCGAGGCCACCCGGCAGAGCGCCGCGGACCCCACGGCCTGGGCCCTGGCCCGGGACACCACCGCCGAGACCTGCTGCATCGGGCTGTGGGGGCCGAAGGCCCGGGAGGTCATGGCGAAGGTCTCCCGCGACGACCTGTCCAACGACGGCCTGAAGTACTTCCGCACCAAGCAGATCCGGGTGGGCGGCCTGCGGGTCACCGCGATGCGCCTCTCCTACGTGGGCGAGCTCGGTTGGGAGCTGTACACCACCGCGGACCAGGGACTGCGGCTGTGGGACCTGCTGCACGAGGCGGGCCAGGAGTTCGGCATCGTCCCCGCGGGGCGCGCCGCCTTCAACAGCCTGCGCGTGGAGAAGGGCTACCGGTCCTGGGGCACCGACATGACCACGGAGCACACCGCCCTGGAGGCGGGACTGGACTTCGCCGTCAAGAAGGACAAGGGCGAGTTCGTGGGGTCGGCGGCCGTGGCCTCCGACGGCCAGGTGCGGCGCCGGCTGCGCTGCCTGACGGTCGACGACGGCCGCTCCGTGGTGATGGGCAAGGAGCCCGTGTACGTGGACGGCGCCGCCGCCGGCTACGTCACCAGCGCCGTCTTCGGCCACACCGTGGGCCGCCCGGTCGCCTATGCCTGGCTCCCGCCGGAGCTCTCCGAGGGGGACGGCGTCGAGATCGAGTACCTCGGCGAGCGCGTCCCCGCCACGGTCAGCGCCGAGCCGCTCGTGGACCCCGGCATGGAGCGCATCCGCGGCTGAGGCCCCTGCCGTCGCGGCCGGGGCGTGCGCCGCTCCGGCCGCGGCTCTTCGTCCCGACCTCGGGACTTCCCAGTACGACTTCTGCGATCGAGCACCGTTACCGGTGCCGACGACGACGAAAGGCAGTTCCAGCATGCACAAGGTCAAGGGCGTGGTGTCCAAGGGCAAGAACCAGCCGGTCAGTGTGGAGACCATCCTGGTGCCGGACCCCGGACCGGGAGAGGTACTGGTGGACGTGCTCACCTGCGGGGTGTGCCAGACCGACCACCACTACGTCCAGGGCGGGGTGGGCGACGACTACCCGTTCCTGCTGGGCCACGAGTCCTCGGGCGTGGTGTCGGCGATCGGGGAGGGGGTGACGGAGGTCGCCGTGGGCGACCACGTGATCCTGAACTGGCGAGCGGTGTGCGGCGAGTGCCGGGCCTGCCGCAGGGGCGAGCCCTGGTACTGCTTCGCCACCCACAACGCCACCCAGAGGATGACGCTCGAGGACGGCACCCCGCTGACCCCGGCCCTGGGCATCGGGTCGTTCGCCGAGAAGACCCTCGTCGCCGCCGGGCAGTGCACGAGGATCGAGGCCGACCTCGAACCGCACCAGTACGCGGCCGTCGGGCTGCTCGGGTGCGGCGTGATGGCCGGCATCGGCGCGGTGCTCAACACCGGCGCCGTGAAGCGCGGGGAGTCCGTGGCCGTGATCGGCTGCGGTGGGGTCGGGGCGGCCGCGGTCGCCGGTGCCGCCCTGGCCGGGGCCACCACGATCGTGGCCGTGGACCTCGACGACGAGAAGCTGGCCACCGCGGAGCATTTCGGCGCCACCCACGTGGTCAACTCGAAGGAGCAGGACCCCGTGGCGGCGATCCGGGCGCTCACGGGCGGCAACGGCGCCGACCTGGTGATCGACGCCGTGGGCATCGCCCCCACCTTCAAGCAGGCGTTCGAGGCCCGTGACCTGGCCGGCCGGATGGTGCTGGTCGGGGTGCCCGCCCCCGGCACCACGTGGGAGATCCCGCTGGACGAGGTCTTCGGCCGCGGCGGGTCCATCAAGTCCGCCTGGTACGGCGACACCCTCCCCTCCAGGGACTTCCCGATGCTGGTGGACCAGTACCGGCTCGGCCGGCTGGACCTCGACGGGTTCGTCACCGAGCGCATCGGCCTGGACGACGTCGAGGAGGCCTTCGCGAAGATGAAGGCCGGCACCGTCCTGCGCTCCGTCGTGGAGCTGGACCGCTCGGCGACCGGCGCGGAGGAGCGTGGCCTGGAGACCGGCGTGACCGCCCCGGCCGGAGCGGCCCGATGACCGCGCGGCAGGATGTGGGGCAGCGCACGGACGCCACGGGCCGGGTCCGGGTGGAGCACCTGGTGACCTCGGGGACGTTCTCCCTGGACGGGGGCACCTGGGAGGTCGAGAACAACGTGTGGATCGTGGGCGACGACGAGCAGTGCGTGGTCATCGACCCGGCCCACGCCCCGCAGCAGGTCGTGAACGCCGTCGGCGGCCGGGCAGTGGTGGCCATCCTGCTCACCCACGGCCACGACGACCACATCCGCGCCGTCGTCGAGGTCGCCGAGCAGCTGCGGGCACCGGTGCACCTGCACCCGGACGACACGATGCTCTGGGAGCAGGTCCACCCCGCCCGCCGCTTCGACCGCATCATCCGCGACGGTGACGTCTACTCGGTGGGCGGGGTGCGCCTCACCGCGCTGCACACCCCGGGCCACTCGCCGGGCTCGGTGTGCTTCTGGGCGCCGGACCTGGGCGAGGGCGGAGTGCTGTTCTCCGGGGACACCCTCTTCCAGGGCGGTCCCGGCGCCACCGGCCGCTCGTACTCGGACTTCCCCACGATCGTCGACTCCATCCGGGACCGGCTGCTCACGCTGCCGGGGACCACGGAGGTGCTCACCGGCCACGGGGACACCACCACGATCGGCGCGGAGGCCCCCCACCTGCAGGAGTGGATCGACCGCGGCCACTGAGCCGGCAGGAGGCCGGCCCGGGTGACGTTCCGGAGCACGCACGACGTCCCGGAGCACCCACGACGGAGCGCCGCCCCCGGGATCCCCGGGGGCGGCGCTCCGTCGTGCGTGCTCAGCGCAGGACGACCGTGCGGTTGCCGTGCAGGATGACCCGGCCCTCGCAGTGCCACTTCACGGCGTTGGACAGGGCCTTGCACTCGGTGTCCCGCCCCGCGGCCACGAGGTCCTCCGGGCCGTAGGTGTGGTCCACGTCCACGAGCTGCTGCGCGATGATCGGGCCCTCGTCCAGCTCGGCGTTGACGTAGTGCGCCGTGGCGCCCACGGTCTTCACCCCGCGCTCGTAGGCCTGGTGGTACGGCTTGGCGCCCTTGAAGGACGGCAGGAACGAGTGGTGGATGTTGATCACCCGTCCCTCCATCCGGGTGGCCAGCGAGTCGCTGAGCACCTGCATGTAGCGGGCCAGGACCACGAGGTCCACCTCGAAGCGGTCCACGAGCTCCAGCAGCCGGGCCTCGGCCTCGGGCTTGGTGTCCCGGGTGACGGGCACGTGGAAGAACGGGATGCCGTGCCACTCGACGAGGCGCTGGTGGTCGCGGTGGTTGGAGACCACCGCGACGATGTCCACGGGCAGGTCCCCGGTCCGGGCGCGGAAGAGCAGGTCGTTGAGGCAGTGGCCGAACTTGGAGACCATCACCAGCACCCGCCGCTTCGCCCCGTGCTCGCTGAGCTCCCAGCGCATGTCGAACCGCTCGGCCACCGGGGCCAGGTCCGCCCGGAGGGCCTCGGGGTCGAGGCCGTCCTCCGTGGCGGAGGCGACGTGCACGCGCATGAAGAAGTGGCCCAGCCGCCGGTCGTCGAACTGGGTGAGCTCCACGATGTTGCACCCGTGCTCCAGGAGCACCCCGCTGACGGCGTGCACGATCCCCGGTCTCTCCGGGCAGTCGAGGGTCAGCACCAGCTCCGTCGTGGGTGGAGCGGTGGTGACGGCCTGCGGCTGCAGGCGCTGCTCAGCATTCGATGACGTTGACGGCCAGTCCACCACGGGAGGTCTCCTTGTACTTGATCTTCATGTCGTTGCCGGTCTCGCGCATGGTCTTGATGACCTGGTCGAGCGAGACCGTGTGCTCGCCGTCGCCCTGGAGGGCCAGGCGTGCGGCGTTGATGGCCTTGACGGAGGCGATCGCGTTGCGCTCGATGCACGGGATCTGCACGAGCCCGCCCACGGGGTCGCAGGTCAGCCCGAGGTTGTGCTCCATGCCGACCTCGGCGGCGTTCTCGACCTGCTCCGGCGTGCCGCCGAGGACCGCGCACAGGCCCGCGGCGGCCATGGAGCAGGCCGAGCCCACCTCGCCCTGGCAGCCCATCTCCGCGCCGGAGATGGAGGCGTTCTCCTTGATCAGGATGCCGACGGCCGCCGCCGTCAGCAGGAACTCCACCACGCCGTCCTCGTCCGCCCCGGCGACGAACCGGTCGTAGTAGTGCAGCACGGCGGGGATGATGCCCGCCGCCCCGTTGGTCGGGGCGGTGACGATCCGCCCGCCGGAGGCGTTCTCCTCGTTGACCGCCAGGGCGTAGAGGTTGATCCACTCCATGGCCTGCAGCGGATCGGACGCCGGCCGGACGGCGCACGCGTCGGCGGCCGCCTCGGCCTCGCGCAGCCGCGCCCGCAGGCCCGGCGCCCGGCGGCGGACCTTCAGCCCGCCGGGCAGCCGGGCCTCCGTGCGCGTGCACCCGTTCTCCACGCACTCCTGCATGACGGCCCAGAGGCGCAGCAGGCTCGAGCGGAGCTGCTCCTCGCTGCGCCAGGACAGCTCGTTGGCGAGCATGATCCCGGCGATCGAGGTCCCCTCCCGCCGGCAGTGCTCCAGGAGCTGCCGGCCGGTGGTGAACGGGTACGGCACCTCCGTGGTGTCCTGGACGATGCGGTCCTCCCCGGACACGTCCCCGTCCACCACGAACCCGCCGCCCACCGAGTAGTAGGTCCGCTCCCGCACCGGCTCGCCGTCCGCCCCGAAGGCTGCGAACGTCATGCCGTTGGGGTGCGCGGGCAGCGACCTGCGCCGGTGCATGACGACGTCCTCGGCGCGGTCGAAGGGGATCGGCCGGACCCCCGCCAGGCACAGCTGCCCGCGCTCCGTGCTCGTCCGCACCCGGTCGTCCGCCGTGTCGGTGTCCACGGTCTCCGGGTCCTCGCCCTGTAGCCCCAGGATCACGGCCTTGTCCGAGCCGTGCCCGTGACCGGTGGCGCCGAGCGAGCCGAACAGCTCGGCCCGGACCCTGGCGACTCCCTCGAGGAGACCGGCCCCGGCCAGCCCGTCCGCGAACAGCCGGGCGGCCCGCATGGGGCCCACCGTGTGGGACGAGGAGGGGCCGATGCCGACGGAGAACAGGTCCAGGGCGGACAGCGCCATCAGGGCACCTCGGGAGAGGCGAACTCCGTCATGCCGTCCAGCAGCCACCGGGCGGTGTACTCGGCGAAGGAGGCCCGCGGCATGATCCGCCACGTCAGCTCCTCCGTGCGCCACAGCAGCACCTGCACCGGGCCCAGGGTCGTGGCCACGGCGGTGCCGACCGCGAAGGCCCGCGGGTGCAGGTCCAGGTGGCAGCTCTTCTCGAGCACCGCGCGGGCCGAGGGCCCGGACAGCTCGAGGGTGGTGCGGTTGGCGGACAGGTCCACGGCCTGCCCGGGCTCGGTGCCGAGGGCCCCGGCCAGCCCGGCGGCGGTGCCGGCGTCGTCGGTGCCCGCCGCTCGGAGGTCGCTCCCCGCAGGGCCGATCTCCGCGGGCCCCACGCCCTCGGGGCCGACGAGCAGGAACTCGTCGGGCCCGATCCACAGGATCGCCGTGGCCCCGGCGGTGCCGGTGACCCGGCCGTGGCCGGTCGGCAGGGGCATCCCGGCCGCGGCGGCGACCGCCTCGGCGGCCGGAGTGCCGGGCGCCACCCGGATCCCGACCATGGTCAGGAACGGGATCTCGCGCAGGGCCACGCCCCGCTCGCCCGTCACGGTCTGCTCGTGCATCTGCTGCGCGAGGTGGGCGAGGGGACTGCGGCGCAGGGCGGTGGTGTCGGTCAGGAGCTGCTCAGCCATCACGGCGGTTCCCTTCGGGGTCGTAGAGCACGGGTTCTGCGATGACGACGTCCACGAGCCGCCCGTCGAGCGGGGCCTGGAGCGTCTCACCGATGCGGTTGCGGCCGTTCTCCACCAGGGCGAGCCCGAAGGTCCGGTCCAGGGCGGCGCTGCGGTAGCTGGAGGTGACGTGGCCGACCATGGGCACGGGGGCAACCTCCGGGGTGATGGGCGTGCCGTGGTCCACCAGCTGGGCGCCCTCCGGCAGCCGGAACGTCCGGTCCACCGGCAGGACCGCGACCAGCTGCTTGCGGTCCGGGCTGGTGGCGGACGGGCGGTCGTAGGAGCGCCTGCCGATGAAGTCCTTGGTCTTGGACACCACCCACTCCATCCCCAGGTCCTGCGGGGTGACCGTGCCGTCGGTGTCCTGGCCCACGATGGGGAAGGCCTTCTCCGCGCGCAGCACGTGCATGGTCTCGGTGCCGTAGGGGGTGATGCCGTACTCGGCGCCGGCCTCCGCGACGGACTCCCAGACCGACAGGCCGTACCAGGAGGAGACGTTGATCTCGAAGGCCAGCTCCCCGGAGAAGGAGATCCGGCAGATCCGTGCGGGCACCCCGGAGGCCAGGACGGTCTCGCGGAAGGCCATGAACGGGAACGCCTCGTTGGACAGGTCCAGCTCGGGGGCGAGCTTCTCGACGACGGCCCGGGACTTCGGGCCCACGACGGCGACGGTGGTGTACTGCTCCGTGACCGAGGTGAAGGTGACGTCGAGCTCCGGCCACTCGGTCTGGGACCACTCCTCGAGCCAGTCCAGGACCTTGGCCGCGCCACCGGTGGTGGTGGTCATGAAGTACCGGTCCTCGTCCAGGCGCAGGGTCACGCCGTCGTCGAAGACCATCCCGTCGGGGGTGCACATGACCCCGTACCGGCCCATGCCGGGCTTGAGCTTCTTGAAGGCGTTGGTGTAGACGCGGTTGAGGAACTCCCCGGCGTCCTTGCCCCGGATCTCGATCTTGCCCAGGGTGGTGGCGTCCATGAACCCCACGGACCCGCGCACGGCCGCGCACTCGCGCAGCACCGCCGTGTCCATGTCCTCCCCGGCCTGCGGGTAGTACCAGGGCCGCTTCCACTGCCCGACGTCCTCGAACAGGGCCCCGTGGGCCACGTGCCAGGGGTGGACCGAGGTCAGCCGCGCCGGGTCGAACAGGTGGCCGAGCCGTCGTCCGGCCAGGGCCGTGAAGGCCACCGGGGTGTAGGGGGCGCGGTAGGTGGTGGTGCCGATCCCGCCGACGTCGGTGCTGTTCAGCGCCGCGGCGATGACGCCGATGGCGTTGACCCCGGAGGTCTTGCCCTGGTCGTTGGCGGTCGAGATGGAGGTGTAGCGCTTGACGTGCTCCACGGACCGCATGCCGGCGCCGGTGGAGCGCAGCACGTCCGCGACCGTCTGGTCGCGCTGGAAGTCGACGAAGTGGCGGCTCCAGCCGGCGGACGCGCCCTCGGGCCCGGGCACCAGCCACAGCGGGCGGACGGGCGAGGACTCGACGCTCTCCGCGTGCGGGGTCTCGGGCTGGGTCTCGAAGCCGGCCCGGCCGGCGGCCTCGGCCCCGGCGAGGGCCCCCTCGGTGAGGCACCACGCCAGGTCGGTGGTGCCGTTGACCGAGCCCGCGGTGTGCTGGTCCCGCACGGGGGCGCCCGGCACGAACGCCGCGAGGCGCTCGTCCCAGGTCAGCTTGCCCTGCCGCTGGCTGTGCAGGTGGACCACCGGGGTCCACCCGCCCGAGACGGCGAGCAGATCCGTGTCCACGGTGGTGGTGGGGCCGGTCAGCGCGCCGGAGCCGTCGATCCCGCCGATCGTCACGGCGCTGATCCGCCCGTGCTCGCCGTCGCCGGCGGTGTCCACCACGGCGCTGCCGGTGATCAGGCGAACCCCGGTGGCGGCGGCGATGTCGGCGGCCCGGCCGTGGAGCTCCGGACGGGAGTCGACCACGGCCGCGACACGGACCCCGGCGGCGGCGAGGTCGGCCACGAGGTCGTAGGCGGAGTCGTTCGTGGTGGCCACGACCACCGACGTGCCGGCGGCGACGGCGTAGCGGTTGAGGTAGGTGCGCACCGATCCGGCGAGCATGATGCCGGGGCGGTCGTTGTTGGCGAAGACGACCGGCCGCTCGTGCGCGCCGGTGGCGAGCACGATCTGCTGCGCCCGCACGTGCCAGATCCGCTCCCGCGACACGCCGGGACCCGGGGCCTCGGCGAGGTGGCCGGTGCGCCGCTGGACGGCGACGACGTAGTTGGCGTCGTAGTTGCCGAACGCCGTGGTGCGGTGCAGGACAGTGACCTCGGGCCCGGCCTCCAGGGCGGTGAGGGTGCGGGCGACCCAGTCGCGGGCGGGCAGGCCGTCGACGACGTCGTCGCGGCCCGACAGCAGGGAGCCTCCGGCCTCCGGCTGCTCGTCCATGAGGATGACCCGGGCCCCTGACTTCGCGGCCTCCCGGGCCGCGGCCAGCCCGGCGGGGCCGGCGCCGACGACGAGGACGTCGGTGTGCACGTGCTTGTGGTCGTAGACGGCCTCGTCCTTGCGGGGGTCGAGCTGTCCGAGACCGCGCAGGTAGGACGCCTGCAGACCGTCGGTCAGCTCGACCGTGGTGGCCGGGAGCATGGACTCGTCGACGTCGGCCTCCGTGCGCGCGGCGACCTTGACCAGCGCGTTGGGCTCCTCCACCCCGGCGGACACGATCCCGCGCGGACGGCCCAGGTACATCGAGTCGCCGCAGTGGATGCGCCCGGCGGCGAGCAGGGCCGAGGCCAGGGTGTCGCCGGCGTACCCGGTGTGCTCCTGCCCGTCGACGGTGAAGCGCACCGGCGTGGTGCGGTCGATGCTGCCGGGCGCACTCTGCTGCGCCGGCAGGCGGTGGGTCTGCGCGCTCACTTGACGCCTCCGATCTCGGGCTTGGGCTCGTCGATCCTGTAGACGGCCTTGATGTCGTAGGTCACGGTGTCGCGGACGACGTTGAACCAGCGGCGGCAGCCGACGGCGTGGGCCCACCGTTCCGCGATCAGACCCTTGGGGTTGTTGCGGTAGAAGAGGTACTCCGCCCACTCCTTGTCGGAGAGCCGGCTGGGGTCCTCGGGGTAGGGCACGTGCGCCTCCCCGCCGTACTGGTACTCGGTCTCGTCGCGCGGCCCGCAGTTGGGGCACTCGATCAGCAGCATGGTGTTCCGGCCTCCTAGTGGGCCACGGCGGCGGCGCCGTGCTCGTCGATGAGGACCCCGGTCTCGAACCGCTCCAGGGCGAAGGGCTCGTTGAGGGGGTGGGGCTCGTCGTGGGCGATGGTGTGGGCGAAGGAGTAGCCGGCGCCGGGGGTTCCCTTGAACCCGCCGGTCCCCCAGCCGCAGTTGACGTACATCTGGTCCACGGGCGTCTTGGAGACGATCGGGGAGGCGTCCAGGGTGACGTCGACGATGCCGCCCCACGTGCGCAGGACGTGGGCGCGGGCGAAGATCGGGAAGAGCTCCACCGCTGCCGCCATCTGCTCCTCGATGACGTGGAAGGCGCCGCGCTGGCCGTAGCCGTTGTAGGCGTCCACGCCGGCGCCCATGACCAGCTCGCCCTTGTGGGCCTGGGAGACGTAGACGTGCACGTGGTTGGACATCACCACGGTCGGGTGCACGGGCTCGTGCAGCTCCGAGACCAGGGCCTGCAGCGGGTGGGACTGGATCGGCAGCCGGAACCCGGCGAGCTCCGCCAGGACCGAGGAGTGCCCGGCCCCGCAGAGCCCGACCTTGCCGGCGTTGATCCGCCCGCGGGACGTCTCCACGGCCACCACCCGGTCGCCGTCCTTGACGAAGCCGGTGACCTCGCAGTTCTGGATGATGTCCACGCCCATCTCGTCGCACTTGCGGGCGAAGGCCCAGGCCACGTGGTCGTGCTTGGCGATGCCCGCGCGCGGCTGGTAGGTCGCCCCCATCACCGGGTAGCGGATGTCGTCCCCGATGTTGATGATCGGGCACAGCTCCTTGACCTGCTCCGGGCTGATCCACTCCGCGTCGATGCCGTTGAGCTTGTTCGCGTTGACCCGGCGCATCGACTCGCGGACGTCCCCCAGGGTGTGCGCCAGGTTCATCACGCCGCGCTGGGAGAACAGGAAGTCGTACTCCAGCTCCTCGGGCAGGATCTCCCAGAGCTTCAGGGAGTGCTCGTACATCGCCGCGGACTCGTCCCACAGGTAGTTGGAGCGGATGATCGTGGTGTTGCGGGCCATGTTCCCGCCGGCCAGCCAGCCCCGCTCCAGCACGGCGATGTTGGTCATGCCGTGGTTCTTGGCCAGGTAGTAGGCGGTCGCCAGCCCGTGTCCGCCGCCGCCGACGATCACGGCGTCGTAGGAGGACTTCGGGTCCGGGTTGCGCCACAGGAAGTCCGGGTGCTCCGGCAGCAGGTCGGCCATCAGAAGGCTCCGTTCAGGGCGGGGGCGGACAGGTTCGGGTAGAGCGGGAACCGCTCGGCCAGGGCGGTCACGCGATCGCGCAGCTGCTCGACGAGCTCGTCGGTCAGCTCCTGGATCAGCGCCTGGGCGATGATGTCGGCCACCTCCGTGAACTCCTCGGCCCCGAAGCCGCGGGTGGCCAGGGCCGGGGTGCCGATCCGCAGACCGGAGGAGACCATCGGCGGGCGGGGGTCGAAGGGCACGGCGTTGCGGTTGACCGTGATCCCGATGCGGTGCAGCCGGTCCTCGCCCTGCTGTCCGTCGAGCTCGGAGTTCCGCAGGTCCACCAGCACCAGGTGCACGTCGGTGCCGCCGCTGACCAGGTTGATCCCGGTGGCCATGACGTCCGGGGACAGCAGCCGGGTGGCCAGGATCTTCGCGCCCTCCAGGGTGCGCACCTGGCGGTCGGTGAACTCCTCGGCCGCGGCGTGCTTGAAGGCCACGGCCTTGGCGGCGATCACGTGCTCCAAGGGGCCGCCCTGCTGACCGGGGAAGACCGCGGAGTTGATCTTCTTCGCGTGCTCCTGCTTGCACAGGATCACCCCGCCGCGCGGGCCGCCGAGCGTCTTGTGCGTCGTGGAGGTCACCACGTCGGCGTGGGGCACCGGGTTGGGGTGCAGCCCGGCGGCGACGAGCCCGGCGAAGTGCGCCATGTCGACCATCAGGTACGCCCCGACCTCGTCGGCGATCGCGCGGAACGCGGCGAAGTCCAGCTGCCTCGTGTAGGCGGACCAGCCGGCGATGATGAGCTGCGGGCGGTGCTCGCGGGCGAGCCGGGCGACCTCGTCCATGTCGACCCGGTGGTCGTCCTCGGAGACCCCGTAGGCGGCGACCTGGTAGAGCTTGCCGGAGAAGTTGAGCTTCATCCCGTGCGTCAGGTGCCCGCCGTGGGCGAGGTCCAGACCCAGGATGGTGTCGCCGGGCTGGAGCAGCGCGGACATGGCCGCGGCGTTGGCCTGCGCCCCGGAGTGCGGCTGGACGTTGGCGTGCTCGGCGCCGAACAGGGCCTTGAGGCGGTCGATCGCCAGCTGCTCGATCACGTCCACGTGCTCGCAGCCGCCGTAGTAGCGCCGGCCGGGGTAGCCCTCGGCGTACTTGTTCGTGAGCACCGAGCCCTGGGCCTCCATGACCGCCGCGGGCGCGAAGTTCTCGGAGGCGATCATCTCCAGCGTGGACTGCTGGCGCCGCAGCTCGGCGTCGACGGCCGCGGCGACCTCGGGGTCGCTCTCGGCCAGCGGCTGGTACAGGGAGTGGTCCTCGTGCACGGTCATGTGCCCTCCTGGGAAGTCTTCTGTGTGCAACTGATATATCAGTTGTTCAGGCCTAGTATGTGACGAGGGGCACGGCGGGTCAAGCATGACGTCCCGTCCCGTCGTCATCCGGCGCTCGGGCCCCGTCACACACGCCGCAGGAAGGGCCCGCATGCTGCAGCACACCGACGAGACCGCGGCGGGCGGCCGGTCCCTGGCCGACCAGGCCTTCCTCCGGCTGCAGGACCGGTTGATCCTGCTCGACATCCCGCCCGGCAGCCCGCTCAACGAGGCCCGCCTGAGCGAGGACCTGGGCGTGGGGCGCACTCCGCTGCGCGAGGCGCTCAAACGGCTGGAGTCCGAGCACCTCGTGGTGACCTATCCGCGCCGGGGGACGTTCGCGACCACGGTGGACATCACGGCCCTGTCCGAGATCTCCCAGGTGCGCGAGGTGCTGGAGCCGCTGGCGGCCCGTCTGGCCGCCGCGCGGCGCGGGGGTGCCGCCCGCGAACGGCTGGAGCGGCTGCGGGAGCAGCTCGAGGAGCCGGCCGCCGAGGACCGCGAGGACACCCTGCGCTGGGACGTGGCCATCCACCGGGCCGTGTACGCCGCCGCCGGCAACGCGCACCTGGAGACGACCCTGACGCGCTACGGCAACCTCGCCACCCGCATCTGGTGCGTGGCCGCCGACCGGATCCCGCAGCTGCAGGAGCACATCTCCGTGCACGCGGCCCTGCTCACCGCGGTGCTGGAGGGCAGGGGCGACGAGGCCGCCACGATCATGCTCGAGCACATCCGCGACTTCGAGGAGCAGGTGCGGCGGGTCCTCTGAGCGGCCAATTGTTGCGCTGATCACAACTTCGATGCGTCGCCGCCGCACCACGGGCGGCTGAATGTCTCCCTGTGTGACCGGGTTTAACCTCGCAGTAACACGAATTAACGCCACGGCCATTGACGGTGAGCTGGATCACTCCCTACATTGAGGCAACGCTGTTGCATTGAAAGCAACGCACTTGCGCCAAGAGGCACTCCTCTTCCCCGGCTCCCAGGCCGTTCGGCACGGATCCGTTCCGTGCCACCAGGAGCACCCACGAAAGGACGACCATGACCACCTCGCCCATCACCGCCCCCGCTGCCTCCGTCGCCGAGCTCGAGCGTCTGAAGACCCTGCACAACGGGCAGAAGGAGCAGCTGACCTTCTCCGACGCCGAGTTCGAGCGCCGTCTCACCGGCCTGCGGGCGATCATGGCGGAGCAGCAGCTCGACGCCGTCATCCTCACCAGCTACCACGGCATCAAGTACTACTCGGACTTCCTCTACACCACGTTCGGGCGCAACTACGCCCTGGTCGTCACCGCCGACGACTCCGTGACGGTCACCGCCAACATCGACGCCGGCATGCCGTGGCGCACCAGCTACGGCGACAACATCGTCTACACCGACTGGCGGCGCGACAACTTCTACTACGGCCTCCAGGAGGCCCTGCGCCGGCGCGGTGTGCAGGCCCGGCGGATCGGCGTCGAGGACGACGCCCTGCCGCTGCTGACCCGCCGGCGCATCCAGGCCGCGTTCGAGGGCGCGGAGCTCACCGACGTCTCCCAGGACGCCATGCGCCAGCGCATGATCAAGTCCGCCGAGGAGATCGAGGTCATCAAGCACGGCGCCCGCATCGGCGACCTCGGCGGCGAGGCCATCCGCGCGGCGATCCGCGAGGGCATCACCGAGTACGAGGTCGCACTGGCCGGCACCGAGGCGATGGTCCACGAGATCGCCCGCACCTTCCCGCACCGGGAGGTCCGCGACACGTGGGTGTGGTTCCAGTCCGGGATCAACACCGACGGCGCCCACAACTGGGCCACCACCCGGAAGCTGCAGCGCGGAGACATCCTGTCCCTGAACTGCTTCCCGATGACGTCGGGCTACTACACCGCCCTGGAGCGCACCCTGTTCCTCGGCGAGCCGGACGCCCGCTCGCGCGAGCTGTGGGAGATCAACGTCCAGGTGCACGAGCGCGGCCTCGAGCTGATCAAGCCGGGCGCGGTGTGCAAGGACATCGCCGCGGAGCTCAACGAGATCTTCATCTCCCACGGCCTGCTCGCCAACCGCACCTTCGGCTACGGCCACTCCTTCGGCGTGCTCAGCCACTACTACGGCCGCGAGGCCGGCCTGGAGCTGCGCGAGGACATCGACACCGTGCTGGAGCCGGGCATGGTCGTGTCCATGGAGCCGATGATCACGGTCCCGGAAGGCGAGCCGGGCGCCGGGGGCTACCGCGAGCACGACATCCTCGTCGTCGGCGAGGACGGCGCGGAGAACATCACCAAGTTCCCGTACGGCCCCGAGCACAACATCATCTCCGCCTAGGCACGGAACGACGACGGCGGCGGCGCCCCGGTGCGCCGCCGCCGTCCTCCCCGGCAGCTCCTCTGCCGCAGCCGCACCCCGCGGCACCGCCACATCCACTGCACGGAAGGACCACGGTGGTCACCACCCGTTCGCTCGAAGACCTCGACGCCCACAGCTACCAGGAGTACGTGGCCACCGGTCAGGGGCTGGTGCTCATCCCCACCGGGGCCACGGAGCAGCACGGGCCGCACATGCCGCTGGGCGTGGACGCCATGCTCTCCCGCGCCGTCTCCCTGGCTGCGGCGGAGGACCTCGACGCCCTCGTGGCGCCGGCCTTCTGCTACGGCTACAAGTCCCAGCCCCGCTCCGGGGGCGGCAACCACCGCGCCGGCACCACCAGTCTCTCGGCCCAGGCCCTCATCACGCAGACGAAGGACGTGGTCCTGGAGTTCTTCCGCCACGGCGTCCGCCGGATCGCGGTGGTCAACGGCCACTTCGAGAACTACCAGTTCCTCTACGAAGGACTCGACCTCGCGGTGCGCGAGGCCCGGGCCGGCGGCCTCGACGACAGCCGGGCCCTGCTGCTCTCGTACTGGGACTTCGTCGACGAGCAGACCCTGGCGGCCGTCTTCCCCGACGGCTTCCTCGGCTGGGACATCGAGCACGGAGGCGTCCTCGAGACCTCGCTGATGCTCCACCTGCACCCCGAGAAGGTCGACATGTCCCGGGCCCCCGACCATCCCCCCGCTGACCTGGCCCCCTACGACGTTTTCCCCGAGGACCCCGCTCGCACCCCGAGCTCCGGGTGCCTCTCCTCTCCAGCAGGCGCGACCGCCCAGCGCGGCGAACTGCTGCTCTCCACCGTCCGCACCGGCATCGTCCGGGCGGTCACCAGCGAGTTCGGGAAGTGAGAAACACATGAAGAAGTCACACGCCTCCGCGGCGGCCGCCACCGAGGCCGTGACCGTGCCGCGGTTCCGGGGGCGGCACCTGCCCGCCCTGGACCGGCTCGTCATCACGGTCCTCCCGCCCCTGCTCATCATCGCTGTGCTGGTGGTGGTGACCATGGACCCGGGCGGCGCCGCCGAGGCCATCTCCACGGCGCGCACCTTCGTGACCGGGAACTTCACGTGGCTGTTCATCCTGTACTCGCTCGTGGCGGTCGCCGTGTGCGTGTGGCTGGTCGTCAGCCGCGTCGGCTCGATCCGCCTCGGCGGCCCGGACGCCCGCCCGGAGCACGGCAAGTTCGCCTGGTACTCGATGCTCTTCGCCTGCGGACAGGGCATCGGCCTCATCTTCTGGTCGGTCGCCGAGCCCATCCTGCTCCGGGACGAGAACCCCGTCGTGCCCGCGGGACAGGACGGCGCGGCCGAGGGCGCCATGGTGTGGTCCTACTTCCACTGGGGCCTGACGGCCTGGGCCATGTACTGCGTGGTGGCCGTCTGCCTCGCCTACTCCCACCACAACCTCGGCAAGACCCTCACCTTCCGCGAGGCCACGGTCGACATCCTGCCGAAGTGGTCGCAGCGCGGGGCCGGCGTGGTCGTGGAGCTGCTGGCCATCATCGCCACCGTCCTGGGCCTGGCCACGTCCTTCGGCTTCGCCGCCATGCAGTTCAGCTCGGGACTCGCGTCCTTCACGGGGCTCTCGCCGAGCTCGGGCGTCTGGCTGCTGGTCATCCTGGGCCTGGGCGGGCTCACCGCCGTCTCCGCGTTCTTCGGCATCAACAAGGGCATGAAGCGGATCAGCGAGCTCAACTCGGTGCTGAGCATCGTGCTGCTCGTGGCCGTGTTCGTCTTCGGCCCCACGATCTTCCTCATCTCCAACATCACGCAGACCTTCGGCTCCTTCTTCACCAACTTCCTCCCGATGAGCTTCTGGACCGACGCGGGGACCGCGGGTCAGGACATCGCCACCTGGCAGGACAGCTGGAACGGCTGGTGGACCGTGTTCATCTGGTGCTGGGTCATCGCCTTCAGCCCGTTCGTCGCCGGCTTCATCGCCCGCATCTCCCGGGGGCGCACCATCCGTGAGTTCGTCATCGGTGTAACGGTGGTCCCCTCCCTGATCGTGATGGCGTGGATCGGCGTGATCGGCTCGGCGGCGCTGCACTACGACGACCGCAGCGACCGCGGCATCTCCGCGGCGGTCGCGGCGGACACGTCCAGCGGACTGTTCGTCATGCTGGAGTCCGTGCCCGTCGTCGGCTCGCTGCTGCTCGTGGTCGCCACCGTGCTCGTCGCCACCTACTACGTCACCTCCCTGGACTCCGGCGCCCACGCCCTGGCCGAGTTCGTCTCCGCGCCGCGGAGGGCCGGGCCCCTCTTCCGCGTGGTGCTCGTGGCCAGCATCGCCGCCGTGGCGGTCACGCTGCTCACGCTCGGCGGCACCGCGGTGGTGGACACGGTGCAGACCGGCACCATCATCGGGGCCTTCCCGTTCTCCTTCGTCATCCTGTTGATGATCGCGAACCTGGTCCGGCGGCTGCTCACCCGCACCCCGGAGACCGAGCGCCTGGAGCGCGAGGTCAACGACCCCTCGCCGGACGCGCCCGGCGGCGGGGACGCCACGGTGGTGGAGCGGGCGGTCCCGCAGCCCCCGGCCCGGCCGGCCGCGGTGCCCGCCGGACGGGAGCCGGTCCCGGACGCGCTCGCGCGGCCGTGATCCCCGCCCGCGGGACGGTGGCCCTGACCGCGGTCGCGGCGTGCCCACCGTCCCGCGGTGCGAGCGCCGGCGCACGGCCTTCGGGCGGCGGGGCCGCGACACACGGCCCCGCCGCCGGGACGGCCGTGCACGGCGGACCCGCCCCCGTGCAGGAGAATGGAGAGTCCTATGACTGAATCACCGGCCAGCGCCTCCTCGAGCGAAGCCCGCGCGGCGTCCGTCGTCTCCCACGCCCTGCGGGTGCTGCGGTGCTTCTCCGCGGCCGAGCCCACGCTCGGGGTGACCGAGATCGCGGCGCGCGTGGGCCTGCACAAGAGCACCGTCTCCCGGCTCCTGACCACCCTGGAGCGGGAGGACGTGGTGGAGCGGGACCCGCAGACGCGGCGCTACCGCCTGGGGCTCGGCCTGATCTCCGTGGCCGGCCCGCTGCTCGCGGAACTGGACGAGCGGCGGGTGGCGTACCCCGTGCTGCTCGAGCTGACCGAGCAGACCCAGGAGACCAGCGCGCTGCTGGTCTGGAACGGCGACCAGGCCGTGTGCGTGGAGCAGATCCCCAGCCCGCGGCAGATCAAGCACACCACCCCGCTGGGCACCCGGTACGACACGGCCCTGAGCGCCTCGGTGCAGATCTTCCTCGCCGAGCAGCCGCCGGAGCGGGTCCGGGCGCTGCTGCTGTCCGGGATCGTCGAGCTGCCCGATCCCACCGAGGCGGGCATCGAGCTCTACCTGGAGTCCCTGCGGCAGGTCGCCGAGGACGGGGTGGCCCTCAACTACGGCAAGACCTCCGTGGAGGAGGTCGGGGTCGCCGCCGCCGTCCGCGACCACCGGGACCAGCTGGTGGCGGCCGTCATGGTCGCCGCGCCCCGCTACCGGGTCACGCCGGAACAGGCCGAGCTGCTCGCGGCCGCCACCGTGGCGGCGGCCCGGGAGGTGTCCCAGCGGCTCGGCGCGGCACCGGCGGCCCGCCGGGCCGGGCGGGCGTCCCTGGAGGTGCGCTGACCGGGGCGCTCCTCACGCCTCGTCGGCCACGGCCCGCCCGATGGTCTCCCGCAGGATCTCGCTGGTGCCCCCGAAGATCGTCAGCAGCCGGGACGCGAGATAGGCCTGCGCCACCGGGTAGTCGAGGATGTACCCGTAGCCGCCGTGCAGCTGGAGGCACCGGTCGGTGACGGAGCGCGCCCGCTCGCCGGCCCAGTACTTGGCCTTGGACGCCCCCACCACGTCGAGGGCCCCCGCGTTGAACGCGTGCACCGCCCGCTGCACGTAGGCCTCGACGACCTCCACCTCGACCGTCAGCTCCGCGAGCTCGAACCGGGTGTGCTGGAAGTCCAGCACCCGGGAGCCGAAGGCCGTGCGCTCGCCGGTGTACCGGAGGGTGTCCGCCAGGGTCGAGCGGGCGACGGCGCTCGCGGCCACGGCGACCGCCAGCCGCCCCTGCGGCAGCACCTGCTGGATCTGCCGCAGCCCGCCGCCCTCGGCGCCGACGAGGTTCGCCGCCGGGACCCGGACGTCCTCGAAGAACAGCTCGGCGGTGTCCGAGGCCCTGACCCCCATCTTGTCGAGCTGTTTGCCCGTCCCGTAGCCGGGGGAGTCCGCCTTGTGCACCAGGAACAGGCTGAGGGCGTCCTCCCCGGCGCGCCCGGTCTCCCCGTCCGTGCGCGCCAGGACGAGGGCGGCGTCCCCGCTGATCCCGTTGCCGATGAACGTCTTCTGACCGGTGAGCACCCACTCCTCGCCGTCGCGCACGGCCCGGGTGCGCACCCCGCGCAGGTCGGAGCCCGCGCCCGGCTCGGTCCAGGCCACGGAGGTGACGAGCTCCCCCGTGAGCATGCGCGGCAGCCACCGCCGCTTCTGCTCGTCGGTGCCGTGGGCGAGCAGGTGGGGCAGCACCCAGTCGTCGTGCAGGTGCAGGGCCAGGGCCACGCCGAGGGCGCCCTGCCGGACCAGCTCCTCGTCGAGCACGGCGCGGAACCGGTAGTCCGTCAGGCCCATGCCGCCGAACTCCTCGGGCACGGCGAGGCCGAGCAGGCCGGCCCCGCCGGCGGCCGTCCACAGGCTGCGGGGCATCATGTGCTGGGCGTCCCACGCGGCGTAGTGCGGGGCCACCTCGCGGGTCGTGAACTCGCGGGCCACCTCGCGGAACTCCTCGTGCTCCTCCTCGTAGAACGCCGGGGTCTCGGTCACGGGGTGCCTCCTGTGCTGGTGGGGGTCGGGGCGAACGCGGTGCGCAGCGCGGCCCAGGTCATCTCCTCGAGGGCGGCCCGGGCCGCGTCGAGCCGCCCCGCGTCCTGCGGGGCGCGCAGCCGGTGGGCCGTCCGCAGGGAGTGGGGGGTCGAGTTGATGAGCCCGAAGGCGGCCTGGGCGCGCAGGGTGAGCTCCGCGACGTCGCGCGCCGGGGCCAGCTCCTGCAGGGCGTCCACCCACAGCGTCACGTAGCCGCGCTGCAGGACGCGGACCGCGCGGCGGTCCTCCTCGGTCAGGTTCGGCAGCTCCCGGTCCTGCACCACGATCACGGCGGGACGGTGCAGCGCGAACTCCACCTGGAAGGAGATCAGCGCCCGCAGCCGCCGGGCCGGATCGGGGGAGCGGGCCACCACCTCGCGGCCCCGGTCGAGCAGGTCGTGGCTGACCTCGAGCAGGATCGCGCCCAGGACCGCCTGCTTGCTCGGGAAGTGCCGGTAGACCGCGGGCCCGCTGACCCCCGCGGCGGCGCCGATGTCGTCGATCGAGACGCCGGCGAAGCCGCGCTCGGCGAAGAGCGTGGCGGAGGCGGCCAGGAGGTCCTGGCGCCGCCGGGCCTTGGCCTGCCCGCGCACGGTGGTGGACGGGCCGGGGCCGCGCTGGGTCTGGGTCACGGGTCCTGCTCTCGGGGTCGGATTCCTGGACATTCTAGTGAGCCACCACTAACCTGAACCCCAAGTTAGTCGTGATTAACCGAAATGGCATCCCCGGACGGCCGGCCCGGAGCGGAGGGAACCCATGCGCGTGCTGAGCACCCAGGTCGATCCGGGCGGCGCGGAGTTCGCCGCCAACGCGGCCGCCCAGCAGGGGCTCGCCGAGGAGCTGACCCGGCGCCTGGAGCGGGCGGCGCAGGGCGGGCCCGAGGCCTCCCGGCGGCGGCACGTGGCGCGCGGCAAGCTGCTGCCGCGCGAGCGGGTGGATCACCTGCTGGACGAGGGCAGCCCGCTCCTGGAGCTCGGCGCCCTGGCCGCGGAGGGGATGTACGACGACGAGTGCCCGGGGGCCGGCCTGATCGTCGGGATCGGCCTGGTCCACGGCCGGCAGGTGATGGTCGTGTGCAACGACGCCACGGTCAAGGGCGGCACCTACTACCCCGTGACGGTCAAGAAGCACCTGCGCGCCCAGGAGATCGCCCTGGAGAACCGGCTGCCCTGCGTCTACCTCGTCGACTCGGGCGGGGCGTACCTGCCGCTGCAGGACGAGGTCTTCCCGGACCGGGAGCACTTCGGGCGGATCTTCTTCAACCAGGCCCACCTCTCGGCGGCGGGCATCGCGCAGATCGCGGCCGTGCTCGGCTCCTGCACCGCTGGCGGGGCCTACGTCCCGGCGATGAGCGACGAGACCGTCATCGTGCGCGGGCAGGGCACGATCTTCCTGGGCGGCCCGCCGCTGGTGAAGGCCGCCACCGGCGAGGAGGTCACCGCCGAGGAGCTCGGCGGCGGAGAGCTGCACGCCCGGACGTCCGGGGTGGTCGACCACCTCGCCGAGAACGACGCCCACGCCCTGCAGATCGTCCGGGACATCGTGGCGACCCTGCCGCCGCCGGGCCCGCGGGCCTGGCCGGTGAGGGAGCCCGCGCCCCCGGCCGTGGCCGAGGACGAGCTCCCCGGGGCGGTGCCGGTCGACCCCAACTCCGGCTACGACGTGCACGAGGTCATCGCCCGGCTCGTGGACGGCAGCCGCTTCGCCGAGTTCAAGGCCGAGTACGGCACCACGCTGGTCACCGGCTTCGCCCACGTCCACGGCCACCCGGTGGGCATCGTGGCCAACAACGGGGTGCTCTTCGCGGAGTCGGCGCTGAAGGGCGCCCACTTCGTCGAGCTGTGCGACCAGCGCGGGATCCCCCTGCTGTTCCTGCAGAACATCACCGGCTTCATGGTGGGCCGCGACTACGAGGCCGGCGGCATCGCCAAGCACGGCGCCAAGATGGTCACGGCCGTGGCCACCACCCGGGTGCCCAAGCTCACCGTGGTGATCGGCGGCTCCTTCGGGGCCGGCAACTACTCCATGTGCGGGCGGGCCTACTCCCCGCGCTTCCTGTTCCTCTGGCCCCAGGCGCGGATCTCGGTGATGGGCGGGGCCCAGGCCGCCTCGGTGCTGGCCACCGTGAAGGCCGACCAGCTGGCCGCCCGCGGGCAGGAGTGGGACCCGGCCGAGCGCGAGGCGTTCATGGCGCCCGTCCGGGCCCGGTACGAGGCCCAGGGCAGCCCCTGGTACTCCACCGCCCGGCTCTGGGACGACGGCGTGATCGCCCCCACCGACACCCGGGAGGTGCTCGGGCTGGCCCTCGAGGTCTGCTCCCGGACCCCGCTGCCCGAGCCGGCCTTCGGCCTCTTCAGGATGTGATCCCCGTGACCGCCGGCACGCCGCCGCGCCGCTTCGACGTCGTCCTCGTGGCCAACCGCGGGGAGATCGCCCGCCGGGTCCTGCGCACGCTCCGGGCGCTGGGGATCCGCTCGGTCGCGGTCTACAGCGAGGCCGACCGGGACGCGGTGCACGTGCGGGAGGCCGACACAGCCGTGTGCGTGGGCCCGGCGGCCCCGGCCGAGAGCTATCTGCGCATCGACGCCGTGATCGGGGCGGCGCGGGCCACCGGCGCGCAGGCGATCCACCCCGGCTACGGGTTCCTGTCCGAGAACGCCGCCTTCGCCCGGGCGTGCGCGGACGCGGGGATCGTGTTCATCGGCCCCGGCGTGGAGGCCCTCGAGACGATGGGCGACAAGATCCGCGCCAAGCGGCACGTGTCCGCCGCCGGGGTGCCCACGGTCCCCGGGGTCTCCGAGCCCGGTCTCGACGACGACGCCCTGGCGGCCGCGGCCGCCGGGATGACGTACCCGATCCTGATCAAGCCCTCTGCCGGGGGCGGCGGCAAGGGCATGCACGTGGTGGCGGCCCCGGGCGAGCTGCCGGAGGCCCTGGCCACGGCCCGCCGGGTGGCCGCGGCGGCCTTCGGCGACGACACCCTGCTCCTCGAGCAGCTCGTCGAGTCCCCCCGGCACATCGAGGTGCAGGTCCTCGCCGACGCCCACGGGGCCGTGGTCCACCTCGGGGAGCGGGAGTGCTCCCTGCAGCGGCGGCACCAGAAGGTCATCGAGGAGGCGCCCTCGCCGCTGCTGGACCCCGCCACCCGGGAGCGGATCGGGCAGGCCGCCTGCCGGGTGGCCCGCTCCGTGGGCTACACCGGTGCGGGCACCGTGGAGTTCCTGGTGCCCGCCGCGCAGCCCGGCACCTTCTACTTCATGGAGATGAACACCCGCCTGCAGGTGGAGCACCCCGTCACCGAGCTGGTCACCGGCACGGACCTCGTGGCGCAGCAGATCCGCGTCGCCGCGGGGGAACCGCTGGACCTGGTGCAGGAGGACGTGGTGCTCACCGGCCACGCGGTCGAGGCCCGGCTCTACGCCGAGGACCCCGCCCGCGGCTTCCTGCCCACCGCCGGCACCGTGCTGGCCCTGGAGGAGGCCTCCGGCCCGGGGATCCGCGTGGACTCCGCGCTGGCACCGGGGCTGACCGTGGTCTCGGACTACGACCCGCTGCTCGCCAAGGTCGTCGCCTGGGGCGCCGACCGGGCCCAGGCCCTCGACCGGCTCGACCTGGCCCTGGCGGACACCGTGGTGCTCGGGGTGGGCACCAACACCGAGTACCTGCGCGCCCTGCTGGCCGATCCCGGGGTGCGCGCCGGGGTCATGGACACGACCCTCATCGAGCGGTGCCTGCCGGAGCTGGAGTTCACGGCACCCGACGAGAGCCACTTCGCCGCCGCGGCCGCCCACCTCGCCCGGCACCGGCCCGCCGACCCGCGCCCCGCCGGGGACACGGGCCCCTGGTCCCGCCCGGACGGCTGGCGGGCCGCCGGCCGCGTCCGGCCCACGGTGGTGCTGGCCCACGGGCTCGAGGAGCCCCGGCGGACCGCCGTGGACCCCGCCGTGCGCCTGAGCCCGCTGCCGGGCCGCCCGGCCGCGCACCTGCTCGAGATCGGCGGGGCGTCGCGGGTGGTCCACGTGGCCGCGGGCGCGGACAGCATCTGGGTGGGGGAGGGCGGCTGCGCCTACGAGCTCCGGGTCCTGACCCGCGAGGCCCGGCTCGAGCGGTCGCTGGCCGCCCTCGAGCGCACGGCCGGGCCCGCCGCCCCGGAGCTGCACTCGCCCATGCCCGGCACCGTGGTCACCGTCCCGGCGGCCACCGGGGACCGGGTCGCCGAGGGGCAGACCGTGGTGGTGGTCGAGGCCATGAAGATGGAGCACCGCCTGACCGCCCCCACCGCCGGCACCGTCGAGCTCTCCGTGCGGGCCGGCGACCGCGTGGCGCTGCACCAGCTGCTCGCCCGCGTGGTCCCCGACGTCGTCCCCGAGGGCGTGCCCGCACCGGTCCCCGGGGACGCCCGCGACGACGTGCCGGACGGCGCTCCCGCCGGGACTCCCGGCGGCGCCCCGGAGGACCCCGGCACCCGCCCGCAGACCGACCCCCGTCCGACCGACCAGGAGCGCACCCCATGAACTTCGAGCTCGACGAGGAGTACCAGGACCTCTCCGACACCGTCCGCGACTTCGCCGACGAGGTGATCGCCCCGGTCTCCGCGCGGTACGACGCCGCGCACGAGTTCCCCTACGACATCGTGGCGCAGATGGGGGAGATGGGCCTGTTCGGCCTGCCCTTCCCCGAGGAGTACGGGGGGATGGGCGGGGACTACTTCGCCCTGTGCCTGGCGCTGGAGCAGATCGCCCGCGTCGACCAGTCCGTGGCCATCACCCTCGAGGCCGGGGTGTCGCTGGGCGCCATGCCCATCCACCGCTTCGGCACCGAGGAGCAGAAGCAGCGGTGGCTCCCGGACCTCGCCGCGGGCCGGGCGCTCGCCGGGTTCGGGCTCACCGAGCCGGAGGCCGGCTCGGACGCCGGCGGGACCCGCACCACCGCGAAGCGGGAGGACGGGCAGTGGGTGATCGACGGCGCCAAGGAGTTCATCACCAACTCCGGCACGGCGATCACCCGCCTGGTGAACGTCACCGCGGTCACCGGCACCACGGAGCTGCCGGACGGTCGGGTGCGCAAGGAGATCTCCACGATCATCGTCCCCACGGACACCCCCGGCTTCCGCGCCGAGCAGGCCTACGACAAGGTCGGCTGGAACGCCTCGGACACCCACCCGCTGTCCCTCCAGGACGTCCGCGTCCCCGAGGAGAACCTGCTGGGGGAGGAGGGCCGCGGCTACGCCAACTTCCTGTCCATCCTCGACGAGGGCCGAATCGCCATCGCGGCCCTGGCCACGGGCGCGGCCCAGGGCTGCGTCGAGGAGTCCGTGCGCTACGCGCGGGAGCGGCAGTCCTTCGGACGGCCCATCGGGGACAACCAGGCCGTCTCCTTCAAGATCGCCCGGATGCAGGCCCGCGCCCACACCGCCCGGCTGGCCTACTACGACGCCGCGTCCCGGATGCTCGCCGGGCGGCCGTTCAAGACGCAGGCCGCGATCGCCAAGCTCGTGGCCGGGGAGGCCGCGATGGACAACGCCCGGGACGCCACCCAGGTCTTCGGCGGCTACGGGTTCATCAACGAGTTCCGGGTGGCCCGCCACTACCGGGACGCCAAGATCCTCGAGGTCGGCGAGGGCACCACCGAGGTGCAGCTCATGCTCATCGCCCGCGAGCTCGGACTCTGAGGGGGCCGCCGTGACCGAGGAGCGCCGGGTGGTCCGCCAGCGCGGGCTGTGGTTCGAGGAGTTCGAGGTCGGCACCGTCTACGAGCACGCCCCGGGCCGGACCGTGACCGAGACGGACAACGTGCTGTTCACGACCCTCACCATGAACACCCAGTCCCTGCACCTGGACGCCGCGTGGTCCGGGCGCCAGCCCTTCGGCCGGCGGCTCGTGAACTCCATGTTCACCCTCTCGACCATCGTGGGGGCGTCCGTGGCCCAGCTGACCCAGGGCACCATCGTGGCGAACCTGGGCTTCGAGGAGGTCGCCTTCCCTCACCCGCTCTTCCACGGGGACACCCTGTACTCGTCCTCCGAGGTCCTCGGCGCCCGCCCCTCGGCCTCCCGGCCCGGGCAGGGCATCGTCCGTGTGAAGCACGTGGGCCGCAACCAGGAGCGCGTCGTGGTGGCCGAGTGCACCCGCTCGGTGCTCGTGTGGTCCCGCGACGCCGCCCCGCAGTGACAGCGCACCGTGACGCCCCACCGCGACACCCCGCCGCGACCCCCGGCCAAGGAGCCCCGATGACCGACCCGTTCACCCTCGGACCCGCCCTGCTCTTCTGCCCGGCCGACCGCCCCGAGCGCTACGCCAAGGCGGCCGAGCGCGCCGACGCCGTGATCCTGGACCTCGAGGACGCCGTGGCGCCCTCCGCCAAGCCCGCCGCCCGGGACGCCCTCGTGGCCACGCCCCTGGACCCCGCCCGCACGATCGTGCGGATCAACGCCGAGGACACCGAGGACTTCGCCCACGACCTCGTCGCCCTGCGGCACACCGGGTACACCACCGTGATGCTGCCCAAGACCGCCTCCGCGGAGCGGCTCGCCGTCGCCGCCGAGCTGGGCCTGCACCGCGTCGTCGCGCTGTGCGAGACCGCGGAGGGCGTGGTCAACGCGGCCGAGATCGCCCGGTCCCCCAACGTGGTCGCGCTGATGTGGGGCGCCGAGGACCTTGTGGCCTCGCTCGGCGGCAGCTCGTCCCGGCGCCGGGACGGCACCTACCGGGACGTGGCCCGCCACGCCCGCTCCGCCGTCCTGCTCGCGGCCGGCGCCGCCGGCCGGCCCGCGATCGACGCGGTGCACGTCGACCTCGCCGACCACGACGGGCTGCGCGAGGAGGCCCTCGACGCGGTGGCCTCCGGCTTCGCGGCCACCGCCTGCCTCCACCCCGGGCAGGTCGGGACCGTCCGCGCCGCCTACCGGCCCGGCCCCGAGGAGGTCGCCGCGGCCCGCGAGCTGCTCGCCGCCGCCCGCCGCACCCCCGGCGTCTTCGCGTTCCGCGGGCGGATGGTCGACGCACCCCTGATCCGCCACGCCGAGCGCCTCGTGCGCCGCGCGGACGCCTGAGACCCCGTCCGTCCGCGCGGACCGCCCGTCACCACCCCGTCACCGCCCCGTCCCGTCCATCCCCGTCCCGCCCGGAGGAGACCATGAGCCAGCCCCTGACGATCGTCGTCCCCGTCAAGCACGTCCCCGACGCCGCGGGGGACCGCGTCCTCGCCGGGAGCCCGCCCCTGCTCGAGCGCGCGTCCGGGATCCTCTCCGAGCTCGACGAGTACGCCCTCGAGGCCGCCGCGCAGATCGTCGAGACGCACGGGGGCGCGGCGGCCGGGCACCGCGTGCTCGCCCTCACCCTGGGACCCGCGGGTGCGACGGGCGCGCTCAAGCGCGCCCTCCAGCTGGGCGCCGACGCCGGGTTCCACGTGCTCGACGACGCCCTCGCCGGCTCCGACGCCTGGGTCACCGCCCGGGTGCTCGCCGCGGCGGTGCAGCGGATCGCCGCGGCGGAGGACCGGGCCGTGGACCTCGTGCTCACCGGCATGGCGTCCACCGACGGCGAGACGTCCCTGGTCCCCGGTCAGCTCGCCGAGCGGCTCGGCCTCGCCCACGTCGGCTTCGCGAGCTCCCTGGCGCTGGCCGAGGACGGCGCCTCGCTCACGGCCGTCCGGCACACCGAGACCGAGGCCCTCCGGGTCGCCGCGGAGCTGCCGGCGCTCGTGGCCGTGACGGACCAGGTCAACACCCCGCGCTACCCCAACTTCAAGGCGATCATGGCGGCCAAGAAGAAGCCCGTGCAGACGTGGTCCGTCGCCGACCTCGGCCTGGACGCCGGGGACGTGGGCCTTGCCGGCTCGCTCACCGAGGTGCTCGACGCCGTGCCGCGCCCGCCCCGGACCGCCGGGGAGGTCGTGGCCGACGACGGCGAGGGCGGCATCCGCCTCGCCGAGTTCCTCGTGGCCCGGAAGCTCGTCTGAGCACCCGGCCGCATCCCGCCGGACCCCCATCGCACGCGCCCGCCCGCCGGGCAGGAGGAGGACGACCATGACCACGACCGTCGCACTGGTGGTGCTGGCCACCACGGACCGGCTGCGCCGCGCCGACCGGGAGCTGCTCGTGCTCGCCGGCACGCTGGGCGAGACGCACGTCGTCGTGCCGGACGCGCCCGGCGACGCCCTGCTCGGCGAGCTCGCCGCCCACGGGGTGGGCACCGTGCACGCCCCGGAGGGCGGGCCCGGCGACCGGCTCACCACGCCGGCGGTCGCGCTCGCGGAGGCCGCCGCCCGGGAGACCGGCGCCACGGCGCTGCTGCTCGCCGCCACCCCCGAGGCCAAGGACGTCGCCGCGCGCCTGGGCGTGCGGCTCGGGGCCGGGGTGGTCACCGACGTGGTCGCCCTCGACGCCGACCTCGTCGCCACCAAGTCCGTCCTCGCCGGCGTGTGGACCACCCGGTGCCGGGCCACGAGCCCGGTGCTGATCGCGACCGTCCGCCCCAACTCGGTCGAGCTCCCCGCCGACCCCGCGGCCCACGCCGCCGCGGGCGCCCCCGGCGCGGGGCCGGCCGGGGCGCAGCGCCCGCGGGTGCGCACGCACGCGCTCGAGGACACCGTGCCCGCGGCCCGGGTGGTGGGCCGGTCCGCGCTGCCGGCCTCCGGGCGCCCGGCGCTGGGCGAGGCGCGCGTGGTCGTGGCCGGCGGCCGCGGCACGGGCGGGGACTTCGGGCCGCTCGAGGCGCTCGCCGACGTCCTCGGCGGCGCGATCGGGGCCTCCCGCGCGGCGGTGGACGCCGGGTGGATCGGCCCCGAGGCGCAGGTGGGCCAGACCGGGCGCACCGTCTCCCCGCAGCTCTACGTCTCCTGCGGGATCTCCGGGGCCGTCCAGCAGCGCGCCGGGATGCAGACGGCGGGCACGATCGTGGCCGTGAACAAGGACGAGCAGGCGCCGGTCTTCGAGATCGCCGACCTCGGCATCGTGGGCGACCTGCAGAAGGTGCTGCCCCAGGCGGTCGAGCACCTCAGGGCGCTGCGCGGATAGGAGCCGGGCGGCGGAGCGGCCGGCAGGGCCGTCCCGGGCCGAGGGCTCAGCGCGCCACGGTCCGGTGGCCGGCGTCCAGCCGCCGGGTCCAGCCGCGGGCGTCGAGGTGCTCGAGCAGCGGGATCGCGACGCGCCGGGAGGTGCCGAGCGCCTGGCGGGCCTGGCTCGTGGTGAAGGGCTGCGGCAGCCGGGCGAGCTCGCGCATCGCCAGGGCGGGGGCGGTGGGGAGCAGCACGACGCCGTCCCCCAGCCGGAGCAGCCGGCCGGTGCGCTCGGCCGCGGCGAGCTCGCGGGCGCCGAGCCGCAGCGCCGTCAGCTCGTCGGCCTCCGGGCTCCGGAAGGGCTCGGCCCCGAGCCGCCGCTCCAGCTCGAGCACGGCGGTCTCGTGGGCGCCGAGGCCGCCGCGGTGGTGCGGGGACCGGACGTGCCCGCCGTCCTGCTCCAGGCCGGCGCCGCGGACCACGGGGTCGACCAGCGCGGCGTCGGGCAGCGCGAGCAGGTCGCGGGCGGCGCCCCGCGAGAGACCCGCGGCCAGGGGATCCCGGGCGTGCAGCTCCTCCACGGCGGTGCGCAGCCGCTGCGTCCAGGACTCGAGCACGGGGGCGTGCACCCACCAGCCGCCGAGTGCGCGCACGTCGCCGGGCGGGGCGGCGTCCGCGGTGGTCACCAGCCCGAGGCGGTGCAGGTGCTGCGCCGGCACCGCGCCGCGGCGGGACACCTCCGCGCTGACATCCCCGCGCAGGTCCGTGCCGGCGAGCCGGACGGCGCGGCGCGCCCGGTCGCCGCGCCGCCGCAGCGCGGGCGGGTCGGCGTCGAGGACCTGGGCGCCGCCGAGCACCGAGCGGCTGCCGGGGTCGCGGAGCACCAGGCGGTCCCCGAGGACCAGGGGCAGGGGCCGGTCCAGGACCAGCCGGGCGTGGTCGTCGTCGAACGGGCTCAGCCGGGCGGGCACGGCCGCGGTGCCGGCGTGGACCACGAGGTGCTCGGCCGTGTCCGTGAGGGCGGGGCCGGTGGCCCGGCGGACGTCGAGGACGTCGGTGAGCGGCCACGTGCCGGGGGTGACCAGGGCGTCGCCGCGGTGCACGTCGGAGGCGGAGACCCCCCGCAGGTTGAGCGCCACGCGGGTGCACGGCTCCAGCGCGGTGTGGGCCACGTTCCGGCTGTGCATGCCCCGGACCACGACCGGCACGGCCCCGCCGTGCCCGAGCAGGTGCAGCCGGTCGCCCTGCCGGAGCGATCCCGCGGCCAGCGTGCCGGTCACCACCGTCCCGGAGCCGGTGATCGTGAAGGACCGGTCCACCCACAGCCTCAGCCGCCCCTGGGCGGGGGCGGGCGCCCGCGCCAGGACGTCGTCGAGGACGGCACGCAGCTCGTCGAGGCCCGTGCCCTCGAGGGCCGAGACGGTGACCACGGGAGCGTCGTGCAGACCGGTCCCGGCCAGCTCCGCGCGCACCTGGGCCAGCACCTCGCCGGTGCGCCCGGGGGCCCGGTCGGCGCGGGTGAGCACCACCACGCCGTGCTCGATGCCGAGGGCCGCGACGGCGTCGCGGTGGTCGCCGGACTGGGCCTGCCAGCCCTCGTCGACGGCGACCACGAAGCAGACCACGGGAGCCGGGCCGAGACCGGCGAGCATGTTGCCGAGGAAGCGCTCGTGGCCCGGGACGTCCACGAAGGCCACGTCGCGCCCGGACGGCAGCGCGGTCCAGGCGTAGCCCAGGTCGATGGTCAGCCCGCGGCGACGCTCCTCCTCCCAGCGGTCGGGCTCCATCCCGGTGAGGGCCCGCACCAGGGTGCTCTTGCCGTGGTCGACGTGCCCGGCCGTGGCGACGACGTGCACGCTCACCGGGTCCCTCCCGGGCCGCCGTCCGCCCCGGCCAGGGCGGTCAGGGCCGCCTGCACCGCCGCGCGCAGGCGCTCGTCCTCGGACTCGGGCACGCAGCGCAGATCGACCAGGCACGCGCGGTCGTGGACCCGGGGGAGCACGGCCGGGCGGCCGGTGCGCAGCAGCGGGGCCGCCGCCTCGGGCAGCCGCACCGCCCACCCCGGCAGGGGCACGCCGGGCGCGCCGCCGCCGCCGACACGGCCGTCGTGGGCGACCACGGGTGCGCCGACGGCCGCGCCGAGCCGTTCGGCCCGGTCGCGGAGCCGGTCCGGGTCCGCGTGCAGCGCGGTCGTGACCGGGGCGGGCCCCCCGGTGAGCGTGGCCTCCAGGGCCGCGAGCGCGAGCTTGTCGGCGCGGACCGCCCGGGCGAGGGGGTGGGCGGCCAGCCGGGCGACGGCGTCCGAGCCGCCGAGCAGCAGCCCGGCCTGCGGGCCGCCGAGCAGCTTGTCGCCGCTCGCGATGACGAGGTCGGCACCGCCCTCGAGGGCCGAGGCGGCGTCGGGCTCGGACGGCAGCTGCGGGTCCGGGACGAGGAGCCCGCTGCCGAGGTCCGCCACGAGGGGCAGGCCGTGGGCCCGGGCCAGCGGCCGCAGCTCGTCGACCTCGACGGCCGAGGTGAACCCCTCCAGCCGGAAGTTGCTCGGGTGCACCTTGAGCAGGCAGCCGGTCTCCGGGCCGATCGCCTCGGCGTAGTCGCGCAGGTGGGTCCGGTTGGTCGTGCCCACCTCGCGCAGCCGGGCGCCGGTCGACTCGATCAGCTCCGGCAGCCGGAAGCCGGCCCCGATCTCGACGAGCTCGCCGCGGCTGATCACCACCTCGCGGCCGGCGGCCAGGGCCGTGGTGGCCAGCACGAGGGCGGCCGCGCCGTTGTTGACGACCAGGGCGTCCTCGGCGGGTGGGCAGGCGGCGAGCAGGGCCGCCCGGGCGGCGGCGCCGCGGCGGGAGCGGGTGCCGCTCACCAGGTCGAGCTCCACGTCGACGTACCCGCCGGCCGTCACCAGCGCGTCGAGCGCCGCCGCGGACAGCGGGGCGCGGCCGAGGTTGGTGTGCACCACCACGCCGGTGGCGTTGAGCACCGGCGTCAGGCTCGAGGCGGAGCGGGCCCCGAGCGCGGCGAGCACCGCCGGCTCGACCTCGCCGGGGGCGATCTCGCCGCGCCGCGCCCGGTCCTGGGTCTCGCGCACCAGCGCGCGGACGACGTCCTCGCTCAGCCGCTCGAGCGCCCGGCGGACGGGCGGCAGGGCCAGGAGCTGGTCGGTGCGCGGGATCAGGCGGCGCGGGTCGTCCAGGGCCACAGTCCCTCCTCGTCGGGCGGCACGCGGTGCGGGTGGTCGGTGCGCGGGTGAGCGGCGCAGGGGGTTGGCGGAGGCGGACGGGAATCGAACCCGCCAGGCCGAGGTGCTCGGCCTCACCGGTTTTGAAGACCGGGGGGCCCACCAGGACCCGGACGCCTCCGTCACCCAACCTAGCACCGCCGTCACCAGTAGGCTGACGACATGGATCAGACCCGGACGCCGACCCCGCCCCTGCCAGCGCCCGGGACGGTCCGCCTGACCGGCTTCGCCCACGGCGGCGGATGCGCGTGCAAGATCCCGCCCGGCGAGCTCGAGGACGCGGTCCGGGGCCTCACCGGCCAGGCGGGGGACGGCGTGCTGGTCGGTCTCGACGACGGCGACGACGCCGCGGCCGTCCTGGTGCGCGAGGACCTCGCGGTGCTGTCCACCGCCGACTTCTTCACCCCGGTGGTCGACGACGCCTACGACTGGGGCCGGATCGCCGCCGCGAACGCGCTCTCGGACGTCTATGCCATGGGCGGGCGCCCGGTCATGGCCATCAACCTCGTGGGCTGGCCCCGCGACGTGCTGCCCATGGAGCTGATGACCGAGGTGCTCCGCGGCGGCCTGGCGGTCGCCTCCGAGGCGGGGTGCCCGGTGATCGGGGGGCACTCCATCGACGACCCGGAGCCGAAGTACGGCATGGCCGTGACCGGTGTGGCCCACCCGGACCGGCTGCTTCGCAACGACGCCGCCGCACCGGGGCTGCCCCTGACCCTCACCAAGCCCATCGGCGTGGGACTGCTCAACAACCGGCACAAGGCGACCGGCGAGGTCTTCGCCGAGGCGCTCGCCACGATGACCCGGCTCAACCGGGACGCGGCCGAGGCGGCGCTGGCGGCCGGGGCCCGGGCGGCCACGGACGTCACCGGCTTCGGCCTGCTCGGGCACCTGCACAAGATGTGCCGTGCCTCCGGGGTGGGCGCGGTGCTCGACCGGAGCGCCGTGCCCCTCGTGGAGGGTGCGGCCGAGGCGCTGCGGGACGGCTACGTCTCCGGCGGGACCCGCCGCAACCTGGACTGGGTGCGCCCGCACCTGCGGGCGGGGACCGGTGTCACCGAGGACGACCTGCTCCTGCTGGCCGACGCGCAGACCTCGGGCGGCCTGCTCGTGGTCGGCGAGGTGCCGGGCTACCCCGTGGTGGGCCACACCGTGGCCGGGTCCGGACTCCACGTGCGCTGAGCCCCGCCGGGTCACGGCGCCGGGCGCTCAGCCGACGGTCGTGATCGAGTCGTCGGTGATCCCTGCGGCGCGCCGGGCGGCCAGCCGGGCCTTCTGCGGCTCGATCGTGTAGCGGGGGTCCACGGCCGAGTGCAGACCGGCCTCCATCACGCCGAACCGGGTGAGCGCCGAGGACGCCAGCAGCGCCAGCCCCGAGACCGCGGCGACGGCCCGGTGCCGCCCGCCCAGCAGCGTGCCGAGACCGCCGGCGACCGCCAGCCGCTCGCTCCACGCCAGCATGGTCCCGGCCTGGCCGTGGTGCAGCGGCTCGGCCGCCACCGGGTCCATCCGGCGCTCCATCAGCTTCGTGGCGATCAGCTCCCCCGCCACGCCCAGCACGGCCAGCCGCCGGGCGGGCCCGGCCTCGCCGACCGAGGTGGTGACCATCGCCAGACCGCCCGAGGCGAGGCTCGCCGAGCTCACGAAGACGAACGCCAGGTCCTCGCGGGCGGCGTTCCACGTGGGCGTCGCCGTGTCGGAGAGCAGCGCCGCGGTGTACGCGGCGAGCGGGCCGGCGAAGATCGCGGCCTCGACGCCGGCCGGTCCCTCCACGGCGCGCAGCACCGGGCGCAGCGGGCCCAGCGGCAGGCGGGAGCCGGTCATCCGGTCCACCTCGGACGCGACCGCGGTCCCCATGCCGGCCCCGAACGCGCTGAGGATCCACGTGCCCATGCTCATCGGCGAGGTCGGCTTGAACGTGCGCAGCATGTGCAGGAAGCGCTCCGGGCGGCCGAGGTCGGCGACCAGCGCCGCGCCGCCGAGGCCGAGCGCGGTCACCGAGCCCAGCCGGGCGTTGCGGCGCAGCTCGGTCCGGCCGGTGAGCTGACCGCCGAGCGCGAGCAGCGCGGAGCCGCCGGCCACGCCGCCGAGGAACAGGTACGCGGCGACCTCGTGGCCCCAGGGCGCCGGCTTGACCACCGGGCGGCCGTAGTAGGAGCCGAAGTCCGGCTCCGGGACCATCGGCATCTCCCGGGAGCCGTCGCCGCCGCCCTGCCCGGCGCCCCGGCGGCGCGGGCCGTCCCGCCGCCGGCGGCGCGGCGGCTCGGGCGGACGGTAGCCGTCGAACTCGGACAGGCTCACGAGCGGCCCCCCGCGAAGGCCAGGGCGGCGGCGGCGAGCATGCCCGCCGCGGCCAGCCCGGCCCGCTGGTACATCCGGGGCAGGTCCGCGGTCGGCACCCGCGGGTCGGGCGGGAGCCCGTAGACCTCCGGCTCGTCGAGCAGCAGGAACACCGAGCCGGTGCCGCCGACGCCGTCCAGCTCGTTGGCGCCGTAGAGCCGCGCCTCGGTGCGCCCCTGGGCGTGCAGCTCGGCGACCCGGTGCCGGGCCTGGTCGACCATGTCGTCGTGCTCGCCGTACTTGATGGACGTCGTGGGGCACGTCTGCGCGCACGCGGGCGTCTGGTCGTCCACCATGCGGTCGTAGCACAGGGTGCACTTCTGGGCGACGCCCACGTTCTTCACCTCGGGCTTGCCGGGCTTGCCGGGCTGCCCGTCCCGCTCCGTGCGCGGGGCGGCCGTGCCGTCGGTGCGCCGCTCGATCACGCCGAACGGGCAGCCGGCCACGCAGGTGCCGCACCCGTTGCAGACGTCGTCCTGGACCACCACGGTGCCGTGCTCGGTGCGGAACAGCGCCCCGGTGGGGCACACGTCGAGGCACCCGGCGTGCGTGCAGTGCTTGCAGACGTCCGAGGACATCAGCCAGCGGAACTCCGGGGTGTCCGGCGGGGTGATGTCCCCGGCGGCCGGCTGCGGGCGCGCCTCGGGCGGGCCGACCCGTGGCATGCCCAGGCTCACGAGCTTGCGCCCGGACTCGCGGGCCTCCTCGATGCGCTCGCTGTCCTGTTCGACGAACGCCACGTGCCGCCACGTGCTGGCGCCCAGGGCGCCGGTGTTGTCGTAGGAGGACTCGAGCAGCTCGAGGTCCCCGTCCTGGGGGTTCTGGTTCCACTCCTTGCAGGCCACCTCGCAGGCCTTGCACCCGATGCAGATCGAGGTGTCCGTGAAGAAGCCCTTCCGCGCGTGCGCGTGCTCCCAGTGCGCGTCGGCCGTGGGATCGGTCGGTCCGGCCAGCTGGCCCATCAGTGCTCCCTCATCGGGTCGGTGGTCGGGTCGGTGCCCGGACCGGTGCTCCGGTCGGTGCCGGGGACGTCGATCCGGGTGTTGCCGGTCTCCACGGTGGCGCCCGCGCGCTGCTGGTACTCCAGGATCAGGTCGAGCAGCTCGGGGCCCCGCGGCCGGCGGCCCGGGCGGATGTGGCACGAGCCCACCTTGGAGTCCTGGATCTGCACGTTGGGCTCCAGGGTCAGGCCCAGCAGGTCGTTGGCGGAGTCGCCGCTGACCACGGCGTCGTCGCCCACGCCCCAGTGGTACGGGAGCCCGATCTGGTGCACGGTGTGCCCGCGCACCACGAGCGGGGTCATCCGCTCCGTGACGAGCACCCGCACCTCGATCGCCGCGCGGGGCGAGACGATCGTGGCCCAGCCGTACGGCTCGAGCCCGCACTCGGCGGCGAGCTCGGGGGAGACCTCGCAGAACATCTCCGGCTGCAGCTCCGAGAGGTACGGCAGCCACCGGCTCATGCCCCCGGCGGTGTGGTGCTCGGTGAGCCGGTACGTGGTGAACACGTAGGGGTACACATCGGCCCCCGGCTCACCGGCGCTCGGCGCGGTGAGGTTGTCCTGGCGGGCGAACAGCACCCGCGAGGGGTTGCGCTGCTGGGCGTACAGGGCGTTGGCGACCGGCGACTCCTGCGGCTCGTAGTGCGTGGGCAGCGGCCCGTCCAGCACACCCTTGGGCGCGTACAGCCAGCCCTTGCCGTCGGCCTGCATGATGAACGGGTCGTCCCCGGCGAGCGCGGCCGCGCCCCCGGCGTCGGGGTCGGGACGGGTGCCCGGGGCGAGGTGGAGCGGGAAGTCGGGCACGTCGTCCCCGACCCACTCGTCCTGCTCCTCGTCCCACCACACGAGCTTCTTGCGCTCGCTCCAGGGCCTGCCCTCCGGGTCGGCCGAGGCGCGGTTGTAGAGCAGCCGGCGGTTGGCCGGCCACGCCCAGCCCCACTCCAGCGCGGCGGGGCCCTGCTCCTGGCCCGGCCGGCGCAGGGCGGCGCGGTTGACGCCGTCGGCGTACACGCCGGTGTAGATCCAGCAGCCGCCGGAGGTCGAGCCGTCCGCCCGCATCTCGGTGTAGGAGGACAGCGGCTTCCCGGCGTCCGGGCCGGTGAGGTGCCGGCCGTTGATCTCGGCGAGCACCGCCTCGGGGTCCGGCTCGCCGTGCTCGTCGACGGGGTAGTCCCAGGTGAGGTCGAGCAGCGGGCGGTCGCGCTCGTCGTCGGAGTCGGCCAGCCGCTCCCGGATCCGCCGGCCCAGCTCGAAGAAGAACTGCAGCTCGCTCTGGCACTCGCCCGGCGGGGCCACGGCCTGGTGGCGCCACTGCAGCAGCCGCTGGGTCTGGGTGAAGGTGCCCGACTTCTCCACGTGCGTGGCCGCGGGCAGGAAGAACACCTCGGTCTCGATGTCCTCGGTGCGCAGCTCGCCCGAGGCGATCTCCGGGCCGTCCTTCCACCACGTCGCCGACTCGATGAGGTTGAGGTCCCGCACCACCAGCCACTTGAGGTGGGACATGGCCATCCGCTGCATCCGGCCGTTGGAGGAGCCGACCGCGGGGTTCTGGCCGAGCAGGAAGTAGCCCTCCACCTCGTCGTCGAGCATCCTCGTCAGCGTCTGGAACGTGCCGTGCGCCCCGGTGAGGCGCGGGAGGTAGTCGTAGGCCCAGTCGTTGTCCGCGGTGGCGGCGTCCCCCCACCAGGCCTTGAGCAGACTCGTCGTGTAGGCGTCGGCCTCGGCCCAGTAGCCCTTCTGCTTCTTCGACGCGATCGCGGCCAGGTAGTCCTCGAACGTGTCGTGGGTGCCGGCCACCGGCATGGGCAGGTAGCCGGGCAGCAGGTTGAACAGCGTGGGGATGTCGGTCGAGCCCTGGATGCTGGCGTGCCCGCGCAGGGCCATGATCCCGCCGCCGGGACGGCCCATGTTGCCCAGCAGCAGCTGCAGGATGGACGCGGTGCGGATGTACTGCGCGCCCAGGCTGTGCTGGGTCCAGCCCACGGCGTAGGCGAAGCACGTGGTCCGCTCCCGCCCGGAGTTCTCCGTGATGGAGCGGGCCAGGTACGCGAAGTCCTCGGGGGAGACGCCGCACACCTCCTGCACCATCTCGGGGGTGTAGCGCGCGTAGTGCCGCTTGAGGATCTGGAACACCGTCCGGGGGTCCTGCAGGGTCTCGTCGCGCTGCATGCGGGCGTGCTCCATCGGGGCGCCGCCGCTGCCGAGCTGCTGGCCGGCGGCCTCCTCCACGGCCTCGGCGCCGGCCTCGGCCCCGTCGTCGGGATCGCCCGCGGGCGCGTCCACCTTGCCGTCGTGGTCCCCGGCGCCGTCCTTCTTCTCGGCGTAGGCCCAGGTGGACATGTCGTACTGGCCGGTCTCCGGGTCGAACCCGGAGAACAGCCCGTCGAGGTCCTCGGCGTCGCGGTAGTCCTCGTTCACCAGCGTGGCGGCGTTGGTGTAGGCGCGCACGTACTCCTCGAACCACAGGTCGTGGGTGAGCACGTGGTTGACCAGGGCGCCGAGCAGGACGATGTCCGAGCCGGCCCGGATCGGGACGTGCTTGTCAGCGACCGCCGAGGTGCGGGTGAAGCGCGGGTCGACGTGGATGACCCGGGCGCCGCGGGCCTTGGCCTCCGTCACCCACTGGTAGCCCACAGGGTGGCACTCGGCCATGTTGGAGCCCTGGATGACGATGCAGTCGGCGTTGGCCATGTCCTGCAGGGACTGCGTGGCACCGCCACGTCCGAACGAGGCTCCCAGACCGGGAACCGTGGCGGAGTGTCAAATACGGGCCTGGTTCTCGATCTGGATCGCTCCCGCGGCGGTGAAGAGCTTCTTGATGAGGTAGTTCTCCTCGTTGTCCAGCGTGGCGCCGCCCAGGGCGGCGAAGCCCATGGTGCGGCGCAGCGGACGGCCCTGCTCGTCGGCGTCCTGCCAGCCGTTGCGGCGGGCCTCGAGGACGCGGTCGGCCACCATCTCGAGGGCGGTGCCGAGGTCCAGCCGCTGCCACTCGGTGGCCCGGGGCGCACGGTAGAGCACCTCGGTCTGCCGGCCGGGGGCGTTGACCAGCTGCTCGCTGGCCGCGCCCTTGGGGCACAGGCGGCCGCGGGAGATCGGCGAGTCCGGGTCGCCCTCGATCTGGACGACCTTCTCGTCCTTGACGTACACCCGCTGGCCGCAGCCGACCGCGCAGTACGGGCAGACGCTCTGCACGACCCGGTCCGCGGTGGTCGTGCGCGGGCTCGTCGTCCGGGTGCGCTCCGAGGTCACCGCCGGTCCGCGACCGAGCAGGTCGCCCGAACGGATCTGCCGGAGGACCGGCCACTCCAGGGGACTGAATCGTGACATGTCAGGAGCATAGCCCGCCGGTGTGTCAGGAGCCACACCGGCGGGCGGCGCGGACGCAGGCGCCGCCGGCGCGGGACCCGCTAGGCCCGCGGGGACTCCGCCGTCCGGGCGGGGGCGCCCAGGACCAGGCGGCGGGTGCCCCGGACGGCGGCCGCGATCACCCGCTCGAGCGGTCCCTGACCGAACGTCGCCTGCCAGAGCACGGCGAAGCCGGCGGCCACGGCCACGTGCACGGCGAACCAGAGCACGCGGTCCTCGTAGTGGAGCGTCGTGGCCAGGGCGAGCAGGTGGGCCGAGTACAGGGTCAGGGTGCGGGCCCCCATGGCGCCCAGGGTGGTCCACAGCCGGTTCGGGCGCGCGACGAGCAGGAAGAGCCCCAGCACGGCCAGGCCGGTGCCCAGGTCCATGAGCAGCGTCACCGGGGTGTTGCTGTGCGGTCCGGGGGTGAGCAGCCACCACCACGTGGAGGTGGGCAGATCCGGGCTCGGGCCCCAGACGAGGATCTCGTCGACCTGGTCCTCGCTCAGCCACGGGGTGTGCCGCAGCAGCTGGTCGTAGCCGCCGGCCTGCAGGACCAGCACCCAGTAGACGAACCAGGCCCCGAGCGCCAGGACCACGCCGGCCACGGCGATCCGGACCCGCACCACGACCTCGTGCAGGTCGGTCCCGCCGAGGAGCAGACCGGCGCAGAGGTACGTCAGGTAGGGCACGGCCGGGTAGGTCCCGGTCAGCAGCACCTGGGCCAGGGTGGCGCCCGGGTCCGCGAGCGCGCTGCCGAGGGTGGGGTTGACGGCTCCGGCCTGGGGCAGGGCGGGGCCGAGGACGTGCACGAGCACGGGGCCCAGCACCGCGGCGAGCGCCGCGACGGCGGCCAGCGTGCGGCGCCGCAGGCCGAGCAGCGGGACGGCGAGCAGGAAGAACGCGCCGTAGTAGACGAGGATGCCCAGCGCGGGCGCCGGGGACGGCATGACCTGGTTGATCGCCAGCCCGGCGGCGGCGATGAGCAGGGCCCGCACCACCAGGCCGGCGCGGGTGGCCGTCAGCGCGCGGCCCCGGTGCGGGGTGCGCCCGCCCGAGGAGAACGCCAGGCTCAGCCCGGCCAGCAGGGCGAACAGCGCCGCGGCGCGCCCGCCGAACAGGCTCCACTGGAGGGTGGGCTCGAAGGTCCCGGGGTCGTGGGCGGGCAGGATGTGGACCGCGATCATGCCGATCAGCGCCAGGCCGCGGGCGGCGTCCACGGCGATGAGGCGGGGTCTGCGGGCGGGGGCCGCAACGGTCGTGCGGATGGTGCCGGTCGTGGGGGCTTCGGACGTTCGGCTCATGGGATCTCCGGGGGGCGGGGGCGCGCAGGGGATCGTGACCGCTGCCGGCGGGGACCGGTGCGGCCCGTGCGCGGGGGGTGCGCAGGGGTGCGCGCGGACGGGGCGGCTCGCGGGGATCCGGGCGGCCGGCCGGTGGCACGTCCGGCCGGCCCGGGGGAGGGGCCGGTGCGGACGTCGGTGCGCCCGGGCGGGGGCCCGGTGCGGCGACGGTCCCGAATCCCCCTCGGGCCGCCTCCGACCCTAGGAGCCGGATCATCTCCTGTCCACTTGACGCGTTTGCATTGTCGCAGGTCACAAGGCGTTTGTGACGTGTTCACCGGCGCCCCTCTGGAAGTCCGCCGGGGTCGCTGGTTCCATGGGAGCAGGCCTCTCCGGCCTGCGCCGGGCGCCGGACGGGGGGCGCGGTCGCAGGTCCTGAGGAAGGTTCGATGATGAGCAGTGCACTGTCCCCCCGGCCGGCGTTCCGGTCGGTCGACCCCGTCCACGTCCCGCTGCTCCCGGAGCACCCCGACGACGCCGCCCCCGGCCGCCAGGACGACGGCCTCGGTCTGCACCCCGCCGGGCTCCTCCAGCGGGTCTTCACCGCGGCGGGAGAGGTGGAGGCCGCGGAGTGGGCGCTCGACCACGCCCTCGACGCCGTGGCCTCCGGCGAGGAGGTGGGCATCGGTCTCGACGTCGCCCCCCTCGACGGCGCCCTCGAGTCGGCGCGCTGGGCACTGGACCGGGCGGTGGCCGCTCTGCACGCCGAGATCCGCTGGGCGGCGCGGCACGGCGTCCCGCTCTGCCTCCTCGCCGAGGCCTCCGCGACGGAGCTGGACGAGGTGCGCTCCGTGCTGCGCTCCGCCGCTCTCGGGGCGGGGACAGGGGGACTGGCCGTCGCCGGCTGAGCCGACCTCCGCCCCGCGGGGGCTCGGAGCCCGGCGTTGTTGTTACGAATGGGTAACTGATACCGGCGGTTCCTGTTTCTCCTGGCGTGTCTGCTGTCGTCCCCCGAACGGACCACATAGATTTCTTCTGGGTGCGGCGGACGGTGATCTCCGTCACGTCGGGCCCGGAGCCCCGTGCTCCACGACGCGAGCCCCGTGCTCGCCCCGGCGTGGCCCCGTCCCCCTCGGACTGCGAACCCAGCACTCCTGGCGGGCCCGTATCGACCCATGGAGGAAACGATGAGAACGAAGCGGATCGCGGGCACGTCAGTGGCGCTCTCCGGAGCCCTGCTGCTCACCGCGTGCGGCGGGGGAGACGGCGGGGGCACCTCCGCCGAGGGCGGCGGCGACGGCACCTTCAGCGTGTACATCGGCGAGCCCGAGAACCCGCTGCTGCCGGGCAACACCGGCGAGACGGAGGGCGGCCAGGTCGTCGACGCGCTCTGGACCGGCCTGGTCGAGTACGACCGGGAGTCCAACGAGGCCGTCTACACCGGCGTCGCGGAGTCGATCGAGTCCGAGGACCAGACGACGTGGACGGTCAGCCTCAAGGACGGCTGGACCTTCCACGACGGGTCCCCGGTGACCGCCCAGAGCTACGTGGACTCGTGGAACTACGTGGCCAACAGCGAGAACGCGCAGGGCAACTCCTACTTCTTCTCCAACGTCGAGGGCTACGACGCCCTCCAGGGCGAGGAGGGCGCGAGCCCCACCGCCACCGAGATGTCCGGCCTGCGCGTCGTCGACGAGCAGACCTTCGAGGTCACCCTCAGCGAGCCCTACGCGCAGTGGCCGACCACCGTCGGCTACACCGCGTTCTTCCCGATGCCGGAGGCGTTCTTCGAGGACCCCGAGGGCTTCGGCGAGCAGCCGATCGGCAACGGCCCGTTCAAGGCGGACGAGGCCTTCCAGGAGGGCCAGGGCATCACGCTCACCCGCTACGACGAGTTCGGCGGCGACGAGCCGGCCAAGGCCGCCGCCGTGGAGTTCCGCGTCTACACCGAGATCAACACCGCCTACAACGACCTCCAGGCCGGCTCGCTCGACGTGGTCGACCAGATCCCGCCGGACGCCATCGCCTCCGCCGAGGACCAGTTCGGCGAGCGGTTCAAGACCACCCCGCGCGGCGACATCACCGCGCTCGGCTTCCCGACCTACGACGAGCGCTTCGCCGACCCGGAGGTCCGCCGCGCCTTCTCCATGGCCATCGACCGGCAGGCGATCACCGACGCGATCTTCCAGGGCTCCCGCACCCCGGCCGCGTCCTTCGTCTCGCCCGTGATCGACGGCCACCGCGAGGACGCCTGCGACGCGTGCGAGCTGAACGTCGAGGAGGCCAACCGGATGCTCGACGAGGCGGGCTTCGACAAGTCCGAGCCCGTGGACCTGTGGTTCAACGCCGGCGCCGGCCACGAGGAGTGGATGCAGGCCGTCGGCAACCAGCTCCGCGAGAACCTGGGCGTCGAGTACCAGCTGCGCGGCGACCTCCAGTTCGCGGAGTACCTGCCCAAGCAGGACGAGAAGGGCATGACCGGCCCGTTCCGCTCCGGCTGGATCATGGACTACCCGGTCATGGAGAACATGCTCGGCCCGACGTACTCCACGGCGGCCCTGCCGCCGGCCGGGTCGAACGTGACGTTCTACTCGAACGAGGAGTTCGACGCCAAGCTGCAGGAGGGCAACGCCGCCGACTCGATCGACGCGGCGATCCAGGCCTACCAGGAGGCCGAGGACCTGCTCGTGGCCGACATGCCGGCCACGCCGCTGTTCTTCGGGCTCGTGCAGTACGCCCACTCGGAGAACGTGGACGAGGTCTACGTCAACAGCTTCGGCCGCGTCGAGGTCGAGGACGTCGTCGTCACCTCGGAGTGATCCGACCCTGACCCGGGGCGCCCCGCACGGGGCGCCCCGGGCCCACCTGTCCGCGCAACACCTCCGCACACACAAGGAGACCCATGGGGCGGTACGTCCTCCGCCGTCTGCTGCTGACCGTCCCGGTGCTGCTGGGCGCGTCCCTGCTCATCTTCTCGATGGTCTACGCGCTGCCCGGCGATCCCATCCGGGCGCTGGCCGGCGACCGGCCGCTGTCCGAGGCCGTGCAGGCGCAGCTGCGCACCGAGTACAACCTCGACGACCCGCTGCTGATCCAGTACGCCAAGTACCTGGGCGGCCTGGTGCAGGGCGACTTCGGCACCGACTTCTCGGGCCGTCCCGTCCTCGACACCATCGTGGACCGGCTGCCGGTGACGGCCCGGCTGGCCCTCGTGGCCGTGGCCTTCGAGATCCTCATCGGCATCCTCGCCGGCGTCCTGGCGGGCCTGCGGCGCGGGTCCTTCTTCGACAACCTCGTGCTGGTCTCCACCACGGTGGTCGTGTCCATCCCCGTCTTCGTCCTCGGCTTCCTCGCCCAGTACGTCTTCGGCGTGCGGCTCGGCTGGTTCCCCATCGCCGGCATCTCGGACGGCTGGTACAGCTACGTCCTGCCCGGCTTCGTGCTCGCGGCGCTCTCGCTCGCCTACGTGGCCCGGCTGACCCGCACGAGCCTCGCGGAGAACCTGCAGAGCGACTACGTGCGCACGGCACGCGCCAAGGGCCTCAGCGAGGTGTCGGTGGTCGGCAAGCACACCCTGCGCAACAGCCTCATCCCGGTGGTCACCTTCATCGGCGCCGACCTCGGCGCCCTCATGGGCGGGGCCATCGTCACCGAGTCGGTGTTCAACATCCCCGGTCTCGGCCGGGCGGTCTACGACGCGGTGCTGCGGCAGGAGGGCGCCGTCGTCGTCGGGATCGTCACCCTGTTCGTCTTCTTCTACATCTTCTTCAACCTGGTGGTCGATGTCCTCTACGCCGCCCTCGACCCGAGGATCCGCTATGAATGAGCCGCGTCCGGAGAGCGTCCGCGAGGAGCGGGACGCCCACCACGAGACCTTCTCCGACCGCGTGGACGACCGCGCCGACGAGATCGCCTCGGCGGCGGCCGCGGGGGACATCGAGCAGGTCAGCCTGTGGCGGGACGCCTGGAAGGGCCTGCTCCGCAACCCCTTCTTCCTGGTGGGGGCCCTGCTCTTCGTCGTGTTCGCGGTGATGGCCCTCGCCCCGCAGGTGTTCACCTCGGTGGACCCGCGGGCCTGCAGCCTCGGCCGCTCGGGGGAGGGCCCGCAGCCCGGGGCGCCGTTCGGCTACGACGTCCAGGGCTGCGACTACTACTCGAACGTGGTGCACGGCGCGCGCATCTCGCTGGCCATCGGCTTCCTCGCCGTCCTGGGCACCCTGGCCATCGGCGTGGTGGTGGGCGCGCTCGCCGGCTACTACGGCGGCTGGCTCGACTCGCTGCTCGCCCGGATCACCGACATCTTCTACGGCCTGCCGCTCATCCTGGGCGCCATCATCCTGCTCTCCGTGCTGCCCGAGCGCGGGGTGCTCGAGGTCTCCCTCGCGCTGATCGCGTTCGGCTGGATGACGGCCATGCGCCTGGTCCGCTCCAACGTGATCGGGGTCAAGGAGGCCGACTACGTCCAGGCGGCCCGGGCGCTGGGCGCGCGGACCGGCCGGATCCTCACCAAGCACATCCTGCCCAACGCCGTGGCGCCCGTCCTGGTCTACTCCACCATCGCGGTCGGCACGATCATCGCCTCCGAGGCGACGCTCACCTTCCTGGGCGTGGGCCTGCAGCTGCCCGAGATCTCCTGGGGCCTGCAGATCAACGCGGCGCAGAACAGGCTGCGCGACGCCCCGCACCTGATCCTCTTCCCGTCGCTGTTCCTGTCCCTGACCGTGCTCTCGTTCATCCTCATGGGCGACGCGCTGCGCGACGCCCTCGACCCGAAGTTGCGCCGATGACACCCTCCTCCGTCCCCGCTCCCACCCCCGCCCCCGTGCCCGCGCCGCCGGGCGGCGCGGCGGGCCCCGTGCTCGAGGTCGACGACCTCGCGGTGGAGTTCCGCTCCCGCCGGCGCACCGTCCGGGCCGTCAACGGGATCAGCTACACCGTCCGGGCCGGCGAGACCCTCGCGATCGTCGGGGAGTCCGGCTCCGGCAAGAGCGTCAGCGCCCAGGCCGTCATGGGCATCCTCGACATCCCGCCCGCCCGCATCACGCACGGCGAGATCCGCTTCCACGGCGAGGACCTGCTGGGCATGAGCCGCCGGGACCAGCGGGCGGTGCGGGGGCCGGGCATCGCCATGGTCTTCCAGGACGCCCTCTCCGCGCTGAACCCGGTCTTCTCCGTGGGCCACCAGATCGGCGAGCTGTTCCGCGCCCACCGGGGCGCCTCCCGGCAGGAGGCGAAGGCCCGGGCGATCGAGCTCATGGAGCGCGTGGGGATCCCCGCGGCCCGGGAACGCGTGGGCGACTTCCCGCACCAGTTCTCCGGCGGCATGCGCCAGCGCGTGATGATCGCGATGGCCATCGCGCTGGACCCGGACATCCTGATCGCCGACGAGCCGACCACCGCGCTCGACGTCACCGTCCAGGCCCAGATCATGGACCTGCTCACCGAGCTCCGCACGCAGACCGGGATGGGCGTCATCCTCATCACCCACGACCTGGGGGTGGTCAACGAGGTCGCCGACCGGGTCGCGGTGATGTACGCGGGTAGCATCGTGGAGAACGGCACGGTCGACGAGGTGCTCTCGGCGCCCCTGCACCCCTACACCCGGGGGCTGATGTCCTCGATGCCCAGCCTCGAGTCCCAGGGCGAGCGGCTCCTGCCCATCGCCGGGACCCCGCCGGACCTCTCCGCCGTCCCCGCCGGCTGCGCGTTCCACCCGCGCTGCCCCATGGCCCGGTTCGGGCGGACGGCGGCGCCGGGCAAGGACTGCGCCGCGGACGTCCCGGTGCTGCGCGAGGTCGTGCCGGGCCGGACGGCCGCGTGCCACTACAGCGAGGAGCTCGAGCATGAGTGACACCCTGCCGACGACGACGGCGGACGCGCCCCTCCTGGAGCTGCGCGGGCTCACCAAGCACTTCCCCCTCACCCAGGGGGTGCTGCTGCGGCGGACCGTGGGCCAGGTCCAGGCGGTGGACGGCGTGAGCATGACCCTCGGCCCGGGGGAGACACTGGGGCTCGTGGGCGAGTCCGGCTCCGGCAAGTCCACCGTGGCGAAGCTCATCATGGCGCTGCAGCAGCCCACCGCGGGCCAGGTCCTGTACAAGGGCCGGGACGTGGCCGCGATGTCCTCGCGGCAGCTGCGGGAGTACCGCCGCAACGTGCAGATCATCTTCCAGGACCCCTACTCGTCCCTCAACCCGCGGATGACGGTGGGGGACATCGTGGCCGAGGCCTGGGACGTGCACCCCAACGCCGTGGCGCGGCAGGACCGCGCGGCCACGGTCCGGGAGCTGCTGGAGCGGGTGGGGCTGCGGCCCGACTACGCCAACAGATACCCGCACCAGTTCTCCGGGGGCCAGCGGCAGCGCATCGGGATCGCACGGGCCCTGGCCCTGCGCCCCGAGGTGATCATCTGCGACGAGCCGGTCTCGGCCCTGGACGTCTCCGTCCAGGCACAGGTCATCAATCTGCTGCAGGACCTGCAGGACGAGTTCGGCCTGTCCTTCCTCTTCATCGCCCACGACCTCTCGGTGGTGCGCCACCTCAGCGACCGGGTCGCGGTGATGTACCTCGGCAAGGTGGTGGAGACGGGCGACCGGGACGCGATCTACCACCGGGCCGCCCACCCGTACACGCAGGCCCTGCTCTCCGCGGTGCCGGTCCACGAGCCCGCCCTGCGCGGGGGGCGCGAGCGGATCATGCTCAGCGGCGACCTGCCCAGTCCCGCGAACCCGCCCTCCGGGTGCCGGTTCCGCACGCGGTGCTGGAAGGCGCAGGACGTGTGCGCCGAGCAGGAGCCGGAGCTCGTCGACCGCGGCCAGGGCCACCCGGCGGCCTGCCACTTCGCCGAGAGCCGGGACCTCGTGCCCGGCTCGGCGTAGCCGCCGGCCCCGGCGGCCGGCCCGCGCCGCCGGCCGGGCTCAGCGGGCCCCGGACCCTCCGGGGCCCCCGTCGGGGCCGGGGCCGCCGGGCGCTGCGCGGTCCCCGCCGGCGGGCAGGGCGGCCGAGTCCGGGAACGCCGCGCGGGCCCACAGCCGCATCACGGCGTAGCTGCGCCAGGGGCTCCAGGCGGACGCGGTCGCCGCTGCGGCGGCCGCCCCGGCCGCCCCGAGCGCGCGCCGCAGGACCAGGTCCTGGGGCAGGAAGACGTCGGGGTCGCCCAGGACGCGCAGCGAGATCGACCCGGCCGTCCACGGGCCGATGCCGGGCAGGGCCAGCAGGCGCTCGCGCAGCACGGCTGCGTCCTCCCCGGCCGGCACGCCGGCACGTCCCGGCGGGGCGTCGAGGACGAGTCCGTCGCGGACCGCCACGGCGAGCGCGTGCACGGTCGCGGCCCGGCGGGTGGTGACGCCCACGTCCCGCTGCAGCCGGGCCGGGTCCGTCCCGGCGATCCGGCGGGCCGTCGGGAAGGCGGTGGCGCCGCCGGTCACGGGGATGCCGTGGTGGCGGACCAGGCGCCCGGCGAAGGTGCGGGCCGCGGCGAGGGAGACCTGCTGCCCCAGTACGGTCAGGACTGCCGTCTCGAAGCCGTCCGGTGCACCGGGCAGCCGGATCAGGGGCCAGGCGCGCACGTCCGCGGCGAGCACGGGGTCGGCCGCCAGGGCGCGGTCCGCCGCGGGGGACTCCGTGCCCTCGCCGAGCCAGCGGCGCACCCGCTCCAGCACGGGCTCCAGGGTCTCCGCCGCCCCGGGCCCCACGCGCACCGGCAGACCGGCCGGAGTGAGGCCCCTCCAGTCGACCGTCACCGTGCGGACGGCTCCGTCCACCACGACGGGGCGCCGGTGGGCGCCGCCCGCGAGGTCGTCGCACCCGGGCACGGCCTGGGAGGCCAGGAAGTCCCGGAGGAACCCGGGGGACGCCGGCGCCGGGAGCAGGACGTCCACGGCACCCGCGGACCCGTCGTCGTGCATGCGCTGCTCCCGGTCGTCGAGGGGCGGGGATCCGGACCCAGCCTGTCCCGGGGGCCGCTGCGTGTCCAGGCGGAGAAGCGGCGGAGGCCCTGTTCAGATTGTTCAACAATCACTACACTGGCACGAGAGTGACCGCGGCCACGTCCAGGGTGGCCGGCGCCGTGCCCCGGCGCAGGTCGCCCCCGTCCCGAGGAGGCCGCATGTCCAGCTCCGCCCCCGTCCCGCCCGTCCCGGAGGGCCGCGGCGCCGTCAGCAGCCCCGCGGCGATGCGGGCCGTGAACCGCTCCGCCCTGCTCGGCGCCCTCTTCCTGATGGCCACCAGCGCCATCGGCCCCGGGTTCATCACCCAGACCGCGAACTTCACCGTGCAGCTGGGCGCCGCCTTCGCGTTCGCCATCGTCATCTCCATCGTCGTCGACATCGCGGTGCAGCTGAACGTGTGGCGGATCATCGGCGTCTCCGGGCTCAAGGCGCACGAGCTCGGCAACCGCGTGCTGCCGGGCCTCGGCTGGTTCATCGCCGCGCTCGTGGCCACCGGCGGGCTCGTCTTCAACATCGGCAACACCGCCGGCGGCGGGCTCGGCCTCGACGCGCTGCTCGGCCTCGACCCCACCTGGGGAGGCATCATCACGGCGCTGATCGCGGTGGGCGTGTTCGTCAGCAAGCGCGCGGGCGTGGCCCTGGACCGGATCGTGGTGGTCCTCGGCGTGCTCATGATCCTCGTGACGAGCTACGTCGCGTTCGTCTCGCGGCCCCCGGTGGGGGAGGCGCTGCGCAACGTGGTGCTGCCCGAGAACGTGGACTTCCTGATCATCACGACCCTCATCGGCGGGACCGTGGGCGGGTACATCACCTACGCGGGCGCCCACCGCATCGTCGACGCCGGGATCACCGGCGTGGAGAGCGTCAAGCAGATCTCCCGCAGCTCCGTGGTGAGCATCGTGCTCACCGGGGTCATGCGCTTCCTGCTGTTCCTGGCGATCCTCGGGGTGGTCGCCGGCGGCGCCCAGCTCACGGGCGAGAACCTCGCCGCCCAGGCGTTCCGCTCCGCCGCCGGGGAGGTCGGCCTGCGCCTGTTCGGGGTCATCCTGTGGGCCGCGTCCATCTCCTCGGTCATCGGCGCCGCCTACACCTCGGTGTCCTTCCTCACCACCTCCCGGACGAAGCCGCGCACCCGGAACCTGATGACCATCGCCTTCATCCTGGTCTCCGCCACCGTGTTCGCCCTGCTCGGCCAGGCGCCGTCCACGCTGCTCATCGTGGCGGGCGCCGTCAACGGGCTCATCCTGCCGCTGGGCTTCGCGGTGCTGCTGTGGGTGGCCTGGCGCCGGCGGGACCTGCTGGGCGGCTACGAGTACCCCAAGTGGCTCGCGCTGATCGGCACCGTGGTGTGGCTGCTCACCATCTTCCTGGGCTACCAGTCCCTCAGCGGCATCGCCGCGCTGTGGGCGTGATCGCCGTGGGACCGGACAGCACGCAGGCCCGGCGGGACCGGGCCGCCCTGGCCCCGGGCGCCGCCCGGGCGATGTTCCGCAGCGGCCTGGTCACGCCCACGTCGGGCTGGTGCGACGGCTTCGCGCAGGCCAACCTGATCGTCGTCCCCGCGGACTGGGCCTTCGACGTCCTGCTCTTCGCCCAGCGCAACCCCAAGCCGTGCCCGGTGCTCGGCGTGCTCGAGGCCGGCGAGGTGACCGGGCCGCTGCTGGGCGGCGGCGACGTCCGCACCGACGTCCCCCTCTACACCGTCTACCGGGACGGAGAGGCGGCGGGCACCCGCACCGACCTGCTCGACGTGTGGCGCGAGGACCTCGTGACCTTCGCCCTCGGCTGCAGCTTCACCTTCGAGGCGGCCCTGCAGGAGGCCGGGATCCCGATCGCCCACATCGACCAGGGCGTCAACGTCCCGATGTACCGCACGAACGTCCCGTGCGCGCCCGCCGGGCGGCTGTCCGGCCCGCTGGTCGTGTCCATGCGGGCGATCCCCGCCTCCCGGGTGGCCGACGCGGTGCGCATCACCTCCCGCTATCCCGCCGTGCACGGCGCCCCGGTGCACGTCGGCGCCTCGCAGGAGCTGGGCATCCGGGACCTCGGGGCCCCCGACTACGGGGACGCGGTGCAGATCCCGGACGGCCACGTCCCCGTGTTCTGGGCCTGCGGGGTGACGCCCCAGGCGGCGGTGCTCGAGTCCGGGGTGCCGTTCGCCCTCGGCCACGCCCCGGGCCACATGCTGGTCACCGACCTGCCCGACTGGCAGTACCAGGTCCCCTGAGCGCGGCCGGCGCGGGGCCCTCCAGGACGTCCAGCAGCTGCTGCCGGGAGGCCTCCAGGTAGTCGTGCATCTGCACGGCGGCCTCCTCGCGCCGGCCCTGCTCGAAGAGCTCGAGGATCCGGGCGTTGCGCTCGATCCAGGGCGCGTGGAAGGACGGGTCCTGGCGCATGGAGTAGAACACCAGTCGCATCTCCGCGAGGGTCCGGGACATCAGCTCATCCTGGCGCGGCGAGCCGGCCAGCTCCACCACGCCGCGGTGGAACTGCTGGTTCGCGTCGGCCATGCCGGTGACGTCCCGGCGGTCGCGGGCGGCGCGGCCGTCCTCGACGGCGGCGTGCAGGCCCGGCTGCGGGACCGGGTCCGACCAGCGCAGCGCCGAGGTCTCCAGCGCGAGCCGCACCCGGTGGATCTCCCGCACGTCGTCCGCGCCGGGCCGGGCCACCGAGACGCCGCGGTTGGGCACCCGCACCAGCAGGTTCTCCCCGACCAGGATCGTGAACGCCTCGCGCAGGGTGTTGCGGGAGACCCGCAGCGCCTCGCTGACCCGGGCCTCCGAGAGCCGGGTCCCGGGCGGCAGCCGGCCGGCCACGACGCCCTGGCGCAGCACGTCCACCGCCCACGGGATGGCCTCGCCCTGCGGGGCGGGCCCGGCCTGGGCGACGGCCGTCGTCAGGAACTCGTTCTGCACGGTGTTCATCGATCCCCATCCTGACATCCCGGGGGCGCCCGGCCGTGCGGCGGCACCCTGGTGGCGGACCAGGCCGTCCTCTACGCTGTCAGGACGTCCGACCCACTCCCTGGAGGCTTCGATGCAGAAGACCGGTGCAGCACTCGCCACGGCGGCCGTCCTGACGGTGACCGCGTGCGGGGGAGGGGAGTCCGGCGGCGGAGCGGCCGGGGACGGCGAGCTGACCAGGGTCGGCGTGGGCGTCATCGCGAGCACCGACGTGGCACCCCTCTACCTGGGGATCGAGCAGGGCTTCTTCGAGGAGGAGGGCCTGGAGCTCGACATCACCCAGGCCCAGGGCGGTGCGGCCATCGTCCCGTCCGTGGTCAGCGGGGAGATGGACTTCGGCTTCAGCAACGTGACGTCGCTGATCGTCGCCCGGTCCCAGGGGTTGCCGCTGCAGATCATCGCCAACGCCAACAACTCCACCGGGGTCCAGGGCGAGGACTTCGCCGACGTCCTGGTGCGCGAGGACAGCGACATCCAGGATGCCGCGGACCTGCAGGGCAGGACCGTCGGGGTGAACACCCTGAACAACATCAGCGACACCACCATCCGCGCGGCCATCGAGGCGCAGGGCGGGGACCCCGGGGACGTCGAGTTCGTCGAGGTCCCGCTCCCCGACATGCCGGCGGCCCTGGAGCGGGGCGAGGTGGACGCGATCGGCTCGATCGAGCCGTTCCGGACCATCGCCATGCAGGACGGGGCGCGCTCGGCGGTCTCCAACTACGCGTTCCCGATCGAGGACCTGACGGTGGCCGTGTACTTCACCACCGAGGACGTGCTGGCCCAGGAGCCCGAGACCGTCGAGGCGTTCCGGGCCGCCATCGAGAAGTCGCTGCAGTTCGCGCAGGACAACCCCGACGAGGTCCGGGCCGTGCTGCCCAGCTACACGCAGCTCGACGAGGAGCTGATCGACCAGCTCGTCCTGCCCGCCTACCCCACCGAGGTGAACCGGCAGTCCGTGCAGGAGCTCGCGGACCTCGCCGTCCAGCACGGACTCATCGAGGAGGCCCCGCCCCTCGAGGAGCTGCTCCCCGAGTGAGCCCCCCGGGGAGGTCCGGGCACCCCGGGGACGGAGCCCGGTCAGGAGAGGCGGGCCAGCACCTGGTCGGCGGTCACCGCGTCCCCCGGTCCCACCGCGAGCTCCCGGACCGTGCCGGCCCGCGGCGCGGACACCCGGGTCTCGGTCTTCATGGCCTCCAGTACGGCGACGTCCTGGCCCGCCTCGACGTCGTCCTGCTCGGCCACCAGCCACGAGACGAGCGTGCCCGCGAAGGGCGCGGTGACGGCGCCGTCGTCGGCGGGCTGCGCCCCCGCGGGGGCGGCCTCCGACGCCGCGGGGGCGGAGCCCAGGGCCGCGGCGAGGGCGTCGGGGATCCCGATGCTCACGCGCCGCCCGTCCACGTCCACCGTGAAGCGGGTGCGGCCCGGCTCGTCCGCGCGGGCGTACTCGGCGTCCGGGGCGAGCCGGCCGGCGAACTCGTCCTCGATCCACGTGGTCCACACCCCGAGCCCCTCGCCCCCGGCGAAGGCGGGGGCGTCCAGCACGGCGCGGTGGAACGGGACCGTGGTGGCCACGCCGTGCACCCGCAGCTCGCGCAGGGCGGTGCGGGCCCGCACGAGCGCCTGCTCGCGGGTGGGCGCGCTGATCACGAGCTTGAGCAGCAGCGAGTCGAAGGTCGTGGCCACCCGGGTGCCGCGGTGCACCCCGGAGTCCACGCGCACACCCGGGCCGGTCGGGGTGTCGACGGCCTCGACCGTGCCCCCGGAGGGCAGGAAGCCGCGGCCGGGGTCCTCGGCGTTGATCCGGAACTCGAACGCGTGCCCGCGCGGGACCGGGGTCTCGAGCACGGGCAGCGGGTCCCCGGCGGCCACGGTCAGCTGGGCGCGGACCAGGTCCACGCCGTAGACCTCCTCGGTGATCGGGTGCTCCACCTGCAGCCGGGTGTTGACCTCCAGGAAGGAGATCAGCCCGTCCGGGGCCACGAGGAACTCGGCGGTGCCCACCCCCACGTACCCGGCCTCCCGGAAGATGCCCTCGGCGGCGGCGGCGATCCGCTCGCGCTGGTCGTCCGAGAGGAACGGCGCGGGGGCCTCCTCGACGAGCTTCTGGTGGCGGCGCTGCAGGGAGCAGTCCCGGGTCCCGAGCACGACGACGTGGCCGTGGGAGTCGGCCACGACCTGCGCCTCCACGTGCCGCGGGCGGTCCAGGAAGCGCTCCACGAAGCACTCGCCGCGGCCGAACGCGCTCTGCGCCTCGCGGGCGGCCGAGCGGAAGGCGTCCTCGACCTCGTCGAGCTCCCGGACCACGCGCATGCCGCGGCCCCCGCCGCCGTGGGCGGCCTTCACGATCACCGGCAGGCCGTGCTCCTGCGCGAAGGCCCGGGCGTCCTCCGGCGACTCGACCGGGCCGTCGCTGCCCGGCACGAGCGGGGCGCCCGCGCGCCGGGCGATCTCGCGGGCGGCGACCTTGTCCCCCAGCAGCACGATCGTCTCGGGGGAGGGGCCGATCCAGGTGAGGCCGGCCTCGATCACCGCCCGGGCGAACCCGGCGTTCTCGGAGAGGAACCCGTAGCCCGGGTGCACGGCGTCGGCGCCGCACCGGCGCGCGATCGCGAGCACCTCGTCCCCGTCCAGGTAGGTCTCGGCGGCCGAGGTGCCCTCCAGGGCGTACGCCTCGTCGGCCAGGAGGACGTGCGGGGCGTCGGCGTCGGGGTCGGCGTAGACGGCCACGGACTCGAGGCCGGCCTCGGCGCAGGCGTGGACGACGCGGACGGCGATCTCCCCGCGGTTGGCGATCAGGATCTTGCGCACGGTGCTACTCCCGGGAGGTGTCGGTGGACATGTCGGTGGACGTGCTGGTGGCGGTGCTGTCGGGTTCGGCCTGCGCGGTGGCGGGCTCGGGGTCCTCCGCGGGCGGCGGGCCGAGATCGGGCGCCGGCAGCCGGGTGAAGCGCAGGCGGCCGCCGGGGCGCAGCTGGGCGAGCACGGCGAGGTCCTCCGGGTGCACCACCCCGATGACGGGGTAGCCGCCGGTGGTGGGCGCGTCCTGCAGCAGGACGACCGGCAGGCCCGCGGGCGGGACCTGGACGCAGCCGGGCACGGTCCCCTCGCTGGGCAGCTCGTCCGTGCGCACCCGCTCCAGCGGCTCGCCGGAGAGCCGGGCGCCCACGCGGTCGGAGGACGCGGTCAGCTCCCACTCCTGCGCGAAGAAGGAGGTCACGGCGGCGGGGGTGAACCAGTCGTCGCGGGGGCCCGGGACCACGCGGACCGTGGGCACCGCGGCCGGGGCGGGCGCCGGCTCGGGGGGCCGGACGGCGGTGCCCGGGTGGGGTCCGACCGGCAGGGCGTCGCCGGCGGCCAGGGGGGCCGGGCCCAGCCCCGCGAGCGTGTCCGCGGAGCGGCTGCCCAGCACCGGCGGGACCGTGATCCCGCCGCGGACGCCCACGTAGACCCGCGCCCCGGCCGTCACGGTGCCGACGGCCAGCCGTTCGCCGTCGCGCAGGGCGAAGGGGGTGCCGGGCGGGGGCCGCCACGGGGCCGGGCCCGTGACCGTCAGCGCCGCCCGCGCGCCGGTGACCGCCAGGACGTGCTCCCCGTGGGCGGTCAGCTCGAGCCCGCCGAGCAGGTGCTCCAGCACCGCCGCCCCCGGGCCGTTGCCCACGAGCCGGTTGGCCGATCCGGCGGCGGCGGCGTCGAGCGCGCCCGAGGGGGACACGCCCAGCGCGGCGGAGCCCGCCCGGCCGCCGTCCTGGACGAGGGTCTGCAGCCCGGGGGCGCCGACCGTCAGGTGGGGCCCCCGCACCGGGGCGGTCCGGGCTGCGGTCGCGGCGACCTCCACGAGCTCGCGCACGGGCCGGTAGCGCACCCGGTCCCCGGGGCGCAGCAGGGCGGGGTCCTCGCGGTCGAGGTCGAACATCCGGGCCGCGGAGCGGCCGATGAGCTGCCAGCCGCCGGGGGAGCTGCGGGGATAGACGGCGGAGAACCGGCCGGCCAGGGCCACCGAGCCGGCGGGGACGGCGGTGCGCGGCGTGCCCCGGCGCGGGACGTCGGGACCGTCCTCGCCCACGCAGTAGAAGAAGCCGGGCGCGAAGCCGGCGAAGGCGGCCGTCCACGCCTGCCCGGTGTGGAACCGGACCACCCCGTCCGCGCCGAGGCCCGTGAGCTCGCCGACCGCCGCCAGGTCCTCGCCGTCGTAGACGACGTCGATGGTCACGGTGCGGGCCCCGCCGGCCCCGGCGCTCCCGCGGGGGACGGCGCGGGCGGCGCGGACGACTCCCCGCAGCGCATCGGTGGTGCTCGCGCGCACCACCACGGTCTCCGCGCCGGCCACGCAGTCCACGAGCCCGGGCAGGTCCGCGGCGGCGAGCCGGGCGTGCACCGCCACGGCGTCGTGCAGGTCGGCGCACTCGACCAGCGCCGCCCGCGGGCCGAGCGGCCGGACCCGGCGGGGCCCCGCGGGGGCCGGCCCGCTCACAGGAAGCTCCCGACCCGCAGGCCGGCCTCCTCGAGGGCGCGGCGCACGCGCTCGGCGATGGCCAGCGCCCCGGGGGTGTCCCCGTGCACGCAGATGCTCTGGGCGTCCACCGCCACGAGGGAGCCGTCGACGGCCTCGACCACGCCCTCGACGGCCATCCGCACCACGCGGGCGGCGATCTCGTCGGCGTCGTGCAGGACGGCGCCGGCCTCGGTGCGGGGCACGAGCGTGGCCTGCGGCGTGTAGCCGCGGTCGGCGAAGGCCTCGCGGACCGTGCGCAGCCCGGCCGCCCGCGCCTGGCGCTCGATCTCGGAGCCGGGCAGCACCAGCAGGGGCAGGGCGTCGTCGACGTCGCGCACGGCGTCCACCACCGCTCCTGCGTGCTCCTCGTGGTGGACGATCGCGTTGTACAGGGCGCCGTGCGGCTTGACGTAGCTCACCCCGGTGCCCGAGGCGCGGGCCAGGGCCTGGAGGGCGCCGATCTGGTACACCAGCTGGTCGGTCAGCTCCGCCCGGGGCACGGCGATGAAGCGGCGGCCGAAGCCCTTGAGGTCGTCGTAGGAGACCTGCGCGCCCACGGCCACGCCCTGCTCGGCGGCCACGGTGCAGGTCCGTCGGGCGACCGTCGGGTCCCCAGCGTGGAAGCCGCAGGCCACGTTGGCGCTGGTGACCACGTGCAGGACGGCCTCGTCGCCGGCCATGGCCCAGGCGCTGAGCGACTCGCCGCAGTCCGCGTTGAGGTCGATGTCGGAGGGGGGCATGCTGTGCTCCTTGTCACGTCGGTCCCTCCAGCATGCCCTGTCCCCCAGGATTGTTCAACAATATTTGCCGACGGGATCGGAATCCGCGCGGACCGGTGGACGCCGGGGCCCGGCCGCCGTAGGTTGGCCCGCACGAGGGCGCAGCGGTGCCGCGGGCAGTGCGGTGGGACCGCGCCGCCCGTCCACCTCCACCGATGGGACAGCACATGAGCGACAGGACCTCCCGCGCCGCGGACGACTCCCCGGGGCGCTCCGGCTCCGTCCTGGCCCACCTGAGCGAGTCGACCGTGCTCCTGGACGTCCACGGGGCGGACCGGGACGGCGTGATCCGGCAGCTCGCCGAGCTCGGCGCGCACACCGGGCGGGCGTACGACGCCGACAGCACCGTCGCGGCGGCCCTGGCCCGGGAGGAGGAGGGGTCCACCGGGGTGGGCAACGGCGTGGCCCTGCCGCACGCCAAGTCCGCCGGTGCCGAGCGGCCGATGATCGCGTTCGCCCGCAGCCGGGACGGCGTGGAGTGGAACGCGCTGGACGGCGAACCGGTCCACCTGGTCTTCCTGATCTCCCTCCCGGAGGAGCGCTCCGGGGAGGAGCACCTGGAGCTGCTGGCCGAGCTCTCCGAGGCCCTGGCCGGGGAGTCCTGCCGGCGGGCCCTCCTCGACGCCGGGAGCGCGTCCGAGGTGCTGGCCGCGCTGGAGGAGGCGCTGGGCTGACCGGTCCGGCCGGGCAGGTGCGGGGCCCGGACCGCGGCGCCGAGGTCGAGCGCCCGCGGGCTCAGACCGACCGGGGCGGCCGGGGTGCGGACGGTGGTCTCCCGCCCGTCGGGCGGCGCCCCGCCGGACCGCGGGCCGGTCTCACCGCTGGGGGTGGGCGCCGGCCGGGGGCCGGGACCAGCCGGCGGTCCGGTCGCCCAGCGTGCGGTAGGCCTCCAGGACCCCGGGCGTCGGCTCCGCCTCGTACTGCCGGGCGCCGGCGAGCGCCCAGGCCGGGGGCTCGTCCTCGCCCGAGAGGGCCCAGGCGGCCTGCCGGGCGGCACCGAGGGCCACGTACTCCGCCGGGGCGGGGACGAGCACGGGACGGCCGAGCACGGCCGGGGCGAGCCGGCGCACCGCCTCGGACTGCGCGCCGCCGCCGATCAGGAGGATCCGCTCCGCAGCGGTGCCGGTGGCCCGCTCGAGCGCGGCCACGCCGTCGGCGAGGGAGCAGAGCAGGCCCTCCACGCAGGCCCGGGCGATGTCCTCCCGGCCGGTGCGCGAGGACATCCCGTGCAGGGTGGCGCGGGCCTCGGGCCGGTCGGGCGTGCGCTCCCCGTCGAGGTAGGGGAGCAGGGTGACGCCGCCCGCCCCGGGACGGCCCGCGAGGGCGAGCTCGGCGAGGCCCGCGTGGTCGACGCCCAGCACCCGGGCCCCGAACTCCAGGATCCGGGCGGCGTTGAGGGTCGTGGCCATGGGCAGGTAGCGGCCGGTGGCGTCGGCGAAGCCGGTCACCAGCCCGCTGGGGTCCGCGGTGCGGGTCTCCGAGACCATGGCCGCGACCCCGGAGGTGCCGATCGACAGGGACACGTCGCCGGGGCCGAGCGTGACGCCCAGCGCGGCGGCCATGTTGTCGCCCGTGCCGGCCGCGAGCACCGCCCCCGCGGCCGTGCGGCCCATGACCGCGTTCGGGGCGGCGGCCACCTGCGGGAGCTCGAGGTCGTGGCCGAGCGCCTGCTCCACGAGGGCGTGGTCCCAGGCGCCGGTGCGCGTGGAGAAGTAGCCGGTCCCGGAGGCGTCGCCGCGGTCGGTGAAGAAGGACGACCGGCCGGCGTCGAGGTGGTGGGACAGGTAGTCGTGGGGCAGCAGCACCCGGTGGGTGCGGGCGGCGTGCTCCGGCTCGTGCTCCGCCATCCAGCGCAGCTTGGTGGACGTCATGGACGCGACCAGCACACTGCCGAGCTCCTCGGCGCAGGCGGCCGCACCGCCCATCTCCTCGACGAGCCCGCGGGCCTGCGGCGCCGAGCGGGTGTCGTTCCACAGCAGGGCGTCGCGCACCACGGCGTCGTGCTCGTCGAGGGCGACCATCCCGTGCTGCTGGCCCCCGACGGAGACCGCGGCGGCCTCCGCGAGGAAGGGCCCGGCGGCGTCGTCGAGCGCGGCGAGCCAGGCCCGGGGGTCCACCTCGGTCCCGTCCGGGTGGGGGGCGCGGCGCTGCGCGAGGACCTCGCCGGTGCCGGCGTCGACGAGGAGCGCCTTGGTGGACTGGGTGGAGGAGTCGATGCCCAGGACGGTGGTGCGTGCCATGAAGAACCTCGGTGCGGGGTCGGGACGGAGCGGCGAGGGCGCCGCGGGACGGGACGCGCAGTGCCCGGCCCGGCGCAGGGGGGATGTGCGCCGGACCGGGCCGGGACGGGGCCGGCACCCCGGAGGGGGTGGGTGCCGGCCCCGGGCGTCTCAGCCCCGGGCGCCCATGAGGTGCTCGACGGCGAGCTGGTGCAGGCGCACGAAGCCGTAGTTGCGCTCCGACGGGCCCGTCAGGTCGAGGTCCTCGTAGGCGCTGCGGTCGGCGAGGAACGCCTCGAGGTCCTCGCCCTCGGCGAGGGTCGGCTCGCCGAGCTCGAGGATGCCGGACTGCTCCATGGCCTCCTGGACGTCGGGGTCCTGGCGGAAGGCCACCGCCCGCTCCTTCAGCAGCAGGTACATCCGCATGTTCGCCGCGGCCGAGTCCCAGACGCCGTCGAGGTGCTCGGTGCGGGAGGGCTTGTAGTCGAAGTGCCGGGCCCCCTGGTAGGCGCCCGGCAGGGACGGGAACCCGTTCTCCAGCAGGTCCACCGTGAAGAAGGCGCTGATCAGGTTGCCGTGGCCGAACACCAGGTCCTGGTCGTACATCGGGCCGTTCTGCCCGTTGAGGTCGATGTGGAACAGCTTCTCGCACCACAGCGCCTCGGCGAGGCCGTGCGTGTAGTTCAGCGTGGCCATCTGCTCGTGCCCGGTCTCCGGGTTCACGCCCACGACGTCCCCGTTCTCGAGTCGGTCGATGAACGCGAGGGCGTGCCCGATGGTCGGCAGGAAGATGTTGCCGCGGGGCTCGTTGGGCTTCGGCTCGAGGCCGATGCGCATGTCGTAGCCCTGGGACTTGATGTACCCGGCCACGGTGTCGATGCCCTCGGCGTAGCGGTCCAGGGCGGCGTAGAGGTCCTTGGAGGAGTCGTACTCGGTGCCCTCGCGCCCGCCCCACATCACGAAGGTCGTGGCGCCGAGCTCGGCGGCGAGGTCCACGTTGCGGAGCACCTTGCGCAGGCCGTAGCGCCGGACCCGCCGGTCGTTGGACGTGAACGCGCCGTCCTTGAAGATCGGCTCCGCGAAGGTGTCCGTGGTGACCATCTCGCAGACCATGCCGGTCTCGTCCATGGTCTGCTTCAGCTGCCCGATCAGCTTCTCGCGCTGGGCCTCGGTGGCGTCGAAGGGGATCAGGTCGTTGTCGTGGAAGGTGAAGCCCCAGGCGCCGAGCTCCTTGAGCTTGCGCGCGGACTCGAGGGGGTCGAGCTCGGGCCGGGAGGCGGTGCCGAACTGGTCGCGGGCGGCCCAGCCCACGGTCCACAGGCCGAAGGAGAACTTGTCCGCGGGGGACGGGGTGAGTGACGGGGCGAGGGAGGTCGCGGGGGAGGAGGTGGGCATCGGAGGTCCTTTCCCAGTTGGTTAGTTTCCGTTACTTACTATAGGAGCTGGGATACCGTGGGGGAAGACCGCCGGCGGATTTTCTGCCGTCCGGTCGGCCGGGATCCGCGCCGGACCCGGTCCTCTCGGCACCAGAGGAGAGTCGTCCGTGCAGTCGAGCCACCTGCGGGAGCACAACCTCTCCACCGTGCTGCGCGCCGTCGCCGGGGCGGACGCGCCGGTCTCGCGCGCCGCGCTCGCCAAGCTCACCGGGCTCACGAAGCCCACCGTGTCCAAACTGGTGCAGGAGCTGCTCGAGGCGGGTCTGCTCGTCGAGGGCCGGCAGACGGCCGCGCGGGTGTCCGGGCGGCCGACGATCCCCCTGACCGTGGCCCGGGGGACCGTGCTGGGCGTGGGCCTGGAGATCGCCGCCGACCACCTCGCGTGCCTCGTCACGGATCTCGGCGGCCGCGTCCTGCACGAGGAGTCCCGTTTCGGGGCCTTCGCCGGGGCGTCCGTGGACGAGGTCGCCTCCGTGCTGGCCGGTCTGCTGGACACCGCCCTGGCGCCCCGCCGGGACGTGCCCGTGGCCGGGATCTGCGTCTCGGTCCCCGGCCGGCTCTCCACGGACCGCGCCACCGTGCTCTCCGCCCCCAACCTCGCCTGGCAGGACGTCCCGCTGGTCGAGCGGCTCCGGGAGCACCCGGCGTTCCGGGGCCCGGGGCTCACCGCCGGCAACGACAGCATGCTCGCCGCGCGCACCGAGGTCCTGCGCCGGCCGGGCGCGTCCTTCCTCTTCCTGCACGGCCAGACCGGCATCGGCGGCGCCGTGGTCCTGGAGGGGCGCATCCTCCGCGGTGAGCACGGCTGGGCGGGGGAACTGGGCCACGTCACGATCACCCCCGGCGGGGAGCTGTGCCGGTGCGGGCGGCGCGGCTGCCTCGAGGCCTACGCCAGCTACCACGCGCTGCGGGGCCGGACCGGCCTGCCGGAGGACGTCCGGATCGAGGACCTCGTGGCGGCCACGGCGGAGCGGCTGCAGAGCCGGGAGGCGGTCATGGAGATGATCGGGCGGCCCCTCGGCGTGGTGCTCGCGAACTCGATGAACGTCCTGGACCTGTCGACGGTCGTGCTCTCCGGGTACTTCGCCCCGATCGCCCCGGAGCTGGAGCCCGTGCTGCGCGAGGTCCTGGAGGCGCACGCGCTCACGGCGGAGGTGGGGCCCGTCGAGATCCAGCGCTCCGCCGCGGAGGCCCATCCCGCCCTGACCGGCGCGGCCGCCACGGCCCTCGAGGCCATTTACGACTCGCCGGCCCGCTGGATCGACCGGCGCTGACTCGCCCCCGTCCGGGGACGACGACGGGGCCCGCTCGCACGAGCGGGCCCCGTCGCGCTCCGGCCGGGTCCGGGCGATCGGCTCAGCGGAACGCGGGGTGGTGCTCCCACTTCGCGTCGCCGCCGGGCTGCGAGCGGACCAGGGCCTCCTGGAGGGCGTCGTAGGCCGGCTTGCGCTCGTAGTCGCCCTCCATGGTCAGGGCGTCCCCGTAGCCGGGGAAGGTGTTCGGCACCCAGGAGTGCTCGTCGAGCACGCCCCACACGGTGAAGGAGTTGCAGTCCTCCACGGCCAGGCACGCCTCGAGGGCCGTGCGGTACCAGTCGGCCTGCTTCCGGCGCAGCTCGTCGGTCATCCGGTCGTCGCCGTCGACCGGTCCGCGGACGTCGATCTCGGTGACGGCCGTCTCCAGCCCCAGGTCGTCGAAGCGCTGGAGGTTCTGCTGCATGCGCCCGTCGAAGCCGTACTGGAGGCCGAGGTGGGTCTGCATCCCGAAGCCGTGGACCGGCACGCCCTGCGCGAGCAGGTCCTGGATCAGCGCGTAGTAGGCGTCGGACTTCGCGTTGATGCCCTCCACGTTGTAGTCGTTGAAGAACAGCTGGGCGTTCGGGTCGGCCTCGTGGGCCCAGCGGAAGATGTCGGCGATGATCTCCGGGCCCAGCTCCCGCAGCCAGATGTTCTCCTGCAGGCGCAGGTTCCCGCTGTCGTCGAAGATCTCGTTGGCGACCTCCCACTGCTGGATGCGGCCCTCGTAGTGGCCGACCACCGTGTGGATGTGCTCCTTGAGGATGGCGCGCAGCTCGTCGGGGGTGTAGTCGCCTTCCTCGAGCCAGTCGGGGTTCTGGCTGTGCCAGAACAGGGTGTGGCCGCGCACGACCTGCCCGTTGGCCTCGGCGAAGTCGACGATGTCGTCCGCGGGGCCGAACTCGTAGACCCCCTCCTCGGGGTGGATGAACTCCCACTTCATCTGGTTCTCGGGGGTCAGGGAGCTGAACTCCCGCGCCAGGACGGAGCGGTACTCGGGGTCGGAGGGGAAGGGCTCCGGGTAGTCGGCGCTGGTGTGGTGGCCTCCGCCGGCCACGGCGCTGCCGATGCGGAAGTCCTTCGGGGTGTTCCAGCGCAGGGTGTCCTGCTTCGCCTGGCCGGGGGGCCGGGTCTCCGGGGCGGCGCTCGCGGCCTGGGGGACCGCGGTGAGGCACAGGGCGGCGACGGCGGTGGCCGCTCCGGCGCGGAGGAGGGGGGCTCGTCTGCTCATGTCGGGGCTTCCTTCATCGGGGGGTGGGGGATTCGCGGGGACGGGTGGGACGGGGCGGGGGGGGGGGGGGGGGGGCCCCCCCCCCCGGGGGGGGGGGGGGGGGGCGCGGGGGGGGGGGGGGGGGGGGGGGGGGGCC
>NZ_JAFCWG010000003.1:359666-459748 GCF_049897445.1 Kocuria sp. LHG3120 | reverse complement strand
GGGGGGGGGGGGGGGGGGGGGGGGGGGGGGGGGGGGGGGGGGGGGGGGGGGGGGGGGGGGGGGGGGGGGGGGGGGGGGGGGGGGGGGGGGGGGGGGGGGGGGGGGGGGGGGGGGGGGGGCGGGGGGGGGGGGGGGGGGCGGGGGGGGGGGGGGGCGCCCCCCCCCCCCCCCCCGCCGCGGGTGTCCCGCGCGCGGGGCGCGGGACTCGGGACGGGTCAGGCGCGCGGCTTCTCGCGCATCTCCCACGTCTCGATGAGGTCGCCCTCGTGGATGTCGTTGAAGGAGCCGAGCCCGATACCGCACTCGTAGCCCTCGCGGACCTCGGTCGCGTCGTCCTTGAACCGGCGCAGCGAGTCGATGGTGAGGTTGTCCGCCACGACGCTGCCGTCCCGGACGAGCCGGGCCTTGGAGTTGCGTCGGATGGTGCCCTTGGTGATGTAGGCACCGGCGATGTTGCCCCACTTGGAGGAGCGGTACACCTCGCGGATCTCGGCGGTGCCGAGCTCCACCTCCTCGTACTCCGGCTTGAGCATGCCCTTGAGCGCGCTCTCGACCTCGTCGATGGCGTTGTAGATCACCGAGTAGAACTTCATCTCGACGCCCTCGCGGTCGGCCAGCTCCGTCACGCGCTCGGCGGGACGGACGTTGAAGCCGATGATGATCGCGTTGTCCACGGTCGCCAGGTTGACGTCGTTCTGGGTGATCGCGCCGACGCCGCGGTGGATGACCCGCAGCTGGACCTCCTCGCCCACGTCGATCTTGAGCAGCGAGTCCTCGAGCGCCTCCACGGCACCGGACACGTCGCCCTTGATGATGAGGTTGAGCGTGTCGATCTTGCCGGCGGCCACGGCCTCGTCGAAGGACTCGAGCGTGATCCGCTTGCGGCGCTTGGCGAGCAGGGCGTTGCGGTCCGCCGCCTGGCGCTTCTCGGCGATCTGGCGTGCGGTGCGCTCCTCCGGGGTGGAGAGGAACGTGTCGCCCGCCCGGGGCACCGAGTCGAGGCCCAGCACCTGCACGGGACGCGAGGGACCCGCCTCCTCGACGGACTGCCCGTTCTCGTCGAACATGGCGCGCACCCGGCCGTACGCGGCACCGGCGACGATCGCGTCGCCGACGTGCAGCGTGCCGGACTGGACGAGCACGGTCGAGACCGCACCGCGGCCCTTGTCCAGGTTCGCCTCGATGGCCACGCCGCGGGCGTCCTTGTTCGGGTTCGCCGAGAGCTCGAGCGCGCCGTCCGCGGTCAGCACGATCGCGTCCAGCAGGTCGTCGATGTTGAGGTTCTGGCGCGCGGAGACGTCGACGAACATGGTGTCGCCGCCGTACTCCTCGGGGACCAGGCCGTACTCGGTGAGCTGGCCGCGGATCTTCTCCGGGTTCGCGTCGGGCTTGTCGATCTTGTTCACCGCGACCACGATCGGCACGCCGGCGGCCTGGGCGTGGTTGAGCGCCTCGACCGTCTGCGGCATGACGCCGTCGTCCGCGGCGACCACGAGCACGGCGATGTCCGTCACCTGGGCACCACGGGCACGCATGGCGGTGAACGCCTCGTGGCCCGGGGTGTCGATGAACGTGATCTGCCGCTCCTGGCCGTCGACCTCGGTGTCGATCTGGTAGGCGCCGATGTGCTGGGTGATGCCACCGGCCTCCCCCTCGATCACCTTCGTGTTGCGGATCGCGTCGAGCAGGCGGGTCTTGCCGTGGTCGACGTGGCCCATGACGGTGACGACCGGCGGGCGCGCCTCCAGGACGTCCTCGCCCTCGGCCGCGGCCTCGGCCTCCAGGTCGATGTCGAAGGACTCGAAGAGCTCGCGCTCCTCGTCCTCCGGGGAGACGACCTGGATCCGGTACCCGAGCTCCGCGCCCAGCAGCTGGAAGGTCTCCTCGTCGAGGGACTGCGTCTGCGTGGCCATCTCGCCGAGGTGGATGAGCACCGTGACGAGGGAGGCCGGGTTCGCGTTGATCTTCTCGGCGAAGTCCGTGAGGGACGCGCCGCGCCGCAGGCGGACGACCGTGGTGCCGTCGCCGTGGGGCACGGAGACGCCGCCGACGGACGGGGCCTTCATCTGCTCGAGCTCCTGGCGCTTCGCCCGCTTCGACTTGCGCTGCTTGCCGCGGGCACCGCCGCGCCCGAAGGCGCCCTGGGTGCCGCCGCGGCCGCCGCGGCCGGGGCCGCCGCCGGGACGGGAGAACCCGCCCCCGCCGCCGCCGGGACCGCCGCGGCGGGGACCTGCGCCGCCGCCGGCCGGCCGGGAGCCGATCGGGGCCACGCCGGTGGTGTGCCCGGGCATCATGTTCGGGCTGGGGCGTGCGCCGCCGGGGCGGGGACCGCCCTGGGGCCGCGGGCCGCCCTGGCCCTGCGGACGGGGACCGCCCTGACCCTGGCCCTGCGGGCGGGGACCGCCCTGGCCCTGGCCCTGGGGACGCGGTCCGCCCTGGCGCTCGGGACGGCCCGAGCGCATGCCCTGCTGGGCGGCGAACGGGTTGTTGCCCGGACGCGGACCCGCCGGGCGGGGAGCACCGGGGCGCGGCGCGGCCGAGCCCGGACGGGGCGCGGTGCCACCGGGACGCGGCGCGGCCGAGCCCGGACGGGGCGCTCCGCTGCGGCCCATGCCCTGCTGGCTGGCGAACGGGTTGTTGCCCGGGCGCGGGCCCGGAGCGGGGGTCCTGGCGCCCGGGGCCGCCGGGCGCTGCGGCGCGGACCGCTCCGGGGTCGAGGACGGCTCGGCGGAGCGCTGCTCGGGCGCCTTCTCGGCCGGCCGCTGCTCGGCGGCCTTCTCGGGCGCGCGCTCCGGCGCCTTCTCGGCGGGCTTGGCGGCCGCCGGGCCCGGGGCGGGCGCGGAGGTGCCGGGCCGGGACGAGGCGCCGGGCTTGGACGCGGGCTTGCCGGCGGGCGCCGGGGCCGCCGGGGCGGACTTCTCCGCCCGGCCGGCGAGGGCGGAGCGCAGCTTCTTGGCGACGGGCGGCTCGACGGTCGAGGACGCGCCTCGGACGAACTCACCCAGGGTCTGAAGCGTGGAAATCGCTTCCTTGGACGTTATTCCGAGCTCTTTCGCGAGCTCGTGAACGCGGGGCTTGGCCACTTCTCTCCTGTCTCGGTCCGCACCGAAACAGGCACGAACCACTTATTTTCCGTTGAGGCTCCCGGAGCATCGGCCGTCGAGGACGGCGCGGGGTCGCGGGAGGCCGTTGGCAGAGCACAACGAAGCACTCATCGCTGGGCACTCATCGGTTTTCCATCGGTTCTCTGACTCGCTTTCCAGTTCTTCACCCGCGAACGGACGTGGTCACCGGTCCGGTCGGACCGCGCGGGCTGCCGTCCGGGGACGGCTGTGGTCGGCACTCGTGCGTCCGGTCGCCGGGGCTGCCCCCGTGGACAGCAGGGCGTCCAGTGCGGGGGCGACCGCCTCCGTGTCCACGACCGCCCGGAACGCGCGCCGGAAGGCGCGCCGGCGCAGGGCCGAGTCCAGGCACTCGTGGGAGGGGTGGAGCCAGGCTCCGCGACCGCCGAGGCGGCCGTCCCGGTCGACCACGGCCCGGAGGCCGCTGTCGGTCGGTTCGGTCACCACACGTACGAGCTGGTCAGGGTGTTCGGTGGTCCGGCATCCGATGCACGTGCGACGGGAGTCTGCACTCACTCGCTCGGTACTCCTCGTCTCGCGCCGGGACGTCGGGGACGTCCCGTGCGGGCCGGGAGCGGGCGCCGGACAGGGACCACCAACGATCTGACCGCTGTCCAGTCTATCCCGGGGACCGCCCTGGGCCGAAACCGGGGGCGCGCGGGATCCCGGGGACCGCCCCGGGGCGGGGGCGCCGGTCCCGCCGCGGCGGGGCTCAGCGGCGCTCGGCGGCCTTCGACTCGGGCACGATGTCGATCTTCCAGCCCGTGAGCTTGGCGGCCAGGCGGGCGTTCTGGCCCTCCTTGCCGATGGCCAGGGACAGCTGGGTGTCGGGGACCACGGCGCGGGACGAGCGGGCCCGCTCGTCGAGCACGCTCACCCGGGTCACCTTGGCCGGGGACAGGGCGTTGGCGATGCAGCGGGCGGGGTCGTCCGACCAGTCGACGATGTCGATCTTCTCGTCGTGCAGCTCGTTCATCACGGCGCGCACGCGGGAGCCCATCTCCCCGATGCAGGCGCCCTTGGCGTTGATCCCGGACTGGGTGGCGCGCACGGCGATCTTGGTGCGGTGGCCGGCCTCGCGGGCGATCGCCATGATCTCCACGGAGCCGTCGGCGATCTCCGGCACCTCCATCTCGAACAGGCGGCGCACCAGGTCCGGGTGGGACCGGGACAGCGTGATGGACGGGCCCTTCATGCCGCGCTTGACCTCCACGACGAAGGCGCGGATGCGCGCGCCGTGCGGGTACTTCTCGCCGGGGGCCTGCTCGTGCGGGGGCAGCACGCCCTCCACGGTGCCGAGGTCGACCTGGACCATGTGGGGGTTGTGCCCCTGCTGGATCTGCCCGGAGACGATCTCTCCCTCCCGGCCCTTGAAGTGGCCCAGGACGGCGTCGTCCTCGACGTCGCGCAGCCGCTGGAGGATGACCTGGCGGGCCGTGGAGGCGGCGATCCGCCCGAAGCCGGCCGGGGTGTCGTCGAACTCCCCGACCGCCTCGCCGTCCTCGTCCAGCTCGGGCGCCCAGATGGTGACGTGGCCGGTCCGGCGCTCGATCTCGGCGCGCGCTCCCGGCAGCGCGCCGGCGGTCTTGTGGTACGCCAGCAGGAGGGCCTGCTCGATGGTGGGGATGAGCAGGTCCACGGGGATGTCGCGCTCACGCTCCAGCAGTCGGAGGGTGCTCATATCGATGTCCATGTCCGGCCTTCCTCACCTGACGGCCCCGGGGACGGCGCAGCGCACCGTCGGGGATGACGGGGCGCCGCCACGGGTCGTGCTCGCGCACTCGTCGTCGCACTCGGTTGTCGTCGCACTGCGGACCGCGGCGCCGGTGGGCGCCGCGGCGTCAACGGCACATCTTACACTCGTGCCGAGTGTGGCCGGGTCCGTCAGTCCGTGAACTCGACCTCCACCCTGGCCCGGCGCACGGCTTCGAAGGCCCAGCGCTCCGGGTCGAGCAGTCGGGCCGGCATCCCCTTCTTCACCTGGTGGCTGCGCTGCAGGACCACGCCGTCCTGGCCGACCTCGAGCAGGCGGGCCGTGAACTTCTCGCCCTCCACCGGGGTGACCCGCACCAGCCGGCCGATCGAGCGGCGCCAGTGCCGCGGGGCCGCGAGCTCCCTCGTGGCCCCCGGGGAGGACACCTCCAGCTCGTAGGCCGAGCCCGGCACGGGGTCCGTGCGGTCGAGGAGCTCGGACACGGCCCGGGAGACCGCGGCGATCCGGTCGATGTCCACGCTGTCGGTGCTGTCCTCCGGCAGGTCCACGAGCACCTGCAGCACGAGCCCGGTGCCGGCGGGCTTCAGGGCGACGTGCTCCAGGACGAGCCCCGACTCCTCGACCGCGGGGCCGATCAGCTCGGCCAGCCGCTGGTCGTCGGGTCCGGGGGTGCTCTGCTCGCTCACGGGGTCTCCTCGTGCTGTCGGGACGTCGGGGTCGGTCCTGGAGATCCTATGATGAACGCGGCCCTCCGCCGTCCCCCGCCGCGTCCCCCAGGAGCCCCCGGTGACCGATCCCCGCACGCCCGTCCCCCGGGTGCTCCCGCTGGTGCTGGGGGTCCTGCTCGCCACCGGGGCGGCCGGGGCGTGGTGGCTGGACTCCGCCCGGCCGGTGCCCCCGGACGAGGTCGCGCGCGCCGAGGCGTGGCGGGGAACCGAGGCGCTGCTCGCGGCGCCCGCCCCGGCGCCCGCCGCCGCGTGGGCGGACGTGCGCGCCGACCTGGCCCGGCAGCTCGAGGCCCTCGGTCCCGCGCCCGACGACCGCACGAGCGCCGCCGCCCGGGCCGGGCGCCCCTCCCCCGCCGGCGGCACCGGCGGCGTCAGCACCGGCGATGCCGGGGACGCCGCGGAACCGGGCGCCACGGCGTCCGCCGTGCTGCGGACGACGGCGACGGCCCTCGCCGGGGACGCCCTGGCCGCCGAGGACCCCGCACTGGCGCGGGTGCTCGCCGCGGCGGCGGTCTCGCGGGCCACGGCGGCCCGGCAGCTCGCGGCCCCGCAGGGCCCGGCGCCGCAGGTCCCGGCTCCGGCCGGCGCCGACCTGTGCGACGCCGCCGGGGACCCGGCCCCCGGCCGGACGACCGCTCCCGGGGCCGTCCTGTGGTCGGCGCTGGACCGCGCCGGCTACGCCTTCGAGGCGCTGGCCGCCCGCACCGGGACGGCCGCGGACGCCGCCGCCCCTGACGTTGCCGCCCCGGCCGGTGCCGTCCCCGCCGAGCTGACGGCCCGGGCGCGGGCGGACGTCGAGGAGCTCCTGGGGTCCCCGTCCGCCCGGCGGGTGCTCGCGGCGGACCCGGGGCTGCCGGCGGGCGCCTACGTCCTGCCCGAGGACGTGCGGGAGCACCCCGGCCGGGTCGCGGACACGGCGGCGCGGGACGTGCAGGATGCCGCCGCGCACGTGCTGGCCCGCGGGGACGCCGGCGACCGGTGCTGGGCGCTCGTGGCGCTCGAGCGCGCGACCGGGCTGCGCGCCGCGCTCACGGGGGAGGTCGACGCCCTGCCCGGCGTGGTCCGGGACGACCCGCCGCGGTGACCTCCCGCCCGGTGGGGCGGCTCAGGCTCCCCGCAGCACGTCGACGCCCAGCTTGAGGATGAGCAGCGAGACCACGGTGAGGAACACCACCCGGATGAAGCGGCTACCGCGGGCCACCGCGGTGCGCGCCCCGAGGTAGCCGCCCAGCATGTTGGACAGCCCCAGGACGAGACCCAGGCCCCACAGCACCGACCCGTGGCCGAAGAAGAACACGAGCGCGCCCACGTTGGTCGCGAGATTGACGATCTTCGCCTTGGCGCTGGCGGCCAGGAAGCTGTAGCCCAGCAGCGTGATCATGGCGATGACCAGGAACGAGCCGGTGCCCGGGCCCATCACGCCGTCATAGAAGCCGATGACGGTGCCGATCACCATCGCGGTGCCGTAGTGCCGCGCCCCGCTGTGGCGCAGCTCGGTGAGCTGCCCCACGGTGGGCCGGGCCACGGTGAACAGGAGCACGGCCACCAGCGCGGCGAGGATGATCGGGCGGAACACCGCCTCGGGCAGGGACGCGGCCAGCGCCGCCCCGCCGAAGCTGCCGAGAAGCGCGACGCCGGCCATGGGCAGGGCGGTGCGCAGGTCGGGGGACGTGCGCCGGTAGAAGGTCAGCGCGCTCGTCGCGGTGCCGAACACGGAGCCCATCTTGTTGGTGGCCAGGGCCTGGACGGGGCTGATCCCCGGGACCATCAGCACCACGGGCAGCTGCAGCAGGCCGCCGCCGCCGACCACGGCGTCGACGAAGCCCGCGGCGAGTCCGGCCGCCACCAGCAGGGCGACGACGCCGGGGTCCATCTGCTCCAGGCCCGAGGCCCCGAGCCAGGCGCCGAGCCCCTGCACGGGATCAGCCGCGCACGGCGGCGGCGACCACGGCGGCGACGCCGTCCCGGGGCACGTCCTCGTTGCTGCCGCTCGCGCGGTCCTTGAGCTCGAGGACGCCGTCCTTGAGGCCGCGGCCGACCACCAGCACGGTGGGCACGCCGAGCAGCTCGGCGTCGCCGAACTTCACGCCCGGGGAGACCTTGGGCCGGTCGTCGAAGAGGACCTCGAGCCCCTCCGCCTCGAGCTCGGCCACGACCTTCTCGGCCTCCTCCAGCACCTCGGGGCCCTTGCCGGTGGCGACCACGTGGACGTCCGCAGGGGCGACCTGGCGCGGCCAGAGCAGCCCCTTGTCGTCGTGGTAGGCCTCGGCGAGGGCGGCCACCGCCCGGGTGACCCCGATCCCGTAGGAGCCCATGGTCACGGTGACGAGCTTGCCGTTGCGGTCGAGCACCTTCAGCCCCAGCGCCTCCGCGTACTTGCGGCCCAGCTGGAAGATGTGCCCCATCTCGATGCCGCGGGCCGCCTCGAGCGGACCGGAGCCGTCCGGCGCGGGATCGCCGGCCCGCACCTCGGCGCACTCCAGGACGCCGTCCCAGGCGAAGTCGCGCCCGGCCGTGAGGTCGTAGACGTGCTGGCCGGCCACGTTCGCCCCGGTCACCCACCGGGTGCCGCGGACCACGCGCGGGTCCACGAAGAAGGGGATGCCGGTCGAGGACTTCTCGCCGAGCACGGCCTGGTCCGGGGACAGCCCCGGCCCGATGTAGCCCTTGACCAGCAGCGGGCAGGCGCGCAGGTCCTCGTCGCCGGCCTGCTCCACCAGCACCTCGCCGGAGACGTCCAGGGCGGCGCCGATGCCGGCCTCGATGCGCTTGAGGTCCACGGCGCGGTCGCCGGGCAGGCCGACCGCCACGAGCCGCCTGGCGCCGTCGGGCAGGACGACGGCGAGCACCACGTTCTTGAGGGTGTCGCCGGCGGTCCAGGGTCCCTCGGCGCGCGGGTGCAGCTCGTTCGAGCGCTGCACGAGCGTGTCGATCGTGGGGCTGTCCGGGGTCTCGAGCACCCGTGCCTCGGGGGCCCCGGCGGGATCGGTCTCCGCGGGCACCACGGTGGTCACCGCCTCGACGTTGGCCGCGTAGCCACCGGGCGAGCGCACGAACGTGTCCTCGCCGATGACCGTGGGGTGCAGGAACTCCTCGGAGCGGGAGCCGCCCATGGCCCCGGACTGGGCCGAGACGGCGACCACGGGCAGGCCGAGGCGCTCGAAGATCCGGACGTAGGCCTCGCGGTGCCTGGCGTAGGACTCGTCGAGACCGGCGTCGTCGACGTCGAAGGAGTAGGAGTCCTTCATGACGAACTCGCGCCCGCGCAGGAGACCGGCGCGGGGGCGGGCCTCGTCCCGGTACTTCGCCTGGATCTGGTAGAGGGTGACGGGGAGGTCCTTGTAGGAGGAGTACAGGTCCTTGACGAGCAGCGTGAACATCTCCTCGTGCGTGGGCGCGAGCAGGTAGTCGGCGTCCTTGCGGTCCTTCAGGCGGAAGAGGTTCTCCCCGTACTCCGTCCAGCGGTTCGTGACCTCGTAGGGCTCGCGCGGCAGCAGCGCCGGGAAGTGCACCTCCTGGGCGCCGATCGCATCCATCTCCTCGCGCACCACCTGCTCGACCTTCCCGAGCACCCGCAGGCCCATCGGCAGCCAGGTGTAGATGCCCGGGGCGGCCCGGCGGATGTAGCCGGCGCGGACGAGCAGCTTGTGGCTGTCCACCTCGGCGTCGACCGGGTCTTCGCGGAGGGTTCGCAGGAACAGGGAGGAGAGTCGCAGCGCCACGAGGGCTCCGTTTCTCCCGGGGAGCGCGGCGTGGTGCGGCCGGGCCCGGGCGTCGAGAGGGTGGGCGGCGCCGACGGCGCCGCTGATTCCGGTCAAATCTACACCCCCCGCCCGGGCCGGCCGCACCGGGATCGGCGGCCCCGGGCGCTCAGAGCAGGACGGTGGCGAAGGTCCCGACCCGCTCGAAGCCGACCCGCCGGTAGGTGGCGAGGGCCCGGACGTTGTAGTCGTTGACGTAGAGGCTGACCACCGGGGTGCGCCGGCGGGCGAGGCGCACGGCCGCCGCCATGCAGGGCGCTGCCAGCCCCCGGCCGCGGTGCGCCGGGTCCACCCACACGCCCTGCACCTGCGCCACGCCGCGGGCCACCGAGCCGAGGTCGGCCTTGAACACCACGCGGCCCCCCTCGTCGGTCAGCACGAGGCAGCGCCCCGCCTCGACGAGCGCGGAGACCCGGTCCCGGTACCCGCGGTCGCCGCCCGTGTACGGGGAGTACCCGACCTCCTCCTCGAACATGGCGGCGCTCGCCGGGAGCACGGCGGGCAGGTCCTCGGGGCGTGCCACGCGCACGCCGGGGTGCGGGGCGGGCGCGGGGTCCCGGTCGATGGCCAGCAGGGGCTGGACGGGGCGCAGGTCGAAGGGCCGGGGCCACGAGCGCTCCACCCGGGACCACAGCCCGAGGACCAGCTCGGCGGGCCCGAACAGCGAGGCGTGCCGGGACCCGCCCCGCCGCAGGTGCCCTCCGACGAGGTCCAGGCCCGGGCCGTCCAGGGACACGGGCACCACGTTCGTGCCCACCCAGCACGCGCCGGTCAGCTCACCGTCCGGCCCGGCGGTGCCGACCACGGGCGGGATCCGCGAGCCTCTGCTCCCGCGGTACGACTCGACGTGGGCGGCCACGAAGGCGTGGGCGACGGGGTCCGCCTCGAGCAGCCGGTCCAGCTGGGCCGGATCGACCTCCCCCGCCGGCACCAGCCGCGGCGCCGTCCTCCGCTGCGTCCTCACCCGCCCGTCACCGGCCCGTCAGCTGACGCTCACGACGGGGCTGCCCGCCGTGGTCTCCCCGTTCTCGTCCGTCTCCATCTCGGCGGCGATGCGGTTGGCCTCCTCGATCAGCGTCTCCACGATGAGGTCCTCGGGGACGGTCTTCACGACCTCGCCCTTGACGAAGATCTGGCCCTTGCCGTTGCCGGAGGCCACGCCGAGGTCGGCCTCGCGGGCCTCGCCGGGGCCGTTGACGACGCAGCCCATCACGGCCACCCGCAGCGGGACGGTGAGCCCCTCGAGGCCCGCCGTCACCTCGTCCGCGAGCGTGTAGACGTCGACCTGCGCGCGGCCGCAGGAGGGGCAGGAGACGATCTCGAGCTTGCGCGGGCGCAGGCCCAGGGACTGCAGGATCTGGTTGCCGACCTTGACCTCCTCGACCGGCGGCGCCGAGAGGGAGACCCGGATGGTGTCCCCGATGCCCTGGGACAGCAGGGCGCCGAAGGCCGTGGCGGACTTGATGGTGCCCTGGAAGGCGGGGCCCGCCTCGGTCACGCCGAGGTGCAGGGGCCAGTCGCCGCGCTCGGCGAGCAGCTGGTAGGCCCGGACCATGGTGACGGGGTCGTTGTGCTTGACGGAGATCTTGAAGTCGTGGAAGTCGTGCTCCTCGAACAGGGACGCCTCCCACACGGCGGACTCGACGAGCGCCTCGGGCGTGGCCTTGCCGTACCTGTCCATGATCCGCTGGTCGAGGGAGCCGGCGTTCACGCCGATCCGGATGGACACCCCGGCGGCCTTGGCCTCGCGGGCGATCTGGCCGACCTGGTCGTCGAACTTGCGGATGTTGCCCGGGTTGACGCGCACGGCCGCGCACCCGGCCTCGATGGCCGCGTAGACGTACTTCGGCTGGAAGTGGATGTCGGCGATCACCGGGATCGGGGACTTCATGGCGATGATCGGCAGGGCGTCGGCGTCGTCCTGGGACGGGCACGCCACCCGGACGATGTCGCACCCGGTGGCGTTGAGCTCCGCGATCTGCTGCAGGGTGGCGTTGATGTCCGTGGTGGGGGTGGTCGTCATGGACTGCACGCTCACCGGCGAGTCGGAGCCGACGCCCACGGACCCGACCCGGATCTGCCGGGTCTTCCGGCGCGGGGAGAGGACGGGCTGGGGCGCGGCGGGCATGCCGAGGCTGACCGGGGTCAAGGAGTTCCTCCGAGGAATCGAGGGCAGGAGCTGGAGCGGTGGCGCCGGGACCCGCTGGCCGGGCCCGTCACCGGTTCCCATTGTGCCCCATGCTCCGGGGCGGCCCCCGGTGCCGGGGTGCGATTCCTCCCACGCCGAACGCCCGCCGGCCCCGGGGGCGCGCCGGCCGGCCCGGGCTCAGAACAGCCGGACCGGTTTGACGATGTCTGCGTAGATCAGCAGCACGGACATCCCGATCATCAGCACGGCCACCGCGTAGGTCACCGGCAGCAGCCGGGCGGGGTCGAAGGGGCCAGGGTCGCGGCGGCCGAGCAGCCGGGCGCTCCCCCGGCGCAGCGCCTCCCACAGCGCCCCGGCGACGTGCCCGCCGTCGAGCGGCAGCAGCGGCAGCAGGTTGAAGACGAACAGGGCCAGGTTGACGGAGCCGACCAGGCCCACGAGGGAGGCGGCCTTGTCCCGCAGCGCGATCTCCTCGTGCGCGGCGATCTCCCCCGAGATCCGGCCGACCCCCACCACGGAGATCGGCCCGTCCGGGTCCCGGGGCGCGTCGGAGAACGCCGCCTCCCCCACCTCGTAGATCCGCTGCGGCAGGTGCAGGACCACCCCGGCGATCTGCTGCAGCCCGTCCAGCACCGCCCCGGGCACCGCGGTCAGCGGCTGCCGGACGGGCTCGCTCGTGGGGCTGATGCCGATGAACCCGACCTCCTCGTAGCGGGGGGCGCCGTCCTCGCCGGTCACGGCGGCGCCGGAGTCGTCCAGCACGGGGCGCGAGGAGAGGATGGGGGTCAGCGCCGCGGACACGGTCCGGCCGTCCCGCTCGACCACCACCGGGATCCGTTCGCCGGCCCGGTCCCGGATCCGGGCGGTGAGCTCGTCCCAGGAGCCGACCGGGGCGCCGTCGACGGCCGTGACGACGTCCCCGGGGCGCAGCCCGGCGGCGTTCGCGGGGGCCTGGGGGTCCTCCGGCCGGCACTCGGTCTGCCCGGCGGCCTGGCGCTCCGCGGCCACCACGCACTCGGACACCCACGCGACCGTCGTGGTGGGCGTCGCCGTCCCGAAGCCGGAGAGCAGGACGGCCAGGCACAGGGTCCCGAGCAGGAGGTTCATCACCGGGCCGCCGAGCATGATCACGATCCGCTTCCACACGGGCAGCCGGTAGAACACGCGGTCCTCGTCCCCGGGGAGGAGCTGGTCCGCAGCGCCGCCGCGGGCCTCGGCCGCCATCTGCTGGAACACGCCGGTGCTCGAGGCGCGGGCCGTCGAGCCCGCGCGCGCCGGCGGGTACATCCCCACCATGGAGATGTAGCCGCCCAGCGGGACCGCCTTGAGCCCGTACTCCGTCTCGCCGCGCCGGCGGGAGAGCACGGTGCGCCCGAAGCCGACCATGTACTGCGTGACGCGCACGCCGAAGAGCTTGGCCGGCACGAGGTGGCCGATCTCGTGGAGGGCGATGGAGACCGCGATGGCCGCGGCGGCCAGCAGCACGCCCACGAGGAACAGCACGACACCCATCCGTCGGACCTCCCGGGATCGTCGAGGGACCCCGGCGGGCGCCGGGGACGTCGGGGCCGTGCGCTCGGCACGGCGAGGACCAGTCTGCACCACGATCCTGGACGTCGGGCACCGGGCGCACCACAGGGCACGACGACGGCCGGCGCCCTCCCGGGAGGGAGGCGCACCGGCCGTCGGAGGGCTGCGGGGCGGGGCGCCTCAGCGGCGCAGGATCCGGCGGGCCAGCCGGTTGCCCACCACCTGCACGAGCTGGACCAGGACCACGATGACGGCGACCGCCGCCCACGTGACCTCGTCGTTGAACCGCTGGTAGCCCAGGCGCAGGGCGAAGTCGCCCAGGCCGCCGGCGCCGATGGCACCGGCCATCGCCGACATGTCCGTGATGCCGATGACCAGGAACGTGTAGCCGAGCACCAGGGGGCCCAGCGCCTCGGGCAGGATCACCGTGGTGATGATCCGGCCGCGGGAGACGCCCATGGAGCGGGCCGCCTCCACGACCCCGGGGTCCACGCTCATGAGGTTCTGCTCGACGATGCGCGCCACCGCGAACATGGCCCCGATGGTCATCGCGAAGATCGCGGCGTTGGGCCCCAGCCGGGTCCCGACGACCCCCTGGGTCACCGGTCCCAGCGCGGCCAGCAGGATGATGAACGGGATCGGCCGGACGAAGTTCACCACGAGGTTGAGGCCCTCGTGCACCGCCCGGTTCTCCAGGATGTTGCCCCGGCGGGTGACGTAGAGGCCGACGCCCACGAGCAGACCGAGCAGGCCGGCGAGCAGCAGCGTGACCGCCACCATGTAGAGGGTCTCCCCGAGCGCGGACAGCAGCTCGGGTCCCAGGACGGACCAGTCGTTCACGCGGCCACCTCTCTCAGGGTCGTGATGCGGGACATCTCGTCGACCACGGCCTGCACGGCCGCGTCCGCACCGGTCAGCTCGAAGGTCAGGGACCCGAACGACTGCTCCTGGAGCACGCTGATCCCGCCGTAGGCGATGGTGAAGCGGACCCCGCGGGCGGCGCCGTCCGAGAGCACCCCGCCGATGTCCACGCCGTCGCCGACGTCCACGATCACCAGGCGCCCCCGGTGGGCGCGGCGCAGCCGCTCGACCTCACGGGCGTCGGGCACCGAGTGCAGGACGGAGGAGACGAAGCGGCGGGCGGTCTCGGTGCGGGGCCGGGCGAAGATGTCCACGGTGGAGCCGTGCTCCACGACCTTCCCGTCCTGCATCACGGCCACGCGGTCGGCGATCGCGCGGACCACGTCCATCTCGTGGGTGATGATCACGATCGTGATCCCGAGCTCCCGGTTGACCCGCTGCAGCACCTGCAGCACCTCCTGCGTGGTCTCCGGGTCGAGGGCGCTCGTCGACTCGTCGGCCAGGAGCAGCTTCGGGCTGGTCGCCAGCGCGCGGGCGATGCCCACGCGCTGCTTCTGCCCCCCGGAGAGCTGCTCCGGGTAGTTGCCGGCGCGGGCGGCGAGGCCCACGAACTCGAGCAGCTCGGCCACCCGCGCCCGGCGCTTCTCCTTCGGCCAGCCGGCCCGCTTGAGCGGGTACTCGACATTGCCGGCGACGGTGCGGGAGGTGAAGAGGTTGAACTGCTGGAAGATCATCCCGATCTCCTGCCGCACGGGCGCCAGCTCGGTCTCGCGCCGGCCGGCCACCTCGAAGCCCTCCACGGTCAGGGAGCCCGAGGACACGGGCTCGAGCCCGTTGATCAGGCGCACGAGGGTGGACTTGCCCGCCCCGGAGTAGCCGATCACGCCGAAGATCTCGCCGCGGCGGACGTCGAGGGTGACGTCGTCGACCGCGAGCACCTCGCGCGCCGCCCGCCCCGAGCCGGTGCGGAAGGTCTTGGAGACGTTGCGGAAGGAGACGAGCACCTCGTCCGGGCGCCCGGGTGCGGGCGGCCCGGCGGGGACCGCCGCGCTCACTGCTCCTGGTCCTTCAGCTCCTGCTGGTAGCGCGCGGTCAGCTCCTGGAGCTCCTCCGGCTCCAGCTGCAGCGGCACGGCGGTGTCCTTGGTCTCCTCCATCTCGGCGTCGAGCACGGCCTGCTCGTGGTAGAGGTCCGCGACCTGCCGGAGGGTCTCGTCGTCGGCGAGCTCCTCCGTGGTGGTGAAGAGGTTGACGTAGGCGCGGGAGCCCTCGGACTCGGGGTCGTCCTGGGCGAGCGCGGACTGCGGGTCGATGTCGGCCCGCGAGAGGAAGTCGTTGTTGATGACCGAGCCGGCCACCGAGTCGAGCGAGAGCACCGTCTGCTCCGCGGAGACCGGGGTGACGCGCACCGTGGAGGCCTCGGTGTCGACGTCGAGCTCGGTGGGGATGAGGGTGTCGCTGGTCAGCTCCACGAGACCTGCGGCCTCGAGCACGAGCAGGGCCCGGGAGAGGTTCACGGCGTCGTTGGGCACCGCGATCTCGTCGCCCTCCTGGAACTGCTCCACGGAGTCGTACTGGTTGGAGTACAGGCCCAGCGGGTAGATCGAGGTCGAGCCGATCGGGGTGATGGAGCCGCCGGCCGCGTTGTTGTAGTCGGCGAGGAACGGGACGTGCTGGAACCAGGTCATCTCCACGTCACCGGACTCGGTGGCGGGGTTCGGCTGGTTGTAGTCGGAGAAGTCGACGTACTCGACGGTGATGCCCTGCTCCTCGGCCACCCTCTGGAGGGCGTCGTGGGTCGGGTCGGTGCCCACCACGCCGATGGTGACCTTGTCGTCGGCGAGCACGCCCTCGCCGGAGGACTCCCCGGCGGAGCCGCCGCAGGCGGTGAGGGCGAGGCCGAGGGTCGTGGCCAGGGCGAGGAAGGGGAGGCGCTGCGATCGCATGTGGTGCCTTTCCGTGGGTCCGGGGTGTCGGAGGTCTCCACCGGGGCCAACGGGTCCGGCGGCCACGGTCGAGGGCGCGCCGGAGGGCGCGTGCGCGGTCGGACCGTACTTGCCGCCGGCCGTCGTCGGCCGGTGCCGGATGGTTCACCTGGGGCACCCCACTACGGGAGAGGGTTGCCGCCCAGCAAGCCAGGGCTGCACGCTGGGACTCGTCATCCGCCTGACAGACTAGCACGTGCGGCGGGGCCGGGCCCGGCCCGGTCAGCGGGCGAGGACCTCGCGGGCCCGCCGGCGGGCCCAGCGCTCGGCCGCCAGCACGGCCTCGAGCTCCAGCGGGCCGTCGTCGTCGTGCTCGCCCAGCACCGCCTCGACGGTGTCCACGATGGCGGGGAACCGGATCCGGCCGTCGTGGAAGGCGTGCACCGCCTCCTCGTTGGCCGCGTTGAACACGGCGGGGAAGGTCCCGCCCCGCTCCCCCGCCGCCTTGAGGAGCTCGACGGCGGGGAACGCCACCGGGTCGAGGGGCTCGAAGGTCCACTCCGTGGCGCGCGTCCAGTCGCACGGCAGGGCGGCCCCGGGCACCCGGTGCGGCCAGGCCAGGCCGAGGGCGATGGGAAGGCGCATGTCCGGGGGCGAGGCCTGGGCGAGGGTGGAGCCGTCCACGAACTGGACCATGGAGTGCACGACCGACTGGGGGTGGACCACCACGTCGATGCGCTCGAGGGGGACGTCGAAGAGCAGGTGGGCCTCGAGCACCTCGAGGGCCTTGTTCACCATGGTCGCCGAGTTGGTCGTCACCATCAGGCCCATGTCCCACGTCGGGTGGCGCAGCGCGTCCCGGGGCGTGACCGTCTCGAGCTCCGCCCGGGACCGGCCGCGGAAGGGCCCGCCGGAGGCCGTCAGCACGAGCCGGTCCACCTCCCCGGCGGTGCCGCCGCGCAGCGCCTGCGCCAGCGCGGAGTGCTCGGAGTCCACGGGGATCAGGGCGTCCGGGTCCCCGGTGGCCGCGGCGGCGGCCTTGACGAGGGCGCCGCCGGCGATCAGGGACTCCTTGTTCGCCAGGGCGAGCCGGTGCCCGGCCCGCAGCGCCGCCAGCGTGGGGGCGAGGCCGATGGAGCCGGTGATCCCGTTGAGCACGAGGTCGGCGTCGGGGTGGGCGGCGGCCGCGGACGCGGCGTCGGGCCCGTGCACGACGTCCGGGCGGTATCCCCCGGCCCCGGCGGACGCGGCCCCGTCCGCGATGAGGCCGGCCAGCCGGGCGGCGTCCTGGGCGGTGCCGCTGGTCGCCACGAGCGCGGCGCGGGTCTCGAGGGCCTGCTCGGCGAGGAGCTCGAGGTGCCGTGCTCCGGCGGCGAGGGCGACCACGGTGAACGGGTCCGCGCCCTCGAGCTCGCGGGCGGCCCGCACGACGTCGAGCGCCTGGGTGCCGATCGAGCCCGTCGAGCCGAGGACGCTGATCCGGCGGGGGCCGGCGGCGGCCAGGGCGCGCAGCTCGGGTGTCGGGCGGGTGCGGGGCGAGGTGGCGGGGGGCGTCATGGCCCCAGTATCCCCCAGCGCCACTCCTCGGTGCGGTGCCCGCAGGGGGTGCCTGCGGACGGCCCGGAACGGGCCGAGGCCCCGTCCACCGGGAGCGGTGGACGGGGCCTCGGCGACCGACGGGGGTGGGGTCAGCGCGTGGCGCGACCCTTGCGGCCGGAGACCGCGCCCCAGATGAAGAGCACGATGAGGGCTCCCACGACGGCGGTGATGATGGTGCCGATGTCGAACGCGGACTCCAGGTCCCCGATGCCGATCAGCGAGCCGAGGAAGCCTCCGAGGAGGGCCCCCACGATGCCGAGGACGATCGTGACGATGATGCCGCCACCCTGGCTGCCCGGCATGATGAGCTTGGCGAGGGCGCCGGCGATGAGGCCGAGGATGATCCAGCTGATGATTCCCATGATGGCTCCTTATCCGTCCCGGGAGGGACTTTTATTGTACGCAACCGGCGAGTATCCCTGGAATACCCTGAGGTTGCTTCTGCGCCTCACCCTAGCCGACGGTCAGCCGCCTGTCTGTTCCCGTTAGCCAATCGACGCGTTCCTCCCGGACGCGGACCGGCCCGCCGGAAGCCGGGGCTTCGGGCGGGCCGGTGGATCCTCCCAGGTGGGAGCGGGGAATCCGTCAGTGGGCGACGGGCTTCTCGGCGCCGATGCCTGTGAGGGAGCGCACCTCCATCTCGGACTGCTTGATCGGGTCCTCGAGACGGCGCTCCGTCATGGAACCGATGAAGCCGAGCAGGAAGGAGGCCGGGATCGAGACGATGCCCGGGTTCTGCAGCGGGAACCACGCGAAGTCGGCCGTCGGGATCATCGACGTCTCGGTGCCGGACATGACCGGGGAGAAGACGATGAGGCCCACCGAGATGATCAGGCCGCCGTACATGGACCAGACCGCCCCCCGGGTGGTGAAGCGCCGCCAGTACAGGGAGTACAGGATGGTCGGCAGGTTCGCCGAGGCCGCGACCGCGAAGGCGAGCGCCACGAGGAACGCGACGTTCTGGCCCTGGGCGCCGATGCCGCCCGCGATGGAGACGAGACCGATGACCACCACCGTGGTCTTCGCCACCTTCAGCTCCTTGCGGGGATCGGAGTTCCCCTTCTTGATCACGCTGGTGTAGATGTCGTGGGCGAACGAGGCCGAGGCCGTGATGGCCAGGCCGGCGACGACCGCGAGGATCGTGGCGAAGGCCACCGCCGCGATGATGCCCATCAGCAGGGACCCGCCGAGCTCGAACGCCAGCAGCGGGGCCGCGGAGTTCACGCCGCCGGGTGCCGCCTGGATCCGCTCGGCGCCGATGAGGGCCGCCGCGCCGAAGCCCAGGATGAGGGTGAAGAGGTAGAACAGGCCGATCAGCGAGATGGCCCAGACCACGGAGGTGCGCGCCTCCTTGGCCGTGGGCACCGTGTAGAAGCGCATGAGCACGTGGGGCAGGCCCGCCGCGCCGAAGACGAGGGCCAGGCCCAGGGAGATGAAGTCCAGCTTGCTGGTCTCGCTCACGCCGTACTTCAGGCCCGGCTCGAGGATGGCCGGGTTGCCGGAGACGGCGACCGCGTCACCGAGCAGGGAGGAGAAGTTGAAGCCGTAGAGCGCCAGGATCCAGACGGTCATGACCGCCACGCCGGAGACCAGGAGCACCGCCTTGATGATCTGCACGTAGGTGGTGCCCTTCATCCCGCCCACGAGGACGTAGACGATCATGAGCACGCCCACGACCACGATGACCAGCGACTGCCCGACCCGCGAGCTGATGCCCAGCAGCAGCGACACCAAGGCGCCCGCCCCGGCCATCTGGGCCAGCAGGTAGAACGCGGACACGGCGAGGGTGGAGATGGACGCCGCGACGCGCACGGGGCGCTGGCGCAGGCGGAAGGACAGGACGTCCGCCATCGTGAACTTGCCGGTGTTGCGCAGCAGCTCGGCGATCAGCAGGAGCGCCACGAGCCAGGCCACGAGGAAGCCGATGGAGTAGAGGAACCCGTCGTAGCCCTGGAGGGCGATCGCGCCCACGATGCCCAGGAAGGACGCCGCCGAGAGGTAGTCGCCCGCGATGGCCAGGCCGTTCTGGGTGCCGCTGAAGCCACGGCCGCCGGCGTAGTAGTCGGCCGCCGTGGACGTGGACTTCGAGGCGCGGAGGACGATGACCATCGTGACGACGACGAACGCGCCGAAGATGGAGATGTTGATCCAGGGCGTGCCGACCGTCTCCGTGGTGGCGGCCGTCATGGGCGCGAGCGCGGTGTGCAGCTGGTGCATCGGTCAGTTCTCCTGTCCGTGGACGCCGCCGGTGGTGCCGAGGCTGGGCTCGAGACGCTCCCGGATGGCCGTGGCCTTCGGGTCCAGCTTGCGGTTGGCGAAGGACACGTAGGCCCCTGTGATGGCAAAGGTCGTGACGAACTGGAGCAGTCCCAGGACGACGCCGAGGTTGACGTTGCCGATGACCTGGATGGCGAACAGCTGCGGCGCGTACATGGCGAGCACCACGTACAGCAGGTACCAGACCAGGAAGGCGACGGCGAGCGGGAAGACGAAGCCGCGATGGGTCTTCCGCAGCTCCTGGAACTCTGGCGACCGCTGGGCCGCGGGGAAATCGATGTCGGCGACGAGGTCGTCGGCGTCGATGGGTGGCTGGGTGGACATGGGCTACCTCCTCATGTGATGTGGCCCACACTAAGCCGTTGTATGCACAGGAGCAAGGCGTGACACCCAAAAGTTGCTTTTCAGGGGTCGGGATGAACACGGAACGGCGTTTCTGGACGAGGCCCAGTCCAGCATGTATACACAGAGGCTTCGGAGAGCCTGTTTCAGCGAGAGGCCAGGAGCAGCTGGACGGCGCGGTCCAGGAAGGCGTCCACCTGCTGCTCCTCGTAGCTGCGCTCCCCCTGCGCGGGCGGGAACACGGCCCGGCGCAGCTCGGCCGGCGCGAGGTCCGCGGCGCCCTCCAGCCGGGCGCCCAGGCGCTCGCAGAGGACGTCCACGTGGGCCGCGGAGTAGCCCTGGGCCCGCGGCCGGGAGGGGCGCCGGAAGCGCTGCGTGCGCGGCCGGTCGAGACGGTTCCGGAGCAGCCGGGTCAGGGCGTCGACGTGCTCCTGCCAGGCCTCGGGGCCCCGGTCGCGCAGGCACTGCTCGCGCTCGGCCGCGGCCAGCGCGTCCTCGGCCGCGTCCAGCAGCCCGTCGACGGCCTCCGGCCGGTAACCGCCCCGCGCGTCGGCGAAGACGGCGGCGCGCACCTGAGTGCTCAGCACGGCCCCGGACCGGTGCGCCGGTCCGGGGCCGGGCGGCGCGTCCTGCAGGGCCGCGTGCACGCCGGCCAGGAGCTCGTCCACCTGGACGACGTCGTAGCCGCGCTCGGCCTCGGTGCACCGCGGGATGCGGGCGGTGGCCGGCCGGGCTCCGGGGCGGTCGGGAGGCATGGGCTGCGGGTCCTGGACGCCGGGCTCAGGCGCTCGCGGCGAAGAGCTCGAAGAGCAGGTACCCGGCGGGGACGGCGAAGAGGATGGAGTCGATCCGGTCCATCACGCCCCCGTGGCCGGGCAGGAGGGTGCCCATGTCCTTGATCCCCAGCTCGCGCTTGACCATGGACTCGGAGAAGTCGCCGAGGGTGGCGGCGAGCACGAGCACCGCGGCGAGCACGGCGCCCTCCCACCAGGCGTGGTCGAGCAGCAGCACGGCGCACAGGACGCCGATCAGCACCGAGCCGCCCAGCGACCCGGCGAAGCCCTCCCAGGACTTCTTGGGGCTGATCCGCGGCGCCATGGGGTGGCGGCCCCAGACCACGCCCACGGCGTAGCCGCACGTGTCCGAGCCGACGGCCAGCAGGATGACCGTGAGCACCTTCAGGGGGCCCGCCTCGGTGTGGTAGAGCAGCAGGGCGATGCTCAGCAGGAAGCCCACCCAGACCAGGGCGAACACGGAGCCCATGATGGACAGGATCATGCCGTCCCGGCCCCCCAGGGCCCGCCAGACGATCACGAGCGTCAGCCCCACGATCACGGCCATCATCAGCGCCTCGCCGCCACCGGCGAACGCGGCGACCGGCATCAGCACGCCCGCGGTCACCGCCGGGACGCGCGGGATGACGATGCCTCGGTAGCGCAGGGACCGGCCGACCTCCCAGACGCCGATCCCCGCCGCCGTCCCGGCGAAGAGCGCCAAGACGAGGGGCTGGACGAACAGCCCGACGAGCAGGGTCCCGATGAGCACCACGGCGACGCCCACGGCGGCCGGCAGGTTCCGGCCGGCGCGGGAGGGGGCGGTGTGCCGGCGCCCCGGCGTGCCGGGGGTCGTCGCGGCGCCGGCCCGGACGGGCGCCGGCCGGGCACGCGGGGAGAAGGCCCCCCCGGCGGTTCCCGGGGAAGCCTTCGTCTCCTGGTGCGGTCGCGGCTGGTCCGGCATCAGACCTGCAGCAGCTCCGCTTCCTTGTTCTTGAGCATCTCATCGATCTGGTCGATGTGCTTCTTGGTCGCGGCGTCGAGGTCCTTCTCGGCGCGCTTGCCCTCGTCCTCGCCGATGTCGCCGTCCTTGACGGCCTTCTCGATCTGGTCCTTGGCGTGCCGGCGGATGTTGCGCACGGAGACGCGCGCCTCCTCGGCCTTGTGCCCGACGACCTTGACGTACTCCTTGCGCCGCTCCTGCGTCAGCTCCGGCATGACCACGCGGATGACGTTGCCGTCGTTGGCGGGGTTCGCCCCGATGTCCGAGTTGCGCAGCGCCTTCTCGATGTCGTTGAGGGCGGAGCGGTCGTACGGCGTGATGAGCAGCGTGCGGGCCTCGGGGTTCTGGAAGGAGGCGAGCTGCTGGAGCGGGGTGGGAGTGCCGTAGTACTCGACCAGCAGGCTCGAGAAGAGGGAGGGGTTGGCCCGGCCGGTGCGGATCGCGGCGAAGTCCTCCTTGGCGCCCTCCACGGCTTTGCCCATCTTGGTCTTCGCTTCGGACATGGTCTCTGAGATCACGTAGGGGCTCCTTCGTCGTGTCGCACGGAGTCCTCCGCGCGGGGTCGGTTCGGCCGGTCGCCGCGCGGGAACCACGCCGCCCGGCCGTGCTCGCCCCAGTCTAACCGGGGGCCGCCCGGCGCCGGCTCACGCGGTGACGAGGGTGCCGATCTGCTCCCCGAGGATGGCGCGGGTGACGTTGCCCTCGCCCTCCATGCCGAACACGCGCATCGTCACGTCGTTGTCGCGGCACAGGCTGAAGGCCGTCTGGTCCATGACGCGGATGTCGCGGGCGAGGGCCTCGCCGTAGGTGAGGGTGGACAGCCGCTGGGCGTCCGGGTTCGTGCGGGGGTCCGCGGTGTAGACGCCGTCCACCCCGTTCTTCGCCATGAGGACCTCGTCCGCGTGGACCTCCAGGGCCCGCTGGGCCGCGACGGTGTCGGTGGAGAAGTAGGGCAGCCCGGCGCCGGCGCCGAAGATCACGACGCGGTCCTTCTCCATGTGCCGGATGGCCCGGCGCGGGATGTAGACCTCGGCCACCTGCTCCATCTTGATCGCGGACTGCACCCGGGTGTCGACCCCGCACTGCTCGAGGAAGTCCTGCAGGGCCAGGCAGTTCATGACGGTGCCGAGCATCCCCATGTAGTCCGCACGGGAGCGGTCCATGCCGGCCTGGGAGAGCTCCGCGCCGCGGAAGAAGTTGCCGCCGCCCACCACGATGGCGGTCTCGACCTGGCCCACGGTGGCCGCGATCTGCTCGGCGATGTCGCGGACCACGCGCGTGTCCACCCCGATGGAGCCGCCGCCGAAGACCTCGCCCGAGAGCTTCAGCAGCACCCGGCGGCGGGCGGGGGCGACCCGGGGGTCCCTGCTCAGGCGCAGGGCCTCGTCCTTGATCTCGGAGGCAGAAGTGGTGGGCATGGTTCCTCCCGGCGACGACGGAGCTGCGTGGACCGGCTCGGCCCCGCGAGGGTGCAGCTGGCGCGGGGGGCGGGCCTCCCTCAGCATACAGAACGCGTCCGCCCCCGGGGGCCGGCCCCCGGGGCCTCGAGGGCGTCGTCGCAGGCGGGACCGGGAACGACGACGGAGGCGTCCCTGCCGTGCAGGAACGCCTCCGTCGCGAGCGGGCGCCGGGCGCCCGGGAGAGGACCGGTCAGGCGCCGACGCGGAAGCGGGCGAAGGCCGTGGCGGTCGCACCGGCCTCCTCGAGCACCTTGCCGACGGTCTTCTTGGAGTCCTTGGCGAAGTCCTGGTCCAGCAGGACGACGTCCTTGAAGTAGCCCTTGAGGCGGCCGTTGATGATGTTCGGCAGGATCTTCTCCGGCTTGCCCTCGGCGCGGGCCGTCTCCTCGGCGACGCGCTTCTCCGACTCGACGGTCTCGGCGGGCACGTCCTCCTGGGAGAGGAACGTCGGGGACATCGCGGCGATGTGCACGGCGACGTCGTGGGCGACCTGCCCGGCGTCGGCACCGGCCACGGCCAGCAGCACGCCGACCTGCGCCGGGAGGTCCTTGGAGGTCTTGTGCAGGTAGACGGCCACGTTGTCGCCCTCGACGCGGGCGATGCGCCGGACGACGACCTTCTCGCCGAGCAGGGCACCGGTCTCGGTGACGAGCTCGGAGACGGCCTTGCCGTCGACCTGGGCGTCCATGAGGGACTCGAGCGTGGTGGCGTCGGCGGCCACGGCGGCGTCGAGCACCTTGTTGCCGAACTCGACGAACGGGGCGGACTTCGCCACGAAGTCGGTCTCGGAGTTGACCTCGACCATGTACCCGACGGTGCCCTCGACGCGCGCGGCGACGAGGCCCTCGGCCGTGGCCCGGCCCTCGCGCTTGGTGACGCCCTTGAGGCCCTTGACGCGGATGATCTCCTGCGCCTTCTGGAGGTCGCCGTCGGCCTCGTCGAGCGCCTTCTTGACGTCCAGCATGCCGGCGCCGGTGCGCTCACGCAGGGCCTTGATCTCGGTGGCGGTGTAGTTCGCCATGGAAACTCCTCACTCGGTCGGTGGTGCCGGCCGGGGCGGGCACGGGCCCGCCCCGGCCGGCCTCGGGCGGGGACGGTGCCCCGCCGGGGGAAACGGACGGTGGACGGAGACTACTCGGCGGCGGTCTCGGTCTCGGCCGGGGCCTCGGCGGGAGCCTCGGTCTCGGCCGGGGCCTCGGTCGCGGCGGCGGTCTCGGTCTCGGCCGGGGCAGCGGTCTCGGCCGGGGCCTCGGTCGCGGCGGTCTGCTCGGCGGCGTGCTGCTCGAGCAGCTCGCGCTCCCACTCGGCCATCGGCTCGGCGGCCTGGTCGGCGCCGCCGGACTTCTTGTTGTGGCGCTCCATGAGCCCCTCGGCCACGGCGTCGGCGATCACGCGGGTCAGGAGGTTGACGGAGCGGATGGCGTCGTCGTTGCCCGGGATCGGGAAGGCGACCTCGTCGGGGTCACAGTTGGTGTCGAGGATCGCGACGACCGGGATGCCCAGCTTCTGGGCCTCGTCCACCGCGAGGTGCTCCTTCTTGGTGTCCACGATCCAGATCAGGGAGGGGGCCTTGGTCAGGTTGCGGATGCCGCCGAGGGTGCGCTCCAGCTTCTCCTTCTCGCGGCGCAGGAGCAGGAGCTCCTTCTTCGTGTACTGCGAGCCGGCGACGTCGTCGAAGTCGATCTCCTCGAGCTCCTTCATGCGCTCGATGCGCTTGGAGACCGTGGCGAAGTTCGTGAGCATGCCGCCGAGCCAGCGGTGGTTCACGTAGGGCATGCCCACGCGGGTGGCCTGCTCGGCGATGGCCTCCTGGGCCTGCTTCTTGGTGCCGACGAAGAGGATGGTGCCGCCGTGGGCCACGGTGGTCTTGACGGCCTCGTAGGCGCGGTCGATGAAGGACAGCGACTGCTGGAGGTCGATGATGTAGATGCCGTTGCGCTCGGTGAAGATGAAGCGCTTCATCTTCGGGTTCCACCGGCGGGTCTGGTGGCCGAAGTGCACGCCGCTGTCGAGGAGCTGGCGCATGGTAACGACGGACATGTCGTCTCCTGGTCTCTCGTGCGGGAGGGCGTGCGACGACGCCCGGCCCGCGGGTTCGGTTCTCGGCTGCGTCCGGCGGACGAGCCCCTGGTGCAGCGGTGGACGGACCCTGCGGGTCCGTCTCCCGGCCGCCGTGCCGCACCCCGCCGGGACGGGGAACGCGGACCGGGGCGGCCGGACCGGGACGGGAGGTCCCGGCGGCGCTGCGCGCGAAGTCAGCTGCTCGCCACCGCGCCGTCGGCTCCGGCGTCGGGGCCGGGTCCGGGTGGGCGCGAGGGCGCGCCACGAGGGGCGCCTCAGAGCACACTGCGGGATCGAGTGTACTACAAGGGCCTCGTCCGCCCTGCACCCGGCCGGGGGCTGCCGGAGGGGCCCCGGGACCGTCCACAGCACGCTGCCGGGTGGCCCTCCGCCCGGCCCCGGTGGCGGACAGTCGGGACATGCCCACCGGACCCTCCCCGCTCCTCCGTCTCCTGCACCGGACCCCTGCCCGGACCGGGCCGGCCGGCGTGGTGGGGCTCGCGATCGTGCTCGTGCTGGGGGTGCTGCTCCCCTCCCCCGGTTCGGCGGCCCAGGGGTGGGCGTGGCCCCTGTCGCCGCGGCCGGCCGTGGTGGGCGAGTGGGTTCCGCCCGCCCAGCGGTGGGCGCGGGGCCACCGGGGCGTGGACCTGGACGCGGGCCCGGGCGCCGCCGTGCGCGCCCCGGCCGCGGGAACGGTGGCCTTCGTGGGGTTCGTGGTGGACCGCCCGGTGCTCACGCTCGACCACGGCGGGGGTCTGCGCTCGAGCTTCGAGCCCGTCGAGTCGTCCCTGGTCCCCGGGGACCGGGTGCACCGCGGCCAGGTCGTGGGCGTGCTGCGCGGCCGGGACCACTGCGGCCCGGGGACCTGTCTGCACTGGGGCGTGCGCCGGGACGGCGACTACGTCAACCCGCTGCAGTTCGTCGGCGCGCTCGAGCCGTCGGTGCTGCTCCCCGTGCCCGAGCGGCTGCGCGCGGCCGCTCAGCCCTCGTCGTCCTGAGCGTCGTCGACGCCCTCCTCGACCTCCTGCTGGACCTGGTCGGCGCCCTCCTCGACCTGGCCGGCGCCCTCCTCGACCTCCTGCTGGACCTGGTCGGCACCCTCCTCGACCTCCTGCTGGACCTGGTCAACGCCCTCCTCTACGTCCTCGGTGGAAGTGTCGCAGCCGGTCAGTGCGGCGAGCGCCAGGGCGGCGACGGACAGGAGGCTCCACGGCGTGCGTCGGCTCATCTCGGCGTCCTCTCGGTGGGTGGTGCGCGGATCGGACCACCAGTGCACCACATCCGCAGGGGACGCGCACCCGGTGGACGGGACGTGCGGACGGAAGCACCCCTCCCACCGGGGGACGCGCGGTGGAAGGGGTGTCGGGTAGGGCCGGTGGGGCTTGAACCCACGACCGAAGGATTATGAGTCCTCTGCTCTGACCAGCTGAGCTACGGCCCCGCGCCGGGACGGGCCCGGCGGCGCAGCACCACGTTACCGCACGAGCGAGGCCAGCCTGGTCCGGATCCGTCGCGGGCCCGCGGCGGGGGCGCGCGCCGACTCCTGGTGCTCGCGCGCTCCCGGAGCAGGAGTGCGCACGGACTCCGGGTGCTCGCCGCGGTAGAGCCGCAGGAACGTCTCCAGGGTCCGCGGGAAGCTGTGCTGCGCGACCTTGCGGCGGCTCTCCCGGCCCATCCGGGCGCGCTCCTCGCGCGGGGCGCCCAGGACGAGGGCGAGCTTGCGCGCCAGGTCCTGGGCGTCGCCGGGGGCGAAGAGCCAGCCGTTGACGCCGTCCTCGGCCAGGTGCGGCAGGGCCCGCGCGTCGGCCAGGACCACGGGCCGGGACGCCGCCATCGCCTCCAGGGTGACCAGCGACTGGAGCTCGGCCGTGCCCGGCTGGCAGAACACGTCGGCCCGCAGGTAGGCCGCGCGCAGGCCCTCGTCCGGGACGTAGCCCAGGAAACGGACCCGGTGGGCGACCCCCAGGGCCCGCGCCAGCTTCTCGAGCGCGGGCCGCTGCTCGCCGTCGCCCACGATCTCCAGGTGGGCGTCGAGCTCGGCGGGCAGCACGGAGATCGCCTCGATGAGCACGTCCACGTTCTTCTCCACCGCGAGCCGGCCGGTGAACAGAACGGTCGGGTGCGCGGCCGGCTGCCGCCGCTCGCCGTCGTGGGCCTCGTAGTCGGCGATCCGGATCCCGTTGGACACGGCGAGCACCGTGTCGGGGAAGCCGTTGCGGCGCATGGCCTCCACCGCGAGCGGGGTCGGTGCGGTCACCACGTCGCAGGCGCCGAACACCCGCACCATGTCCCGCCACGACACCGCGCGGTAGCGGTTCAGCACCCATGCCGGGAACGGCAGGAACGGCTCCAGGTTCTCGGGGACGAAGTGGTTGGTGGCCACGGTGCGGATGCCCCGCCGCCGGGCCTCCCGCACCAGCATCCGGCCGAGGATGTAGTGGCACTGGACGTGCACGACGTCGGGGCGCACCTCGTCCAGCACGCGGCGGATCTCCCCGGCCACCTGCCACGGGAAGCACAGGCGGAAGTACGGGTGGGTGAAGGCCCGGTGGGAGCGGAGCCGGTGCTCGACCACGCCGTCGTCCTCGGCCCGGTACGACGGCCCGGGGTCCGGCCGTGCGCACAGGACGTGCACCCGGTGGCCCTGCTCGTGCAGGCCCCGGGCCAGACGGTGCCCGAACTGCGCGGCCCCGTTGACGTCCGGGGGGTAGGTCTCGGCGCCCAGGAGGACGATCAGGGGGCGTGCGGCGGAGGCGGTGTGGGCGCTCAAGCGTGTCTTCCCGGTCGGTCGTGTGCGGGGCGGTCGGATGCCGTGGGGCGGTCGGATGCTGCGGGGCGTGCGGCGGAGCCCGAGGGGGGCTGCGCCCGGTCCTGCCGTGCGCGTTCGGCCCGGCGCTCGAGCACCTCCGGGTGGTGCTGTGAGAGCACGGCGACCCCGACTATAGCAACGCCGCCTGCCGCGGCCATGAGCATCCCGACCGGGACGGAGAAGCCCGGCACCGCCTCGCCCAGCACCAGCAGCCCCAGGAGCACGCCCACCATGGGGTCGATCACGGTCAGCCCCGCGATCACGAGGTCCGGCGGACCCGACGCGAAGGCCGTCTGCACGAACCACCCGCCCAGCACGGCGGCGACGACGGCGGTGCCCGCGGCCAACCAGTTGACGTCGTCCAGGGGCGTGCCGGCGCTGCCCTGGATGCGGATCAGGGTCAGCCGCACGAGCACCGCCACGAATCCGTAGAGGATGCCGGCGCCCACCACGTAGAACGTCCCGCCCAGGCTGCGGCCGAACATCGCCGCGGAGACCCCCAGGACGCAGATCAGCACCACGAGCATGACCACCACGGTGTGCTCGGCCCACCGCGAGATGCCCCGGGCGGGGTCGGTCGCCGCCACGGCGCACGTCACGAAGACCGCCCCGCCCGCGGTGCACAGTCCGATCGCCGTCCAGGTGCGCCGGTTGATCCGCAGCCGGCGGTGCCGTGCGTGCAGCAATGTGGTGATCACCAGGGCCACCACGCCGATCGGCTGGACCACCGTCACGGTGGCGAGCCCCAGGGCGGTGACGTTGAGGCCGGTGCCGAGGCCCAGCAGGGTGAGACCCAGCAGCCAGCGGGGACGGCGCAGCAGGACCGCGATGCTGCGCAGGCGCAGCCGTCCCTGCGCGACGTCCGCCACGGCACTGCCCTGCTGCTGCGTCCCGACGGCCAGGCACACGGCCGAGAGCAGCGCCAGGGCGACCGCCAACCACTGGCTCATGGCATCCACCGATCTGTCGTCACGCCCGGGAGTCTATCGAGCCGGCCCGCCCGTCCGGCCCGGGGCGCGTGGACACCCGGTGAACGCACGGGGAAGGCCCGGAAGCCTGTGGCTTCCGGGCCCTCGACCGGTGCGCTCGTCCACGGGGAACCCATGGACGGCGACGTCACCGGAACAGCTTGCGGAGGAAGACGACGAACGCGCTCCCCGCAACGGCCAGCACCGTGAGCGGCTGCCACCGCTCGCCGAGGCCGGACCCGGCGGACGAGCCGGAGGTCGAGCGGGACTTCGCGCCGCCCTGGGCGAGCAGGCCCTTCACGTCCTTCGGGGTGGTCTTCACGGTGCGGCTGGTGCGGTCCACGAACCCCTTGGTGGTGGACTGGATGGTCTCGGCACGGCCCTGCACGTCGTCGCGCAGCGTCTTGAGGTGCTCGCGGCGCAGCTTGAGCCGGTGCCGCAGCTGCTCCTCGGTGGGCGCCGGGGGCTTCTGCTGGGCCGGGTCCTGCGCGGCCTCCCGCTTCTCCTGCTCCTTGCGCTCGCGGGCCAGCTGCTCCTCGCGCTGGACGCGGCTCTCGGTGTAGGCGGAGCCCTCCTTGACCACGCCGAGGTCGTACTTGACCCCGAAGAGCGCCTTGCGCGGCACGAGCGGAAGGGCCTTCTTGATGGTGGACACCCCGATGAGCGCCGCGACGGCCAGGATGATCAGGAACAGCACGGCGAGCAGCAGGGCGGCCAGCCAGGCCGGCATGATCTGCGACAGACCCGCGATCGCCGCGCCGACCAGGGCGATCGTGGCGAGCAGCAGGAACACGAGGCCGACGACGACGAAGGCCGCGCCCTTGCCCAGCGTCTTCGCCTTCTCCGTGAGCTCGAGCTTGGCGAGCTGCGCCTCGTCCTTGAGCTGCTTGGGCAGCAGCCTGGCGAAGACCTTGACGACATCGAGGATCGACGCCGATCCGGGATCGGAGTGCTCCGACCCCGCTCCCGACGCTCCGCCCGTGCTGGGGCCTACCGAATGACTCATGCCCGCCTCCGTTGATGATGAGAAAAGTACGTGGACTGAGCACCAAGCTACCATCGGGGACGCCGCCGGCGGGCGCGCACGGGGTCGCGGCTCAGCCTGCCGGGACGTGCGGGAGGGCCCGTCCGGTTCCCCGGACGGGCCCTCCCGTCGGTGCGTCGGAGTCGGGTGCTACTTCTTCCCGTCCCGGCCCTTGCCCTTGTCGCCCTTGTCCTTGTCCTTGTCCTTGTCCCAGTGCCGGTCCTCGTCCTGCTCGAAGTACACCCTCACGTACTTCTTCTGGCAGACCTTGTCCGACTTGCCGGTGCGGTCGACCTGGCGGGCGTCCCTGTAGTACTCGCGCCAGTCGCCCCCGTGGCACTTCTCCTTGGCGATGGACGCGGCCTTCTCGAGGCTCTTGTCCTCGTAGCGCTTCGTCTTCCAGTCGCCGCGGTGCTTGTACTTGACGACGACGTCGACCTCGCCGTTCTTGCGCTCGTCCTTCTTGCTGTGCCCCTTGTCGTCGCCCTTGCGATCGTCCTTGCCGTCAGCGAGCGCCGGACCTGCTCCCCCGATCAGCAGTCCCGCCACGGCGACACTCGCTACCAGCTTTTCCAGAGTTTTCACTGTGTTCCCCCTTGGTGAATAAGGTGAGATCAACTTAATTCGCTTCTGACAAGGCACTCAATAGCAAACGGTGACGTTCCGGACGCGGTACGGTCACGGATCGGAACTACTGTCCGGTTCGCCCGGCGGTCGGCTCCCACCGGTGCCGGGCTCCTCGACGCCCCGGGGGCCGGAGGACGCGACGAGGGACCGGCGCCGCGCGCCCTTCGTGACGGCGCCGAGCGCCCGCTCCAGCGGCCCCTGCCCCATGGTCCGCTGCCACGTCACGGCGAACAGGACCGCCGACACGAGCTGGACGGCGAGCCACAGGTGGGGCCGGTCCTCGTGGACCTCGAACGACAGGACGACCAGGTGCGCGGTGTACAGGGTCAGGGTCATCGAGCCCATCGCCGACAGCGGCAGCAGCCAGGCGCCGACCACGCGGGAGATCAGCAGGAAGGCGCCCAGGACGGCCATGCCCGTGCCGAGGCTGACCGCGATGGCCAGGGGGGTGTTGGTGTGCGGCGCGTCGACGGCGAGCGACCACCAGGTGTCGGTGGGCAGCCAGTCCTCGCCCCAGATCAGGATCTCGTCCAGTTGCCTCGCGTCCCCCGACGAGGAGGCCAGCAGCCGTTCGTAGCCGCCGAGGCCGTGGAGCAGGACGTACGAGGCCGCCTGCGCGCAGACCGACAGACCCAGGCCGACCGCCAGGAGGCGCAGCTGGGTCGCCCTCCTCCGCAGATCGAGCCGGCCGAGCCCCATGCCGGTCAGCAGGTAGGTCAGGTAGGCGAGCGCCGGATAGGTGCCGGTCAGCAGCAGCTGGGCCGCCGTCGCCCCCGGCTCCGTCAGCAGCTCCCCGAACGCGGGGTTGTCGGCGACGGGCTCGGGCAGTGCGTCGCGCAGCGACTGCATGAGCACCGGAGCCACGAGCAGGAAGACCGCCGCCGAGCCGAACAGCGGCTTCGGGCCCGCGCGCAGGAAGGGCACGGCCAGGAGGAAGAACACGCCGTAGTAGATGAGGATGTTGTCCGCCGGCAGGTCGTCGGCCAGCAGGGATCCGATGGCCAGTCCCAGCACCGCGATCAGCACCGCCCGCACCACGAGCGCCACACGGTCCGCGCCCAGCTCCCGGCCACCGTGCGGGCGGGGTCCACCGGTGGACAGGGCGAGTCCCACGCCCGCCAGCAGCGCGAACAGCGCCGCCGAGTCCCCGGAGAAGAGGATCTGCGACCAGGTCGGCTCGCCGGTCTCGTCGTCGGAGGACGGCAGGACGTGGACGGACATGAGACCGATGAGCGCCAGACCGCGGGCCGCGTCGACGCCGGTCAGACGCCTCGACGGCTTCCCCGCGGCGCTCCGGCCCCGGTTCGCGGCGGGTCCGGCTGTCCTGGCCGACCGACGCATGATTCCTCCCGAAATGTCGGGCCCCGTCCGGAAGCCGCACGGAGGATCCCGTCCGGTGCGTCCAGGATCTCGACTCGCCCGGGACCGCCCTGGACCCAGGGTGCGCCACGGACTTCCGTCCTGGCTAGGAAGAACATAAGGATTCCATAAGACATGCGTGCGGCTCGGAGCGGGACCGACAGCCCGTTTCCCGCCGCTTCCGCCCTGTCGGGCAAAGAGCGGGCATTACTTTCGCGATCGGATGCGAGTCAATGGAAGGGAGCTTGATCCGAGCTCCCGCCGGAAGGACGACCACCATGACCGCCATCCCCCGGGCCCATCCCGCCGAGTCCCTCGTCCGGGCCGGCGTCGTCGGCGCGCTCGCCGCCCGCGGCGTCACCGTCACCTCCGTCGAGATGCTGTTCGACGGCCAGGAGTGGGCCGTGACCGTGTCCCACCACCCGCCCGACATGTCGGAGAGCGATGTGCGGGTGGCGGTCTGGACCGCCGTCCTCAACTACACGGCCGTCTTCGACGTGCCCGCGCCCTCCGACGGGGTGCGGATCAGCGTCACCGGCTGACGCGCGACGCGCCGGGGCGTCACGGCCATGAGGTTGGCCGCGTCGTGGGTGCGACACCGTCGAGGTGCCCCTGAACGCCACGGACGAGCAGGTCCGGGCCGCAGCCCGCGAGCTCGCCGCCGAGTACGCGCACTGGAGGCAGTGGGTAGCACTCCTAGGCGGTCACCGACCGGCCGGGAGTGATACCGGCGGCGAATGCGCTGGAGAAACCATAGGGCTGTCTCAGCATCACCACAGGGCCAGTCCGTACAAATGGATCATGACCCGGGGCTACCGTATCCGGGTCAGACCCCGAGGAGACCCCCGTGGAGCACGAGCCCCCTGTCGAGCACGACGCGGACGCAGAGGTCGCCGCCGCCCTGGAATCCCGCCATCCGGGACTGCAGTTCCGCCGTGACGAGGACGGGGCGCTGCACCGCTTCAGTGACATCCCGCTCACGGCCACCGGCGTGCTGTCCGGTCGCCCCTTCGTCTTCACCTACCGGGGCGACCTCGCCCGTTTCCGAGTGTGGCCCACCGGCACCCAGACCCCGAGCGTCCATGACCACCGGCCCTCCGGGTTCCCGAAGCTGGAGTCCTCCCGCGGCAAGATCGTCGGCGACCCGCTGTCCAGCTCCCTGACGGCCGACCAGCTCATCGAGGTGCTCGGCGAGATGATCAAGATGGCTCTCACCCATCTGAAGCCGGGCCCCGACTCCCTCCTCCCGGTCACGATCACCATGCCGGGTAGGCTGCTGGAGCCCGAGCAGGTCACCGCGCTGCTGGCGCCGTTCACCGGCCGGGACCTGCCGCCGCAGGAGGCGTTGCTGGACTGCGCAGATCTGAGCAGCTTCTCCCTGGAGGCCCTGGGCCTGCTGGCGGAGCGCACTGCCGACCTGTTCAACATCATCACCCTGGTCGGGGCCAGTACCGAGCTCGCCGAAGCGTTCACCGACGATGCGCAAGCAGAGGCGATACGCCACATGAAGCACGCCCTGATGGCTCGGCGCCGGGCCGAGCGCGAAAGGCGCGAGGGGCGCGGCTGAGACGGGCTGTCAGCACACATGGTCTCCTGACCCGCGCGCGGCCGCCCGACACCAGAGGACTCCCTGATGACCCTCACTCGCCCCCAAGGAGGCGGCCACCGCCCTGGAGGACCGATTCCTTCGCCCTGCTCCTGAAGCACCGGGGCGATCAGTTCCCACAGGCGGTCATCGACCATCCACGACTGCGTCCTCGTCGTCGTGCAGGCACTGTGAACCACTCACACACGAGTGAGCAACGACGGACCGGGTCCTGAGACCAGGTCCCGGTGTCCCCAGGATGCAGCCGTCGTCGGGGACGACGGAGGCCCTCACCGGCGTTTCCGCCGGTGAGGGCCTCCTGTGCTGCTCCCCCGACTGGACTCGAACCAGTAACCCTTCGATTAACAGTCGAATGCTCTGCCAATTGAGCTACGGGGGACCGTGCACGCGGACGTGCAACGAGCCATCACTTTACCGTTCCCGCCGGGCTTCGACAAATCCGGTTCCGCCCGGTGGCGTCAGTCCTGGCGGAGGCCGCGCCGCTGCATCTCCAGCTCCAGCAGCTCCCGCTGGAGCTCCTGGTAGCGCTCGCGCTGCCCGGTGGGATCCGTGCGCTGGAGCTCCGCCAGCCGGTCCGACTTCCGCCGGTTGATCTGCAGCTCGAAGAGGCGGTTGAGGATGTCCGCGGTGTAGCGCTCCAGCTGTTGCTGCGTGGTGGCCGGCAGCGGGGTCACGGCGAGCTCGGCGAGGTAGCCGTGCAGCGGCTCCGGAAGGTGTCCGCGCACCCCGTCCACCCATGCCTGCCCGCTCGGCACGGCGGCCCCGTCGCCGAGGAGCTCGGCGCGCGCGGCGAGCACGGCGTCGTGCACGGCCCCGTGCACGGGGTAGCGGAAGGCGCTGAGCCCGAACTCCTCCCAGTGCCGCGCGAGCATCAGGTCCGGGCACTGGATGACGGTCTCGAGGGCCTCGCGTTCCATCCGGGCCACGGGCTCGCGCGGGTCGGGCAGCTCGACCGGGGCCGGCCCGGACGACTCCGGCTCCGCCGGCCGGTGCGGCGCGGGGGCCTCCTCCCGCTGGGCGCGGCCGGCGGCGTCGACGGCCCGCTGGACCTCCGCCGGCTCGAGCCCGAGCCAGCCCGCGAGCTGCCGCGCGTAGGCGGGGCGCAGGGAGCGGTCGCGGATCCGCGCCACGATGGGCGCACAGGCGCGCATCGCCCGGATGCGGCCCTCGATGGTGTCCAGGTCGAAGTTCTTCAGCGTCGCCCGGATCGCGAACTCGAACAGGGGGCGGCGGTTCTCCACGAGCTCGGCCACGGCGGCGTCCCCGCGGGCGAGCCGGAGGTCGCAGGGGTCCATGCCGTGGGGCTCGACCGCCACGTAGGTCTGCGCCACGAACTTCTGGTCCTCCTCGAACGCGCGCAGGGCGGCCTTCTGCCCGGCGGCGTCGCCGTCGAAGGTGAAGACGACCTCTCCCCCGCCGCCGTCGTCGGAGAGGAACCGCCGGACGATCTTGATGTGCTCGGCCCCGAAGGCGGTGCCGCACGTGGCCACCGCCGTGGTCACGCCCGCGAGGTGGCAGGCCATGACGTCGGTGTAGCCCTCGACGACGACGAGGCGCCGCTGCCTGGCGATCTCCCGCTTCGCGAGGTCGATGCCGTAGAGCACCTGGGACTTCTTGTACAGGGCGGTCTCGGGGGTGTTGAGGTACTTCGGGCCCTGGTCGTCGTCGTGGAGCTTGCGGGCGCCGAAGCCGATGACCTCGCCGGCGACCGCGCGGATGGGCCAGACGAGCCGGCCGCGGAACCGGTCGTAGAGCCCGCGGTTGCCCTCGGAGAACATCCCGGTGAGCTTGAGCTCCTGGTCCGTGAAGCCGCGCTCCCGCAGGTGCTTGAGGAGGTGGTCCCAGCCGCGGGGCGCGTAGCCCACGCCGTAGCGCCGGGCCGCCTCGCCGTCGAAGCCCCGCTCGCCCAGGAACTGCTGGGCGGGGGCGGCCTGGCGGGTGTAGAGGTTGCGCTGGAAGAACTCCGCGGCGACCTTGTGCGCGTCCAGCAGGCGCTGGCGGCGGCCGACCTCCTCCTTGTTCGGCCCGGAGCCCTGCTCGTAGTGCAGCTCGTAGCCCACCCGGGCCGCGAGCTTCTCCACGGTCTCGGAGAAGGTGGTGTGGTCCATCGTCATGAGGAAGGAGATGACGTCCCCGGACTCGTCGCAGCCGAAGCAGTGGTAGGTGCCCATCTGCGGCCGCACGTGGAAGGACGGGGTGCGCTCGTCGTGGAACGGGCAGAGCCCCTTCCAGGAGCCGATGCCGGCGCTCTTGAGGGTGACGTAGCCGTCGACGATCTCCTTGATGTCGGTGCGCGCCCGCACCTCGTCGATGTCCTCGCGTCTGATCAGTCCTGCCACACCGCCAGTCTAGGCGCGCGGCCGGACGGCGGAGGGCCGCCCCGGGCCGCGCGGTGGATCGCCGTGCGGCCCGGGGCGGCCCGTGGAGCGGGAGCCGTCAGCGGCTCAGCGGGAGCGTTCCCGCAGGTCCTGCCGGGTCCGGGTGCCGGTCAGGGCGAGGCCGCCCAGGGCGCCCACCGCGGCGAAGGCGAAGAAGCCCCACGGGTAGGCCAGGCCCGCCGTCAGCAGGGTGCCCCCGATGATCGGGCCCGAGATCGCCCCGAGCCGGCCGACCCCGGCGGACATGCCCAGCGCCGTGGCGCGCACGCGCGGCGGGTGGTTGGCGGCGGTGAACGCGTAGACGAGCACCTGGGAGGAGAACACGAAGCAGCCGGTGACGAAGACCATGGCGTAGATCCCGAGCAGCGGCAGCTTGATCGCCAGGGCCGCGAGCAGCGCGGCCGAGCCGAGGAACCAGATGATGCCGGCTGCGCGCGGGGTGATCCGGTCGGCCACCCGGCCGGCGACCGCCAGCCCCGCGATGGCGCCCACGTTGAGGATCAGCAGGAAGCCGAGGGAGTTGCCGAGGTCGTAGTCGGCCGCCCGCATGATCTGCGGCAGCCAGGTGTTGAGCCCGTAGACGAGCAGCAGGCCCATGAAGGAGGCGACCCAGATGGCGATCGAGTTCCGGCGCCAGCCGGTGGAGAGCAGCATGGTGGCGCCGACCTTCTCGGCCTGCTCCTCGGCGGTGTGGTGCTCGAGGTGCACGCCGTAGTGCTCGGCCACGGCGCGGGCCTCGGCCATCCGCCCCTTGGACGCGAGGAACGAGGGGGACTCGGGGAGGAACACGAGCATGAGAGGCACGAGGACGAGCGCCGGCAGGGAGCCCAGGACGAACATCTCCTGCCAGCCGAACTGGACGACGACGACGATGGCGAGCGCCGCGGTGAGCACCGCGCCCACGTGGTAGCCGGTCATCACCAGGGTCGTGGCGTTGGAGCCCCGGCCGAGGCGGGCGAACTCGGTGACCATCGCGATGGCGGTGGGCAGGCAGCCGCCGAGGCCCAGGCCGGCGAGGAAGCGCAGGAGGCCGAAGACGAACACGCTCGGGGAGAACGCCGCGGCGAAGGTCAGCAGGGAGAACATGACCACGGCGCCGATGAGCATCTTGCGGCGGCCGAGCCGGTCGGTGAGGTAGCCCATGGTCAGCGCGCCGATCATCATGCCCACGAGGCCGACGGTGGCCACGGCGGTGCCCTGCGCGGTGGTCATCCCGAGCTCGTTGTTCTCGAGCATGGACGGCAGCACCGCGCCCAGGACCACGGCGTCGAAGCCGTCCAGCAGCACCGCGATCCAGCACAGCGGCGCCACCCACGCCCGGGAGCGGAGGACGGGCCGGGCGCCCGGGGAGGAGGGGGACGCGGCCTGCGGGGCGGGTCCGGTGGAGTTTTCCATGACGATCAGACCTTTGTGAGGAGGAGCACAAACGCGCCGAGTCTAGGGAGCGGCGCCGCGTGCGACCCAGCGCACAGTCATTGAACGGGATCGGCCGCCGCTCCGGTGGGACGGCTCACCAGAGCGGCTTGTCCCCCACCCGCCAGTGGGTGCCGCGGATCCGGTCGTGCAGGGACACGGCTGACAGGTCGGTGAGGGACGCGATCTGGTCCACCACGAGGCGCAGGCGGGCGGCCTCCGTGCCCGGCCCGTCGCCGAGGTCGTGCCAGTCGGCGGTGAAGGCGGGCGAGAGGAAACGGCCGTCGGAGTCCATCAGCGCCCCCACCAGGATCGAGAGCACCTCCTGCTGGTTGTCGTAGATCGGCTGGGCGTCGCGCACCGTGATGACGTAGGTCGTGGCGATGCCCTTGAGCACGCCGATCTCCTCCGTGGTCCCCTCCGGCACCACGAGCTGGGCGTCGTAGCGGGTCAGCGGGTCCTCGCCGTAGATGTCCCGGGTGGCGCCGACCGCGGACATCGCGAAGCGGCCGATGAGCTGGCTCGTCATGTTCTTCAGCCGGGCGAGGTCCTTGCGGGACCCGTCCATCTCCCGGACCCACAGGGACGAGTCCTCGAGGCGGGTCAGGGCGGCGTCGAGGGACTCCGGCGCGGCCTCGGGCAGGTACCAGCGCCGGGTGAGCTCGAGCACCCGGTCCCGCTGGGTGGTGTCGGCGAGCCAGCCCAGCTGCACGAGCCCGGAGGCGATCGCGTCCTCGACGTCGTGCACGGAGTAGGAGATGTCGTCCGAGAGATCCATGACCTGGGCCTCGAGGCACTTGGTGCGCGCCGGGGCGCCGTCGCGCAACCACGCGAACACCGGCAGGTCGTCCGTGTAGACCCCGAACTTCGGGGACCTGGTCCCGTCCGGGCGCAGCGGCGCCTCGTGGGCCTCCCAGGGGTACTTGCACACGGCGTCCAGCACGGCGCGGGTGAGGTTCAGGCCGGCGGGCCGCCCGTCGTCGTCGAGCACCTTGGGCTCGAGCCGGGTCAGCAGGCGCAGGGTCTGCGCGTTGCCCTCGAAGCCGCCGATGTGCTGGGTCAGCCGGTGCAGGGCCGCTTCCCCGTTGTGCCCGAACGGCGGGTGCCCGAGGTCGTGGGAGAGGCAGGCGGCGTCGACGACGTCGGGGTCGCAGCCGAGCATCCGGCCCAGCTCCCGGCCGATCTGGGCGACCTCGAGGGAGTGGGTCAGGCGGTTGCGCACGAAGTCGTCGGTGTCCGGGGAGACGACCTGGGTCTTGGCCGCCAGCCGCCGCAGCCCCGAGGAGTGCAGGATCCGGGCGCGGTCCCGCTCGAAGTCGGAGCGGTACTTGTTGTGGTGGTCCTCCGCCACCCAGCGCGCGACGTCGCGGGCCTCGTAGCCCGGGGCGGGCGCGCCGGTGCGGTCGATCTCGATGGACGTGTGGGGCATGCCCGGTCCTTTCCGTGTGGTGGGGACGGCTCAGCCGCCGGAGACGTCGAGCTCCGCCGCGACCAGCCCCAGCCGCTCGGCGTCCCCCAGCTCGCGGGAGCCCAGCCAGCCGTCCGGCAGGTGCGGCTTCTTCGGGGAGCCGGCGCGGCCGCGCGGGCCCTCGACCGCCTCGCCCGGGTAGCCGAGGGACAGGTCGAGCTCGTCCAGCAGCTCGCGCAGGGTCGCGAGATCCGGCACCTGGGCCATCCTGGCGCGCAGCTCACCGCCCACCGGGTAGCCCTTGAAGTACCACGCGACGTGCTTGCGGATGTCGCGCAGCCCCTTGGCCTCGTCGCCGAACATCTCCACGAGCAGCTCGGCGTGGCGGTAGATCGTGCGGGCGACCTGGTCCACCCCGGGGCGGAAGCGGTCGGGGCGGCCCTCGAAGGCGGCCTGCAGGTCCCCGAAGAGCCAGGGCCGGCCCTGGCAGCCGCGGCCGACGACCACGCCGTCCACGCCGGTCTGCTCGACCATGCGCACGGCGTCCTCGGCGCTCCAGATGTCCCCGTTGCCGAGCACGGGCACGTCCGGCAGGGCCTCGCGCAGCTGCGCGATGGCGTCCCAGTCCGCGGTCCCCGAGTAGTGCTGCTCGAGGGTGCGCCCGTGCAGGGCCACGGCCGCGACGCCGCTGTCGCGGGCGATCCGGCCGGCTTCGAGGAAGGTGAGGTGGCCGTCGTCGATGCCCTTGCGCATCTTGACCGTCACGGGGACGTTCCCGCGGGAGGCCTCCTGGACGGCGGTGCGCACGATCGCGGTGAACAGGTCGGTCTTCCAGGGCAGGGCGGAGCCGCCGCCGCGCTTGGTGACCTTGGGGACGGGGCAGCCGAAGTTCAGGTCGATGTGGTCGGCCCGGTCCTCCTCGACGACCATCCGCACGGCCTGCCCGACGTGGACGGCGTCCACGCCGTAGATCTGGATGGAGCGGGGCGTCTCGTCCGGGTCGTGGTCGATGATCCGCATCGACTCGGGCCGGCGTTCCACGAGGGCGCGGGCCGTGACCATCTCGGTGACGTACAGGCCGCCGCCGTACTCGCGGCACAGCCGGCGGAACGCCTTGTTGGTGACTGCGGCCATCGGCGCCAGCACCACGGGGACGTCGATCGTGAGCGCGCCCAGGTGCAGGGGCGGCAGGTCGAGCCGGGCGGGGTGGTTCTCGGTACGGGTGTCCATCACCGGGGAATTCTCTCACGGACGGCAGCGGCGCAGGGCCCCGGGGTGCTCCCCGGGGCCCTGCGCCGGCCGGCGCGGGTCAGATCCAGCGCGGGTTCGCCACGTCGGCGCCGGCCTCGAGGCGGGCCCCGCCGCGCCCGGAGGCCCACTGCGCGACCGCGGCCAGGTCCCCGCGCACCAGGATCCCCGCGTCCTGGCCGGCGCCGGCCCCGAGCTCACCGAGCTCCGGGGCGTCGGAGACCTGGATCCGCAGCCCGGGGTCCTTGTCCTGTCCCGCCCAGTTGCCGGTCACGTCCTTCAGCAGCCGGGTCAGGACCTCGGCCGGGACGTCCGAGAAGCGGGCCCCGTTGTCGAGGTCGACCGCGTGGATCCAGACCTCGCGGTTGCGCATCCAGACGGTCTCCGTGGCCGGCACGGTCCTGCCCTGGGCGGTCCGCACCTCGTGGCCCCACGCCGCCTCCGGGGTGTCCCGCCACTCGACGTTCAGGGACACCGAGGCGTGGTCGTTCAGGTGGCGCAGCGCCCGGGACGGCAGGGTCGCCCCGTAGGCGATCTCCTGGTTGCGGGCCTGAGGGGAGGAGTACATCGGGGTCTCCACCCCGGTGTTGGCCCACTGCACGAGCCGGGTCAGGGCGCGGGCGTTGTAGCCGACGTGGGCGAGGACGTGCCGGCGGGACCAGCCGGGCAGCAGCGAGGGTCCGTCGAGCTCGTCGTCCGTGAGCTCGTTGACCTTGCGGGACCAGAACGCCGTGCCGCGGCGCACCAGCAGCAGCTGGGCCTTGAGGTCCTCGTCGGTGGTGAGGTCCTGACGGGCGACCATGGCTGACTCCTCTCGTGCCCGCGCTCAGGCGGGGTCGACGATCTTGTTGGTGAGCACGCCCAGACCGTCGATCTCGACCTCCACCACGTCGCCGGACTTCAGGAAGACCTGCGGGTTGCGGGCCCGGCCCACCCCGCCGGGGGTGCCGGTGAGGATGATGTCCCCGGGGTTCAGCGGCAGCATCGTGGAGAAGTAGGCCACGAGGTGCTCCGGGGTGAACAGCAGGTCCCCGATCGAGTGCTCCTGCATGGTCTCGCCGTTGACCCGGGTGTGCAGGACGGCCTGCTTCGGGTCGAACTCGTCGGCGGTGACCATGACGGGGCCCACCGGGGTGGACTTCGCCCAGATCTTGCCCTGCAGCCACTCCTTGGTGCGGAACTGCCACTCGCGCATGGAGATGTCGTTGGCGGCGGCGTACCCGGCGATGTACTGACCGGCGTCGGCCTCGTCCACCTTGTACGCGCGCTTGCCGACGACGACGACGAGCTCGCCCTCCCAGTCCAGCTGGGGGTCCTCGGCGACGGCCTCGATGTCGTCGTTCGGGCCGGTGAGGGTCTCGGTGAACTTGGCGAAGATCGTGGGGTAGGACGGCAGGTCGCGGCCCATCTCCTGGATGTGGCTCTTGTAGTTGAGCCCCACGCACAGGACCTTGCCGGGGTCGGCGACGATCGTCTCGAGCTCGGCGCCGGCGGCCGGGTGCGTCGGCCCGGAGGCGTCGGCGGCGATCTGCTGCCAGTTCTCCTCCGCGAGCAGGGCGCCGAGGTCGGGGCAGCCCTCGATCTCGGTGAACACCTCGCCGTCGAGGCGGGCGGCCGTGGTGGTCCCGTTGGTGCGCAGGGTTGCAAGCTTCATCGGTCCGTGTCTCCTGGGTCGGGATGTGGGGGTCGGTGTGCGGCGGCGCCCGGCGGGGCGCCACGGACGTGGTCCGGCGCGCGGGGCGGTCCGCTCCGCGCGCCGGAGGTGCGGTGCTACTTCTCCTCGCCCTCCACGAAGGTGCGGTTGAAGTTCAGCTTCTCGACGATCGGCTGGTCGCCGAACTTGAACAGGTCGAACCCGGTCTCTGCCTGGATCTGCCAGGCTGTCCAGGACGGGACGACCACCAGGTCGCCCTTCTCCACGACCCGGACCTCGCCGTCGAGCACGAACCGGCCGCGGCCCTCGAAGACCTGGTAGACGCTGGAGCCGACCTCCCGCGTCGTGCGGGTCTCGGTGCCGGGGCGGAAGCGGTGGAACTCGGCCCGGATGGTGGGCATGACGTCCCCGCCGGTGGTGGGGTTCACGAAGCGCACGGCGGCGTGCCCCTGCTCCACGGTGGCGGGGTAGCCCTCGTCCTCGATGGCCAGCTGCTCGGTGAGCGCCCGGTCGGTGTGCTCCCACCGGTAGGCCCCGATCGGGGAGGACACGGTGTTGCCCAGACCCGACAGGGGCCGCAGGCCCGGGTGGCACCACAGCCGCTCGCCGCGGGAGAACTCCGGGGTGGACTCGTCGGTCACCCGGTCGATGCCGAACTCGAAGAACGCGGTGTCGGTGTAGTGCACGAACGGGATGTCGAGGCCGTCGATCCACGCCATGGGCGCATCGAGCTCGTTGTGGTGGCCGTGGAAGTTCCAGCCCGGGGTGAGCAGGAAGTCCCCGCGGGACATCCGCACCGGGTCGCCGTTGACCACGGTCCACACGCCCTCGCCCTCGACCACGAAGCGGAAGGCGTTCTGGGAGTGCCGGTGCTCGGGCGCCACCTCGTGGCCGCCGAGGTACTGGATGGCGCACCACAGGGTGGGGGTGGCGTACGGGCGCCCGCCCAGACCGGGGTTGGCCAGCGCGATGGCCCTGCGCTCCCCGCCGCGGCCCACGGGCACCAGGTCCCCGGCCCGCTCGGCCAGCGGCAGCAGGTTCTTCCACTCCCACACGAACGGGACGGCCGCCGAGGCCGGGGCCTCCGGCATGAGGTTGCCGATCTCCGTCCACAGCGGGACCATGTGGCCCGACTCGAAGTCCTGGTAGAGGGCGTCGAGCTGGGCCTGCTCCTGAGGCGTGGGGGCCGGGACCGTCATCTGGTTGTCGTGACTCATGGTGAGCTCCTCGGTGCTCGCGGGTCGCGGGGCGGACCACCCTGCGCTGTGATGTGAGTTACTGGCCACGCTAGAGCAGGCACCGGCGGGACCGGCAATGAATTCTGCTGGATGGAAACTTCCTCCGGTGCTCCACGGCCGCTTCACCGGGGCCGGCCGGACTCGATCTCCGCGGCGATCTCGCCCTCGATCTCCCGGCACACCTCCCGCAGCGCCCGGATCACCGCCCGGTCCTCGATCACGCCGGCCCGCTGCACGGGCACGGACACCGACAGGGCGGCCAGGGGGCGCCCCTCGGGATCGCGCACGGCGCAGGCCACGGCGGAGACGCCGCGCTCGGCCTCCTCGCGGTTGAAGGCCAGTCCCACGGAGCGGATCATCGCCAGGGACCGGACGAAGGAGCCGAAGGCGGCCTCGTCCAGGTACTCCCCCACGGTCCGGGCCGAGCCCGTGCGGAACAGCCGCGCGAGGTCCTCCTCGGAGAGGTAGGACAGGAGGAGCTTGCCCGCGGAGGTGGCGGCCGCCGGGAGGACGGCGCCGCGCCGGTCGCCGACCTTGAGCAGCCCCGCCCCCTCCACGGAGCTGAGGAAGCGGACCGTGGTGCCGACCCTGACCATGAGGTTCGTGGTCTCGTGGGTCCGTTCGCTGAGCAGCTCCAGGTAGGGCTGCACGAGAGCGCGCAGCCGGCTGTGCGAGCCGGACTCGGGGACCGAGACGCCGAGCCCCGGCCCCGCGAGGTAGCGGCGGGAGTCGTCCTGGACGGCGAAGCCGCGGTAGACGAGCATCGACAGGAGGCGGTGCGCGGTGGAGGGGGCGACGCCCAGCTCCTGCGCCACGTCCTTGAGCCGCACCCCGCCGGAGTCGCGCAGCATCTGGAGCAGGCGCAGGACGTTGTCCACGGACTGCAGGGAGTAGGCCGGCTTCCGCTCCAGGTCCTGGTTCTGCACGGGCCCAGTCTAGGCGCCCGCCGCACCCCGATGGAGATCCACGACACACCGTTTGTTCCATCCAGCAGAATAAGTTTCGGGGCGTGCCGGTCACGGGCACATCCTGGTGTGACGCGCCGCACGCCGGTGGCGCCCCTCACCTGTGAAACGGAGTCCCGATGTCCGCAACGGCTCTTGCCGCCGCCGCCCCGCCCGCCCCGGTGGGCCGGCGCGCCCGATGGATCGCCGTGCTGGTCTGCTGGCTGCTCATCGTCTTCGACGGCTACGACCTCATCGTCTTCGGCACGGTCAAGCCCTCCCTCATGGAGGAGTGGGGGATGTCCCAGGCGACCGCCGGCACGGTGGGCTCCTCGGCGTTCCTCGGCATGATGATCGGGGCGGTCTTCGCCGGGCGGCTCTCCGACGGGCTGGGCCGGAAGAAGACGGTCGTCTGGTGCACGGTGGTGTTCTCCCTGGCGACCGTGGCGTGCGCCGTGGCCCCCGACGAGTGGGTCTTCGCGCTGCTGCGCCTCGTGGCGGGGCTCGGCCTGGGCGGTCTCGTGCCCTCGGCCAACGCCCTCGCCGCGGACTTCATCCCGCCCCGGTGGCGCTCGGCCATGGCCACGCTCATGATGTCCGGCGTGCCGATCGGCGGCTCGCTCGCCGCCCTGACCGGCATCCCCGTGATCCCGGCGGACTGGCTCGGCTGGGAGGGCTGGCGGTGGATGTTCGTCTTCCCCGTCCTGGCCCTCGTCGTGCTCGTGCCCGTGGCCCTGAAGGTGATCCCCGCCGACCCCGGCCCGGAGCAGCGGGCCGCCGCGGCCGCCGCGCAGATGCACGGGCCCGGCTTCGGGTCCCTGCTCCGCCCGCCCCACCTGACCATGAGCATCCTGTTCGCCGCCGCCACCCTCGCGACCCTCTTCGCCTGGTACGGGCTGGGCACCGAGCTGCCGAACCTCATGCGGCTGCAGGGCGCGCAGATCGGCGGGGCCCTGACGTTCGCGCTCGTCCTCAATCTCGGCGCGGTGCTGGGCTCCGTGCTCACGGCCTGGGCCGGGGACCGGTTCGGTCCGGTGCTCACCGGCGCCGTCGCCTCGGGCGCCGCCGCGGCCGGGCTGCTCGTGATCATGGTCGTCGGCGACGAGCCGGTCTGGCTGATCTACCTGATGCTCGTGCTCGCCGGTGTCGGCACGCACGGCACGCAGTCCCTGATCATCGGCGCCATCACCCTGTACTACCCGGACAGCCTCCGCGGCACCGCGCTCGGCTGGGCCCTGGGCGTGGGGCGCATCGGCGCCGTCCTCGCCCCGCAGACGGCGGGGCTCGTGCTCGGCGCCTACGCCGACCCCGCCGACGGCGTCCACCCCGTGTTCCTCCTCTTCGCGGGTGCGGCGGCCGTCGCCACGGTCCTGCAGTTCGCCCTCCTGCCCGTCATCACCAAGGCCCGCCAGGCGCCCCGGGTCGTACGGACCCAGCCGGTCGCCTGACACCGTCCAGCACAGCTCGAAAGGAATCACCACCATGGCACAGCACACCAAGGTCCTCGTCATCGGAGGCGGCATCGGCGGCTTCGGCAACGCCCTCGCCCTGCGCCGGCTCGGCGCGGAGGTCGAGCTCGTGGAGCAGGCCCCCGAGTTCGGGGAGGTCGGCGCCGGCCTGCAGATGTCACCCAACGCCACCCGCCTGCTGCGCGAGTGGGGGGTGCTCGACCGGGCCGTCGAGACCGGCGTGGCCCCCCGGTACATCGTCTTCCGCGACGCCCTCACGGGCGAGGAGCTGCTCCGGGAGGACGTCACCGGCGAGTACTACGAGCGCTACGGCGCCCCCTACATCGTGGCCCACCGCTCGGACCTGCACCGCCTGCTCATGGAGGAGTGCGCCGAGCTCGGCGTGAACCTGCACAACAACGTCCGGGTGGCGAAGACCGAGAACGTGGAGGTCGACGGGCGCGCCGTGGCCCGGGCGACCGCGGACGACGGCCGGGTCTTCGAGGCGGACGCGATCGTCGCCGCGGACGGGATCAGGTCCGTGGTCCGCGCGCAGCTCTCCGACGACCAGCCCGTCGGCTCCGAGTACGTGGCCTACCGCGGCGCGCTGCCGATCTCGCAGATCACCCACGCCGGGGACATGGAGGCCGTGGTCGTGTGGATGGGCCCCGAGTGCCACCTCGTGCAGTACCCGCTGCGCCAGGGAGAGCTGTTCAACACCGTGGCCGTCTACCGCTCGCCGTCCTTCGCCGCCGGTCAGCTCGTCTACGAGGGCGACGCCGAGCTGCGCGAGGCCTACCGGGACTGCGTGCCGGAGGTCCGGGCGGCGCTCGACAACCTCAGCCACGTGCAGCGCTGGCCCATGTTCGACCGCGTGCCGATCGAGAACTGGGTGGACGGCAACATCGCCCTGGCCGGCGACGCCGCGCACCCGATGCTGCAGTACCTCGCCCAGGGCGCCTGCCAGGCCCTCGAGGACGCCGCCGCCCTGGAGGCCATCGCCGCGCGGTCCGTGTTCGCGGACCCGGAGCACCACGACGCCTCCCGGTGGAACGCCGTGTTCCGGGAGTACAACGCCGTCCGCCAGCCGCGCACCGCGCGGATCCAGACGACGGCGCGGGTGTGGGGCGAGTCCTGGCACCTCACCGGCCCGGTCGAGCGGACCGTGCGCAACATGCTGTGGAAGTCCGCGGACCGGCACGGCATCTGGGACTACACCGACTGGCTCTACGGGGAGCAGGACTACACCGGCGCCGAGGTCAGCGCCGAGGCCGGCGACCGGGCCGAGGTCCGGCGCGTCGACGCGAGCACGGCCGGCTGAGCACGTCCCCGCGCCGGCCGGACCCGGCACCGGCGCTCAGTCCCCGGGCTCCGCGAGGACGACGGAGGTCTCCACGACCGTGGCGGCGCCGGCCGCCAGGAGGTTGTCGACGACGGCGGTCAGCGGCTCCATCGACCCGTCCACCTGGAACTGCACGGGGTGGTGGTGGGCCAGCAGCGCGAGCAGCTGCTCGAGCGCGGGACCTGCCGCGGCGTCCCCCGGCGTCCAGCCGAGCACGACGTGGGCGGGCTCGTCCGGCGCGTCCTCAGGGGCGGGGACGCCGGGGGCGGCGTCGAGCTCGACGGGCCGGTAGCTCACGGCGAACGCGGAGATCCTGCCCCGCTCCCCCGGGCCCACGCCGTTGCGCAGCACGAGCGCCCCGAAGGCGTGCGCGGCGTCGGAGAGGAACAGCTGGTTGACCCGTCCCACGGACAGGTCCGCCGGCTCGTCCCAGGCGTGCACGGCCCGGTAGAACGCCCACAGCGCCCGGGTCAGCTCGACCGAGCCGGTGGCCAGGTCCTCGACGGCCTGCGCCGGTGTCCCGTCGGGGTGCTCCCGCAGCGGCTGGAGGGGCAGGGCCCCGGCGGCCACCCGGACCACGCGCGAGTCCTGGACGGGGTCCAGGCCGGCGGCCCGGGCGAAGCGCTCGCCGGCCGAGCCGGGCGCCGCCTTCGTGCGCAGGGCCTGCACGCCCGAGGGCGAGCCCGCCGCCTCGGTGCGCAGCCGCTCCAGCAGGGCCCGTCCGAGCCCTTCGCCGCGGCGGTCGGGGGCGACCTCCACGTAGGCCCACAGCCTCGAGGGGTGCAGCGCCGACTCGTAGACCGTGCCGGCGGCGACCGGCACGCCGGAGTCCTCCGCCACGACCGTGCGGGACCACGGGGCGTCGTCGTCGGGGCGCAGGGTCGCCCGGAAGGCGGCGGCCTGGGGCGTCTCCGGGTCGGGCCACACCTCGAGCAGCCGCAGGTCGTCCCCGTCCCGCCAGGGCCGCGGCCCGGGGCCGGTCAGCGCGCCGCTCATCAGCGGACGAGCTTCCCGGCGAGGTAGGACTTCACCTGGTCGAGGGCCACGCGCTCCTGGGTCATCGCGTCCCGCTCGCGGATGGTCACGGCCTGGTCCTCGAGGGTGTCGAAGTCCACCGTGATGCAGAACGGGGTGCCGATCTCGTCCTGGCGGCGGTAGCGGCGCCCGATCGCCCCCGAGTCGTCGAAGTCGATGTTCCAGTTCCGGCGCAGCTCGGCGGCCAGGTCCTTGGCCTTCGGCGAGAGGTCCTCGTTGCGGGACAGCGGCAGCACCGCGGCCTTGACCGGGGCCAGGCGCGGGTCCAGCTTGAGGACCGTGCGCTTGTCCACCCCGCCCTTCGAGTTGGGGGCCTCGTCCTCGGTGTACGCGTCCACGAGGAAGGCCATCATCGACCGGGTGAGGCCGAAGGACGGCTCGATCACGTACGGGACGTAGCGCTCGTTGGTCTGCTGGTCGAAGTAGCTGAGGTCCGTGTTGGAGTGCTCGTTGTGCACGCCGAGGTCGTAGTCGGTCCGGTTGGCCACGCCCATGAGCTCGCCCCACGGGTTGCCCTGGAAGCCGAACCGGTACTCGATGTCGATGGTGCCGGCGGAGTAGTGCGCCCGGTCGTCCTCGGGGACGTCGTAGCGGCGCATGTGGTCCGGGTCGATGCCCAGGTCCGTGAACCAGTTCCAGCACGCCTCGACCCACTCGTCGAAGAAGTGTCCGGCCTCGGACGGGTGGGTGAAGTACTCGATCTCCATCTGCTCGAACTCGCGCGTGCGGAAGATGAAGTTGCCCGGGGTGATCTCGTTGCGGAACGCCTTGCCGATCTGCCCGATGCCGAACGGCGGCTTCTTCCGGGCGGCGGTGACCACGTTGTTGAAGTTCACGAAGATGCCCTGGGCGGTCTCGGGCCGCAGGTAGTGCAGGCCCTCCTGGTTGTCGACCGGGCCGAGGAACGTCTTGAGCAGCCCGGAGAACTGCTGCGGATCGGTCCACTGGCCCTTGGTCCCGCAGTTGGGGCAGGGGATCTCGGCCATGCCGTTCTCGGGGGCGCGGCCCTTCTTCTCCTCGAAGGCCTCGACCAGGTGGTCCTGGCGGGCGCGCTTGTGGCAGGAGGTGCACTCCACGAGCGGGTCCGTGAAGGTCGCCACGTGACCCGAGGCCTCCCACACGGCCTTCGGGAGGATGATCGAGGAGTCGAGGCCCACCATGTCCTCGCGCCCGCGCACGAAGGTCTGCCACCACTCGTGCTTGATGTTCTCCTTGAGCTCCGCGCCGAGGGGCCCGTAGTCCCAGGCGGAGCGGGAACCGCCGTAGATCTCACCCGCCTGGAACACGAAACCGCGGCGCTTGGCCAGCGAGATGACGTTGTCCAGCGTGGACTTGGGGGCCATGTGGGATTCCTCCAGGGTCTCGCCCGACCGCCGGCTGCGGACGCGCGTGGTGGGTGGTGTGGCCCGGCGGTGCGCCGGGCGGGGACCGGCCGTCGTCGGCCGTCACGAACGAGGACGCCGCGGGCGACGTCCTCGTCCCAGGGTAGCCAATTCCCGCCGTGCCCGCCGACCGGACGGGACCTGGGACAATGGGGGCATGACGACTCCCCAGCAGCCCGGCGGCCCCGACGAACTGCCCATCCGCGACGACATGATCCGGCTGGGCCAGGCGCTCAAGCTGGCGAACCTCGCCGAGGACGGGGCGCACGCCCGGGGCCTGGTGGAGGACGGTCAGGTCTCGGTCAACGGCGAGGTCGAGACGCGGCGCGGCCGGCAGCTGCACCCGGGGGACGTCGTCTCCGCCGGGGGCGCCTCGGTGCGGATCACCGCGGGCGGCTGACCGGGCGGTCCGGGTCCCCCAGCACCACCTGGGTGAGGTACTCGCGCACGTGCCCCACCTCCTGCGGGCTGATCCCGTGGCCGACCCCGGTGTAGTGCACCTTCATGACGTCGGCGTGCTCGAGCGCCCACTCGGCGGTGGAGTCGACGAGCTCCTGCGGGATGACCGGGTCCTGCGGGTCACGGCCCCAGAACATCCGCAGCGGCCGCTCCCGCAGCTGCTCGTCGGCGAACAGGGGGTGCTCGCCGGGGACCACGAAGCCGGAGAGCCCCACCACGGCGGCGATCTCGCCCGGCATGTGCCGGGCGAGGGACGTGGCCATGGCCATGCCCTGCGAGAACCCCAGCAGCGTGGTGCTGGGGTGGTCCGCGGCCAGCTCCCGCAGCCACGCCGCGACGGGCTCCACGGCCTCGGCCACCCGGTCGAGGGAGAAGCTGAGGTCCGCGGCGAGCGGGAACCACTGGTAGCCGAACCCGGCGGGCTGGGGAGCGCGCACGGACGCCACGCTGAACTCGCCTGGCAGGGCCGGGACGAGACCCATGAGGTCCTGCTCGTGCGAGCCGTAGCCGTGCAGGAGCACGAGCAGCGGGGTGCCGGGGCGGGCGTCGGCGTCCCTGCTCCACACGGCGAAGGGGGTGGCGGTCCCGGTCGGGACGGTGGCGTCGGTCATGGCACCAGTGTGCCACCCGGTCCCGGGGCCCGCGGCGCGGGCGCGTGGACGCCCGCCGGGCCCGGTGGTAGACCGGGAGGCATGACCGAGACGACGCCGGGGCCCCCGGACACCGCACCTCCCGTCCACCCGTGGCGCCGCATGGTGGCGATCGGCGACTCGTTCACGGAGGGCATCGGGGACCCGGACCCCGGCTCCCCCGGCGGGCACCGCGGCTGGGCGGACCGGGTCGCCGAGGAGCTGAACCGCCTCGCCCCCGGCCTGTCCTACGCCAATCTCGCGATCCGCGGCCGGCTCTTCCGCCAGATCGTCGACGAGCAGGTGGCACCGGCCCTGGAGCTGACCCCGGACCTCGTGACGGTCTGCGCGGGCGGCAACGACATGCTGCGCCCCGGCGGGGACCCGGACGCGATCGCCGAGGAGATGGACGACGTCGTGGGCCGGCTCGCGGCGAACGGGGCGACGGTCGTGCTGGTCGGCGGCCCGGACATCGGCGCCACGCCCGTGCTGCGCGGGATCCGGGGCCGGATCGCGGTCTACAACGAGAACGTGCGCGTGGTCGCGTCCCGGCACGACGCCGTGCTGGTGGACCTGTGGGGGCTGCGGGAGCTCGCGGACCCGGCGATGTGGGACCCCGACCGGCTGCACTTCTCGCCCCTGGGCCACCACCGGATCGCGGTCGAGGCCCTGGACACCCTGGGCCTCGCGCACGGCCTCGTGCCCGAGGTGGTGCCCGACCGCCCGCCCTCGTCCTGGCGGCAGGCCCGCGGCGAGGACCTCGTCTGGGCCCACCGCTATCTGCGCCCGTGGGTGGCCCGCCGGATCCGGCGCACCAGCTCCGGGGCGCAGGTCCGGCCGAAGCGGCCGCACTTCGGCACCCCCACCGTGCCCGGGGGCGGCGTCGCGCCCGGCGAGGGACCCGGGGCGGGCCCCGGCGACGACCGGGGTGCCGCGGACGGCTGAGCGAGCGGGAACGGCTGAGGACCCCCGTCCCGGCTCAGCGCTCGGGCAGCACGGTCTCCACGAGCAGCTTGCCGAGCTGGGGAGCCTCGATGAGGAAGCCGTCGTGGCCCGAGGGCGAGGTCAGGGTGTGCCGCCGGACGTCCCCGGGCAGCGCGGCGGCCAGGACGTCGGACTCGCGGGGCAGGTAGAGCCGGTCGGAGTCCACCGCCGCCACGAGCCACTCGCACGAGGTCACGGACAGCGCCTCCTCGAGCGTGCCGCGGCCCCGGGCGACGTCGTGGGACATGAGCGTCTCGTTGACGGCGAGGTAGCTGTTGGCGTCGAAGCGGCCCGCCAGCTTGGACGCCTGGTGGTCGAGGTAGCTCTCCACCTGGTAGCGCCCCCGCCCGCCGGCGTGCGTGTCGATGACCTGCTCCTCGGCCTGCGGCGAGCGCCCGAACCGGTGGTGCAGCTCGTCGGCCGAGCGGTAGGTGATGTGGGCGATCCGCCGGGCCAGTCCCAGGCCCGTGACGGGCAGCGGGCCGTCGTAGTAGTCCCCGCCGCGGAAGTGCGGGTCCTGGCGGATCGCGAGGTTCTGCGCCTGGCCCCACGCGAGCTGCTCGGCGCTGGACTGGGCGCACGCGGCGACCACCGCGCACGCCCGGACGCGGTCCGGGTAGGTCACGGCCCACTCCAAGGCGCGGGCCCCGCCCATGGAGCCGCCGATGACCAGGCGCCAGGCGTCGATGCCGAGGGCGTCGGCCAGCGCCGCCTCGGCGTGCACGGAGTCCCGGACGGTGATGAGCGGGAAGCGGGAGCCCCAGGGGCGGCCCTCGGGGTCCACGCTCGGCGGCGTGGGGGTCGCCGGGCCCGTGGACCCGTAGCAGCCGCCCACGATGTTGGTGCAGACCACGAACCACCGGTCCGTGTCGATGGCGGCGCCGGGGCCGATCAGGCCCTCCCACCAGCCGCCGCTCTCGGCGGCGCGCCGCTCGGCCTCGGGGGCGCCGGGGCGGGCCCGGCCGGCCGCCACGTGGGTGTCCCCGGTGAGGGCGTGCTCGACGAGCACCGCGTTGGAGGCGTCCGGGGCGAGCGTCCCCCACGTCTCGTAGGCGATCCGGACGTCGGGCAGCCGGAAGCCCGACTCGAGCTCGAGCTCGCCGATCCCGGCGACCCGCGGCACGCCGTCCTCGCGGACGGCGGTCCCGGCGCCGGAGCCCCTCACGACCGTCACGGTCACTCCTGTCCTCCCTGCGCGGCCGCGGCCGCGGCGAAGCCCTGCTCCAGGTCCGCCAGGATGTCGTCGATGTGCTCCAGGCCCACGGACAGGCGCACGAAGCCGGGCTCCACGCCGGCGGCCAGCTGCTCCTCGGGCAGGAGCTGGCTGTGCGTGGTGGACGCGGGGTGGATCACGAGGGAGCGCACGTCGCCGATGTTGGCGACGTTCGAGTGCAGGGTCAGGGCGTCCACGAAGGCGGCCCCGGCCTCCCGGCCGCCGTCGAGGACGAAGCCCAGGATCGACCCGGCGCCCCGGGGCGCGTACTTCTGCGCCCGCTCGTGCCACGGGGAGGACTCCAGCCCGGCCCAGGACACCGAGCGCACGTCCTCGCGGGCCTCGAGCCAGCGGGCCACCGTCCCGGCGTTGGCCACGTGCCGCTCCATCCGCAGGGACAGCGTCTCGATGCCCTGCTCGATGAGGAACGCGTTGAACGGGGAGATCGCCGAGCCGAGGTCGCGCAGCAGCTGCACCCTGGCCTTGAGGATGTAGGACAGGTTGACGCCGAAGGGCCCCTCCGCGCCCAGGGCCTCGGCGTAGACGAGGCCGCCGTAGGACTCGTCCGGCTGGTTGAAGCCGGGGAAGCGGTCCGGGTAGCGGCCGTAGTCGAAGGCCCCGGAGTCGACGATCACGCCGCCGATGGCCGTGCCGTGCCCGCCGAGGAACTTGGTGGCCGAGTGCACCACGACGTCCGCGCCCCAGCGCAGGGGCTGGACGAGGTAGGGGGTCGCCACGGTGTTGTCCACGATGAGCGGGACCTCGTGGTCGTGGGCGATCCCGGAGACCGTCTCGATGTCGAGGACGTCGTTGCGCGGGTTCGGGATCGTCTCGGCGAAGAAGGCCTTCGTGTTCGGCCGGACCGCCCGCCGCCACGCCTCGGGATCGTCGGGGTCGGAGACGAAGGTGGTCTCGATGCCGAGCTTGGGCAGCGTGAACTTGAAGAGGTTGTAGGTCCCGCCGTACAGGCTGGGGCTGGCCACGAGGTGGTCTCCCGCGCCGGCGACGTTGAGCACGGCGAACGTCGTCGCCGACTGCCCCGCGCTGAGCATGAGGGCGCCCACGCCGCCCTCCAGGGCGGCGATCCGGTTCTCCACGACCTCCGTGGTCGGGTTGCCGATCCGCGTGTAGATCGGGCCGAGCTCGGCGAGCGCGAAGCGGTCGGCGGCGGCCTGGGCGTCGGGGAAGACGAAGGACGTGGTCTGGTGGATCGGCAGGGCGCGCGAGCCGGTGACCGGGTCGGGGCTCTGCCCCGCGTGGATCTGCCGGGTCTCGAAGGCCCAGCCCCCGGGGTTCTCGGGGGTGGGGCGCTCGGCCGCGTCGGTGCGGGCGGCGGAGGCGTCGGTGCTGGAGGCGGGGAGATCGGACATGCCGTGGGACTCCTTGTGGATCTCAGGGGTCCCGTCCCGGCCGAGGCGGTGCGGCCGGGAACGGCCGGGCGCCGGGGACCCGCGCTTGCTCGCTCGCCGGACGCGAGGAGCCTGGTCTTCACCCAGGGCACCCCACCGCGGTGGAGGGTTGCCGGCCAGCTAGCTGGGGCTTGGACGCTGGCGCTCATGACCTGGACAGCATTCTCCGGATCAGGCCCGCACGGCGTCAAGCCGGGGTCGGGCGTGACGCCCCGGCCGGGGTGCCGCCCGCACGGTGCCCGGCGCGTCGCGGACCGATTTGGAGACGAAACTCACAGGGTGCCACGATGTGCCCATGAGAGTCGACCACGTGTCCTACGCCTGCCGCCCGGAGGGCCTGGAGGCCACCACCGAGCGCATCGCCGACCAGCTCGGGATCGAACCGGTCAAGGGCGGGGTGCACCCCCGTTTCGGCACCCGCAACATGATCCTGCCGCTCACGAACCACCAGTACGTGGAGGTCGTCGAGGTCCTCCAGCACCCGGCGGCGGAGAAGGCCCCCTTCGGGCAGGCCGTGCGGGCCCGGTCCGCGGCCGGCGGCGGCTGGCTGGGCTGGGTCGTGGAGGTCGAGGACCTCGCCCCCTTCGAGCAGCGCCTGGGGCGCCGCTCCGTGCCCGGCCACCGGGTGTTCCCGGACGGCCGGTGCCTGGAGTGGCACCAGATCGGCGTCAAGGGCCTGATCGCCGATCCGCAGCTGCCGTTCATGATCCACTTCGACTCCGCCCCGGAGATGCACCCGTCCCAGGCGCGGATCACGGACGTCGGGCTCGCGGGGATGACCATCGCCGGTGCCCCGGAACGGGTCGCCGAGTGGCTGGGCGCCCCCGTCGAGACCGCGCTCGAGGACCTCGAGGTCGACTGGCGCTATCCGGACGGCACCCCCGGGGTGCTCTCCGTCTCGTTCAGCACCCCGGACGGCGCCGTCACCATCTGAGGCCGGGCACCGCGGGGCGGGGCTCAGCCCAGCAGCCGGGCTGCCCCGAGGAAGCCGACGGCGTCCAGCAGGAAGTGCGCGACGACGAGGGGCATCACCCGGCCGGTGCGCCGGTAGAGCTCCGCGAAGACGAGGCCCATCACCACGTTGCCGAGGAAGGGCCCGATCCCCTGGTAGAGGTGGTAGCTGCCGCGGAACAGGGCCGTGACCACCAGCACCACGGGCCAGCTCCACCCGATGCGGGTCAGCCGGTCGGTCAGGAACGCGACCACCACGACCTCCTCGACCAGGGCGTGGCGCACGGCCGAGAGCAGCAGCACGGGCACCGTCCACCAGTGCGGGGCGAGCCCGGACGTGGTCACCTCCGCGGTGACGCCCAGGGCCCGGCCGGCGCCGTAGAGCGCCAGCGTGCCCAGGCCCATGAGCAGGAAGAGCACGGTGCCGAGGCCCAGGTCCGGGAGGGGCATCCGGGCGTCGAGGCCGATCCGCCGGCGGACGGTGCCCAGCGCCCCGGCGGAGCCGGCTAGCAGGTAGAGCGCGAGCAGCACCGGCACCAGGTCCAGGGCGATCCCGGTGAGCTGGCGCAGCAGGTCGATGAGGGGCTGCGGGCTCAGCGGCGGGTTCATCGTGGCCTGCGCCTCGGACAGCGGTCCGCGCGCCAGGTGCTCGGCGAGGGACAGCGCGGCCCAGAGGGCCGAGGCGCCCAGGGACACCCCGAGCACGAGGAGCACCTGCAGCCACAGGTCGGCGCGGGTGGAGCCGAAGGCGGGCGGTCGCGGGGCGAGGTGGGCGGGGGTGCTCATGCGGCCATTCTGGCACCGGCCCGCCGGCCGCCCCGCGCAGCCCGCGCCGGGCGCCCCCGGGCCCGTCCTTGTTGCCTCGGCGGCGCGGCCCGTCCTCTGAGGGACGCCCGGTCACGGGGCTGTCCCACCGGCAGGCGGAGAAGGGGAGGGCGCAGGCGGCGTGGCACAAGCGCGACAGCTACGTGGCCATCTACCCCTCCCGCCCCTCTGCCGGCCTGTTCCGCAATAAGGCGTTACAGGAGGTGGGCGACTGGGACGAGCGGCTGGGCAACTACTTCGAGGACACCGCCATGCTCGCCAAGGTCCAGGCGGCGAACTCGATGTACGTGTGCCCCAACCCGACGATGCTGTACCGCACCGGCCAGCCCGGCTCCCTCTCCCGGCGCCTGGTGAACCGGGAGGGGTGGCAGACGTTGGACCGGATCGCCCTGGCCTACGAGGGGTTGCCGCAGTTGGCGCCGGAGCCGCCGTTCCCCACCCCGAAGATCGGTGACATGAGCATCTTCGGCTAGGCAGGCGACGGCCCCCGCACCCGGTGGGTGCGGGGGCCGTTCTGTGTCCAGGGCTAGTTGCGCTGGTTGCCGATGTTGGTGTCGAGGTTCTGGATCTCCCAGCCGTACCCGGGGCCGTCGTCGTCCTGGGCCTGGTCGCTGACGTACTCCCCGCGACTGGTGTTGCCCGGGTAGGCGTTCTCGGTCTGGTTCGCGCACCGCACCTGCTGTCCCCAGTTCTCCGTCGCGCGGTCGCACGGGTTGGACGGGGCGGCCTGGGCGGCGACTGGGGCGGCGAGCATGGCAGCGGCGAAGGCGGCGGCGACAGTGCCACGGATGATTCTGGACATGGTGGATCCCCCTGAAAAGCGGTGTTCTGACGGGTACGCCCCTCCCCCGGGACGCTGGCTCCACCGTGGCAGGCCCGCCCAGCTACTCCCCAGGAACATCACGGCATCGTGACCGGCCCGTGACCTGATGACAGGTTCGCACTGCATTTGTTGCACTCTGGGCGCTACAAACGCAGCACCCTCCGACACCCCCGGCCTCTCCCCGCTCCCGGCCTGATTCCTTTACGGGGGGGCCATGAGCACCCCCCACTCTGAGCTCGGCCACCCCGGCGGCTTCAAGCCCACCGGCGTCCCCGCCGGACGCACCCGGCAGAAGTACGCAGTCGAATCCCCGTACGACTGGGCCGCTGAGCTCCAGTTCCCCGCCTCTGTGGTCACGTACGACATGATGCGCACGGAGACCCACCCGGCGGCGGCGCTCGAGGCGGTGCTGCAACCGATCCTCACCGCGGACTGGCACCTGGACGACCGGGGGTGCCGGAGCAGGTGATGAACCTATGCAACACGGAGCTGGGGCTCAACCACGACGACGCGCTCTCCCGGGTGTAGCACCAGGGGGTGCGCATCATCGAGCACCTCACCGAGACCGCGACGACTATGCTGTGGGCCGGCTTCTCCTGCTCGGAGCTACTATGGAACCCGGCGGAGCCCACCCCGGCGCAGGTCGCCCTGGGCAGCACCAACGAGGTGGTGCCCCTGCGCAAGCCGGCACCGCTCCCGAACGGCACCCACCGACCCGAATACGCGGCCGGGTCCCGGTCAGACAGATCACCCCTCGCTCCGGGCACCACCGGTGGAGGTCTCCAGAACGGTGGCTGTCACCGAGGCCGCAGAGGGGCCACCGCGTGTCTTCCCTAGGATGGGGGCCATGACTGTCCTTCCCCCGCAGATCCGCCAGCAGCCCGTCGAGCGCGCCTTTCACGGCCACGTGTTCTCCGACCCGTACGAGTGGATGCGGGACAAGGACTCCCCCGAGGTGCTGGCCCACCTCACCGCGGAGAACGAGTACGCGGAGTCCGCCACCGCCCACCTCACGGGTCTGCGGGAGACGATCTTCGGGGAGATCAAGGACCGCACCCAGGAGACCGACCTGTCCGTGCCCAGCCGGCGCGGCGCCTGGTGGTACTTCGCCCGCACCGTGGAGGGCGGCGCGCACCAGGTGTTCTGCCGGGTCCCGGCCGTGACCACCGGTGACGTGATCGCGGACTGGACCCCGCCCGTCGTCGAGCCCGGCACCCCCATGGCCGGGGAGCAGGTGCTCCTCGACGCCAACGCGGAGGCCGCGAAGCACGAGTTCTACTCCCTGGGCAGCTTCGACGTCTCCGAGGACGGGGAGCTGCTGGCCTGGGCCGAGGACGTCACCGGCGACGAGCGCTTCACCCTGCGGGTCCGGGACCTCACCACGGGGGCGCTGCTCGCCGACGAGATCCCCGGGACGTTCTACGGGTCCTTCCTCACCCCGGACGCGCGCGCCGTGTACTACACGGTGGTGGACGAGTCCTGGCGCCCCCACCAGCTGCGCCGGCACGAGCTGGGCACCCCGGTGGCCGAGGACGTCGTCGTCCACGAGGAGGCCGACCCCGGCCTGTGGCTCGGGGCGGGCCTGTCCGCGGACCGGCGCTGGATCGTGGTGGAGGCCATGTGCTCCGAGTTCTCGGAGCAGCTCATCCAGCCGGTCGCGGACCCGGACGCGCCGCTGCGGGTGGTGCTGCCCCGCACCGACCGGGTGCTCTACGAGGCGGAGCCCCTGTTGCTGGACGGGCGGGAACAGATCCTGCTGACCCACGACCACGAGGCCCCGAACTCCCGGATCTCCCTCATGGACCCGGCCGACCTCGGCCGCCCGGTCGCGGAGGTGGCCCTGCGCGACGTCGTGCCGGCCTCGGACACCGTCCGCGTCAACGGCTGCGCCGTGACGGCCACGCACCTGGTGGTCTCCGTCCGGGCGGACACCACGCTGCGGGTCCGGCTGCTCCCGCTCGCCGGCCTGGGCACTGACGCCCAGGCCGCCCCCGTGGAACCAGCCTTCGCCGAGGAGCTCTACACCGCGAGCGTCTCCGCCGCGGAGCACGACGCCCCCGTGGTGCGCCTGTCCTACACGTCCTTCACGACGCCCCCGCGCGTCTACGACCTCTTCGTGGCGGGTGCCACCGGGGGCGACGGCGCACTGCCCGCCGAGCCGCTGCTGCGGCGCGAGGCCACGGTGCTCGGCGGCTACGACCCCGCCGACTACGCGGTGGAGCGGGACTGGGCCACCGCGGCCGACGGAACCCGCATCCCCGTCTCCCTGGTCCGCCGCGCCGACCTCGACCCCTCCGTGCCGGCACCGGTGCTGCAGTACGCCTACGGCTCCTACGAGCACAGCACCGACCCCGCGTTCTCGGTCTCCCGGCTGTCCCTGCTGGACCGCGGCGTGGTCTGGGCCGTGGCCCACGTGCGCGGCGGCGGGGAGCTGGGACGGACCTGGTACGAGCACGGCAAGAAGCTGCACAAGACGAACACGTTCACCGACTACGTGGCGGTCACCGACCACCTCGCCGCCCGGCCGGACGTCGACGAGCGGCGGATCCTGGTGATGGGGGGCTCCGCCGGCGGCCTGCTGGTGGGCGCGGTGCTCAACCTCGCCCCGGAGCGGTACTGCGGGGCGCTGGCGGCGGTGCCGTTCGTGGACCCGCTGACCTCCATCCTCGACCCGTCCCTGCCGCTCACGGCCCTCGAGTGGGAGGAGTGGGGCAACCCCATCGAGGACGCGCACGTCTACGGGTACATGCGCGACTACTCCCCCTACGAGAACGTCCGGCCGCTGCCCTACCCCCCGGTCCTCGCGGTCACGAGCCTCAACGACACCCGGGTGCTCTACGTGGAGCCCGCCAAGTGGGTCGCCGCGCTGCGGGAGGCCTCGACCTCCGGCGAGCCGGTGCTGCTGCGCTGCGAGATGGCCGGGGGCCACGGCGGCGCCTCGGGGCGGTACTCGCAGTGGAAGGACACGGCCTGGGAGTACGCCTGGGTGCTGGACCGGATGGGCCTCGCCGGCGCCTGACCCGGGCCGGCGGGTCCCGCGCGCGGTCTGCCCCGCCGGCCCCCGCGGCCGAGCGGCACGGCGCCCGACGGCACGGCGGCCGACGGCACGGGACCCGCCGCGCCGGACCCCCGGGGGCTCAGCGCCGGAAACGGCCCGGGTCCAGGGCGGCGGCCGTGTCCCGGGAGCACCACGGACCCACGGCCCCGTCGAGCAGCAGGTCCGCGGCGGCGCGGGCCATGGCCGTGCTCGTCTGAAACCCGTAGCCACCCTGGCCGGCCAGCCACAGGAGCCCCGGGACGTCAGCGTCGGCGCCGCACACGGGCACGCCGTCCGGGGCCTCGGTGCGCAGACCGGTCCAGGCCCGCTCGATCCCCGTGGCGCCGAGGGAGGTCACGGTGTTGAGCCGCCCCAGGAGGTCCTCGACGTCCTCGAGCACCGGCTGCGCGTCGCAGGGCTCGCTCGGCACGGCCTCGGACGGGGAGACGAGCGCGCCGTCCCCGGCCCGCCGGTAGTACCAGCCGGAGTCCGCGGCGACGACCATGGGGTGGTCCGGGGCCAGCGGCTTCGCGAGCCGCACGAGGGCCGCGGTGCGCCGCAGCGGGCGCAGGCCCAGCGGGGCCGCGCCGAACAGGCCCGCCACCTCGTCCGCCCAGGCGCCCGCGGCGACGACGACCTGCCGGGCCCGGATCCGGTCCCCGCCGGCCGCGACCCGCCAGCCGGCGCCGTCGGGGTCCGCCGCGGTCACCGGGGCGCCGGTGAGCAGCCGGGCGCCCGCCGCCGCGGCCCGGTCGCGGTGCCAGGCCACGAGCGCGGCGGCGTCGGTGCGCACGGAGGTGCTGTCGAGGCGGCCGGCCTCGACCGCGTCCGCCGGGGAGCAGGCCAGCTCGGGGCACAGCTCCACGAGCTCCGCCCGGGACAGCAGCCGCGTCCCCGGGGCGCCCTCGGCGCGCAGCCGGGCCTCGCTCCCGACGAGGACCATGCGGCTGGGCCAGGCCAGGGGCCGCGGCGTGGCCGGGTGCGGGTCGAGCAGCCGGGCCACGGTCGCCCCGGTCAGCTCCCGGACGGGGGCCGGGCCGTAGCTGGGGATCAGCTGCTCGGCCGAGCGCCCGGAGGTGTGGTGGGCCAGGACGGGCTCGGTCTCCGCGAGCACGATCCCGGCGCCGCTCCCCCGCCGCTCGGCCAGTTCCGAGGCCAGGGACAGTCCGGCGATGCCGCCGCCGATGATGAGCACGTCGCACGCAGGGTCCATGCGCCCATGCTCGCACGCCGCGCAACGAGGGGTCGCGTCCGGACCCCGCCGCGCGGCGAGGGGTCGCTTCCTGCCGGAATCCTTTGCTGATTCCCACAGGAGGCGACCCCTCGGTGTTCCGCGCGCGCGGTCCTGCGCGGGCGCGGGCGGCGGTCAGCCCTGCACGCCGAGCTTCTCCAGGATCAGCTCCCGCACCCGGCCCGCGTCGGCCTGGCCGCGGGTGGCCTTCATGACGGGGCCGATGAGGGCGCCGACGGCCTGGACCTTGCCGGCCTGCACCTTCGCCACGACGTCGGGCATCTGCGCCATGGCGTCGTCGATCGCCGCGGTCAGCACGGAGTCGTCGGAGACCACGGCCAGGCCGCGCCGCTCCACGACCTCCGCGGGCGAGCCCTCGCCCTCCAGGACGTGGGCGAGGACCTTCTTGGCGAGCTTGTCGTTGATCTTCCCGGCGTCGATGAGCCCGTTGAGCTCGACGACGTGCTGCGGGGTGACGCCGAGCTCGGCGATCTCCACCTCCCGCTGGTTGGCCAGGCGGGCGATCTCGCCCATCCACCACTTGCGGGCCGCGGCCGGGGCGGCGCCGGCGGACACGGTCTGCTCGATCTCGTCGAGGACCCCCGCGTTGACGACGTCCCGGAACTCCTCGTCGGAGAAGCCCCAGTCGGTCTTGAGCCGCTTCCGGCGCTCGGCCGGGGGCTCGGGCAGCTCGGCCCGCAGCCGCTCGATCCACTCGTGGTCGGTGACGACCGGCACGAGGTCTGGCTCCGGGAAGTAGCGGTAGTCGTCGGCGTCCGACTTGGGGCGCCCGCTCGTGGTGGAGCGGGTATCCTCGTGCCAGTGCCGGGTCTCCTGCACGATCGTGCCGCCGGAGTCGAGGACCGCCGCGTGGCGCTGGATCTCGAAGCGCACGGCACGCTCCACGGCGCGCAGCGAGTTCACGTTCTTCGTCTCGGAGCGGGTGCCGAACGTGGCGCTGCCCTTGGGCATGAGGGACACGTTGGCGTCGCAGCGGACGTTGCCGCGCTCCATCTTCGCGTCCGAGATCCCGAGGTTCTTCACGATCTCCCGGATCAGGGCCACGTACACGCGGGCCAGCTCGGGCGCGCGGGTGCCGGCGCCCACGATGGGCTTCGTCACGATCTCGATGAGCGGGACGCCGGCGCGGTTGTAGTCGACCAGCGAGAAGTCGGCGCCCTGGATGCGCCCGGCGGCGCCGCCCATGTGCGTGAGCTTCCCGGCGTCCTCCTCCATGTGGGCGCGCTCGATCTCGACCGTGAACACGGTCCCGTCCTCCAGCTCCACGTCGACGGAGCCGTTCTCGGCGATCGGCTCGTCGTACTGGGAGGTCTGGAAGTTCTTGGGGGTGTCCGGGTAGAAGTAGTTCTTCCGGGCGAAGTGGGAGACCGGGCGGATCTCGCAGCCCAGGGCGAGCCCGAGCTTGATCGCGGACTCCACGGCCACCCGGTTCACCACGGGGAGCACCCCGGGCAGGCCGAGCGAGACGGGGGTGACGTTGGTGTTCGGCTCGTCCCCGAAGACGTTGGGGGCGGCGTCGAACATCTTGGTCCGGGTGTTGAGCTCCACGTGGACCTCGAAGCCCAGCACGGGGTCGTACTTCTCCATGGCCTCGTCGAAGGACAGGACCTCTTCGGTGCTCCGGTTCATCAGCGGGCTCCTCCCCGGACGGGTGCGGACAGATCGGACGCGGCGGGGCCGCCGGCCAGGTCCCGGACCAGGGCGGCGGTGTCCGGCAGCCGCTGCCAGAGCGGTCCGCCCCAGCGCTGCTCGAGCAGGGCCTCCAGGCCGGCGCCGGCGCGGTAGAGCCGGGCGTCCTGGCGTGCGGGGGCCATGAACTGGATGCCCACGGGCAGCCCGTCCTCGGGGGCGAGGCCGCCGGGGACGGAGATCGCGGGGACCCCGGCCAGGTTGGTGGGGATGGTGGCGATGTCGTTGAGGTACATCTGCATGGGGTCGGCGGACTCGTCCACGGCGCCCCGCTCGAACGCGGTGGTCGGGGACGTCGGGGAGACCAGCACGTCCACCTGCTCGAACGCGGCCGCGAAGTCGCGCTGCACGAGGGTGCGGACCTTCTGCGCCGAGCCGTAGTAGGCGTCGTAGTAGCCCGCGGACAGCGCGTAGGTGCCCAGGATGATGCGGCGCTTGACCTCGGCCCCGAAGCCGGCGGCGCGGGTGGAGCCCATCACGCGCTCGATGGTCAGGGGCCCGTCCTCGGGCAGCACACGGTGGCCGAAGCGCACGCCGTCGTACTTGGCGAGGTTCGAGGAGACCTCGGAGGACATGATGAGGTAGTAGGCCCCCAGGGCGTACTTGAAGTTCGGGGTGGAGACCTCCACGACCTCGGCGCCCGCGGAGCGCAGCAGCTCCACGGCCTCCTCGAAGCGCTGCTGGACGCCGGGCTGGAAGCCCTCGCCCGTGAGCTCCTTGACCACGCCCACGCGCAGGCCCGCCAGCCCGCCCTCGGCGGCGCCGGCCCGGGCCTGGGCGGCGAGGTCGCCGACCGGGTCGGGCAGGGACGTGGAGTCCTGCGGGTCGTGCCCGCCGATCACCTCGTGCAGCAGCGCGGCGTCGAGCACCGTGCGCGCCACGGGGCCCACCTGGTCCAGCGAGGAGGCCATGGCGATCACGCCGTAGCGCGAGACCCCGCCGTAGGTCGGCTTGACGCCCACCGAACCGGTCAGGGCCGCGGGCTGGCGGATGGACCCGCCGGTGTCCGTGCCCAGGGCCAGCGGCGCCTGGAACGCGGTCACGGCGGCGGCGGACCCGCCGCCGGACCCGCCGGGGATGCGGGACAGGTCCCACGGGTTGGCGGTGTCGCCGAAGGCGGAGTGCTCGTTGGAGGAGCCCATCGCGAACTCGTCGAGGTTCGTCTTGCCCAGCAGCGGCATCCGGGCGGCGCGCAGCCGCCGGGTCACGGTGGCGTCGTAGGGGCTCATCCAGCCCTCGAGCATGCGGGACGCCGCGGTGGTGGGCTGCCCCTTGGTGACGATGAGGTCCTTGACCGCGATCGGCACGCCGGCGAGCTCGGGCAGCTCCTCGCCGCGGGCACGGGCGGCGTCCACCTCGGCGGCCACGGACAGGGCCTCCTCGGTGTTGACGTGCAGGAAGGCGTTGAGCCCGGTCCTGCCGCGGCTGCGGTCGGCGGGGTCGACGGGATCGCCGTCGGTCTCCCGGATCCGGTCCAGGTGGGCCTGGACGGCGTCGACGGAGGTGATCTCGCCGGCGGCGAGCCGGCGGGCGAGCTCGGCGGCGGAGAGACCGACGGGCCCCTGGGGCGTTCCGGTGCTGCTCATGCGGCTACTCCTCGTCCAGGATCGCGGGCACCTTGAACTTGCCCTCGGCGGCGTCCGGTGCGTTGAGCAGCGACTCCTCGGCGGTGAGGGTCTCGCCCACGACGTCCTCGCGGAAGACGTTCTGCAGCGGGATGGGGTGGCTCGTGGCCGGGACGTCCGGGCCGGCCGCCTCGCTGACGGACGCGACGGAGTCGACGACGAGGTCGAGCTCCTTCGCCATGGACCGCAGCTCCTCCTCGGTCATCTCGATGTGCGCGAGCTTCGCCAGGTGGGCAACCTGCTCGCGGGTGATCGCAGACATGCGCACTCCTGCTCGTGATCGGGGGTGGTTTCCGGTCCAGTCTAGCCGCGCGGCACTCCCCTCCTTCCCGGCCGGAGGGGGCCCCGCAGGGGCATACCCTGGAGGGACGCACCGACCACCGCACAGGAGCACCCGGACATGGCCAAGAGCACCCCCGCCCGCACGAAGAAGGACCGAGGCGCCAAGAGCGGGCGCCCCGGCGCCCGCTCCGGGAAGGCCGCGCGCGCGACCTCCGCGACGGACGCCGCCAACGCGTGGCGCCAGCGGGTCAGCAAGGACGCCGCCGCAACGATCGACACGGTCATGGCCCACGTCCAGGCCGTGGCCGAGCAGCAGCTGGGGCAGCACGGGGCGTTCCCTCCTTTCCTCGTCACCGCGCGCAAGGACGGCGAGTACGAGCTCGACAGCCTGCCGGCCGAGGACGCGGAGGAGCTGAGCCCCGAGGCCGCCCTGGACGCCCTGCGGGCGCGGGCGGTGGAGCTGCGGGACGACCTCCTCTGCGCCGCGGTCGCCTTCCCCGTGACCCTGCCGGACCGCTCCGGGCAGACGGCCGTGGCCGTGGAGACCCAGCACCGGGAGGGCGAGTCCCTGACGGTGATCCAGCCGTACCGGGTCAAGGGCGCGGAGCGCTCCGTGAGCTTCGGCGACGCCGGGGCCGAGCCCGCCGAGCCGTGGCTGTGGAGCCGGCCCGAGCGCACGCCGTGAGCTGAGCGCACGGTCGGCGCCGTGCCGGTGCCCGCCGAGCATGCGAGAGGGCCCCTCCGATCGGAGGGGCCCTCTCGCATGCTCTCGCGCGGCGCGGCCGCGCGGTGCCTGTCCGGTGGGGATCAGGCGGGGATGTTCAGCACCTGGCCGGGGAAGATCAGGTTCGGGTCGGCGATGGTGCCCTCGTTCGCGGCGTACAGGTCCTCCCAGTTCTCGATGCCGAGCTTGTCGGCGATGGAACCGAGGGTGTCGCCGGCGACCACGGTGTAGGTCTCGGCGGAGACCGAGGCCGGGGCCACGGCGGCGGCGGGGGCCACGTACTCGACGACCGGGGCCTGGACGGCGGCCGGGGCCTCGACGGGAGCGGCCACGGGGCCGGGCTCGGGGGCGGCGACCGGGGCGGGGGCCGGAGCCTCGATCGGGGCCGGGGCCTCGACGGACTGCGGAGTCACGGACGCGGAGCCCATCGGGTTGGCGGAGGGAGCGGCGGAGCCGGACAGGCCCAGCTTCGCGGAGCAGGCGGGCCACGCGCCCCAGCCCTGGCCGTCGAGAACGTTCTCGGCCACGGCGATCTGCTGCTCACGGGAGGCGTCCTGCGGGGCGCCCTGGCCACCGAAGGCGGCCCAGGTGGAGGGGGTGAACTGCAGGCCGCCGGAGAAGCCGTTGCCGGTGGAGGTGCCCCAGTTGCCACCGGACTCGCACTCGGCGAGGGCGTCCCAGGTGGAGGCCGGAGCGGCGTTGGCCGGGAGGGCCATGGCGCCCACGGCGGTCCCGCCGAGGATCAGAGCGGCGGCACCGCGACGGACGTTGCGACGAACAGCGAAAGCGTTGGTCATGATGCTCCCTGGGCCACCTGCGCTCGTTTCCGTCCCCGGATGTCTTCGCGCCGTCGTCTACCCGTCAAGGTGTTGGTGGGTAAGTGCTTACAGGTGTCTGCCCTTCAGACGACGTGCGGTGTTACGGCAGCACCCAGCATGGTGTGGTGGCGCGCCGGGAGTCGGACTCCAGGCACACCGGATCCCCGGAGGAATCCTCGGGGAAGCTGATTATCACGATAGCGTAACGATTTTCGTTGCGCTACCCCTTTCGGCCCGTCGTGAGGTATCACACGTTCGCGGTCTGCAGGGGTGCCGGCCCGTGAAGGACGCCGGCGCAGGAGTTCGCACTCCGGGAAGCGGAGGGCATGCCCTCGGGAAGAACGCTTCGAAGGTCACGCTATGGCAACGTTTTGGTCTCGGTCAAGTGACGAGAGCCATCTCACACGTTCAGCGGGCCGGGCCCCGGCCCGCGCTCAGCCCGGAATGCCGCGCTCGCGTGCGGTGATCCAGGCCGCGAGGCGGTCGGCGGCCGGCACCTCGCCCGCCGCCGGGGAGGGCAGCTCCGGCCGGGTCACGAGGGCGCCGGCCTCCTCGGCGATGAGCGCGCCGGCGGCCCAGTCGTGCTCGTGCAGACCCTGCTCGCCGTACCCGTCGAGCGCGCCGTCCGCGACCAGGCACAGGTCCAGGGCCGCCGAGCCCAGGCGCCGCATGTCCGTGTACTGCCGCATGGTGGCGGCGAAGGCGGGGAACTGGCGCTCGCGCCGGTCGGCGTCGAAGGAGAATCCGGTGCCGTAGAGCCGGCCCGTCCGGTCCGGCACGGGACCCTCGAGCCGGCGGGACGCGCCGTCCTCCTCCACCCACGCGCCGGCCCCGCGCACGGCGAAGTAGGTGCGGCGCAGGGCCGGGGCGTTGACGGCGCCCACGAGCCAGTTGCCCTGGGCGTCGGCGGCGGCCACGGACGTGCAGTAGTAGACGATGCCGCGGATGAAGTTGGTGGTGCCGTCGAGCGGGTCCACCGACCAGCGGATCCCGGAGGGGTGCTCCGGGCGGTGCGTGCCCGACTCCTCGCCGGTGACGGTGTCGTGCGGGCGGCGGTCCAGGATGGTGCGCAGCACGGCCTGCTCGGCGGCGACGTCGAAGCGGGTGACCCAGTCCCCCTCCCCCGACTTGCCGGTGACGCCCAGCCGGCCGGCGTCGCGGCCCCGCAGTACCTCCGCCCCGGACTCGGCGGCCGCCAGGGCCAGCTCCAGCAGCTCCTCCAGGTGGGCGCCGGTCGGGCCGAGGCCCTCCAGCGCGTCGTCGTGGCGTCCCATGCTCAGGCCCCGTCCTCGTCGTCCGTACCGTTCTCCGTGCCGTTCTCCGTGCCGGCCGGGGCGTCCTCGGAGGTGCTCCCGGCCGCGCCGGCGAGCGCGTCCGGCCCCTCGGCGAGGAGCCGTTCGAACCCGGCCTCGTCGAGCACGGTCACCCCCAGCTGCTCGGCCTTGTCCAGCTTGGTGCCGGCGTTCTCGCCCGCCACCAGGAAGTGCGTCTTCTTCGACACGGAGCCGGAGGCCTTGCCGCCGCGCACCAGCACCGCCTCCTTCGCGGAGTCGCGGCTGAAGCGCTCGAGGGTGCCGGTGATCACCACGGTGGTGCCCTCGAGGGTCCGCGGCACGGACTCGTCCACCTCGTCCTCCATGCGCACGCCCGCGGCCGCCCAGCGCTCCAAGATCTCCCGGCGCCACGGCTCGGCGAACCACTCGGTGAGGGCCGCGGCGATCACGGGCCCCACGCCGTCGGCCTGGGCCAGGGTCTCCTCGTCGGCGTCGCGGATGGCCGGCAACGAGCCGAAGGCCGTGGCCAGGGAGCGGGCCGCGGTCGGGCCGACGTGCCGGACGGACAGGGCCACGAGCACGCGCCACAGCGGCTGCGCCTTGGCCTTCTCGAGCTCCTCGAACAGCTTGCGGGTGGTGGCGGTGGGCTCGGAGGGCTTCTTGGCCGTGCCCTTCGTCCAGAAGTAGGGCACGAGCTCGGTCTCGCCCGTGGGCGTGCCGCGCGATTTCTTCTCCCGCCGGATCCGCACCTCGCGCAGGTCCTCGGGGGTGAGGTCGAACAGGTGCGCCTCGCTGGTCAGCGGCGGGGTCTCCGGCTCGTCGGGCCGGGTCAGGGCGAGGGCGGCCTCGTAGCCGAGGGCCTCGATGTCGAACGCGCCGCGGCCGGCGGCGTGGAAGACCCGCTCCCGCAGCTGGGACGGGCAGCTGCGGGCGTTGGGGCAGCGGATGTCGACGTCGCCCTCCTTGGCCGGGCGCAGCTCCGTGCCGCAGGACGGGCAGTGGGTGGGCATCACGAACTCGCGCTCCGTGCCGTCCCGCAGCGCCACCACGGGCCCCACGATCTCGGGGATCACGTCGCCCGCCTTGCGCAGCACCACGGTGTCCCCGATGAGCACGCCCTTGGCCCGCACCACGTCCTGGTTGTGCAGGGTGGCCATCTCCACGGTGGACCCGGCGACCCGCACCGGCTCCATGAGCCCGAACGGGGTGACCCGCCCGGTGCGGCCCACGTTGACCAGGATGTCCTTGAGCCGGGTGTGCACCTCCTCGGGCGGGTACTTGTAGGCCACGGACCAGCGGGGCACCCGGGAGGTGTGCCCGAGCCGGAACTGGGTGCGGCGGTCGTCGACCTTGACCACGATGCCGTCGATCTCGTGGATGAGGTCGTGGCGGCGGCGGCCGTACTCCTCGATGAACGCGAGGACGTCCTCCGTGGAGGGCAGCACGCGGTAGTACGGGCTGACGGGCAGGCCCCACCGCTCGAGCAGCTCGTAGACCTGGGACTGGGTGTCGGCGTGCAGGCCCGTGGCGGCGCCCACCCCGTGCACGTACATGGACAGCCGGCGCCGGGCCGTGACCGCCGGGTCCTTCTGCCGCAGTGAGCCCGCCGCGGCGTTGCGGGGGTTGGCGAAGGGCGCCCGGCCCTCGGCCACGATGGCGTCGTTGAGGGCGCGGAAGTCGCGGGAGGAGATGAACACCTCGCCGCGGATCTCGACCTCCTCGGGCACGTCCTCCCCCGTGAGCACGGTGGGGATGGTGGCGATGGTGCGCACGTTGTGCGTGACGTCCTCGCCCGTGGTGCCGTCCCCCCGGGTCGCGGCCCGCACGAGTTCGCCGTTGCGGTAGAGCAGGTTCACGGCCAGCCCGTCGATCTTCAGCTCGGTGAGCCACGCGGACTCCGGGGCGTCCGGCAGCGCCTCGATGGAGGCGGAGGCCTTCGCCAGCCAGGCCGTGAGCTCGTCGATCGAGAAGACGTCCTCGAGGGAGTACATCCGCGCGAGGTGCGTCACGGGCGTGAACGCCGCGGAGACCTCGCCGCCGACCTCCTGGGTGGGCGAGTCGTTGGCCACCAGCTCGGGGTGCAGCGCCTCGACCTCCTCGAGCCGCCGGTAGAGCTCGTCGTACTCCGCGTCCGAGATGGTGGGCGCGTCCTCGACGTAGTAGGCGGTCCGTGCCGCGCGCACCCGGTCCACGAGCTCCGCGTACTGCTCCTTGAGGTCCTCGCTGGGCGGGGCGGGGTTGAGGTCCTGGCCGGTGGCGTCGACGGGTCGTGCGTCTGTCCTCTGCTGTGGGCTCACCCGACCATTGTGGCCCACGCGCCGGACGCCACCGTCGACCGGGCCCGCGGCGGCGGGTCAGCCGTCCAGCCGCGCCACCGTCCCCGTGAAGTGCGGGCGCCTGCGCCGCGGGTCCCACCCGGCGAAGCGCGAGCCCCGCCAGCCGGGCCCCCGGCCGTCGTCGGTAATCGCGACCGCGACCGTGCCCGGGAGCAGGACCGGGGCCGCGAACTCCACCGTCCAGCGGAAGGGCGTCCCGGGCGGCACGCCCACCTCGGCGAGGGCGCGCGAGGCGGAGTACATGCCGTGGGCGATGGCGCCCTTCATGCCGAGCGCCCGGGCGCTCGGGCCGGAGAGGTGGATGGGGTTCCAGTCCCCGCTCACCGCGGCGTAGTCCCGCCCCGTGCCGGCCGCCAGGCGCCAGTGCCCGGTCGGCGCCGGGGGCACGAACTCCGCGCGCGGGGTGTCGTCGGCCGTCCCGGGCACGCGCACGCCCCGGGCGAGGTAGGTGGAGCGGCCCGTCCAGACGGTCTCGCCGTCCCGGCGCGCGAGGCGGGCGACGACGTCCACCTGCGCGCCGGAGCGGTGCGGGCGCAGCCGCTCGGCGGTGGCGGTGACCGTGAGGTGCTCCCCGACCGCCGCGGCCCCGCGGTGCTCGACCTCGTTGGCCAGGTGCACCATGCCGAGGACCGGCAGCGGGAAGTCCGGGCGGGTGAGCACGCTCATGGCCACGGGGAACGCCAGGGCGTGCAGGTGCCCGGAGAAGGCCTCGGTGCCGCCGGGGCCCTCGCGCAGCGGCGCCCCGACCGCGCGGCAGAACGCCTCGTGCCCGGCGGGGTCGACGACCACGTCCTCGACGACGTGGGCCACCGCCGGCAGCTCGAGCGGGGCGTCGCCGGTGCCGCGGCGCGCCCCGGCCGGCCGGCCGGACAGCCGGCCCGGCACCCGGTCGGCGAGGGCGCGCGGCAGCAGGTCCCCGGCCGCCCCCGCCGCCGCACGGGCGTAGAGCCCGCCCAGCGAGGGGACGCCGGGCAGGACCGCGGTCTCGTGCCGGTCGGCGGCCATGCTCACGCCCCCACCAGGTTCTGGCCGCACACGCGCAGCGTCTGCCCGTTGACGCCGCCGGCGGCGTCCGAGGCGAGGAACAGCACGGCTTGGGCCACGTCCTCCGGCAGCCCACCCTGCTGCAGGGAGTTCAGCCGGCGCGCGACCTGGCGGCGGGCCGCCGGGATCCGGGCGGTCATCTCCGTCTCGATGAACCCGGGGGCCACGGCGTTGATGCTGCCGCCGCGCCGGGCCAGCAGGGGTGCGGTGGCGGCGACCATCCCGATCACCCCGGCCTTCGAGGCGGCGTAGTTGGTCTGGCCGCGGTTGCCCGCCACACCGCTCGTGGAGGCCAGGCAGACGATCCGCGGCGCCTCGCCGAGGCCCTCCCCCGCCAGGAGCTGGTCGTTCATCCGCAGCTGCGACTCGAGGTTCACGGCCAGCACCGAGGCCCAGCGGGACTCGTCCATGTTGGCCAGCAGCTTGTCCCGGGTGATCCCGGCGTTGTGCACCACCACGTCCAGGTGCCCGAAGCGCTCCCGGGCGAGCCCGAGGATCCGCTCGCCGGCGTGCTCGTCCGTGACGTCGAGCTGGAGGGCCACGGCGTGGATCTCGTTGGCGAGGGCGGCCAGGGGCTCGCCCGCGGCGGGGACGTCCACGACGACGACGCGCGCGCCGGCGCCGGTGAGCGTGCGGGCGATCTGTGCGCCGATGCCGCGGGCGGCGCCGGTGACAGCGGCGACCCTGCCCCGCAGGGGGGCCTCCCAGTCCGCGGGCAGGGCCCCGGCGTCGTCCCCGACCGTCACGAACTGCCCGGAGACGAAGGCGCTGCGCCCGGAGAGCAGGAACCGCAGGGCGCCCAGCACGCTGGGGGCCTCGGGGGCGACGCCCTCGGCGAGCAGGACGCCGTTGGCGGTGGCCCCGCCGCGCATCTCCTGGGCGGTGGAGCGCAGCAGGCCGACGACGGCCTGGCGGGCCGCGGCGACGGTCGGGTCGAGCGGCTCCGCCGCCGCGGGCGTGGCCGAGGCCGCGCCCGTGCCGATGCCCGGGGCGGGCCGGGACACGGTGACCACCCGGCCGCCGGGGGCGAGCGAGCGCAGCGCCCCGCCCAGGCCGAGCGCGGGCTCGGCCAGCTCGGCGGGCCGGGCGAGCTCGGTCAGGGCCAGCACGACCGCGCCGAAGCGGTGGACGTCGTCGGGGTGGCGGCGCACGTCGAGGTCCCAGCCGAGCAGGGCCGCGGCGATCCGGTCGGCTTCCTCCCCCCGCCCCAGCACGAGGACGGGCCCGGGCACGAGCGGGTCCCCGGCGCGGTGGCGGCGCAGCCGGGCGGGGGCGGGCAGCCCGAGCTGCCGGGCGAGCCGGCCGCCGGGGCCGGAGCTGACGAGGTCGAGATAAGTGTCTGCCATGGGGTCGGGGTCCTTGCTGTGGGGGTCGGCGGGGTGTCGGGGGCGCGGGCTCAGCGGGCCTCGAGGACCGCGGTGACGCCCAGGCCGCCGGCGGCGCACACCGAGATGAGCCCGCGGGCGGGGCGGCCGGTCTCGTCGGCGCGCTCGCGCAGGAGCTTGGCGAGGGTGCCGACGATGCGCCCGCCGGTCGCGGCGAACGGGTGCCCGGCCGCGAGCGAGGAGCCCGTGACGTTGAGCCGCCTGCGGTCCACGGTGCCGAAGGCGCCGTCCAGGCCCAACCGCTCGCGGCCGAACTGCTCGTCCTCCCACGCGGCGAGGGTCGCGAGCACGGTCGCGGCGAACGCCTCGTGGATCTCGACGAAGTCGAAGTCCTCGAGCGCCAGGCCCTGGCGGGCCAGCAGGCGGGGCACGGCGTAGGCGCCGGCCATCAGCAGGCCCTCGTCGCCGTGCACGAAGTCGACGGCGGCCGCCTCGACGTCCACGACGTCGGCGAGCACGGGCAGGGAGCGCTCCGCGGCCCAGTCCTCGGAGGCGAGCAGCACGGTGGAGGCGCCGTCGGTGAGGGGCGTGGAGTTGCCCGCCGTCATGGTGGCCCCGGCGTCGAGGGACTTCCCGAAGACCGGCTTGAGCCCGGCGAGCTTCTCGACCGTGCTGTCCGGGCGGAGGTTGTTGTCCCGGGACAGGCCGCGGAAGGAGGTGACGAGGTCGTCGAAGAACCCGCGCTCGTAGGCGGCCGCCAGGTTGCGGTGGCTCGCGGCGGCGAGCTCGTCCTGGGCCTCGCGGGAGATCCCCCAGCGGGCGGTGGTGAGGGCCTGGTGCTCGCCCATGGACAGCCCCGTGCGCGGCTCGCCCGTGCCGGGGGCCACCGGTTTGAGGTCGGCCGGGCGCAGGCCCGCGAGGGCCTTGAGCTTCTGCGGGGTGCTCTTGGCCCGGTTGAGCTCGAGCAGGGTCCGGCGCAGCCGCTCGCTCACCACGACGGGCGCGTCCGAGGCGGAGTCGACGCCGCCGGCGACGGCCGAGTCGATCTGGCCGAGCCGGATCTTGTTGACCAGCGTGGAGACGGCCTCCATGCCGGTGGCGCAGGCCTGCTGCACGTCGAAGGCCGGGGTGCGGGGGTCCAGGACCGAGCCGAGCACGGACTCGCGCGTGAGGTTGAAGTCCTTGGGGTGCTTGAGCACGGCGCCGGCGGCGACCTCGCCGATCCGCTCCCCGGCGAGGCCGTAGCGGGCGGCCAGGCCGTCCAGGGCGGCGGTGAGCATGTCCTGGTTGCCGGCGTTGGCGTAGGCGCCGTGCGCCCGGGCGAAGGGGATGCGGTTGGCGCCGACCACGACCGCACGGCGGGCCACGCCGGTGCGTCCGGCGCCGCTGGGGGTCGTGTGCTCAGCGGTGGGCTCGACGGTCTGCTCGGGGGTGGACTCGCTCACAGGTAACTCCTCGGTGGTGTTGTGATGATGATCACGTCACGAAAGACAATACCTGATACTCTGGGTATCGTGAAACAGGTCGACGCCACTGACTCCGCCGCCCCGGGCGGCACGCCCGCCACGGACGGACGCTCCTCCCGCTGGGCCCGGCACCGCGCGCAGCGCCGGATCGAGCTCATCCGCACGGCGCGCAGCGCCGTGGACGAGCTCGGCGCGCAGGCGTCCATGGAGGAGATCGCCACCGCGTGCCAGACCTCCAAGTCCGTCTACTACCGGTACTTCGGGGACAAGGCGGGACTGCAGCGGGCGGTCGGCGAGTACACCGTGACGCGGATGCGCGACCGGCTCGAGGAGGCGGCCCGCGCGGCCGGCTCCTTCGAGGACTCGGTCGAGGCGATGGTCGCGGAGTACCTGCTCAGCATCGAGCGCTCGGCGTCGGTGTACCGCTTCGTCGTGGCCCTCTCCCCCGACCCCGGGCGCTCGCGGCACGACCGGCACCGGGCCGAGCGGGCCCGCGGCGAGCGCTCCGGCAAGGAGGACGCCCCGGCCGGGGACGGCGGCGAGCGCTGGCTGATCCAGGAGTTCGCCGAGTCCGTCAGCGGGCTGCTCGCGGAGGCCCACGTGCACCACACCCCCGCCGAGCGCCGGCTCGAGGAGCCGGTGCTCAGCTACTGGGCCGCGTCCACGATCGGCATGGTCCGCGGCGCCGGCGAGGCCTGGATGAACACCCCCGAGGGCACGCGGCGACCGTCCCGCGAGCGGATGACGGAGCTGATCGTGGGCTGGGCCGTCGACGGCCTGCGCCCGCCCGGCGCACCCGTGCCGGAGCCCCCCTCGACCTGACCACCGCCCGGGCCGGCACGGACCCCGGCCGGCCCCACCACCCCGTGACCGCACCGGCCACCGCCGGTCACCCACGACAGGAGCGAACATGACCACCACCGTCGACCGACCGACCACCGCCGCAGCCGGCTCCGCCGCCGGGCCCGCCACCGCGGACGGCGCCGGGCTCCCGGGGCCCGCCGTGGACGTCGCCGCCCTCGGCGAGGTGCTGCTCGGGCGCTGGGCCGAGGTCCGGCGCGAGACCCGCCGGATGCTGCTCGACGAGCGGCTGCACCAGCAGCCGGGCCTCACCCACCACGAGCACCGCGAGCGGGTCCTGGGCCAGCTGCACCTGCTGGTGGAGCACGGGGCGATGAGCCGCGGGCTGCCGGAGGAGTACGGCGGGCACAACGACCCGGGCGGCAACGTCTCGGGCTTCGAGGAGCTGCTGCTCGGGGACCCCTCGATGCAGATCAAGGCCGGGGTGCAGTGGGGCCTGTTCGGCTCCGCGGTGCTCAACCTCGGCACCGAGGAGCACCACCGGCGCTGGCTCGCGGACATCCGGGACCTGAAGATTCCGGGCGTGTTCGCGATGACCGAGATCGGCCACGGCTCCGACGTCGCCTCGATCGGCACCACCGCCACGTACGACCCCGCCACGGAGGAGTTCGAGATCCACACCCCCTTCACGGCGGCGTGGAAGGACTACCTCGGCAACGCCGCCGTGCACGGGCGCGCCGCCGTGGTCTTCGCCCAGCTGGTGACGCTCGGCGTGAACCACGGCGTGCACGCGTTCTGGGTGGACCTGCGGGACGCGGACGGGAACTTCCTGCCCGGCGTGGGCGGCGAGGACGACGGCCACAAGGGCGGGCTCAACGGGATCGACAACGGGCGGCTGCACTTCACCCGGGTGCGGGTCCCGCGCACGCACCTGCTGGACAAGTACGGGGCCGTGGCTCCGGACGGCACCTACAGCTCGCCCATCGCGAGCCCGGGCCGCCGGTTCTTCACGATGATCGGCACCCTGGTGCAGGGCCGGGTCTCCCTCGACGGCGCGGCCGTCCTGGCGAACAAGGCCGCGCTGAGCATCGCGATCCGCTACGGCAGCGAGCGCCGGCAGTTCAACGCGTCCTCCGACGTCCAGGAGGAGGTGCTGCTGGACTACCAGCAGCACCAGCGGCGGCTGCTGCCGCGGCTGGCGGAGACCTACGCCATGCACTTCGCCCACCAGGAGCTGCTGCACAAGTACGACGACGTCTTCTCCGGCCGCGAGGACACCGACGAGAACCGGCAGGACCTCGAGACGCTCGCCGCGGCCCTGAAGGCGCTGTCCACCTGGAGCGCCCTCGACACCGTCCAGGAGTGCCGCGAGGCCTGCGGCGGGGCGGGGTTCCTGACCAAGAACCGGCTCACCTCCCTGCGCCACGACCTGGACGTCTACGCGACGTTCGAGGGCGACAACACGGTGCTGCTGCAGCTCGTGGCCAAGCGGCTGCTCTCCGACTGGGCGGACGAGTTCAAGCACGTCGACGTGGGCGTGATGGCCCGCTATGTGGCCGGCCGGGCCACCGAGGCCACCTACCACCGGTCGGGGCTGCGCAAGCTCGGCCAGGCCTTCCGGGATACCGGGGACGTGCGCCGCTCGGTCAACGCCCTGCGCGAGGAGTCGGCGCAGCGCGCGCTGCTCACGGACCGGGTGCAGACCATGGTGGCCGAGATCGCGGAGAACCTGCGGCCCAGCGCCAAGCTCCCCCGCGCGGAGGCCGCGGCGCTGTTCAACGAGAACCAGCACAAGATCATCGCCGCGGCGCGCGCCCACGCGGAGCTGCTGCAGTGGGAGGCCTTCACCCGCGGCCTGGAGCAGGTCGAGGACCCGGGCACCCGCACCGTGCTCACCTGGCTGCGCGACGTCTTCGGGCTGCGGCTCATCGAGAAGAACCTCGCGTGGTACCTCTCCTACGGCCGGCTGTCCATGCGGCGCGGGCGCAGCCTCGACGAGTACATCGACCGGCTGCTCGCCCGCCTGCGCCCGCATGCCCTCGACCTCGTGGCCGCGTTCGAGCTCGAGCCGGAGCACCTGCGGGCCGAGATCGCCACGGGGATCGAGGCCCGGCGCCAGGAGGAGGCGGCCGAGCACTACCGGCGGCTGCGCGCCTCGGGCAGCGCCCCGGTCAAGGAGCGCGCCCCCCGCCGGGAGACCGCCACCCCCGCCGCCGGGGCACCGGGCGAGAAGGCCCCGGAGGAGGCGAAGCGGGAGCGCCGCGCCGAGAAGCAGGCCGAACGGCGCACGGAGCGCCGGGCGGAGCGCAAGCACGAGCGCCGGCTCGAGCTGAAGCCGCTGAAGAAGGCGGCGCAGCGGGCCGCGGCGTCCGCGCAGCGGGCGGCCGAGCCGGGCCGCAGGTCCGCGGAGGGCCGGGAGCCGGCGGAGGGCCGTGAGCCCGCCTCCGGCACCGCGCCGGCCGAGGGCGCTGCCGTGACCCAGGACGCCTGACCGGTCGGGCCCGCCGTCGCACGCCGTCACCGCAGGCGGTCCCGGCGGTGACGACGCCGCCCCGGAGGCCCCGGGGCGGCGTCGTCGTCCGGTCCCGCGGCGCGGGCGAGGACCGGGGAGGGCTGCGCCGTCGGCGGCCGGGCCCCCGGCGGCTCAGCGGGGGACGGCGCCGGCGAGGAGGCCGTCGATCTGGCCCATGGCCTCCCGCATGCCCTCCTCCATGCCCATCGCGGACATCTGCTCCAGCTGGTCCGCGCTCTCGAAGGTCGAGACCGTGGTCATCCGCGTCCCGCCGTCGACGGCCTCGAACGTCACGACGCCGTGGGTGGCCCCCAGCGCGGGGTCGGGCTCGCCGTCCTCGCTCGCGAAGCCGTCGTCGAACTCCAGCCGGTGCGGGGCGTCCACGGCGGTGACCGTCCACCAGCCCCGGGCCTTCTCCCCGTCGGGGCCGGTCATGTAGTAGCGGCACCGCCCTCCCTCGGCGAGCTCGTGCTCCTCGAAGGTGGCGGGCCACTCGGGAGGGCCCCACCAGCGCTCGAGCTGGCGCGGGTCGGCCCAGACCTCCCAGACCCGCTCGACGTCCGCGGCGAACTCCGCGACGAACGTCAGGGTCAGTGCCTCGGTGTCCTTTTGCACGTCGATGACTGGCATGTCATGCTCCCTTCCTCCTGGGCCCCGGGTCCCCCGGGGGCGTCTCCTCGGCGAGGAGGTCCTCGATGGCGCGGGCCCGCCCGCGCCAGATCTGCTCGTAGTCCGCCAGCAGCGCCGCCGCCCGGCGCAGCGTGGCCACCCCGGCGTGCACCACCTGCTCCCGGCCGCGCCGCTCCTTGGTGACCAGCGAGGCCCGCTCGAGCACCGCCACGTGCTTCTGCACGGCGGCGAAGCTCATCCGGTAGTGCGCGGCCAGCGCGGAGACCGACTGCTCCTGCCGCAGCACCCGCACCACGATGTCCCGTCGCGTCGAGTCCGCGAGGGCCCGGAAGATGCGGTCGACCTCGTCGTCCGTCAGCTCATTTCGTACAACCATTTGGTTGTATGTTAGGGCGCCCGGTGCTCCGGCGCAAGAGGTCCGGACCCCGGGACCCGGGTGTGACCTCCGGGGCCGCGCAGCGCTCAGTAGAGACCCGCCGCGCCGGTCAGGTGGCGGTGCAGACCATGGGCCACGATCGTGTTGCCCAGCGCGTTCAGGTGCCGGCGGTCCGCGGCGACCACCGAGCGCGGGGGCAGCCCCAGGCCCAGCCACCGGCGGTCCGCGGGCGAGGCCCCGATCCGGTGGGCCCGCAGCGCCGCCAGGGACCAGAGACCGGGATCGCGCAGATCGGCCATGGTGTCGTAGAACCGGTCGCCGTACTCGGCCCGGAGGGCCGCGTTCACCGCGCGCACCTCCTCCCACCCCGCGGTGCCGGGACGGTCGGCCGCGGTGTGCCAGTGGCCCATCACCACGGACGTGCCCGGCTCGACCCCCCACGCGGCACGGGTGTCGGAGAGCACCTGGTCCGGGGCCTCGATGTTGTTCTTGCCCGTCCACAGCAGGTGGACGTGGCCCCGGTGCTCCTCCTCCAGCGCCGTGCGCCAGCGGGCCTCCGACGCGGGCGCCACCTCGAGCTCGGCCCCCGGGACCGCCCGGCGCAGCACCACGTCCCCCTCGTCCCGCCCCACGGCCTGGATCGTGCACGGCAGACCGGAGACGGTGCCCGGGATCGCGAGGTGGACGCTGGGCACCCGGCCGTCCACCGTGGGCACGACCAGCGACCCGTGGGCCGGGATCCGCCCCACCCCGTAGCCGGAGCCCAGCAGGGGCAGGTAGGGGTGGGCGCTGCTGCGCATCGCCAGGGTCTGCCACGACCGGTCGCCGCTGACCGCGCGCGAGGTCCCGGGCACCTCCAGCAGCTGCGAGAGCAGGTCGTCGATGCGCACCGCGGGGAAGCCCCGCGGGCGGTCCCGGTGGAGGGCGCTGGCCGCCGAGGAGGAGCCCCACAGCACGAACGGCCGCCGGCCGGCGGGGAGCTCCGTCAGGGCGCCCCCGAAGGCCCCGGAGGCGGCGAGCACCAGGCCGGAGAGGACGAACGAGCGGCGCGAGAGAACCATGTTCTCAAAGGTAAACAGGCCTGGTGGGAGCGGTGCCGTTGTGACGGATCATGATGCCCCCCACTTCGGGGGACGCGGCGTGCGCGTGGCTCAGAAGCCGGGGGCGTACTCCCCCGGCCGCACGGCGTCGGCCACGATCACGGTGACGTTGTCCCGCCCGCCGGTGCGCAGCGCGGCCTGCAACAGGACGTCGGCCGCCTCCTTCGGGTGGGGCACCGAGGCGAGCACCCGGGCCATGTGGGCGGGGCTCAGCTCGTTGGTCAGCCCGTCCGAGCACAGCATCAGCCGGTCCCCGTGCCGGGCCGGGAGCACCCACACGTCCGGCTCCCACACCTGGCCGGTGCCCAGGGCGCGGGTGATCACGTTGCGGCGCGGGTGCACGAGCGCCTGGGAGGCGGTGAGCTGCCCGATCGACACGAGGTACTGCACCTCGGAGTGGTCCACGGTCAGCTGCTCGATCCGCGGCCCGCCCTCGCCCTCGCCGGCCCGCCCCCCGGGCTGGGGCGAGACCAGCCGGTAGGTCCGGGAGTCGCCGGTGTTGAACACGACCCACAGCATGCGCCCGTCGATGCGCAGCAGCCACACGCCGGTGACGGTGGTGCCCGCCCGGCCCTCGACCGCGTGCTGGATGTGCTGGTCCGCCTGCCACAGCACGGAGCGGACCCGGCGGACGGCCTCGATCGCGTCCTCGGGGATCTCCGGGTCCAGCCGCAGCTCGCGCTCCACGACGGCGCGGAACCGGGCGATGTCCCGGGGCGGCTCCGGCTCGAGGACCTCGAAGGAGCGGAAGTCCTCCAGCTGGAACAGGGGGGACGCCCCGAGGGTGCGCACGCACAGGGCGCTGGCCACCTCACCGGCCTCGTGCCCGCCCATCCCGTCCGCCACGGCGCACATCGCGGCCGTGACCACCAGGGCGTCCTCGTTGGACTCCCGGCGCAGGCCCCGGTCCGTGGACGCGCCCGCGCGGATGACGAGGGGTGCGCTCATTCGAAGTCGACCTCCAGCCCGGGACCGGCGCCCTGGGAGAGCGCGACGGGCTGGACGTCGCCGAAGCCCCGCACGTTGCGGGTGGGCTGCGGCAGGAGGATGAAGCGGTCGTCGCCGGAGAGCACCGCGGCGGTCGAGGCGTCCACGAGCACGGAGCCCGGCTCGGTCAGCGACACGAGCCGGGAGGCGAGGTTCACCGTGGGCCCGTAGATGTCCCCGAGCCGCGGCAGCACCCGCCCCCAGACGAAGGCCACGCGCGCCTGCGGCAGCTCGGGGTCGTCGCGGATGGCGCGGGCCAGGGCCAGGGAGATCTGGGCCCCGCCCTCGGGGGTCTCGGCGAGGAACATGACCTCGTCCCCGATGGTCTTGATGAGCCGGCCGCCGCCCACGGCGATCACCTCCGCGCAGCGGTTCTCGAAGCGCTGCACGAGGTTCGCCAGGGTCCGTTCGTTCATCTGCCGGGACAGCGAGGTGTAGGAGACCAGGTCCGCGAAGCCCACCCCGCGCGCGAGCGGGAGGACGGCGGACGCCCCGTCGTCGGACGTGGGGCCGGTGGCGGTCGAGCCGTCCGGGCGCTCCACGCGCATCGCGAGCCGCTGCACGGCGGCGTTCATCTGCCGCCGCCACGAGTAGACGAGGAGGTTCTCGATCGCGTCGATGAGGTCGGGCAGCAGGTGCAGCAGCTGCCGCCGGGCGGCGGCGTCGGTCATGCCCCGGTGGACGACCATGTCCTCGACGAGCGCCTCGACCTGCCACACGACCATGCGGTCGGTCATCTGCCCGATCGAGCGCACCAGGGACAGCGCCGCCTCCTCGGTGACCTTCTCCTCGAGGACCATGGTGGACAGCACCCGGAGGGCCTCGGAGTCCTGCTCGGTGAACCAGAGGTCGTCGTCGGTGAGGTTCGGGAAGCCCAGGGCCCGCCACACCTTCCGCGCGGACAGCAGGGACAGCCCGCCCCGGCGCGCGGCCTCCCGGCGGCGCAGGTCGCGCTCGGAGCCCAGGAGGGTCTGCTCGAGGGCCTGCACGGCGGCCTTGGACTCGTCCGAGCGGTACAGGTTGGCCTGGACGGGGTTGTGCAGGTTCAGGTTCAGCTGTGCCGTCTGGGGGCCGAGCTCCGGCTCGCCCTGGTTCTCCGGGTCCTCACTCGCCACACGTCACTCCTGTTCCTGGTGGACGGCCCGCCGGCTCCACGGTCGGCGCGGGGCGCCGGACGGGCCCGGGCGTGGTGCCACGACCGCGTCGCGGTCCACTCTAGTGGGACGGAGCCACGGCGCACCCCCACCGGGACCGGGATCCCCCGCCCGGCCGGCGCCGCCGCCTGCCGACCACTCGTCCTCGGCGGCCCGGCGGATCAGTCCGGCCAGGCGCTGTGCCTCCGGGGCGTGCTCCAGGCGCAGGCCGCCGAAGGGCCCGAAGTCCGCCACGACGCGCCCGTCGTGCCGGCCCAGGGCCGGACCGCGCCGGCGCTCCACCGAGACCCGGCGCAGCTGCTGCAGGGGCAGCGACACGGTCCTGCGGGCCCCGCCGGGGCGCAGCAGCACGAGGTGGCGGGTGGTGAGCACGTAGCGGGTGCGCCACCACCGCACCAGCGGGCGCAGGCAGCTGCGGAGCACCACCCAGCCGGCCGCGACGAGCAGGGTGAGCTCCACCCCGGCGTGCACCGTGGTCCACGGCTCCGCCACGGGGCGCCAGCGCAGCTCGAGGGCCCGCTGGGCGAAGGAGAGCGTGAACACCGTGAGCAGCAGCACCAGGAAGGGCCGGGTCAGCCGGGCGCCGTGGGCGCGTGTGGACACGAGCACGCGCTCCCCGGGCTGCAGGGCGGGACGGGCGGGCACGCTCAGGCCGTCCCGGGGGCGTCCGGGGCCGGGCGCAGGTGCACCACGTCGCCCGCCGTCACCTCGCGCTCGGCGCCGCCGTCCTCGCGCACGAGCAGGCCCCCGTGTTCGCCGAGGCCCGTCGCGGTGCCCGTGACGGGGGCGGCCCCGCCGGGCAGCTCGGCGCGCACCGGGCGGCCGATGGTCTCCATCCGCTCGGTGATCCGGGCGCGCAGCGGCCCGTCCGGGCGCACGGCGGCCTCCGGGTCCGCGCAGAACTGCCGGTAGACGGGGACGAACGCGCCCAGCACGGCCCGCAGGACGGCGGCGCGCTCGATCTCGCGGCCGGTGGCGCGCCGGACGGACGTGGCCGTGTCCACGGGCAGCTCCTGCTGGGCGACGTTGATGCCCGTGCCCAGGACCACCGCCGGCGGGTGCTGCGCGTCCAGCACGAGACCCGCGAGCAGCCCGGCCGTCTTGCGTCCGTCCACCAGGACGTCGTTGGGCCACTTGATCCGCGCGCCGGCCGCCGCGAGCCCGTCCAGGGCGTCGACGACGGCCGCGGCCATCAGCAGGGTCAGCCACGGGAAGTGCTGGGTGGGCAGCGGGCGGCCGCGCGCGTCCGCCGGGCGCAGCAGGAGGCTGAAGGTCAGCGCGGTGCCGGGCTCGGTGGTCCACACCCGGTCCAGCCGGCCGCGCCCGGCGCTCTGGTGGCCGGTGAGCACGAGGGACAGGTCGGTCCACGGCCGGTCCGGGCGGGGCCCGCGCGCCTGCCGGGTGACGGCGGCCGTCAGGTGCTCGTTCGTGGAGCCGACCTCGTCGAGGACGTCGATCCGCCCCAGGCCGAGGTCCGCCAGGGCCGCGAGCAGGGCGGGCTCGCGCAGGTCGGCGGCGCAGGGGTCGGGCACGGCGCTCCTCGGGTCGGTCGTCACGGGTCGGTCGTCACGGGCGGGTCCGCACGGGCCGGGGCGGTCGGTGCTGTCCGGCCGGGCGCCGTCCGCGTAGTGTTCGGACCACATCCACAGTAGTAGCCCCGTTCCCCGGGAACCGGCTGGACGGTCCCGTCCGGCCGGGCGGGGCCGCGGCACGACCCCCGGGAGAGCCACCGTGAGCGCAGCCGAGAACCGCACGACCTTCGCCGTCACCTACGTCTACGGCGGGCCCGCCGACGTCCTGGCCGCGCGCCGGCCGGAGCACCGCCAGTACCTCGGCGGGCTCGTGGAGCAGGGGCACCTGCTCGCGTCCGGTCCCTTCGACGACGACGGCGCGCCCGGCGCGCTGCTGGTCTTCGCCGCCGAGGACGCCGGGGCGGTCGAGCGGCTCACCGACGAGGACCCGCTGGTGCGCCACGGGGTGGTCACCGAGCGGACCGTCCGCCCCTGGAAGGTGGTCCTCGGCAGCGTCGGCTGAGCACCGTCCCGTGTCCCCCGGACCCGGGCACGGATTTTGTAGGAGTTCTACAACGGAGGCCCCCGCGGCCGCGGACTAGAGTGAGCAGGTCCCCTGACCACCCCGGACCGGACCGATCGGCCCGCCGGGCCGGCCGCGTACCAGACCACGAGGTGCCTGTGACCCACGACCTGACGACCACCGCCGGCAAGATCGCCGACTTCCACGACCGCAGGGCCCGCTCCGAGGTGCCCGCGGGGCAGGCGGCGGTCGAGAAGCAGCACGCCCGCGGGAAGAACACCGCCCGCGAGCGCGTGGAGATGCTCCTGGACGAGGACTCGTTCGTGGAGTTCGACGCCCTCGCGACCCACCGCTCGACCGCCTTCGGGATGGCGTCGAAGAAGCTGCCCGGCGACGGCGTGGTCAGCGGCTACGGCACGGTGGACGGGCGCCTGGTGGCGGTCTACTCCCAGGACTTCGCGGTCTTCGGCGGGTCGCTGTCCCAGGTCAACGGGGAGAAGATCGTCAAGGTCCAGAAGTTCGCCCTGCGCAACGGCTGCCCGGTCATCGGGATCAACGACGGCGGCGGGGCACGGATCCAGGAGGGCGTGGCCTCCCTGGCCATGTTCGCGGACATCTTCAACATGAACGTCCGCTCCTCCGGGGTGGTCCCGCAGATCTCGCTGATCATGGGCCCGTGCGCGGGCGGGGCGGCCTACTCCCCCGCCCTGACCGACTACATCGTGATGGTCGACAAGACCTCGCACATGTTCATCACCGGACCGGACGTCATCAAGACGGTCACGGGCGAGACGGTGGACATGGAGACGCTGGGCGGGGCGCGCCAGCACAACGCGACGACCGGCACGGCCACGTACCTCGCCGAGGACGAGCAGGACGCGCTGGACTTCGTGCACGAGCTGCTCGAGTTCCTGCCGGCGAACAACCTGCAGGAGGCACCCCTGGTGGACCACGACCAGGAGGACGAGGTCACCGACCAGGACCTCGCCCTGGACGTGCTGGTCCCCGACTCCGCGAACCAGCCCTACGACATGCGCGCGGTGGTCGAGGCGATCGTCGACGACGGGCACTTCCTGGAGATGCAGGCCCTCTACGCCCCCAATGTGATGATCGGCTACGCCCGGGTCGAGGGGCACACCGTGGGCGTCGTGGCGAACCAGCCCATGCAGTTCGCCGGCACCCTGGACATCGCGGCCTCCGAGAAGGCGGCCCGGTTCGTGCGCCACTGCGACGCGTTCAACGTCCCGATCCTCACCCTCGTGGACGTGCCCGGGTTCCTGCCCGGCACCGATCAGGAGTTCAACGGCATCATCCGGCGCGGCGCCAAGCTGCTCTACGCCTACGCCGAGGCGACCGTCCCGCTGGTCACCCTGATCACCCGCAAGGCCTATGGCGGGGCCTACATCGTGATGGGCTCCAAGAAGCTCGGCGCGGACGTCAACCTGGCCTGGCCCACCGCGCAGATCGGTGTGATGGGCGCCCAGGGCGCCGTGGAGATCCTCTACCGCCGGGACCTCAAGGCCGCCGCGGACAACGACGAGGACGTCGAGGCGCTGCGCGCCGAGCTGGTGCGCAAGTACGAGGAGAGCCTGCTCAACCCCTACCAGGCCGCCGAGCTGGGCTACGTGGACGCGGTGATCTCCCCGTCCGAGACCCGGGTGCAGGTGCTCAAGGCCCTGCGGGCCCTGCGCGACAAGCGGGCGTCGATGCCCACCAAGAAGCACGGGAACATCCCGCTGTGACCCTCCGTGAGCCCGCCGAGGGCACCCCGTCCCTGCGCTTCACGGCCGGCAGCCCCACGCCGGAGGAGGTCGCCGCCGTCACGGCCGTCCTGCTCGCGCGCCGGCACGCGGGCGAGGAGGACGCGAAGGGCTCCCCGGGGCGCCGGGACCAGTTCCGCCGGATGCGGCTGGGCCTGAAGCTGCGCCCGGGCCGCGGCGCGTGGCGGCGGACCCGGCCGGAGGAGTGACCGGGCCGGAGGAGTGACCCGCACGCCGTGACCCTGGTGGCGCCCGGTCACGGCTCCCGGGGGATCCGCCGGGAGACGACGAGCGCCACCGCGATGCCCGCCAGGGCGAGCACCGCCGTCACCGCCCACGTCAGGTCCCAGGAGCCGGTCGCCTGCGCGACCGAGGCGACCGCGGGCGGGCCGGCGAACTGGCCCAGGGCGTTGAACTGCTGGCCCAGGCCCAGCGTGGTGGCCACCGTGGTGGGGGTGGGCGCGACGCGCATGAGGCTGGCGATCGCCGTGGTCGGCACCACTCCCCCCACCGCGGAGAACACCAGGACCGCGCCGTACCGGGCGCCGAAGCGCACGTCCTCGTCCAGCAGCGGGGCGATCCCGAACGCGACCACGGCGGCCAGGCCCAGCACGGCGAAGCCCGTGCACCACAGCACCACGGGGCGCACCCCGCGCTGCAGGGCCCGGCCCGCGCCCAGGTTGCCCACCACGTTGACCCCCGCGGCGAGCGCGCTGAGCCCCGCGGCGGCGCCCGCCGCGATCCCGGCCTCGGCGTACATGGAGGGCAGGAACTGCACCACCCCGTTCCACTGGGCGGTGTAGAGCCCGAAGACCGCGGCCACGAGCCACGGCCCCGGTGCGCGCAGGGTCAGCCCGAGGCGCTGCCGCACCCCGTGCACCACCGTGTGGGCCGGGTCCGGCGGGAGCACGGCGAGCACCAGCACGCCCAGGAGCGCGGAGCCGGCCGCGGCGGCCGCCCACCAGGTGCGCCAGCCGAGGGCTTCGCTGAGCAGCCCGCCGAGCAGCAGGGAGAGGGCCGCGGCGACCGGGATGTGACAGCCCCACAGCCCCACCAGCAGGGACACCCGGGCCGGGGCCACGGTGCGCCGGATCAGGGCCGGGGCGCAGATCGACACGAGCATGAACCCCACGCCCTCCAGCACCCGGGAGCCCAGCAGCGGGCCGTACCCCGTGGAGAGCAGTCCCGTCACGGAGCCCGCGGTGAGCAGGCCCAGGCCGAGCACCAGGCCCCGGCGCAGGCCGATCCGGTCCCCGGACAGACCCACCACCACGCCCAGCAGCATGCCGGCCACCTGGACGGTGGAGAGCAGGAACCCGCCCTGCACCAGGCTCAGGCCGAGCTCGGCGGAGAGCACGGGCAGCGCCGGGGCCAGCTTCCACACGTGCAGGGCGCCCACCACCCCCGCGACCACCACGAGCAGGGCGGGCCCGGTCCCGGCGGTCCCCGAGGGCCCGGCCGGGACGGGCGCGGGGGGCGCGGAGTTCGCGCGCGGCGCAGGAGCGGACATGCTCCGCAGTCTAGGGAGCGCCCGGCGCTACTGTGACGTGCATGACCGATCAACGGCCCGACCCCCTGACCGGCGCCGGCCCCGCGCCCCTCGGCACGGGGCGGCGCGAGCCCACGGACGTGGACGCCGTGGCCGAGCGCTGGTTCGCGCGCGCCATGGAGCTGGACCCGGCCCAGGCCACCGTGCACGGCTTTCCCGGGCACGAGACCGAGTACCGCGACTTCGGGCCCGAGGGCCTGGAGGCCCACGCCGACGCCGCCCGCCGGACGCTGGCGGAGCTCGAGCGCGCGGCCCCGGTCGACGACGTCGACCGGATCACCGGCCACGCCCTGCGCGAGCGCCTGGGCCTGGACCTGCTCCTGCACGAGGAGGGGCTGCGGGGCTGGGAGGTCAACAACATCTCCTCCCCGGTGCAGGAGATCCGGGAGGTCTTCGACGACCTGCCCCGGAGCACCGCCGAGGACTGGGCGCACCTCGCCGGCCGGCTGCGCGCCGTGCCCGCCGCCGTGGACTCCTACGTCCTGGGCCTGCGGCACGCCCGCTCCCTCGGCCGCTCGGCCTCCGCGGCGCAGCTGCGCAACGCCGCCCGGCAGTGCACCGGCTACGCGGCGCGCCACGGCTTCTTCGACCGGCTGGCGCGCAGCCCCCGCGTCCCCGAGGCGCTGCGGCAGCAGGTCGGGGAGGCGGCCGAGGCGGCGCGGCACGCCTACCGGGGCCTCGCCGCCGTGCTGGGCAGGGAGCTCGCCGCGGACGCGCCCCGCACGGACGCGGTGGGACCGGACGTGTACACGCTGCGCCTGCAGGAGTTCCTGGGCGCCGTCCTGGACCCGGCCACGGTCTACGCGTGGGGCGTGGAGCAGCTGCGCACGATCGTGGCGGAGCAGGAGCAGCTCGCCCGCCGGATCGCCCCCGGCGCCACGGTCGCCGAGGCCATGGCGGCCCTGGACGCCGACCCGGCGCGGCAGCTGCACGGCACCGACGCGCTGCAGGCGTGGATGCAGGACCTCTCCGACGCCGCCGTGGACGCCCTCGCGGACACGCACTTCGAGCTCACCGGTCCCATGCGCCGGCTCGAGTGCCGCATCGCCCCGACCCACGACGGCGGGATCTGGTACTCGATGCCCAGCGCCGACTTCTCCCGCCCCGGGCGCATGTGGTGGTCCGTGCCCGAGGGCACCCGGACCTTCACCACGTGGGAGGAGACCACGACCGTCTACCACGAGGGCGTTCCCGGCCACCACCTGCAGTTCTCCACCGCGCTCGCCAACTCGGGCGAGCTCAACCGGTGGCGGCGGATGGGCGTGTGGGTCTCGGGCCACGGGGAGGGCTGGGCGCTGTACGCCGAGCGGCTCATGGACGAGCTGGGCCACCTGCAGGACCCCGGGGACCGGATGGGGATGCTGGACGCCCAGCGGCTGCGGGCGGCGCGGGTGGTGTTCGACGTCGGCTTCCACTGCGGCTACCGGATCCCCGCGGAGCTCGGGGACGCCCTCGGCGGGGCCCGCCCCGGCGAGGTCTGGACGCCCGAGGACGGCTGGCAGTTCCTGCGCTCGAACATCGTGATGGCGGACCCGATGCTGCGCTTCGAGTGGATGCGCTACATGGGCTGGCCCGGGCAGGCGCCGTCCTACAAGGTGGGCCAGCAGCTGTGGGAGCAGGCGCGGGAGGCGGCCCGCGCCGCGGCGGGCCCGGAGTTCCTGCTCAAGGACTTCCACACCCGCGCCCTGCGGGTCGGCTCGGTGGGCCTGGACACCCTGCGGTACGCGCTCGCCCTGTGACCTCCGTCATTCCGGCGTCACATTTCGTCACCGTCATTCGGTGTTGTATATTCCCGCGCCCTATCGTGGCCACATGATTTCCGCAGAAAGCACTCGACGGCTGCCCCGGTGGATGACTTCCTTCGGCCCGCAGATCGTGCTCGCCCTCCTCCTGGGCGTGGTCCTGGGCACCGTGGCCGACGCCCTGGGCGGCGACCCCGACACGGACCCCAACTGGCTGATGACCGCCCTGGACACCATCGGCACCAGCTACGTCAGCCTGCTCAAGGCCGCCGTGGTCCCGCTCATCGTGACCGCGGTGATCTCCTCGATCGCCAACCTGCGGGAGGTCTCCAACGCCGCCCGGCTCGCGTGGAAGACGCTGCTGTGGTTCGGGATCACCGCCCTGATCGCCGTGACGGTCGGCCTGGTGCTCGGCCTGGTCGTCCAGCCCGGCGCCGGCAGCGGCGCGGCCGCGCCCGCCGAGGCGTACACCGGGACGCAGGGCTCGTGGCTGGGCTTCCTCACCGGCCTGGTCCCCGCCAACTTCCTGGGCCTGCAGGTCTCCTCCTCCGTGGTGGACCCGGAGACCGTCCAGACCTCCCTCGGCTTCAACGTGCTGCAGGTGCTCGTGGTCTCGGCCGCCGTCGGCATCGCGGCGCTCAAGGTGGGCGCCCCCGCCGAGCCCTTCCTGGCCGTGGTCCGGGCCGCGCTCGCCGTGGTGCAGAAGGTGGTCTGGTGGATCATCCGCCTCGCCCCGCTGGGCACCCTGGGGCTGATCGGCCGGGCCGTGTTCGAGTACGGCTGGACCTCGATGGGCGGGCTCCTGGCGTTCGTCGCGACCGTCTACGCCGGCCTGCTGGTCGTGGCGTTCGTGGTCTACCCGGCCCTGGTCAAGGCGCACGGGCTCTCCGTCCGGCAGTACTTCTCCGGCGTGTGGCCGGCCGTGCAGCTGGGCTTCGTCTCCCGCTCCTCGGTCGGCACCATGCCCCTGACGCAGCGCGTCACCGAGCGCAGCCTCGGCGTGCCCCGCGCCTACGCGTCCTTCGCCGTGCCGCTCGGGGCCACCACCAAGATGGACGGCTGCGCCGCGGTCTACCCCGCGATCGCCGCCCTGTTCGTCGCGCAGTTCTACGGGATCGAGCTGGACGTCACGCACTACGTGCTCATCGCGCTCGTGTCCGTGCTGGGCTCCGCGGCGACCGCCGGCACCACGGGCGCCACCGTGATGCTCACCCTGACGCTGTCCACGCTGGGCCTGCCGCTCGACGGCGTGGGCCTCCTGCTGGCCGTGGACCCGATCATCGACATGGGCCGCACCGCGCTCAACGTGGCGGGACAGGCCCTGGTGCCCACGATCGTCGCCCACCGCGAGGGGCTGCTGGACCGGGAGCTCTACGACGCCCCGCGCTCCGGCGACCCCTTCGTCCCCGAGGACGCCGCCCCCGAGGACGCCGCTCCCGAGGAGGCCGCGGCGACCGGGGCCCGCTGAGCCCCGGCGCCGCCGTCCCCACCGCGAGGGGCGGGGAACTGCGAGAATGCTCGACGCATTCCGGCAGTTCCCCGCCCCTCGCTGTTCCTGGACGCGTCACGGGCTACCCTGGGACGGGCATGAGAGCTGGGTCACAGCACGGGACAGGAGGCGGCGCGTGGGCGCACCGGCGGACGGACCGACGACGACGGACCCGCTGCTGCGACTGTCCTGGGCCCGGTCGCTGGACCACCTCTCGGCGCCCGAGCGCTGCACCCCGCGGGTCGTGCTGGACGGCCCCGACGTCCGGGAGGCCCGCTCCCCGCTGCGCCTGCTGATGCCCGTGCTCGACGAGCTGCTCACCCCGCTGGCCGAGGACACCGGCCTGGTCGTGGCCGTCACGGACCCCGGCGGCGTGATCCTGCAGGTCCGGGGCAGCGCCGCGACCCGGCGGCGGGCCGAGTCCATGGGCTTCGTCGAGGGCGCCGACTGGTCCGAGCCGGCCGTGGGCACCAACGCCCCGGGCACCGCCCTGGTCCTGCGCCGGCCCGTGACCGTGCACCGCGAGCAGCACTTCTACCCCGAGGCCCGGCCCTGGACCTGCACGGCCGCCCCGCTGCTGCACCCCGTCACGGGGGCGCTGCTGGGGGCGGTGGACCTGACGGGCGGGGACGCCGCCGCGGCCCCCGCCACCCGGGCGCTGGTCGGCGCGGCGGTGCGCGCCGCCCGGGCCGAGCTCGCCCTCGCCCTGCGCTCCGCCCGCCGCTCCGAGACCGCCGCGGCGGCACCGTCCGCCGCCCCCGCCCACGGCGCGTTCCTGCGCGTGCTCGGCGACGCCCCGCCGGCGCTGGTGCTGGACGGGCAGGCCCTGGAGCTCACCGAGCGCCACGCCGAGATCCTCCTGGCCCTCTCTCGCGCCGGCAACGGCCTGTGCACCGCGGAGCTGTCGGAGCAGCTGTGGGCCGGCCGGGCGCAGGAGACCACGGTGCGCGCCGAGGTGCTGCGGCTGCGCCGGCTGCTCGAGTCCCGGGGCGGGCCGGCGATCGCCTCCCGCCCCTACCGGCTCGAGACCCCGCTGCCCTCGGACGCGGGCCGGGTGCTCGAGCTGCTCGCCCGGGGCTCGCACCGCCGGGCGCTGCGCGAGTACACCGGGGCGCTGCTGCCCCACTCCGAGGCGCCGTCCCTCGTGGCCCTGCGCCACCGCCTCACCGGGCTCCTGCGCGAGGCCGTCCTGACCGACGGCTCGGCCGAAGCCGTGCGCGAGTACCTCACCCTGCCGGAGGCCGCCGACGACGCCGAGGCGTGGGCGCTGCTGCTGCGCCTCCTGCCGGCCCGCTCCCCCGCCCGCGCCGAGGCCGTGCTCGAGCTGGAGCGGCTGCGCCGCTGACCGGCCCCGGCGCCCGCCGCACCGTGCGTGCAACGTGCGTGCAACGTGGCCCCTCGTAGCGTGATCCGCATCACACGATGGTGCGGACGAGGCGGTCCGCACCCGTGCCACTCGCACCGTCACGCACCAGGAGCAGGTCACCATGAGCGTTGAAACCCAGTCCCTCACCACCGTCTACGCGCAGCCGGGCACCGAGGGCTCGAAGGTCACCTTCAAGCCCCGCTACGAGCACTGGATCGGCGGACAGTGGGTGGCCCCGGTCAAGGGCCAGTACTTCGAGAACATCTCCCCGGTCAACGGCAAGCCCTTCACGGAGGTGGCCCGCGGCACCGCCGAGGACATCGACGCCGCGCTCGACGCCGCGTGGGCCGCCGCCCCGGCCTGGGGCAAGACTCCCGTGGCGGAGCGGGCCCTCGTGCTGCACCGGGTGGCCGACCGGATGGAGCAGAACCTCGAGATGCTCGCCGTCGCCGAGACCTGGGACAACGGCAAGCCCGTGCGCGAGACCATCAACGCGGACATCGCCCTGGCCATCGACCACTTCCGCTACTTCGCCGGGGCCATCCGCGCCCAGGAGGGCACCCTCTCCCAGCTCGACGACAACACCACGTCCTACCACTTCCACGAGCCCCTCGGGGTGGTCGGCCAGATCATCCCCTGGAACTTCCCGATCCTCATGGGCGTGTGGAAGCTCGCCCCGGCCCTGGCCGCGGGCAACGCCGTGGTGCTCAAGCCGGCCGAGCAGACCCCGGCCTCGATCATGGTGCTCATGGAGCTGCTCGCGGACATCCTGCCCCCGGGCGTGGTCAACGTGGTCAACGGCTTCGGCGTGGAGGCCGGCAAGCCGCTGGCCTCCAGCCCCCGGATCCGCAAGATCGCCTTCACCGGCGAGACCACCACCGGCCGGCTGATCATGCAGTACGCGTCCCAGAACATCATCCCGGTGACCCTCGAGCTCGGCGGGAAGTCCCCGAACATCTTCTTCGAGGACGTCGCCGCCGCCCAGGACTCCTTCTACGACAAGGCGCTGGAGGGCTTCGCGTTCTTCGCCCTCAACCAGGGCGAGGTCTGCACCTGCCCCTCGCGCGCCCTGATCCAGGGCTCGATCTACGACCGGCTGCTCGCCGACGGCGTGGAGCGCGTCAAGGGCATGGTCCAGGGCAACCCGCTGGACCTCGACACCCAGGTCGGCGCGCAGGCCTCCAACGACCAGCTGCAGAAGATCCTCTCCTACATCGACATCGGCAAGCAGGAGGGCGCGAAGGTCCTCGTGGGCGGCGAGCGCAACGTCCTGGACGGGGACCTCGCCGAGGGCTTCTACGTCTCCCCCACGGTGTTCGAGGGCGAGAACTCGATGCGCATCTTCCAGGAGGAGATCTTCGGGCCCGTCCTGTCGGTCACCCGCTTCACCGACTACGCCGACGCCATGGCCACCGCCAACGACACCCTCTACGGCCTCGGCGCCGGGGTCTGGGCCCGCAACGGCAACCTGGCCTACCGCGCCGGCCGCGACATCCAGGCCGGGCGCGTGTGGGTGAACCAGTACCACAACTACCCCGCCCACTCCGCGTTCGGCGGCTACAAGTCCTCGGGCATCGGCCGCGAGAACCACCTCATGATGCTGGACCACTACCAGCAGACCAAGAACCTGCTGGTCTCCTACTCCGAGGACGCCCAGGGCTTCTTCTAAACCGCCCTCACCCGTCCCGTCCCGACCGTCCGTCCCGTTCCAGGAGGAGCACCATGAACGCCCAGCAAGCCCCGACCGTCCAGGAGTCCGCGGCCACCGCGGTCCCCGGTACCATGACCGCCGCCGTCGTCACCGCCTTCGGGCAGCCCCTCGAGGTCAAGGACCTCCCGGTCCCCGAGCCCGGCCCCGGCCAGGTCCTCGTCAAGCTGATCTCGACCGGTGTGTGCCACACCGACCTGCACGCCGCCCACGGCGACTGGCCGGTCCAGCCCACCCCGCCCTTCGTCCCGGGCCACGAGGGCGTGGGCACGGTGGTGGCCCTCGGCCCGGGGGTCACGGAGGTGCAGGAGGGCGACCTCGTGGGCAACGCCTGGCTGGCCTCGGCGTGCGGGCACTGCCGCAACTGCCGCACCGGCTGGGAGACGCTGTGCGAGGAGCAGGTCAACGGCGGCTACAGCATCGACGGGTCCTTCGGCCAGTACATGCTGGTCGACGCCCGCTTCGCCGCGCAGATCCCCGCGGGCGCCGACCCGTACGAGGTGGCGCCGGTGCTGTGCGCCGGTGTCACCGTCTACAAGGGCCTGAAGATGACCGAGGCGCGGCCCGGGGAGTGGGTGGTGATCTCCGGCATCGGCGGCCTGGGGCACCTGGCCGTGCAGTACGCGGTGGCCATGGGCCTGCGGGTCGCGGCGGTCGACGTCGCCGACGACAAACTGGCCCTCGCCCGCAAGCACGGCGCGGAGATCACCGTCAACGCGTTCGCGGAGGACCCGGCCGAGGCCGTGCTCGCGCAGATCTCGGGCGGCGCGGACGCCGTGCTGGTGACCGCCGTGCACCCGGCCGCGTTCGGCCAGGCGATCGGCATGGTCCGCCGCGGCGGGACGATCGTGTTCAACGGCCTGCCGCCCGGGGACTTCCCGGCGCCGATCTTCGATATCGTGCTCAAGGGCCTGACCATCCGCGGGTCGATCGTGGGCACGCGCCAGGACATGGTCGAGGCCCTCGACTTCTACGCGCGCGGTCTGATCCACCCGACCTACAGCACCCGTCCGCTCGAGGACGTCAACGCGATCCTCGACGAGATGGAGAAGGGCAAGATCGAGGGCCGCGTGGTCGTCGAGTACTGAGCCGGGCGGACGCGAGGTGTCGCGTCCTGGCCCGGGCGATCGCGAGGGGTCGCGTCCTGTCGGTGAGAGAACGTCTCACCAGCAGGACGCGGCCCCTCGCGCGCGGTCAGAGCCGATCGCGACCTCGCGCGTACGCCCTGCGTATCCTGGGACTGTGACTCCCCGCCTCGTCCTCGCCTCCCGTTCCCCCGCCCGCACCAAGCTGCTGGCCGACGCCGGGATCGACCACGACCGGCTCGTCTCCGACGTGGACGAGGACGCCGTGGTCCGGGAGCGCGGGGTGACCGGCGCCGAGGAGACCGCGATGGTCCTGGCCCGGGCCAAGGCGGAGGCCGTGGCGGCGCTGCCCGAGGCCGCCGGCGCCCTCGTGGTGGGCTGCGACTCGGTCTTCGAGCTCGACGGCGAGGTGCACGGCAAGCCCCTGGACGCCGCGACGGCGACCGCCCGGATCCGGGCCATGCGCGGGCGCTCGGGGGTGCTCCACACCGGCCACTGGCTCGTGGACACGCGCAGCCCGGCGGACGGCGGGACCGGCTGGAGCGGCGGCGCGCCCGCCAGCGCCGAGGTGTTCTTCGCGCAGATGTCCGACGACGAGGTCGCGGCCTACGTGGCCACCGGCGAGCCCCTGGAGGTGGCCGGGTCCTTCACCATCGACTCGCTCGGCGCGGCCTTCGTGGAGCGGGTGGAGGGCGACGTGCACGCCGTCGTCGGCCTGAGCCTCAGCACCCTGCGCACGCTGCTCGGCCGGGCGGGCGTCGGCGTGCCCGAGCTGTGGACCGCCGGCCGCTGAGAATCGCTCCCCGCCGGAACCGGTCTGCGCTTTGTAGGACTCCTACAGAAACGGCGTCGCATTTCCGGTCCGCCGCCGGGTGGTTGGGCGATTGCTCACGACGGGGAATACAGTGCATCGGAGGATTCGACAAGGAGTGAGACGTGACCGGTAAGAACCCCGCGGACGGCGCCATCCGCCCCATCACCAAGGTGCTCGTCGCCAACCGCGGCGAGATCGCGGTGCGCGTGATCCGCGCCGCCCGCGACGAGGGCATCGCCTCCGTGGCCGTGTACGCCGACCCGGACCGGGACGCCCTGCACGCCCGCACGGCGGACGAGGCGTACGGGCTCGGCGGGTCCACCGCCGCGGACTCGTACCTGGTGATCGACAAGATCCTCGACGTCGCCGCCCGCTCGGGCGCCGACGCCGTGCACCCCGGCTACGGCTTCCTGTCCGAGAACGCCGAGTTCGCCCTCGCCGTGCTCGAGGCCGGGCTGACCTGGATCGGGCCCCCGCCCGCGGCCATCGCCAAGCTCGGCGACAAGGTGGCCGCCCGCCACATCGCGGAGAAGGTCGGCGCCCCGCAGGTCCCCGGCACCACCGACCCGGTCGGCTCCGCCGAGGAGGTCCTCGCGTTCGCCGACGAGCACGGGCTGCCCCTGGCCATCAAGGCCGCGTTCGGCGGCGGCGGCCGCGGCATCAAGGTGGTCCGCAACCGCGACGACATCCCGGAGCTCTACGAGTCCGCCGTGCGCGAGGCCACCGCGGCGTTCGGCCGCGGCGACTGCTTCGTGGAGCGCTTCCTGGACGCCCCGCGGCACGTCGAGACCCAGTGCCTGGCCGACGCCCACGGCAACGTGGTGGTCGTCTCCACCCGCGACTGCTCCCTGCAGCGGCGCAACCAGAAGCTCGTGGAGGAGGCGCCGGCGCCGTTCCTGTCCGAGGAGCAGAACCGCCTGCTCTACGCCTCCTCGAAGGCGATCCTGCGCGAGGCCGGCTACCAGGGCGCGGGCACGTGCGAGTTCCTGGTGGGCCAGGACGGCACCATCACGTTCCTGGAGGTCAACACCCGCCTGCAGGTGGAGCACCCCGTGTCCGAGGAGGTCACGGGCATCGACCTGGTGCGCGAGCAGTTCCGGCTGGCCCGCGGCGAGGCCCTCGGCTACGACGACCCGGAGGTCCGCGGCCACTCGATCGAGTTCCGCATCAACGGCGAGGACCCGGGGCGGCACTTCATGCCCTCCCCCGGCACCATCGCCGCCCTCGACCTGCCCGGCGGCCCCGGCGTCCGCGTGGACTCCGGCGTGCAGGCCGGCGAGACCGTCGGCGGGAACTTCGACTCCATGCTCGCCAAGCTGATCGTCACCGGGGCCACCCGGCAGCAGGCGATCGAGCGCTCCCGCCGGGCCCTGGCGGAGCTGCGCATCGAGGGCATGCCCACCGTGGTCCCCTTCCACCGCGCCGTCGTGGCCGACCCCGCGTTCGCCCCCGCGGACGGCGCCCCCTTCTCCGTGCACACGCGGTGGATCGAGACGGAGTTCGACAACACCATCCCGCCCTTCGAGGGCGTCCCGCAGGCCGGGCCCGAGGCGGAGGAGCGCCAGGCGATCGTCGTCGAGGTCTCCGGCAAGCGCCTCGAGGTGGTCCTGCCCGCGCTGCCCGGCACGGCCAAGCCCAACGGGACCGCGGCCAAGCCCCGCAAGTCCCGCTCCGCGCGCGGCGGCGGCACCGCCGCGGCGAGCGGCGACAGCCTGAGCTCCCCGATGCAGGGGACCATCGTGAAGATCGCGGTGGACAACGGGGACGAGGTCGCCGAGGGCGATCTCGTGCTGGTGCTCGAGGCCATGAAGATGGAGCAGCCGCTGACCGCCCACAAGTCGGGCACGGTCTCGGGGCTCTCCGTGAGCCCCGGGGACACCGTCTCCGCCGGCGCCGTCCTGGCGACCATCTCCTGACGCGGGCGGCCCGGCCCCGATGAGCACCCCACCGACCGGCGCCCCCGGGCGCTGCCTCGTGGACCTCTCCGCGCAGGACCGGCTGCGCAGCGGCGCCCCCGCCCGGACGCCCCGGCTGCGGGTGCTCTGCTGCCCGCCCTCGGGCGCGGCCGCCGGCTACTGGCGGTTCCTGGTCCGCGAGGACGTGCACGTCCTCGGCGTCCAGTACCCCGGCCGGGAGAACCGCTTCCGGGAGCCGGCGGCGCCCTCGGTCGCCGCCCTCGCCGCGGAGGCGGCCGAGGCCGTCGCCGCCGCGCCGTGGGCCGCCTCGGACGTCCCGCTCGTGGTCCTGGGCCACAGCATGGGCGCCTCCGTCGCGGCCGAGCTCGCCTCGCTCCTCGAGCACCGGGAGGGGATCCGGGTGTCGCTGCTCGCACTGTCCGCGAAGACCGCCCCGGGCGCCGTGGACGCGGCGGACGACGGGGACGAGGACCTGCGGGCCGGGCTCGACCCGCAGGACCCGGGCGCGGACGAGGCGCTCGCCCGGTGGCTGCGGCGGCTGGGCGGCACCCCCGAGGCGGTGCTGGCGAACCCCGAGCTGCTGGCCCTGCAGCTGCCCGCCCTGCGCGCGGACCTGCGGGTCTCGATGGCCCACGACCGGCTCCCCGCCCCGGTCGGGGCGCCCCTGCTGCTGCTGCGCGGCACCGAGGACCACACGGTGGACGCCGCCGGCATGGACGCCTGGCGCCCCGTCAGCACCGGGGCCGTGCAGCGGCGCGAGTACCCCGGCGGCCACCACCCGCTCGCCGGGAACCGGCACCGCCTGCTCGAGGACCTCGAGGCGTGCGCCGCTCCCGGCCGGTCCCGGTGAGCCCGTCGTCGTGACGACCGTCCCGCCGGCCGTGCCCGGCACGGTCGAGCTGTCGGTGCCGGACGCCCCCGCGGACGTGCGGGTGGTGCTCGCCCGCGTCGCCGCGCTGGCCGGCTGGGCGGAGTCCGTCCGGGACTGCCTCGACGACGACGAGCGGGCCCGGGCCGCGGCGTTCCGCCACGAGAGCGACCGGCGGCGGTTCGTGGTCGCCCACTGCGTGCTGCGCCACGAGCTCGCCGCCCGCACCGGCGCGGCCCCGGCCTCGCTGCGCCTGGGACCGCCCGTCCCCGCCCAGGGGCCCCGGCCCAAGCCGAGGCTCGAGGACCACGCCCTGCGCTTCTCCCTCTCGCACAGTGGCGACCAGGTGCTCGTGGCCACCGCCGAGCGCGAGGTGGGGGTGGACGTCGAGCAGCTCCAGGACCCGGTCGCCGCCGAGCAGGTGATCCCCCTGCTCCACCCCGCCGAGATCACTGCCCTGCGGGCCCTGCCCGCCGCGGACCGGCCGGCCGCCGTGACCACGGTGTGGGCGCGCAAGGAGTCCCTGCTCAAGGCCATGGGCTCGGGCCTGTTCCGCGAACCCTCCGTCGACGAGGTCGGGGCGGGTCCCGTCCCCGGACGGCCTGTGGCCGGGTGGCGGATCCTGGACCTGGCTCTTCCACCGGCCACCGGTTCGGACGGCGCGGAGTCGCGGGCGGCGCTGACCGTTCGCGTCCCGTGACCGTCACCGCGTACAACCACCGGTGGACAGGATTTCTCCATCCGGAGGCGGACTACAACGTCTGACCCGTCGGTCATCCTTGAAGCATGTCGGGCCCCCTTCGGGGAACAGGGTCCGGCGGGAGCGGCGAACAACTCACTCGCCCTGTGCCGTGCTTGCTCGAGATCCCGGAGCGGAGCACCTTCCGGACCCAGCTCTCCATCACGTCAGGATCATCCGTCACGTGCCGTTGTCGGCACCCGGATGCCCGCGCTGACGAGGAGAGCCGGTTCCGCGATCATCCGGACCCCCAGCGGGGCCGTGTCCGAATCGTGTCCGTCATCTTCGCAAATGTTGGTCGAGGCCCCCTGACCTGGGATTACTTTGGTGACGTCGAACCATACACAGGGCCCAACGGGCGTTCGGGGGAACGCGCCACCGGCCGGCACCAGTCGCGAAGCGGATCTCGCTTCTCCACCGGATGGGACAGACCCATGAGAAGAACCACCTGAGCAGTCACGACCGCCGCCTTCGCGGCTGGCACCACTGTCCTGCGGCTCCTGCCGCGAGTGGGGGACTCACAGCCGTCGATCGCTCCGGGCTCTGAGCGCAGCGTTGCACCGATCCGTCGAGGCCGCGCCCCGCAGGACGGAGCCCTCGTCGACCGGCATGCCGAGAAGAGGGTCCTTGCGGTGCCCGTCAGCCGAGCTACGAGCCGACCCGAATGCAGAACGCCGTCCCCGCGCCCTCCTCACGGACCGAGCGCACGGCGAGAGAACGAGGAACACATGTCCATCATCAAGGCTCCGCACCTGTTCAACGAGGAGAGTCTGTTCATCGATCTGGAGGGCGTGCTGAGCCGCCACCTCTATCTGAAGATCGAGGGGTTCAACTTCGCCGGCTCGATCAAGCTCAAGCCCGCCAGGGAGATGGTCGAGCGGGCCGAGCGGGAAGGGAGGGTCGGCCCCGGCTCCGTGCTCGTGGAGTCCTCCTCCGGGAACCTCGGCGTCGCACTCAGCATGATCGCCGCCAGCAAGGGGTACAGCTTCGTGTGCGTGATCGACCCGCGCTGCAACCCCGCGACCCGGCAGCTCATGGAGTCACTCGGGGCGCACGTCGACCTGGTCACCGAGCCGGACCCTGTCGACGGTTTCCTCGGCGCCCGCCTCAATCACGTCAAGGAGCTGTGCCGGTCCGACGAGCGGTACGTCTGGCTCAACCAGTACACCAACCCCGGCAACTGGGGAGCGCACTACCGCTGGACCGCCCCCGAGATCGAGGCCCAGTTCCCCGAGCTCGAGGTGCTGTTCGTGGGGGCCGGGACCACGGGCACGCTGATGGGCTGTGCGCGCTACTTCAAGGAGCACCGGCCCGACGTCCGGATCGTCGCGGTGGACGCCGCCGGCTCGGTCTCGTTCGGTCGCCCGCCGGCCACCCGTCTGATCCCCGGGCTCGGCATGAGCGTGCGGCCGCCCCAGCTCGACGAGTCCCTGATCGACGACGTGGTGATGGTCGAGGAGCTGGACACGGTCCGCACCTGCCACCGCCTGGCCGGGCGCGGGTTCCTGCTAGGGGGCTCCACCGGGACCGTGGTCCACGGCGCCATGACGTGGCTCGCGGCCCACCACGCCGAGGACGTCACCGCGGTGGCCATCTCTCCCGACCTGGGCCGCCCGTACCTGGACACCATCTACCAGCCGGACTGGGTCCTCGACCACTTCGGGGCCGAGGCGCTCGCCGGCTCCGACTCGACAGCCGCTCTGAGCCGTCCGCACCACCAGGTGTCATGGCGTCGGCAGGCGGCAACCACACCGGTGACCGGTTCATCGGCCACCTCCTCGCCGAGGAGTCTCTCGCAGTGAAGAAGCTCGCCGACGCCCCCCCGGCGTCTCCCCTCCCCACCATCTCAGTCCCTACGATGCCGTCGAGGCGAGAAACTCCATCCGCACCGGCCGTCGAGAAAGTCGACGCGGACTTGCCGCTGGAGCGTCGGCTGGCGGTTCTTCTCGCCTCGGTGCTGAAGAAGGACGACGTTCCCACGGACAGTCACTTCTTCGACGACCTGGGTGCGGACTCCCTGGTGATGGCGCAGTTCTGCGCCCGGGTGCGCAAGCAGCCGGACCTGCCGGCCGTGTCGATCAAGGACGTCTACCAGCACCC
>NZ_JAFCWG010000003.1:104021-359660 GCF_049897445.1 Kocuria sp. LHG3120 | reverse complement strand
GGTGGACAGTCACTTCTTCGACGACCTGGGTGCGGACTCCCTGGTGATGGCGCAGTTCTGCGCCCGGGTGCGCAAGCAGCCGGACCTGCCGGCCGTGTCGATCAAGGACGTCTACCAGCACCCGACCATCACGGCGCTGGCCGCTGCCCTGGCGCCGCCGGAGCCGGTGGCCGTGTCGGTGCAGGACCGGCTGGCCGAGGTGCTGACCGGTGTGCTGGGCGGTGAACAGGTGCCGGTGGACAGTCACTTCTTCGACGACCTGGGTGCGGACTCCCTGGTGATGGCGCAGTTCTGCGCCCGGGTGCGCAAGCAGCCGGACCTGCCGGCCGTGTCGATCAAGGACGTCTACCAGCACCCGACGCTCAGGAGCCTGGCCGCGTCGGTCGGTGCTGTCGAGCCGTTGACCTCGAGCCGTTCCCGGGTTGCCAGTACGCCCGCCTCATCTGCGACAGGAGCGGCAACGTCGTCCGCTCTCGCACCTGCCGTGCCTCCGTCTGGTGAAGCGCGAGCTGAGCACCAACGGCCTCTCCCCCCGGCAGGAACATCAGCGACCACTGTCGAGTACGTGGTGTGCGGCGCGCTGCAGGTGCTGATCTTCCTCGCCTACACCTATCTGTTCGCCGTGATCTTCGAGAGAGGGCTGCAGTGGGTCTGGACGGGCGAGAGCATATTCCAGCACTACTTGCGGGGCGCGGAGTTCGGTGCGGTCATCTTCGTGGCCATGTGCACGTTCCCCATCCTGGTCAAATGGGTTGTCATCGGTCGATGGAAGCCCCAGGACATCCGCATCTGGAGTCTGGCGTACGTGCGCTTCTGGTTCGTCAAGACGGTCTTGGTGGCCAACCCGCTGGTCCTCTTTGCCGGCTCGCCGCTGTACCTGCTCTACCTGCGAGCCCTGGGCGCCAGGGTCGGGAAGGGTGCGGTGGTCTTCACCCGGCACGCGCCCGTCTGCACCGACATGCTCACCATCGGCGAGCACACCGTCATCGACAAGGACGCCTTCCTCAACGGCTACCGCGCGGTCAACGGCGTGATCCAGACGGGCCCGGTCTCCATCGGCAAGAACGTCCTCATCGGCGAGAAGACGGTGCTGGACATCCACACCTCGCTCGGCGACGGGGCCCAGTTGGGCCATGCCTCGTCACTCCACGAGGGCCAGGCAGTACCGGCCGGGGAGAGCTGGCACGGATCACCTGCGGAACACACGAGCACCGACTACCGGACAGTGCCTCCGGCCCCCTGCGGGACCTGGAGGAGGATGAGGTACACCGTCCTCCAACTGGCGAACCGCCTGCTCGTGACGGTGCCTGTGGCCTTCTCGTTCCTGGCCGTCGTCATCGTCGACGTGCCCTGGATTCGCGACCTCTACGCGACGGAGCACATGTCACTTCTCAACTGGTCATCGCTGGGCGTCGTCGTGGCGCTGTCCGCGGCACTGTTCCTGGGCGGCATGCTCGCGAGCCTGATCTTCGTCATGACGGTCCCCCGGCTGCTGAACCGCGCGATCGAACCGGATCACGTCTACCCGTTGTACGGAATCCGGTACATCCTGCACCGGACCATCGGGCGGATCACCAACCGGAAGTTCTTCCACGAGCTCTTCGGTGACAGCTCGTACATCGTCCACTATCTGCTGTCCCTCGGATACAAGCTCTCCCCGGTCGTGCAATCCGGTTCCAACTTCGGCACCGAGGTGAAGCACGACAATCCGTACCTCAGTGGGGTCGGACGGGGTACTGTCGTCGCCTCCGGCGTGTCGTTCATCAACGCCAACTATTCCAGCACCTCCTTCAGCGTGTCGCGGAGCGTGATCGGAGCCAACAGCTTCCTCGGCAACGACATCGTCTACCCTCCCCAGGGCAAGGTGGGGGACGACTGTCTCATCGCGACGAAGGCCCTCATCCCGATCGACGGAGAGATCCGGGAGGGAGTCGGCCTGCTCGGGTCTCCCGCCTTCGAAATCCCGCGGACGGTGCAGCGGGACAGCGTCTTCATCCGCATGGCGCACGACGAGGAGTTCCCTCGCCGACTCGCCGCCAAGAACAGGCACAACCTGGTGAGCATGGGGTTGTTCCTGCTCTCACGCTGGGGCTACGTCTTCGGTGTGCTGCTGTTCTCGATCGCCACCGTGGACCTGTACCAAGGTTTCGGTGCACTCGCGATCATGGGTCTTCCCCTGGTGATGCTGGTGTTCACCGTCCTGTACTTCGCCTTCGTCGAGCGGGCATCCACCGGATTCCGGGGGGTACGGCCGAAGCACTGCTCGATCTACGAGGTCGATTTCTGGCGCACCGAGCGCTTCTTCAAACTGTGCGCCCGGGCCAACGTGCACCGGCTGATGAACGGCACACCCTTCAAGGCCCTCCTGTGGAGGCTCGTCGGGGTCCGTGTGGGCAAGCGGCTGTTCGACGACGGGGCGGGCATGTCCGAGAAGAACATCATCACCATCGGGGACGACGTGATTCTCAATGCCGGGGCGTACATCCAGTGCCACTCCCAGGAGGACTATGCGTTCAAGTCCGACGCCACCACGATCGGCTCGGGCTGCACGCTCGGCGTGGCGACGATGGTGCACTACGGGGTCACCATGGGCGACGGCGTCGTCCTCGCGCCGGACTCCTTCCTGATGAAGGGTTCGGAGGTCCCCGCCCACGAGCGGTGGGGAGGCAATCCCGCCGAAGCCCTGGCCGAGCCGACTTCCGGGCCATCGCCACGGGGACACGTCGCCGCGTCGCCGGCTGCCCCTCCCACGCTGCGTGGCGGAGCCGCGAATTCGGTCGCGACCCGATGAACCAGGAGAGCAGGACATGGACATGCTGACTCACGAGGGACGCGACTTCTGGCGGAACATGCTCGCCGAGGGCGGGCTGACAGCGGTCCCACGGTGGACCCTCGACCCTCGCCCAGGCCTGGCCGAGCACCAGGAGACCGTCCCCGACGATCTGGTGAGGACGTTGCGCCGGCTCGCCGAAAGCCTGGAGACGTCTCTCGACGTGGTGCTGCTCGCCGCCCACGCCAGGGTGCTCGCCACACTGGCCGGGGAGCGGGAGGTCGTGACCGGATACGCCGCCGCGGGTGGCCGCGACCCGGTGCCGTGCCGGCTGACGACCGAGCCGACCTCGTGGCGGGCGCTCCTGACAGCCGTGGGCCGTGCGGAGCGGGAGCTGCGGTGGCACCTCGAGAACGGCCGGCCCGAGGTCCCGTTGGACGAGATCCGCCGCGACCTGGGCCTGAGCGGACCGGCCTTCGAGACCGTGCTCGACCCGTGGGATGCACCGGAGGAGCCGGCCGAGAGCACAGTCCTGCAGCTGGCGATGTCGGACGACGCGCGCGGCGCCCGGTTGCGTCTGCGGTATCGCACCGATGCGCTCGACGCCTCCGCCGCGACCCGCATCGCCGGATACCACGTGATGGCACTCGAGGCGATGGCCACGGACCCCGACGGCGAGCACGCCCGCGTGTGCCTGCTCGCACCCGAGGAGCGGCACTTCCAGCTGGAGGAGCTCGCGGGCCCCCGGCGCGAGCTCCCGGACCTGCGGGTGCACGAGCTGTTCGAGCAGCGGGCCGAGTCCCACCCGGAGGCAGTCGCTGCCGTTCACGGCGACAGCCGGCTGACCTACCACGAGCTGAACGCCCGGGCGAACCGGCTGGGCAGAGCGCTGCAGGCTCGGGGTCTCGACCGAGAGACCGTCGTCACCGTGGTGATGGAGCGCAACCTGGGCTGGATGGTGACGGTCCTGGCCATCTGGAAGGCCGGTCTGGCCTATCTGCCGCTCGAGCCGCACTTCCCGCCCGGGCGGATGGCCACGGCGATCTCGCGGGCGGAGTCACCGATGATCGTCACCGACAGATCCAGCACCGCCACGCTCGACCAGGCACTGGCCACCCTGCCCGGCGTGGCGGAGTTCTTCGTCGACGACCTCGCCGCCGAGGATCACTCCGAGGCGAACCTCAACGTGGACGTCGCCCCGGACCAGCTCGCCTACATCCTGTTCACGTCCGGTTCCACCGGGCAACCGAAGGGCGTGATGTGCGAGCACGCCGGGATGCTCAATCACATGCTCGCCAAGATCGACGACCTGGGCGTGCGCGAGGGCGAGGTGATTCCCCAGACCGGTCCACAGTGCTTCGACATCTCGGTGTGGCAGCTGGTGGCCGCCCTGCTGGTCGGCGGGCGCACCCTGATCGTCGACCAGGACGCGATCCTCGACGTCGAGCGGTTCGTCGACACGATCGTGGACGGGCGAGCCGGCGTGATCCAGGTCGTCCCGTCATACCTCGACGTGATCGTGTCGTACCTCGAGCAGCACCCACGGGAGCTGCCGGACCTGCACTGCGTGTGCCCCACCGGTGACTTCCTGAAGAAGGAGCTAGTCCAGCGCTGGTTCGCCCTCCACCCCGACGTCCCCGTGGTCAACACCTACGGTCTCACCGAGACGTCGGACGATGCCGTGCACGAGATCATGGACCGGCCTCCGGCCGGGCCGAGGGTGCCTCTCGGGCGGCCGATCAACAACACCCACGTCGATGTGGTCGATGAGTTCGACCACCTCGTACCGCTTGGCGCGCCGGGACTGATCGTGTTCTCCGGCGTGTGCGTGGGCCGCGGATACGTCAACGACCCAGCGCGATCCGCCGCGATGTTCGGACGCGATCCCCACCGTGACGGGGAGCGCATCTGCCGGACCGGTGACTACGGGCGGTGGCAACCGGACGGGAAGCTCGATTTCCTGGGACGGCGGGACAACCAGGTGAAGATCCGGGGCTTCCGCATCGAGATCGGGGAGATCGAGAACGCCCTGCTGCTGCTGCCGGGTGTGCGCGACGGCGCCGTCGTCGTCGGCGAGGGCGCAGACCGGTCCACGTTCCTCGTGGCGTTCTACTCCGGAAGCCGGCCCCTCGAGGTCGACGAGATCCGCGACCGCATGGCATCACGGGTTCCCGACTACATGCTCCCGTCGGTGTACCGGTGGCAGGAGAGTCTGCCGCTGACCGGCAACGGGAAGATCGACCGGAAGGCCTTGAGCCGCATGGCGCAGGAGGGCGTGCCGCCGGACGACGACACTCCCACCGAGGCCCTCACGGCCACCGAGCAGCGGCTTGCCGAGGCCTGGGCGGCGGTCCTGGGCACCACGCCGGATCGGATCAGCAGGCAGGACTCCTTCTTCGAGCTGGGCGGCACCTCGCTGTCCGCGGTGAAGCTCGTCGTCGCGCTCCAGCGCGCGGTGTCGCTCAAGGAGGTCATCCGGACGCCGGTCCTGGCCGACCTGGCGACCCTGCTCGACGCGTCGTCCTCCGGAGTTGCTGGCGCCACGCCCGCTCCGGCGTCGGCAGGAACGGACACGCAATCCGATTCCATCCCCCGGACACCGCTCAGAACCAGATGACCGATCCACCCCACCATCCGTGACATGAAAGGACTCCTGATGTCGTCGCCTTCATCCACAGTCCGGCTCGACGTTGAACGCCCGGCCGGCCGGCCGCCGATCCTCACCGTCGAGGACGCCCGCGACCCCGTGCAGTGGGCCGAGATGCACCGCGATGCCCTGCGTGCGGCGGTGAACGAGCACGGCGCCGTCCTGGTCCGCGGGCTCGGCCTCCACGATGCGGCCGAGGTGTCCGCCGTCTTCCGACGGCTCGTCCCGGGCGGCCTCATGCCGGACCGGGAGGCCTTCGCCACCCGGGAGCGCTACTCCGACGGCGTGTACTCATCGGTCAAGTGGCCCGCCAACCAGCCCATGTGCATGCATCACGAACTCAGCTACGCGCTCGAGTTCCCCGGCCTGATGCTCTTCGCCTGCCTCGAGGCGCCCAGCGTCGGCGGCGTGACCGGCGTGGCGGACGCCCCGACGGTGCTCGACGCCATCTCTGCGGACATCGTCCAGCGGTTCGAGGACGAGGGGTGGCTGCTCACCCGCAGCTTCAACGAGGACATCGGAGCCTCCTACGAGGAGGCGTTCGGGGTCGCCGACCGCGCCGCTGTCGAGGACTACTGCCGAGCCCACGCGATCGAGTTCGAGTGGCAGCCCGACGGGGAGCTCCGCACCCGGCAACGGCGCCCTGCCGTGGTCCGGCACCCGGTGACCGGTCAGCGCTGCTGGTTCAACCAGGTCGCGTTCCTGAACGAGTGGACCATCGCGCCTGAGGTACGGGAGTACCTGGTGGACGTCTACGGTCCCGACGGGCTGCCGTTCAACACCCGCTACGGCAACGGCGAGCCGATCGGTGAGGACGTCATCGCCCTGTTGAACGAGGTCTACGAGGCCCACACCCTTCGGACGCCGTGGGAGGCCGGAGACCTCATGCTCGTCGACAACGTGCGCACGGCCCACAGCCGTGAGGCGTACGAGGGACCTCGTGAAGTACTCGTCGGCATGGCCGAGCCACGCCGTGTGCTGGATCTCGTCGCTCACCCCCAGGAAGGTACCCGATGACACATCTCGTCAGGTCCCCGCTCTCCGCCACGGAGCCGAAGACCGTTCCACCGTTCGCGGTGATTCCCGGGGCGCAGGTGCAGGAGGTGCTCCAGGGCCGGGAGAAGCAGGTTGTGGAGCTGGTCGAGGAGACCTACCGGGTGCACGCAGCCGGTGACTCGGTGAACCCCCCGTCCTACTTCCTGCGCTTCCCGGACCGACCCACCTCGCGCATCATCGCCCTGCCCGCCTCGATCGGCGGACAGGTGGGGGTCGACGGCATCAAGTGGGTCTCCAGCTTCCCGGACAACGTGGCGTCGGGGATACCCCGCGCTTCCGCGGTGCTGATCCTCAACGACCGGGCCACGGGATACCCGTTCGCCTGCATGGAGAGCTCCGTCATCAGCGCCTCCAGGACGGCGGCATCGGCCGCCGCGGCCGCGGACCGGCTCAGCCGCGGACGGGGACGTCCTCGACGCATCGGCTTCTTCGGCGTGGGTCTCATCGGCAGGTACATCCACACCTTCCTCGACGCGACCGACTGGTCCTTCGACGAGATCGGCGTGTACGACCTCTCGGCCGAGAGCGCGGAGGGGTTCAAGGGCTATCTCGAACGGAGCGGGACGTCCGCCCCGGTGACCGTGCACAACGGCCCCGAGCAGCTGATCCGGAACAGTGACCTCGTCGTGTTCGCCACCGTCGCGGCCCAGCCGCACGTGCACGACGTGACGTGGTTCTCGCACAACCCGCTGGTGCTGCACGTGTCCCTGCGCGACCTGGCACCGGAGATCCTGTTGGCGTCGACCAACATCCTGGACGACGTCGACCACTGCCTGAGGGCCGGAACGTCCGCCCACCTCGCGGAGCAGATGGTCGGACACCGGAACTTCGTGGACGGCACCCTGGCCGACGTCATGGCAGGCGAGGTCTCGCCGGCGGACGACCGCCCGGTGGTGTTCTCGCCGTTCGGCCTGGGCGTGCTCGACCTCGCGGTGGGCAAGTACGTCTACGACGAAGTGGCCGGCAGCGGCCGACTCCAGGTGATCGAGGACTTCTTCTCGGAGCTGCGCCGGTATGGCTGACGCGGCACGCTCCGGCACGTGGGAGGAGGCGCAGTCGACATGGGCAGGGTGACCGGCTCGATACGCACCGCCGGGTGCGAGAGGCTGCAGTACGACTATGCCCCCGGCCTGGTCCCGGAGGAGGAGCCGGGATCGTTCACAATGTGGCGGTACCGATCCCTCCTGCCCATCTCCGACGGACCCGTGCGCTACCCCTTGCCCATCGGCGGTACGCCTCTGCTTCCGGCCCCCGCGCTGCGGGCCGGCCTGGGCACCCCGTCCCTGTGGGTGAAGGACGAGACCCGCGGTCCGACGGCGTCGAACAAGGACCGGGCCACGGCGCTGGTGATCGAGGACGGGCTGCGGCGCGGTCTGGACACCATCACGACGGCCTCGACGGGCAACGCCGCCGTGGCCACGGCGTTCGGGGCGGCAGCCGCGGGAATGCGCGCCGTGATCTTCGTGTCGGTCGACTGTCAGGAGGACAAGCTCGCGCTGATGACGCAGGCCGGAGCATGGGTGTTCCAGGTTCCTGAGGGCTACGCGGCCGCCGTCGACCTGTCGCGCGCAGCGGTCGAGGAGTTCAGCTGGGTGGACCGGAACACCGGGGTGAACCCCCTGACGACCGAGGCCAAGAAGACCGTGGCGCTGGAGGTCTGGGAGCAGCTCGGCCGACGGATGCCGGACGTGATGGTCGCTCCGGTGGGTGACGGTCCCACCCTCGTGGCGCTCGAGAAAGGCTTCACCGAGCTGGTGGCCTGTGGCCTTGCCGCCCGTACGCCTCGCCTGGTCGGTGTGCAGGCCCAGGCCTGCCAACCGCTGGTGCGCGCCTGGCTGGGATCCGACCCACGACCCGACGAACTGGCCCCGGGATCGACGGTGGCCGACGGGATCGCCGTGCTGCGGCCGGCCATCGGCGACGCGGTGCTCCGAGCCGTACGTTCCGGCGACGGCGCCATGGTGGCAGTGAGCGACTCGGAGCTTATGGAGGCCGTCGCTCTGCTGGCCTCGACGGCGGGCGTCGGTGCGGAACCGGCCGGTGCTGCGTCCGTGGCGGGCCTGCGAAGCGCTCTGCGTGACGGCTTGGTGGACCCCGACGAGACGATCGCCGTGCTGGTCACCGGTCGCGAGATCAAGGCGGCCGGCTCCCCCACCCGGGCCAGGGTGGCCGTGGCCGAGCGGCTGGACGACGTGCGGCAGGCGCTCGGAGCCCCCGAGGTCTGATCCTCTGTCGCCCGGTCCACAACGGAGCAGACCATGCACGAGGACGCTGTGGCGGCCCTCGCACTCGGCGAGCCCCGGCCCGTTCGTCGTTCCAGGATGTGAGACGGGCCACCCGCCATGCGGACGGCCCGGCGTACTATCGGGATCTTGTCCCCACCCACTGCTACGACCGAGGTTTCCCCATGTCCTCTCCGGTGACCGGGCAGGACGCCAACGGCGCGTCCTCCCCCTCGCTCCCCCTGTCCGACCGCGTGCCCCGCAGCCGGGTGATCCTGGCCTCCCTCGTGGGCACGACGATCGAGTTCTACGACTTCTACGTCTACGCCACCGCGGCCGTGGCCGTGTTCCCGGCCCTGTTCTTCACGGGTGAGGACGAGACGGCCAAGCTGCTCGCCTCCATGGCGACCTTCGCCGCGGCCTTCGTGGCCCGCCCGATCGGCTCGGTGATCTTCGGGCACTTCGGCGACCGGATCGGCCGCAAGGCCACCCTGATCGGCGCCCTGCTGACCATGGGCGTCGCCACGTTCCTCATCGGCCTGCTGCCCACCTACTACTCGATCGGCATCTGGGCCCCGCTCATCCTGACGATCCTGCGCTTCTGCCAGGGCCTGGGCCTGGGCGGCGAGTGGTCCGGCGCGGCCCTGCTGGCCACCGAGTACGCCGAGGAGGGCAAGCGGGCGCGCGCCGCCATGTGGCCTCAGCTGGGCGCCCCGTTCGGCTTCATCCTGGCCAACGGCTTCTTCCTGGTGCTGACCATCGTGATGGGCTTCGTCTCGGTCGCCGAGCAGGGCACCGACCACCCGTTCCTCACGTGGGGCTGGCGCGTGCCGTTCCTGGCCTCCGTGGTGATGGTGGTCGTCGGCCTGTACGTGCGGTTCAAGCTCGAGGAGACCCCGGTCTTCCAGAAGGCGCTGGACCAGGGCGAGAAGGTTCAGACCCCGCTCGTCGAGGCGTTCCGGGGCTCGTGGCTGCAGATGATCCAGGGCACGTTCATCATGCTCGCCACCTACATGCTCTTCTACCTGATGACCGCGTGGATCCTCTCCTACGGCATCGGCAGCCCCGCCAACGGCGGCCTCGGCATCCCCTACCGGGACTTCCTGGTGCTGCAGCTGCTCGCCGTGCTGCTGTTCGCCGCCATGGTGCCCGTCTCCGGGTGGGTCGCTGACCGCTTCGGCCGGCGCAGCTCACAGCTGGTCATCACCTCGGTGATCCTGCTCTTCGGACTGAGCTTCGGCCTGCTCATGGACCCGGCCGCGGTCGGCACCGGTGAGGACGTCAGCACGGGCCGCGTGCTGTTCTTCCTCGTGGTCGGCATGACCCTGATGGGCCTGACCTTCGGCTCGATGTCGGCGATCCTGCCCGAGCTGTTCCCCACGAACGTGCGCTACACCGGCTCCGGCGTCGCGTACAACACGGCGTCGATCCTCGGTGCCGCCATCACCCCGTACGTCGCCGTCACCCTCAACGCGAGCTACGGCGTGGGCTCCGTCGGCCTCTACCTGGCGTTCGGCGCCGTGCTGACCCTCGTGGCCCTCTGGTTCTCCCCGGAGACCAAGGACGTCGACATGGAGAACGTCGTCACCCGCCGCTGATCCGCTTCCCGACGCAGCAGCACGCGCAACGGCCGCATCCCCTGAAGCGGGGGATGCGGCCGTTGTGCGTGCCGGCGGGGATCAGACGTGCACGTGCAGGCGCCGGGCCGCCTCCGAGATCGACCCGGTGAGGGACGGGTAGATCGTGAAGGTGTCGGCGAGGTCGTCGACGTGCAGCTTGTGGGTGACGGCCAGGGAGATCGGGAAGATCAGCTCGGACGCGCGGGGACCCACCACCACTCCCCCGATCACCGTGCCGGAGCCCTTGCGGGAGAAGATCTTCACGAACCCGTCCTCGACCGCCATCATCTTGGCGCGCGGGTTGGTGGAGAGCTTCAGCATGATGGTGTCCGCCTGGTAGGTGCCGTCCTCGATGGACTTCTCGCTCACGCCCACGGACGCGATCTCGGGCGAGGTGAAGATGTTGGAGGCCACCAGGTGGGTGCGCAGCGGCTTGACGGCGTCGCCCATGAGGTGCGCCACGGCGATCCGGCCCTGCATTGCCGCCACCGAGGCGAGCGGGAGCACGCCCGTGCAGTCGCCCACGGCGTAGACGCCCGGCACGGTGGTGCGGGAGACGCCGTCCACCTTGATGTGCCCGGACTCGGCGCGGGCCACCCCGACCTCCTCGAGCCCGAGGTCGTCGGTGGCCGGGATCGCGCCGACCGCGACGAGGCAGTGCGAGCCGGCGATCTTGCGCCCGTCGGAGAGCGTGACGACCACCCCGTTCTCGCTGCGCTCCACGGAGTCGGCGCGGGAGCGGCTGAGCACGTTCATGCCGCGGCGCTCGAAGACGCTCTCGAGCACGGCCGCGGCATCCTCGTCCTCGCCGGGCAGCACCTGGTCCCGGGAGGAGACGAGCGTGACCTCGGCCCCGAGACCCCGGTAGGCCGAGGCGAACTCCGCGCCGGTCACGCCGGAGCCCACCACGATCATGTGCTCGGGGACCTCCGTGAGGTGGTAGACCTGCTTCCAGTTGAAGATCCGCTCCCCGTCCGGCTTCGCGGACGGCAGCTCCCGGGGATAGGCCCCGACGGCGAGCAGCACGGCCTGCGCGTCGAGGGTGTACTCCAGCCCGTCGTCGGTGGTGACCTGCACGCAGGTGGGGCTGAGCAGCCGGCCGGTGCCCGCGATCACGCGCACCCCCACCCGCTCGAGCCCGCGCTTGATGTCCCGGGACTGGGACGCCGCGAGGCGCAGGAGACGGGTGTTGACCTTCTCCAGGTCCACGGCGAGGTCGTTGATCTCGTCCCCGTCCTTGCTGCCCCCGCGCACGTGCACCCCCAGGTCCGCGGCCTCGGCGAAGCGGGTCATCGCGTCGGCGGAGGCGATGAGCGTCTTGGACGGAACCACGTCCGTCAGCACCGCGGAGCCGCCCAGGCCCTGGCGCTCGACGATGGTCACATCCGCCCCGAGGCTGGCGGCGACCAGGGCGGCCTCGTAGCCGCCCGGACCGCCCCCGATGATGACGAGCTTCTGGATGGAGAATTCGCTGTGTGCAGTCACCCGGCCATTCTTGCAGGTGCCGCTCCGGCGGCGGAACCGGCCCGGCCGCACCGGACGGCTCGGGACCATGCGGTAGCTTGGGGCGGGTGGACACAGAGCACAGCGCTGACCGGGCCGACCCCTTCGAGCTCGCCCAGGAGGCCGCGGACGCCCTCCGCCGGGCCACCGGGGTCGACACGCACGAGATCGCCCTGACCCTCGGCTCCGGCTGGGGCCAGGCCGCCGATTTGATCGGCGAGACCGTCGCCGAGATCCCGGCCGCGGAGATCCCCGGCTTCACTCCGCCCGCCCTCGAGGGCCACGTGGGCACGCTGCGCTCCGTGCGCACCGCCGCGGGCCGGCACGCGCTGGTGATCGGCGCCCGCACCCACTACTACGAGGGCCGAGGCGTGCGCCCTGTGGTCCACGGCGTGCGCACCGCGGCCGCCGCCGGGGCGCACACCATGATCCTCACCAACGGCTGCGGCGGGCTGAACCCGTCCTGGGGCCCCGGCACCCCGGTGCTCATCAGCGACCACCTCAACCTCACGGGCCGGTCCCCGCTCGAGGGTGCCACGTTCGTGGACCTCACCGACCTGTACTCCCCGCGGCTGCGCGAGCTGGCCCGTGGGGTGGACCCCACTCTCGAAGAGGGGGTCTACGCGCAGTTCCCCGGCCCGCACTACGAGACGCCGGCGGAGGTGCGGATGGCCGGGGTGCTCGGCGCCGACCTCGTCGGGATGTCCACGGCCCTGGAGGCCATCGCCGCCCGGCACGCCGGCATGGAGGTCTTCGGGATCTCCCTCGTGACCAACCAGGCCGCCGGGATCTCCGCGACCCCGCTCTCCCACGAGGAGGTCCTCGAGGCCGGCCGCGCCGCGGGCACCCGGATCTCCGGACTGCTCGCCCGCATCGTCGCCCAGCTCTGACCGGCCCCGGGCCGGGACGGGTTCCCGGCCCGGCACCCCGACGCACCGGACGCCCCCAGGAGGCCGCGCCATGACCACCGCCCACCGCACCGACCCGCAGCTGCTCGACGCCGCGCGCGCGTGGGGCGCCGCCGACCCGGACCCCGCCACCCGCGCCGAGCTGGCAGCCCTCGTCGAGGCGGCCGCCGCCGGTGACGCCGCAGCACGGGCGGAGCTGGCAGACCGCTTCTCGGGCACCCTCCAGTTCGGCACCGCCGGGCTGCGGGCGGCCCTGGGCGCCGGGCCGATGCGGATGAACCGGGTGGTGGTGCTGCGCGCCGCGGCGGGTCTGGCCGCCCACGTCCTGGCCGTGCAGACCCCGGCGGACCGTGCGGCGGGCTCCGCCCGGCCCCGCGCGGTGGTCGGCTACGATGCCCGGCACGGCTCCGAGGTCTTCGCCCGGGACACCGCCGCGGTGTTCACGGCCGCCGGCATCGAGACGCTGCTGCTGCCCGCGCCGCTGCCCACGCCCGTCCTGGCGTGGGCGGTGCGGGCCCTCGAGGCGGAGGTGGGCGTCATGGTCACCGCCAGCCACAACCCGCCGGCGGACAACGGCTACAAGGTCTACCTCGGCGGCCGGGCCGTGGAGCCGGAGGCCCGCGGCTGCCAGATCGTGGCCCCGCACGACCGGATGATCGCCGAGCGGATCGCGGCCGTCGGGCCCGTCGAGGACATCCCCCGGGCGCAGGACGGGTGGACCGTCCTGCCCGCGAGCGTCGAGCAGGACTACCTCGACGCCGTGCTCCCCGCCGTGGTCCCCGCCGTCGCGGGCGCCGGACGTCCCCTGCGGGTCGTCCTCACCCCGCTGCACGGGGTGGGCGGGCGCACGACGACGGAGGCCCTGCGGCGTGCCGGTCTCGCCGACGTGCACGTGGTCCCGGAGCAGGCGGAGCCGGACCCGGACTTCCCCACGGTCGCGTTCCCCAATCCCGAGGAGCCCGGCGCCCTGGACCTGGCCCTGACCACCGCCCGCGCCGTGGGCGCGGACCTCGTCCTGGCCAACGACCCCGACGCGGACCGGGTGGCCGTGGCGGTCCCGGTGCCCGGGGCCGACATCGAGGATTCGGCGCAGGGCTGGCGGATGCTGCGCGGCGACGAGATCGGCGCGCTGCTCGGCCACGCCGCGGCGGCCCGGTGCGCGGGCCGCGAAGGCGCCGTGTTCGCGAACTCCATCGTCTCCTCCCGCCTGCTGAGGCGGATCGCCGCCGCGGCGGGGATCGCCCACCAGGAGACGCTGACGGGCTTCAAGTGGATCGCCCGCGTCCCGGGGCTCGCGTTCGGCTACGAGGAGGCGCTGGGCTACTGCGTGGCGCCGGAGGTGGTCCGGGACAAGGACGGGATCAGTGCGGCCGTGGCGGTGGCGGTGCTCGCCGACGAGCTGCGCGCGCAGGGCCGGACCCTGCTGGACGTGCTGGACGACCTCGCCCTGGCCCACGGGCTGTACGCGACCGACCAGCTGAGCATCCGGGTGGCGGACCTGAGCCGCATCCCGGTCATGGCGGCCGCCCTGCGGGACGCCCCGCCCGCGGCGCTGGGCGGCTCCGAGGTGGTCGAGGTCGCGGACCTCGCCGCCCCGGGCACGGGGCTGCCGCCCACCGAGGGACTGCGCCTGCTCACCGCGGACGGCACCCGGGTGATCGTGCGCCCCTCCGGGACGGAGCCGAAGCTCAAGTGCTACCTCGAGGTGGTCGCCCCGGTGGCCGGCCGGGCCGCGCTGCCCGCCGCCCGGGCCGAGGCGCAGGAGCGGCTCGGGCGGATCCGCGCCGAACTCGAGGCCGCGCTGGGCCTCTGACGGCGCACGGGCTCAGGTGGCCGGCGGCCGGACCCCGTCCCCGCCCCGGGCGAGGACCCGGCGCGAGACGGCCTTGGTCGACCGGGTGACCATTTTCTCCAGCGGGCCCTGGCCCAGGTATCGCCGCCACAGCAGGGCAAACACGGTGAACGACACGATCTGGCCCGCGGTCCACGCGGCGGGCGCGAGGTCGTAGTACTCGGGCCAGAGGATGAGCAGGTGTGCCGTGTAGAGCGTGAACGTCATCGCACCCGCCGCGGCGAGCGGCGCGAGGACCCGGCCGGCCACGCGCTCCAGGAGCAGGCAGACGCCGAGGACGGACAGTGCCAGGCCCACGTTGAGCACCAGGAAGAACGGCGTGTTCGTGTGCGGGGTCGAGATCAGCAGCCACCACAGGGTGTCGGTGGGCAGCGTGGGGTCCCCGCCGAAGACGAGCACCTCCTCGATCTCCGACTCGTCCATCCAGGGCGTGCCCTCGGCGATGGCCTCGTAGCCGCCGAGCACCCGCAGCGCGAGGGCGGAGGAGGACCACGCGAGCAGCGCGACCGCCGCCCCGACCGAAGCGAGCAGGGTCTGGACCCTCCGACTGGTGAGGTCCGTGCGTCCCACGGCGAGTCCGGCCAGCAGGAACGCCATCCAGGGCAGCGCGGGGTAGACGCCCGTCAGGAGCAGCTGGGACAGCACGGTGCCCGGGTCGACGACCAGGTCCACGAGGCTCGGGTTCTCGTACTCGAGGCCGGGCAGCACGTCGACGGACCACTGCATGAGGAAGGGCGCGACGAGGGCGAAGAGCGCGGCGCACACCAGGAGGGACCGGGTCCGCAGGCGCAGGAAGGGCACGGCGAGCAGGAAGAGCATCCCGTAGTAGATGAGGATGTTGCTCACCGGCAGCTCGAGGAAGCCGAGGAGGAAGCCGACCAGGGCGATCACCCCCGCCCGTGCGGCCAGGGCCCACCGGGAGGCCGTCATCCGCAGCCCGGCACGGGGGGTGCGCCCGCCGGAGGAGAAGGCCAGACTCACCCCCGCCAGGGTGGCGAAGAGCGCGGCCGAGTGGCCGGCGAACAGGGTCCAGGACAGGTTCGCCTCGCCCGTCTGCTCGTCCCACGAGGGCAGCGTGTGCACGGCGACCATGCCGAACAGGGCCAGGCCGCGGGCGGCGTCGACGCCGAGGAGGCGGCGGGTCGTCCGGGGGGCCCCGGCGACGTCGCGCCCGGGTCCTTCCGTCGGGACAGCGCTGGCGGTGGCCGTCCCGGCCGGCGGCGTGCGTTCTGCGGACATGCGGTTCCCCCAGGGATCGATCGGCTCGTGCACCCGTGCCGCTTCCGGCCCCGTCCGCGCCCCCCGGCACGGCGCCCGGCGCCCGCCCGCCCGTGGTGGACGACGGGCTCGCGGCGCACTGGTGCATGCCTGAGCTTACTAGAGCAAACGCGGAGCGGGTCCCCGGCCGGAGAAAAACCCAGGACCCAGGGCGACGGGGCACGTCAGGACTGCTCCTGGGAGTCGTCCTCGGCCGCGTTGAGCGCGCGCTGGAGGATGCGGGCATACGGCAGCCCGAAGTGATCCACGCCGTCCCGGTACCGGATCCGGGCCCGCTCGAAGCCCTGCTCCTCGTACCAGTGGTGCCCGTCCCACGCCGCGGACACGGCGTCGAACCGCGCCTGCGGGTCGGTCCCGTCGTCCTCCGTGCCCACGTCCCAGCGCAGGCGCAGCTCCTGCAGCTGCTCCGAGGTGGGCTCCGCGGAGGGCCGGTCCGGGGCCTGTCCGCCGCCCATCATGATCGCGCCGCCGCCCGGGACGAGGTCCACGTGGTCCGCCAGCAGCTCCTGGCTGATGAACTGGGCCCCGCCGGAGTACCCGGTCAGCCAGGTGCGGGAGCGGTCGATGTCGTACTCGGGCTCGAGCCGCTCCTCGACGAGCGAGAGGAACCACTGCGCGTTGAGGTCCCGCTCCTCCCACCAGGTGATCTCCCCCGCACGATCGGGGGTCCGCGGGACCACCAGCAGCATGTTGTGCTCCCGCGCGACCTCCGCCAGGCAGGAGGCGGTGTACTGGGGGCTCTCGTACTCGAAGGCGCCGTCCCCGTGGAAGTGGTACACGACGCCCACCGGCCGGTCCCAGTCCAGGTCCTCGGCGAAGACGTGGTAGGAGCTGGTGATCCCGTCGTGCTCGTGCTCGAGCTGGAAGCGGTCCTGCCGCTCCTCCCCCGGGCCGAACACGCGCGCGTCCAGCACGGCCCCGTCCGTGGGTCCGCCGGGGCCGCGGGCCGTGACCCGGACGCCGTCGAGTCCGTAGCGGGCGCACGAGACCGTCTCGGGGGCCTCGGCCTCCGGGGTCTCCTCGTCCCGGCCGACCAGGAGGGCCACGGTCGTGACGAGCAGGAGCACCAGCGCCAGGGCACCGGCCCCGAGCAGGCGCAGCCGCCGCCGGGCGCCCCGGGACGTCGCGCCGCGGTGGCGGTGCCGGTGCGGCAGCCAGGACCAGGGCCACCGGGGACCGCTCCGAGGGTGTTGTCGTGTCACCCGGTCATCTTACGAAGGAGTACCTGGGAGAACCCCGGCGACGTGCCGTCAGCGGCACAGGCCGACGAGCACCCGCCCGTCGCGCACCTCGGCCGGGTGCACCGGCAGGGCGGGCCCGTCCCCGGTGAGGCACCGCCCGGTCGCGAGGTCGTAGACCTCCTTGTGCAGCGGCGAGGCGACCGTGACGGCCGAGCCGCGGGAGCCGAGGATGCCGCGCGCCATGACGCAGGCCCCGGTGCGGGGATCGCGGTGGTCGGCCGCGAGCACCGTGGTGGCGTCCACCCGGTACAGCGCCACCTGGCGGCCCGCCACCCGGGCGGCCTCGCCCCACAGGGGCTCGAGGTCCGTCAGGGCGCACACGTCGTGCCACTCGGTGCCGGCGGCACGGCGCGCCGCGTCCACCGTGGTCGCGGTCGTGGTCGCGGTCGTGGTCGTGGTCGGGGTGAGGGTCGTCATGTGGGGCCTCCTGCGGCTCGGCGGAACGTCGTGCTCGACGTTAGGCGGGGCGGATGACGGGCGCGCTCCGGGGCCGTTTCGCCCCGGTCAAAGCCCGCTCACACGGAGCCGGGGCCCCGGTGAGGGAAGCGAAAAGCGACCGGAACGGCGGGGCAACGGCGGGGCAATCCCGTCTCCCTAGAGTCGGAGCAACGCCCCAGCCGCCCGCCAGCTCCCGGAGGTTCCCGTGCCGCGCTCCCCCTTCTCCCCGCAGTCCCCCCAGCACGTCGTCGTGGTCGGCGGCGGCCCCGCCGCCCACCGCTTCGCGGAGGCGGTGCTGTCCGCGGAGGACCACCACGTGCGCCTCACCGTGTTCGCCGACGAGCCGTGGGTCCCCTACGACCGCGTCCAGCTGTCCAAGGCGCTGACGGGCCCCGCGGGCGCGGTCGACCTCACCCTGGGCGGGGGCACGGTGTGGCAGGACCCGCGGGTGGACCTGCGGCAGGGCGTGAAGGCCCGGGAGATCGATCCCGCGGCCCGCACGGTCGCCGCGGCGGACGGGACGGTGACCGGCTACGACGAGCTCGTCCTCGCCACCGGCTCCGACGCCGCGCGCCTGGACGTCCCCGGCGCCCACCACGCCTTCGTCTACCGCACCCTCGACGACGTCGCGGCCATCCGCGCCGAGGTCGAGCGGCTGCGCGCCCGCTACGGGCGCGCCCCGCGCGGCGTGGTCATCGGCGGTGGTCTGCTGGGTCTCGAGGCCGCGGGCGGGCTCCAGGAGCTCGGCGCGGAGGCCACGGTGGTGCACTCCCGCAAGTGGCTGATGAACGCGCAGCTCGACGAGGGCGCCGGCCGCTCCCTCAACGCCCTCATCACCGCGCGCGGCGTGCGCCTGCACCTGGGCGAGCGCCCCTCCGGCGTGGGGCTGCGCAAGTCCGACGGCGAGGTGTGCGCCGTCGAGTTCCGGGACTCCGCCGACCTCGAGGCTGACCTGGTCATCGTGGCCACCGGCATCCGGGCGCGGGACCGGCTGGCCTTCAACGCGGGCGTCGCGACGGCCCCGCGCGGCGGCGTGGTCATCGACGAGGCCTGCCGCACCTCCGCGGAGCACGTGTGGGCGATCGGCGAGGTCGCCTCCTGGAACGGGGAGTGCCTGGGGCTCGTGGCCCCCGCGAACACCATGGCGGAGATCGTCGCCGACCGGCTGGCCGGCGGGCGCTCCACGTTCGACGGCTTCGACACCGCGACCAAGCTCAAGCTCTCCGGCGTGGACGTGGCGTCCTTCGGCGACGCCTACGGCGAGACCGAGGACTGCCTCGAGGTCGTCTACGCGGACCCCGCCCGCGGGATGTACCAGAAGGTCGTGGTCACCCAGGACGCGCGGACCCTGCTGGGCGGGGTGTTCGTGGGGGACGCCGAGCCGTACAACGCCCTGCGCCCGCTGCTGGGCCGGGAGCTGCCCGGCGAGCCCGGCGCCTACCTCTCCGCCTCCGGCGTGGACGCCCCGGCCGGGGACCTGCCCGACGACGCCGTGATCTGCTCCTGCAACAACGTCACCACCGGGGCCGTGCGGGAGCAGATCTCCTGCGGCGTGCACGAGATCGGCGAGCTCAAGAAGTGCTCCCGGGCCGGCACGCAGTGCGGGTCCTGCGTCCCGATGCTCAAGAAGACCCTGGACCTGGAGCTGGCGAAGGCCGGCGTGGAGGTCTCCAGGGCGCTGTGCGAGCACTTCGAGCTCTCCCGCGCCGAGCTCTTCGAGGCCGTGCGCGCCCTGGACCTGTCTTCCTGGGACGAGGTGGTCGCCCGCTTCGGCACCGGCCTGGGCTGCGACATCTGCAAGCCCGTGGTCGCCTCCGTGCTCGCCTCCCAGCGGGACGAGTACGTGCTCGACTCCGGCCGGGGCGCCCTGCAGGACACCAACGACCGGGCGCTGGCCAACATGCAGAAGGACGGCACGTACTCCGTGGTCCCGCGCGTGCCGGCCGGGGAGATCACCCCGGAGAAGCTCATCGTGCTCGGCGAGGTGGCCCGCCGGTACGGGCTCTACACCAAGATCACCGGGGCCCTGCGCGTGGACATGTTCGGGGCCCGGCTCGAGCAGCTGCCGGAGATCTGGCGGGAGCTCGTGGACGCCGGCTTCGAGTCCGGGCAGGCCTACGGCAAGGCACTGCGCAACGTGAAGTCCTGCGTGGGCTCCACGTGGTGCCGCTACGGGGTGCAGGACTCCGTGGGCATGGCCGTGCGGCTGGAGCTGCGCTACCGGGGGCTGCGCTCCCCCCACAAGTTCAAGATGGGCGTCTCGGGCTGCGCCCGCGAGTGCGCCGAGGCCCGCGGCAAGGACGTGGGCATCATCTCCACGACCGACGGCTGGAACCTCTACACCGGCGGCAACGGCGGCGCGAACCCCGCCCACGCCCAGCTGCTGGCCCAGGGCCTGGACGACGAGACCCTGGTCCGGTACATCGACCGGTACCTCATGTACTACATCCGCACCGCGGACCGGATGCAGCGCACGGCCCGGTGGCAGGAGGAGCTCGACGGCGGGATCGACCACGCGCGCGCCGTCGTCGTCGAGGACTCCCTGGGCATCGGCGAGGAGCTCGAGGCCGCGATGGCCCAGCACGTGGACCGCTACGAGGACGAGTGGGCCGCCACGCTGAAGGACCCCGAGCGGCTGCGCCGCTTCCGCTCCTTCGTCAACGACGCCGCCCCGGACGACTCCCAGGACTACGTGCTCGAGCGCGGTCAGCGCCGCCCCGCGACCGACGCCGAGCGCGCCGCCGCCGAGGCCGGCGACGGCCCCGTGCTGCTGACCGGTCCGCGCATCCCGGTGCGCGAGGGCGCCGCGACCCCCGGAATCTGACGCGGCCCCGGACCGCCGACGGGATGCGCCCGGCTCGAGCTCCCGGTCGGGACCGGACCGGAGGGGCCCGCGGCGCCTGAGGTCACGTCAGGTGGAGCCGGCGGTGCCGGTCGAGCACGGTACGGCGGCCGGCGTCCCCGACGGCGTCGAGGACCCGCTCCAACGGCCCCCGGCTCAGCGCCCGGCGCCAGCCGACGGCCAGCAGGACCGCCGCCCCCAGGTGGGCGACGGACCAGAGGACGGGGAGGTCGTACCGGACCTCGACGGACAGCGCCACCAGGTGGGCGGTGTACACGCTCAGGCCCATCGCCCCCACGGCCGACAGCCGCAGCAGCCACGCCCCGGACCTGCGGGAGACCAGCAGACAGCCCCCCAGCACCAGCAGTGCCACACCCAGGCCGGCGGCGATCGCCCACACCCCGTCGACGGGCCACGGGTCCGGGCCCCGCACCAGCACCTCGGCCAGCTCGTCCGCGCCCGTCCCGCCGGTCGTCGGCACCCGGCCGTGACCGCCGACGACGTACGGTCCGAAGGGGTCGGCGGTCCGGGCGAGGACGACCAGGCCCACCCCCACCGCCAGGAGACGGACCTGGATCCCCGTGTCGCGCAGGTTGATCCGCCCCACCCCCAGCCCGGCCAGCAGACAGCTCAGGTACGGCAGGGCCGGGTAGGTTCCGGTCACCAGCAGCCGGGAGACCGTCCCGCCCGGCTCCGCCGGCACGTCGGCGAACGCGGGGTGGGCGGAGGCGGGTGCCGGCAGGACGTCCGTCACGCCCTGCACCAGCAGCGGGCCCACCATCCAGAGCACCGCCGCGCAGACGAACAGCGCCGTCGCGGACAGGCGCAGGAACGGGATGGCCAGCACGAAGAGCACCCCGCAGCAGACCAGGAGGTTGTCGGCCGGGGCGTTCCCGGGCATCAGCGCCCCGAGCCCCAGCCCCACCGCGGCGATCAGCACCGCCCGCACGGCCAGCCCCACCCGATCGGCGACCAGCCATCTGCCCCGGTGCGGGAACCGTCCCCCGGACCCGAGCGCCAGTCCCACCCCGGCCAGCAGGATGAACAGTGCCGCCGAGGCCTCCGAGAGGAGGAGGTGCGGCCAGGCCGGTGCCTGGGTCGGGGCGTGGTGGCCGGGCAGGACCTGCACCGCCATCAGCCCGATCAGCGCCAGCCCGCGGGCCGCGTCGAGGCCCGCCCACCACGCCGGGGACCTGCGGGCCCCGCCCGTGGCCGCGGCCGGGGCGAAACGCTCCGTTCCGGACGTCCACCTCATGACTCCCCCGTCCTCGCGGGCCCGCCCCGGCACTGCCAGGGTCCGAGCCGCATCCGAGGTCCCGGCACTCCGGGACCTTTCCGGACCCAGGATCTCTGCCGCACGTGGCGCTCCCGTTGCGCACACCTCACGATTCCGTGAAGTCTGCAGGCCCCACCGTGCACGTCAGCGGGACGTCCGGCACGCCGCGGTTCCCCGCACCGCGTCCGTGGGGCAGGCGGTGCGGAATCGGAAACCTGGGGTAACACCGTGGTCACAGGACCGACCTACGCTCGGGGCATGACCGCCGCACCCCCCGCCCCCGCACCCGGTGGCTCCGGCGCGCCCGGCGCGCTCGGGGAACTGACCGGGTTCCGCGTCGGCGTGACGGCCCACCGCCGCGCCACGGACTTCATCGCCGCCCTGGAGCGCCGCGGCGCGCAGGTGGTGCACGCGCCCGCCCTGATGATCTCCCCCGTGGCCGAGGACACCCGGGTGGTCGAGGACACGCGCACGCTGCTCGCCCACCGGCCCGGGATCATCGTGGTGACCACCGCCTACGGGCTGCGCCGGTGGTTCGAGGCCGCGGACGCCGCGGGTCTCGGGGAGGACCTGCGGGACGCCTTCCGGGCCGCCCGGGTGCTCACCCGCGGGGCGAAGGCCCGGGGCCAGGTGCTCTCCCTGGAGCTCGAGGACGCGGAGGTCTCCGAGGACGAGCGGACCTCGTCGGTGGTCGACCGGCTCCTGGCCGACGGTGTGGCCGGCGCCCGCGTGGCCGTCCAGCTGCACGGGCTGACGGACCAGGTCCAGCTGGAGCGGCTCGTGGCCGCCGGGGCGCAGGTGGACACGGTCTCCCCCTACCGGTGGCTCTCCGCCGACGACGGCGAGCGCCTGCCCGGCCTGATCCGCGACGTGTGCGAGCGCCGCCTGGACGTGCTCACCTTCACCGCCGCTCCGGCCGTGGACTCCCTGTTCAGCACGGCCCAGGAGATGGGCCGCTTCGAGGACCTCGTGGACGCCCTGCGCACGGACGTCACGGCCGCCGCGGTGGGACCCGTGTGCGCCGGGCCCCTGCTGGAGGTCGGGGTGGAGCCGCTCGTGCCGGAGCGCTACCGGCTGGGGGCCCTGGTCCGGGCGGTGTGCACCCACACGGTCGAGGAGCGCACCCTGGTGGTGCCCACCCGGCACGGGACGCTGCGGCTGATGAGCACCGGCGCGGCCCTGGAGGGCGTGTTCGTCCCGCTCTCCGACGCCCAGGTCGCGGTGCTGCGGGCGCTCGCGGCGCACCCCGGGGCGGTGGTGTCCCGGGGGCAGCTGCTGTCCGCGGTGCCGGGCCTGGAGACAGAGCACGCCCTGGAGATGGTGATCTCCCGGCTGCGCCGGATCCTGCCCGCTCCCCTGGTCGTCACCGTGATCAAGCGCGGCTACCGGCTGGACCCCTGAGCCACGGCCCGGCGGACCGGCCGGACCACCGCGTTCATCGCCCGCTCCAGCGGGCCCCGCCCGAAGGCCCGCTGCCAGGCGAGGGCGAACAGCACGGAGAGCACCAGGCTCGCGATCAGCCAGAGCTGGGGCGCGGTGTGGAAGAGCTCGAAGGACAGGAACACGAGGTGCGCCGTGTACAGGGTGAGGCTCATCGCGCCCACGGCCGTCACGGGCAGCAGCCAGGCGCTGTGCCGACGGGCGAGCAGCAGGCAGGTCCCGACGACGGCCAGGCTCACCCCGAGGCTCCACGCCACGGAGAACGGGGTGTTGACGTCCGGGGTGGTGAGCACGAGCCACCACGGGGAGGTCGTCGGCAGCGTGTCCTCGGGGCCGTAGGTCAGCAGGCTCTCGAGCTGCGCCACGGTGAGGTCCGGGTCGCTGAACAGCAGCCTCGTGTAGACGTCCCCGGCGTAGAGCAGCTGCCGCGAGACCAGCTTCGCGGTCACCGCCAGGACCGTGCCCACCACGACCAGCCGGACCTGGACGTCGCGGCGGCGGAGGTTGAGCCGGCCGATGGCCAGGCCCGCCAGCAGGTAGGCCAGGTACGGCAGGGCGGGGTAGGTCCCCGTCAGGAGCAGCTGCCCGAGCACCGCGAGCGGCTCGGTGACCAGGGTGACGAAGGTCGGGTTGTAGGAGGAGAAGCCCGGCAGCACGTCCCCGGCGAGGTGGAGCAGCAGCGGGCCGGCCACCAGGGCTGCGCCCGCGCCGATGAACAGGGCCCGCGGACCGAGCCCCAGGAAGGGCAGGGCGAGCAGGAAGTACGCGGCGAAGTAGATCAGGATGTTGTAGGCCGGGGGCTCCGGCGGCATGAGGTGGCCGATGACCAGCCCGAGGACCAGCAGCAGCAGCGCGCGCACCGCGATGCCGGCACGGGCGGCCGTCATCGCGCGGCCTCGGAGCGGGCGGCGCCCGCCGGAGGTGAGCGCCAGCCCCGTGCCGGCCAGCAGGGCGAACAGGGCCGGGGAGTCGCCGGGGAACAGGATCCACGTCACCGTGGGCCGGCCCGTGGCGGCGTAGGACACGGGCAGGATGTGCACGCACATGATGGCCACGAGCGCCAGCCCGCGGGCGGCGTCGAGGCCTGGGAGGCGCCTCGAGGACCGCGGTGCGGTGCCGCGGGACGCGGCCGCCGCGGGCCGGTGCTCGGTGGGGCGCTCCCTCATGGGTGGTCGTCCTGTTCGTCGGTGCAGGCCCGCGCGGGCGGGCGGCGGGCGCGACCATCTTCGCACCCCGGGGCACCCCGACCAATCGTGACGGGCCGGTGGCGCTGTCCACCCTTGTGCGAGAGCACACGCCGGTGCGGTGGCCCTCTCGCGGCGCGGGGCCCGCTCACACCGCGGCGGCGTGCTCCTCGACGAGCCGGCGCACCGTGTCCGCGCAGCCCCCGCAGCCGGTCGAGGCGCGGGTGGCGCAGCTGACCTCCTCGAAGGTGGCGGCGCCCTGTCCCACAGCGTCGATGATCCGGCCCATCGTGACGCCGGCGCAGTGGCAGACCGTGGACTCGGGCGTCAGCCGGGTCTCCTGCTGCGTCCCGGCGTCCGGGCCGTCGAGGCGCAGCAGGACGCCGGGGTCCTCGGGCACGGGCTCGCCGCGGTCGTGGAGGAGCCCGATCTCGGCGGCGGCGCGGGGCAGGCCGAGCACGATGTAGCCCTCGAGCGTGCGGTCGGGGCGCAGCACGAGCTGGGCGTAGCTGCCGGCCGAGCCGTCCGCCCACTGCACCACGGTCCCGCCGTCCGGGCGGGGCTCCCAGGGCAGGCCCCCGACCGTCCCGGCGCAGGCGAGCTCCACCTGGTGGGCCTTGAGCCGCACCGCGCCGGCGGGACCGGTGGTGAGAGGGGCGAGCACGGCCGTCCCGCCCTCGGCCACGGCGTCCAGCTCGGCGCGGATCCGGGCGGCCAGCCACTCGGCCTGCCGCCAGCCGGGACCGATCAGGCCGGACGGGCCCATGCCGTCCCGGCCGGGGCAGACCCGGCAGGACGGGTCCCTGCACAGGATCTCGGCGCAGTCCCCCACCGCGAAGACCCGCTGCTCCACGTCGGCCTCGAGCTCGTGGTTGACCACGATCCCGCGGGCCGTGCGCAGCCCGGCGCCCTCGGCGAGCTCCGTGCGCGCCGTGACGCCGATCGACAGCAGCAGCAGCTCGCCCGGCAGGGTCCGGCCGTCCTCGAGCACGAGCCCCCGGAAGGACCGGTCCTCGTCGAGGCAGACCTCGCGCGCCTGGGCGCCGGAGACCACCTCCACGCCGGCCTCGGCGAGCGCGCGGCCCAGCAGCGCGCCGCCGGGGGCGTCGAGGGAGCGGGTCAGCACCCACGCCGCGTGGTGGACCACGGTGACCGGGCACCCGGCCTCGCGCGCCGCGAGCGCGGCCTCGAGCCCGAGCACGCCGCCGCCCAGGACCACCACGCGGCCCCGCCGTTCGACGACGGCGCGCACGGCCCGGGCGTCGCACAGGTCGCGCAGCGCCGTGACCCCGGCGGGCAGGTGCTCGTAGGCGCCGGGGTCCGGGTTGATCCCGCGCAGCACGGGCAGGTTCGGGCGGGCCCCGGTGGCCAGGACCAGGCGGTCGTAGCCGAGCTCCCGGGTCTCCCCCGTCGGCCCGTCGGTGAGCCGCAGGACCCGCCGGGAGCGGTCGATCCGGGTGACCTGCGTGCCGAGCAGGACGTCGATCCCGGAGCGGGCCAGGAGCTCGGGGGCGGCCAGGGCCATCGTGGCGCGCTCCGCACGGCCCATGGCGTGCTCGCCCACGAGCACCCGGTTGTAGGCGGGGTCGGTCTCCCCGCCGATCACGGTGAGGCGGATCGTGCCCGCGGCGGCGAGGTCGGCGACGTCGTCGACGAAGCGGGCGGCCACGGGGCCGAAGCCGATGACGACGACGTGCTCGCCGGGCCGCATCGGGGTGCCGTGGGCACGGGTGGGGCGGTGCACGGTCATCGGGTCGTCTCCTCGGCGTCGATCGCCCGGACGGTCACGGAGCCGGCCTTGAACTCGGGCATGGCCGAGACCGGGTCCACGGCCGTCGAGGAGACGAGCCGGTTGGCGGTCTGGGTCCCGGCGTAGTGGAAGGGCAGGAACACCGTGTCCGGGCGGATGTCGGTGCTCAGCTCGGCGCGGGCCACGGCCCGGCCGCGGGCGCTGGTCAGCTCCACCGCCGCGCCGTCGCGGATCCCGTGGGCGGCGGCGGTCGCGGGATGGATCTGCATCATCGACTCGGGCCGGGCCGCGTGCAGCGAGGGCACGCGGCGGGTCTGGTTGCCGGACTGGTAGTGCTCCAGCCAGCGGCCGGTGGTCAGCGTGAGGGTCCCCGCGGTGTGCAGCGGCTCCCGCCGGTGCCCGCGCGGGCTGGTGTCCACGGCCCGGCCGGCGGCGCGCGGGCGGACCGGGACGAGCACGGCCCGTCCGTCCGGGTGGCCGAAGCGGTCGAGGAAGACCCGCGGCGTGCCCGCGGACGCCCCGGCGGGGTGCGGCCACCAGCAGGCCTCGCCCGCGTCCAGGGCGGCCCAGCCGATCCCCGAGTAGTCGGCCTTCCCGCCGGCCGAGGCCCGGCGCAGCTCCTCGAACACCTCCTCCGGGTCGGGGCTGAACGTGCCGGGGGCCTCGAGCCGCCGGGCGAGCTCGGCCATGATCCACAGCTCGTCCCGCGCCCCGGGCGGCGGGTCGAGCGCGCGGCGGCGGCGCAGCACCCGGCCCTCGAGGTTCGTCATGGTGCCCTCCTCCTCGGCCCACTGCAGCACCGGCAGGACGAGGTCGGCGAACTCGGCGGTCTCGGAGAAGAAGAAGTCGCAGACCACCAGGAAGTCCAGGGCCTGCAGCCCGCGGACCACGGCGTCGGTGTCCGGGGCGCCGATCACCACGTTGGAGCCGTTGACCCACAGGCAGCGGACGCCGCCGGTGGTGCCGAGGGTGGTCAGCATCTCCGCGGCCGGGATCCCGGGGCCGGGCAGCCCGGCGGGGTCCACGCCCCACACCCCGGCCACGTGCGCGCGGGCGGCGGGGTCCGAGATGCTGCGGTAGCCGGGCAGCTGGTCGGCCTTCTGGCCGTGCTCCCGGCCGCCCTGCCCGTTGCCCTGCCCGGTGAGGGTGCCCCAGCCGGAGCCCTCGCGCCCGGGCAGGCCGAGGAGCAGGGCCAGGTTGATCGCGGCGGTCGCGGTGTCGGTGCCGTCGACGTGCTGCTCCACCCCGCGCCCGGTCAGCACGTAGGTCCCCTTCCGTGCCCGGGCCAGCAGGCGGGCGGCCCGGCGGATCCGCTCCGCCGGGACGCCGGTGACCTGCTCGACCCGCTCGGGCCACCACGCGCTGACGCTCGTCGTGAAGGCCTCCGAGCCGGTGGTGCGCCGCTCGAGGTACTCCCGGTCGGCGAGGCCCTCGTGCAGGACCACGTGGGCCAGCCCCAGCAGCAGCACGAGGTCGGAGCCGGGGGTGGGCTGCAGGTGCAGTCCGCCGTCGTCGTCGGTCATCCGGGCCGTGGCGGAACGGCGGGGGTCGACGACGACGAGGCCCCCGTGCTGGCGGGCGTGCTGCAGGTGCTGGACGAACGGGGGCATGGTCTCGGCGGGGTTCGTGCCCAGCAGCAGGACGGTGTGGGCGTCGTCGAGGTCGGTCACGGGGAACGGCAGGCCCCGGTCCATCCCCAGCGACCGGTTGGCGGCGGCCGCGGCGGAGGACATGCAGAACCGGCCGTTGTAGTCGATCCGCGAGGTCCGCAGGGCCACCCGCGCGAACTTCCCCAGCTGGTAGGCCTTCTCGTTGGTCAGCGACCCGCCGCCGAAGATCCCCACCCCGTCCCGGCCGTGCCGCTCCTGGGCGGCCCGGAGCTCCGCGGCCATCCGGTCCAGGGCCGCGGCCCAGGACACCTCCTGGAAGACGCCGTCCGCCCCGCGCAGCAGCGGTGCGGTGAGCCGTGCGGGGTCGGCGAGTAGCTCCGCCGACGTCCAGCCCTTCCGGCACATCCCGCCCCGGTTGGTGGGGAACTGCCGGGCGGCGACCTCCGGGTAGCCCTGCGCCGCGGCGGCCGCCGAACCGGTGTCCAGGGTCATGGCGCACTGGAGGGCGCAGTACGGGCAGTGGGTGGCCGTGGTGCTCATGCGGGCGGTTCCTCCTGGGGTCGGCGGGACGGGGCGGGGCTGCGGGCTCAGATGTGGCTGTCGCCCATCTCCGTGCCCCGGCGGAGGTAGCAGCACCAGGTGACCGCGAGCGCCACCACGTAGAAGGCCACGAAGCCGTAGAACGCCGCGCTGTAGGCCCCGGTGGTGCTGTTCGAGAGGTTCAGCGCCTGCGGGATCAGGAAGCCGCCGTACGCGCCGACCGCACCGATCAGCCCGAGGGCGGCCGAGGCCTTGCGCTCGGTGGAGACCGCCGCGTCCTGCTGCTGCCGCAGTCCCAGCACCCGGTAGATCGAGGGGATCATCCGGTAGGTGGAGCCGTTGCCCATGCCCGCCGCGGTGAACAGCAGCAGGAACAGGCCGAGGAACAGCCAGAAGTTGGCCAGCGGCAGGGTGAGCACCACGGCGAGCGCGAGCAGCGCCATCACGGCGAACACGGCGACCGTCATGGGGGCGCCGCCGAAGCGGTCCGCGAGCCGGCCGCCGTAGGGGCGGGAGACCGAGCCGACCAGGGGGCCGAGGAACGCCAGGGACAGCGCCGCGGCGCCCACGCCGAAGGACGAGAACTCCGGGAAGGTGTCGGCGATCAGCTTGGGGAACACGCTGGAGAAGCCGATGAAGGAGCCGAAGGTGCCCACGTAGAGGAAGGACATGATCCAGAAGTGCGGCTCCCGGACCGTGGCCAGGGACCCCGCCACGTCCCCCCTGGCGTGGGAGAGGTTGTGCATGTGCTTGCGGGCGCCCCACGCCGCGAGCAGGATGAACGGCACCCAGATCCACCCGGCGAGCGGGAGGTCCAGCGCCCCGGCCGCGAGGACGGTGACCGCGATGGGGACGAGCAGCTGGGCCACGGCCGTGCCGAGGTTGCCGCCGGCGGCGTTGAGCCCCAGCGCCCACCCCTTCTCCCGCACGGGGTAGAAGTAGGTGATGTTGGCCATCGAGGAGGCGAAGTTGCCGCCGCCGAAGCCGGCCGTGGCCGCCAGGAGCAGCATGACCGCGAACGGCGTCTCCGGGTTGCCGACAGCCAGGGCCAGGCCCACCGTGGGGACCAGCAGCAGCAGGGCCGAGACGATGGTCCAGTTCCGGCCGCCGAACCGGCCCACCATGAACGTGTAGGGGATGCGCAGCGTGGCGCCCACCAGGGACGGGATGGAGATCAGCCAGAAGATCTGGGAGTCGCTGAAGGCGAAGCCCGCCGCCGGCAGGTAGATCACCGTGATGGCCCACAGCTGCCAGACGGCGAAGCCGAGGAACTCCGCGAAGATGGACCATTTGAGATTGGTGCGCGCGATCGGCCGGCCGGCGGACTCCCAGAACTCGGGGTCCTCGGGGCGGTAGCCGTCCAGCCAGCGGCCGGGCCGCTCGCGCAGGGCGAGCGGCGGGGGCGCCGGGGTGCCGGTTGCCGTGGTGGCCGGGTCGGGATGCAGTTCTGAGCTCACGGGTGACCTCCTGGGCGAGCGGGGCGGAGCACGGCGGCGGCGGCGTGCGGTGCTCCCACGCTACGAACCCCGTGTTTCGGTCCCCGACGGCGGGAGTAACGCCTCGATGCACTTCCACTCACAGCGCCGGGACGCCCGTGTGAGGTCCCCGGCCCTCTGCTTCCCGGGCCGCGCCGAGTCCCCCCTCGCCGACGCCCTCATGCAGCGAGTCCCCCAGGTGCTCGCAATCCCCCCGGATCGGACGGGGGGATTTGCGAGCACCTGGGGGACTCGACGGTCACGGCCGGGGCCGCGGGGCCAGGGTCGCTGGCTGCGGGTCAGCGGGCGGCGACGCTCCCGGCGATGCGCTTCGAGGTGCGGGCCACCAGCTTTTCGAGCGGCCCCTGGCCCACGGCGCGCTGCCACGCGACGGCCAGGAGGCCGAACACGGCCACCTGCATCCAGAACCAGAACCCCGGGTGCAGGTCGTAGACCCCGGTGCCGAGGAACAGCAGGTGCAGGGTGTAGAGCGTGAACGTCATGGACCCGGCGGCCGCCAGCGGCGTGAGCGCCTTGCCGATCAGCCGGGCCAGGAGCAGGAACGCCCCGAGCGCGAACGCGGCCATGCCGAGGCTCAGGAGCAGCGCCACGGGCGTGTTGCTGTGCGGGGCGGGCACCATGAGCCACCACAGCGTGGTGGTCGGCAGGGACGGGTCCGGGCCGAAGACGAGGATCTCGTCGATCTGCTGCTCGGTCAGCCACGGGGTGGCCTCCCAGATCCGGTCGTAGACGCCGAGGGCCAGCAGCGCCCCCATGGACACCGTCCAGGAGAGCAGGGCCAGCGCCGCGCCGGCGCCCACGAGCCACAGCTGCACCCGCCGGCTGGTGAGGTTCATCCGGCCCAGGGCGATCCCCGCGCACAGGTAGGCCATGTACGGCAGCGCCGGGTAGGTGCCGGTCAGCAGCAGCTGGGAGAGCACGGTGACCGGGTCGGTGACCAGGTTCCACAGGGTGGGATTGCCGTACACATGGGCGGGCAGGACGTCCACGGCCCACTGCATCAGGAACGGGGCCAGCACGGTGAACGCCGCCGCGCTGATCAGCAGGTGCCGGATGCGCAGGCCCAGGAACGGGATGGCGAGCAGGAAGAACATCCCGTAGTAGATGAGGATGTTGTCCACCGGCAGGGCCACGAAGCCCACGAGGAACCCGACGAGGGCGATCACCGCGGCGCGGCCCACCAGTCCCGCCCGGTCCCCGGCCAGCCGCCGGCCCGTGTGCGGGGTGCGGCCCCCGGAGAGGAAGGCGAGGCTCACGCCGGCGAGGGTCGCGAAGAGGGCGGCCGAGTGCCCGGCGAACAGGGACCAGGCCAGGGAGGCGCGCTCGTTCTCCGCGTCCCAGACGGGCAGGGTGTGCACGGCGACCATCCCCAGCAGGGCGAAGCCCCGGGCGGCGTCCACGCCGACCAGCCGCCGCCGGGTGCGCCGCCCGGAGGCGCCGGGGACGTTGAGCACCGCGGTGCCCCCGCCGCGCGTGGCGGCCGCGTGCTCAGCGCTCACGGGTGACACCTCCGGCGGGCGCGGCCTCGAGGGCCTCGGCGTGCAGCGGGCGGATCGGGTTGCCGCCCCAGGTGCTGCCGGCGGGCACGGTCTCCTGGGCCATGACCAGGGAGCCGGGGCCCACCGTGGCGCCGGCCTCCACGGTGCTGCCGGGCAGGACGAAGCTGTTGGGCCCCAGGGTGGAGCCCGCCTCCATCGACACCGGCTGCAGCCGCATGATGCGGTCGTGGAACAGGTGGGTCTGGAGCACGGTCCCGCGGTTGACGGACACGCCGCGGCCCAGGTGCACCAGGTCGAACTCGGGCAGCCACCAGGTCTCGCACCACACGCCGCGCTCGATCTTCGCGCCCATGAGCCGGGCCCAGGCGTTGAACACCGGGGAGCCGACGGCCAGCCGGATCAGGCCGGGTACGGCCAGGGACTCCGCGAAGGTGTCGGCGAGCTCGTTGCGCCACACGAAGGAGCTGAACAGCGGGCGCTCGCCCTCGCGGAAGCGGCCCATCAGGGCCCACTTGACCAGCACGGGGACGAGGGCGGCCAGCACACCGGCGGCGAGCACCACGGGCGTGGCCCACAGCAGCGCCGAGACGATGCCGTCGAGGCCTCCCCCGGCCCGCATGTACACGGTGGTGAGCACGAAGACGATCGCGAGGTCGATCCACGCGGTGACCATGAAGGGCACGGCGCGCAGCGACTCGACGAGCGTGCGGGCCACGACCAGGCGCCGGCGGGGCCGGTAGGTGACGGCCTCGTCCGCGGTGTCGGTGACGCGGCTGATCGGCTCGGGCAGCCGGCCCAGCCAGGAGGTGCCGCGCTCGGCGTCGGCCGGGGCGGAGGAGAGCACGGCGACCAGGGAGTCCTCGGGGACGTCCCGGTCCGGGCCCACGATCGCGGAGTTGCCCACGAAGGAGCGCTCGCCCACGGTCGAGGGGCCCACGTGGATCCAGCCGAAGCCGGTCCGGGCGGAGCTGACCATCGAGTGGTCGGCCATGAAGGAGCCGGACTCGAAGGTGGTGAGGTGCGGCAGGGTCTCCACGGTGGAGATCTCCACCTGGTTGCCCACCCGGGCGCCCAGCAGCCGCAGGAAGAACGGCGTGGCGATGGAGGCGTAGACCGGGTAGGTGGAGACGAGGCTCTTCTGCAGCAGCACGCCCGTGAGCCACACGGCCCAGCCCACGGTGCCGTCGGCGGCGTGGTGGCCGGGACGGATCAGCAGGGCGAGCGCGCGCACGATCAGCACGAGCAGGGCGAGGTAGACGAGGACCGTGAGCACGGCGAAGACGGGCACCCACAGGGCCATGACGGGGAAGACGAGCTCGTAGAGCTCGAGCCCGCGTACCTGGGTGAAGACGATCAGCGCGCCGGGGACCACAGCCAGCACGGGCAGGATGCCGACCGTGCCGAGACCCAGGGCGTACAGCAGCCCGGTGAGGAACCGGTTGCTGCGGCCGGGGGCCCACTCGAGCCAGGACTCCCCGGCGGGGCCGAGGTCCACGAGCGGGGAGCCGCCCTGCAGGCGGCCGGCGGGGACGGTGCCGGTGACGTGGGAGCCGGGGTCGACCTCCGCACCGGCCTCGACGACGGCGCCCGGGCTCAGGAGCGTGCGGGTGCCGACCCGGGCGTTCTCGCCCACGGTCACGCCGCCGAGGTGGAAGACGTCGCCCTCGAGCCAGTAGCCGGACAGGTCCACCTCGTGCTCGATGGCGGCGCCGTCGCCGATGCGGGCCATGCCGCTGACGGGGGGCATCGTGTCGAGGTGGGCGTGGCGGCCCACCCGGTTGCCGAGCAGCCGGAAGAGCAGCACCATCACGGGGGCGCCCATGAGGGGCTCGAACTTGTTGAAGATCAGCACCCGCTCGGCCATCCAGACCCGCAGGTGGGTCCAGGAGCCGCGGGCGTGCGCGCCGGGGCGCAGCCGGAAGGTCAGCAGCCGGATGAACAGCGCGGTGAGCACCAGCCGGCCGGGCAGGGCGAAGAGCACGAGCCAGCCGAGAGCCAGGGGCAGCAGCGGCGGGTTCGGGACCCAGCCCGCACCGAGCACGTTGAAGAGCAGCCACACGACGATCGTGGCGCCGACGACGTAGCGCAGCCCCGAGACGGCGTAGAGGGCCGTGAGGAAGGGGATCTGCACGAGGCCGTTCCAGCGGGGGACGTCCGTCACCCGGCGCTCGCGCGCGGCGTCCTGGGCGACGACGTCGACGGGCGCCAGCGTGGTCAGGTACTCGTGCATCCCGGCGAGCGTGGGGTGCCGGTAGATCTCGGCGATCGCGGCGTCCGGGTAGGTGCGGCGGATCTCGGAGACGAGCTTGGCCACCGCCACGGACGTGCCGCCGAGGACGAAGAAGTCGCTGTCCTCGTCGATGGGCAGGGGGCCGAGCTGGTCGGCCCACAGGGCGGCGAGCCACTCGAGCTCGGCGTCGATCTGTGAGGCCTCCGCGGCGGCGCCGGCGGAGGGCAGCGGCCAGGGCAGGGCCTTGCGGTCCACCTTGCCGGAGGTCTTCAGGGGCAGCTCGTCCATCAGGGTCAGCGCGGGCACCATCTGGCCCGGCAGCCGGTCGGCGAGCAGGCGGCGGGCGTCGGCGAGGTCCACCGAGCCCGGGGCCTCGGCCACGAGGTAGCCCACGAGGACCTGGTTGCCGGCCGGGGTGGTGTGCACGGCGGCGGCGCCGGCCTGCACGCCGGGCAGCCGCGACATCTGCTCGTCGATCTCGCCCATCTCCACGCGCCGGCCGGAGATCTTGACCTGGTCGTCGGCGCGGCCCACGAAGACGATGCCCTCGGGGTCGGCGCGCACGAGGTCCCCGGAGCGGTAGGCCCGCTCCCAGCCCAGGGTGTCCATGGGCGCGAACTTCTCGGCGTCCTTGGCGGGGTCCAGGTAGCGGCCCAGGCCCACGCCGCCGATGATCAGCTCGCCCTCCTCGCCCCACCGGACGGGGTTGCCGGAGGTGTCGACGATCGCCAGCTCCCACCCGGGCAGCGGCAGACCGATGCGCACCGGCGGCTCGCCGGTGAGCACGGCGCCGGTCGCGATGACCGTGGCCTCGGTGGGGCCGTAGGTGTTCCAGACCTCGCGGCCGGGGTGAACCAGGCGGGCGGCGAGCTCGTTCGGGCACGCCTCCCCGCCGAAGATGAGCAGGCGGATGCGGCTCAGCGCCTCGGCCGGCCACATCGACGCGAGCGTCGGCACCGTGGAGACGGCGGTGATGTCCCGCTCGACCAGCCACGGGCCGAGGTCGGTGCCCGAGCGCACCACGGCGCGGGGGGCGGGGACCAGGGCGGCGCCGGAGCGCCAGGCCAGCCACATCTCCTCGCACGAGGCGTCGAAGGCCACGGAGAGCCCCGCCATCACGCGGTCGCCCGGGCCCAGGGGGCGCCGGGGCAGGTAGAGCTCGGCCTCGGCGTCCACGAGGGCGGCGGCCGAGAGGTGGCTGATCGCCACGCCCTTGGGCTTGCCGGTGGACCCGGAGGTGAAGATGATCCAGGCGTCGTCGCCCGTGCCGGGCTGCTGGCAGTCCGCGCCCGCGCGGACGCCGGTGCGGGGCCGGAGGGACAGGTCCGCGCCGTAGACGGCGCACACCGAGGCCTCCTCCCAGACCGTGTTCGCCCGCTCGTCCGGGTCGTCGAAGTCGACCGGGACGTAGGCGGCGCCGGCGAAGATCGTGCCGAGGACGGCCACGTAGAGGTCCACGGTCCCGGAGGGGACGCGGATGCCCACGCGGTCCCCGCGGCCGATGTCGAGGTCCCACAGGCGCTGGGCCTGGGCCTCGACGCGCTCGAGGAACTCGGCGTAGCTGAGCACGGTGGTCCCGTCGTCGAGGGCCACCGCGTCCGGGTGGCGCGAGACGGTGTCCATGACGATGTCCACGAGCGTGCGCGGGGCCGGCGCGGGCGAGACGGGGAAGACGGCGCGGCCCGGGACCTGCGGCATGGGCTGCGTGTGCAGGGCGCGGTCGAGGACCTCGCCGTCCTCCATCGGGTCCTGCTCCGGGTAGCGGTCCTCGAGCAGGTGCCGACCGCCTCCCTGGCGGGTCGAGCTGCTGCGCGTGGTCGGGCGCACTGTCATTGAATCCCCCATCGACTTCACTGCCGCTGCGGATCTGCACAGCGGCCGGTGCCGACAGGAAGGACGGGCCCAGGGACCGGACGGACCGGACGGAAGGCACCCCGGGGGCACGCGCGCCGGATCAGCGCGGTGCCGAGAGTGTGTGTTCGGCCGTGATGCCCCCGCATCGGCCTTCCCCCTGAGCCGGCTCCCCTGCCAGCTTTGCTTACTGCACCGTACGGTCGGTGCTATTGCATATGCAAGCCGAACGGGGTGTCGCGGCGCCGTCCCGGAGCCCCCGCCTCGGCCACTGCGCCGCGCCATTCCGCCGATCTCGCACTGACCTGGGACGACGACGAGAGATCAGTCACGTCCGCCTGCCGCGGCCCCCCTCGGTGGCTCTGCCGAGGGGGCGGGCGAGAGCTCCGCCGAGCGCTCTTCCGGGGTCTCCCCGGCGGTCATCGCGGCGTCGAGCACCCGGGCCTCGGGCAGCTCGAAGTGGTCCACGCCCTCGCGGTAGCGCACGCTGGTCCGCGCCCAGCCGGTGTCCTCGTACCAGGCGTGCCCGGCGGCCGCCGCGGAGAGCGCGTCGAACGGGGCGTAGGGGTCCGTGCCGTCGTCCTCGAGGCCTACGTCCCAGTGCAGGACGAGCTGCTCGAGCTGCTCCTGAGTCGGCTCCGAGGTCCCGGTGGACGGCGCCCCGCCGCCGCCGGAGAGCACCGCGCCGCCGCCCTGCAGGAAGTCCGCGCGGTCGGCCAGCAGCTCGTAGCTGATGAACTCGGCGCCCCCGGAGTAGCCGTGCAGCCACGTGCGGGAGCGGTCGAGGTCGTACTCGGCGAAGATCCGCTGCTCGGCCAGGGCCAGGAACCACTCGGCGTTGCCGTCGAGATCCTCCCACCAGGTGGGCTCGCCCTGCCGGTCCGGGGTGCGGGGGGCCACGAGCACCGCGTTGTGCGAGCGCGCCACCTCCGCGAGGCAGGAGACCTTGTGCCCCGGGTGCTCGTACTCGTAGGCCCCGTCCCCGTGCAGGCGGAAGACCACGCCCACGGGCTCGCTCCAGTCGATGCCGTCGGCGAAGACGTGGTAGCTGCTGGTCGTGCCGTCGTGCTCGAAGGGCACGTCGAGCCGGTCCGCGGTCCCCTCCGCCCAGCGCAGTCCGCCGGAGAGCACCGGGCCGGTGCTGAGCGGGCGGGCTCCGCCGCGCGGGGCGGTGCTCACGTCCTCGAGGCCGTAGGGGGCGCAGGAGACCTGCTCGTCCGGCCCCGGGGCCGTCGTCCACGCCCACCGGGCGGCGAGCGTCGCGGCGACCAGGGCCAGGAGGGCGCCGGTGAGAATGGCCACATCCACGATCGGGCGGGATCCGCGGCGCGGCGCGGCCTGGCCCGGATCCGGATGCGTTTTCACCCGTCCATCCTAGGCGGAAGCACGACCGGCGGCTTCCCGCCGAATTTCGGTTTTGCAATCGTTCCCCCATAATCGGCCAGGACCGTTCGGGGGGACGGCGCCCCCCACTTCCTCCTTCCGTGGTCCGTCCACCGCAGCAGAGGAGAAGATTCCGCGTGACCATCACCGCACGCTCGCAGGCCGAGCAGAGCGCTCCTGAGATCCAGGAGCAGCCGCCGGCCCAGGACAGGCTGCGCCGCAGCCTCAAGCCCCGCCACCTGACCATGATCGCGATGGGCGGCGCCATCGGCACCGGCCTGTTCGTGGCCTCGGGCAACACCATCGCCACCGCCGGGCCGGGAGGGGCGCTCCTGGCCTACGTGGTCATCGGCTTCATGGTCTTCCTGCTGATGCAGAGCCTCGGCGAGATGGCCACCTACCTGCCGGTCTCGGGCGCCTTCGAGGAGTACTCGACCCGCTTCGTGAGCCCGTCCTTCGGCTTCGCCATCGGCTGGAACTACTGGTACAACTGGGCGATCACCGTGGCCGCCGAGCTCGTGGCCGCCGCGCTGATCATGCGCTACTGGTTCCCCGACTCGCCCTCCTGGATCTGGTCCGGGTCCTTCCTGGCCATCCTGTTCGCCCTCAACGCGCTCAGCGCCCGGGCCTACGGCGAGAGCGAGTTCTGGTTCTCCCTCGTCAAGGTCGTCACGATCGTGCTCTTCCTGGGGCTCGGCATCCTCATGATCGTCGGCATCCTGGGCGGGGAGTCGCCCGGCTTCGAGAACTGGACCACCGGGGAGGCGCCCTTCGTGGGCGGCGGCCTCGGCATCCTGGCGATCTTCATGGTGGCCGGCTTCTCCTTCCAGGGCACCGAGCTCGTGGGCGTGGCCGCCGGCGAGGCGGAGAACCCCGAGAAGAACGTCCCGCGCGCCATCCGCACCGTGTTCGTGCGCATCCTGCTCTTCTACGTGGGCGCGATCACCGTGATCGGCTTCCTCATCCCCTACACCAGCCCCAACCTGCTCACCAATGGCGTCGAGGACATCTCCATCTCCCCGTTCACCCTGGTCTTCCAGAACGCGGGCGTCCTGGCGGCGGCCTCGGTGATGAACGCGGTGATCCTCACCGCCATCCTCTCCGCCGGCAACTCCGGGCTCTACGCCTCCACCCGCATGCTCTGGGCGCTGGCCGACAGCGGCAAGGCCCCGCGCTTCCTCGCCAAGGTGAACCGCCGCGGCGTGCCCATGAACGCGCTGATCGCCACCACCCTGGTGGGTGGGGCGTCCTTCCTCACCACCTTCATCGGGGACGGTGACGCCTACGTGTGGCTGGTCAGCGCCTCGGGGCTGGCCGGGTTCATCGTGTGGATGGGCATCGCGTGGAGCCACTACCGCTTCCGCAAGGCGTACACCGTCCAGGGCCACGACCTGGCCGACCTCCCCTACCGGGCACGGTTCTTCCCGCTCGGGCCCCTGGTGGCGCTCGTGCTGTGCGCCGTGGTGATCCTCGGGCAGAACTACCAGGCCTTCATCGGCGACATGGACCTCATGGCCGCCCTGACCGCCTACATCGGCCTGCCGCTGTTCCTGGCCCTGTGGTTCGGGCACAAGCTGGTCACCGGCTCCAAGATGGTCCGCTACGAGGACGCCGACCTCACCCGCCCCCGCGACTGACCACCGGCCCACTTCCGCCACTCGCCCCGCCGAGCCCCCACACTCCGGGCCGCACTTCCGCCGAGTCCCCAGTGCTGTGGCAGTTCCCCAAACTTAATCTGGGGATCTGCGACGGGACTGGGGACTCGACGTTTCGGCAGGCGAGCTGAGGGCTCAGGCCACCGAGCGGTAGCGGGAGACCACCACGTCCACCAGCTCGGCGGGAACCTCTCCCTCCGGCACGGCCAGCGGCTCGGTGTCCACGTCCGCGCCGGCCTTCCGGGAGAGGTCCAGGAAGTAGCCGGGCGCCAGCAGGTAGTTGGCGACGACGACGCGACCCCCGTCCGCCAGGCCGGCCCGGGCGCCGGACACCGCCTCGGCCACGCGCGGACAGGCGGCGGCCAGGTAGGACACGGTCACGGGCCGCTCCAGCTCCTCTGCCAGCAGGTCCGCCACCGCGGCGCAGTCCATCACCGCGCGTCGGTCGGAAGACCCGGCGGTGGCCAGCACCACGGAGTCGTGCTCCCCCAGCGGGGCCCCGGCGGCCGTGCAGGCCTCGTGCACCCGCCGGGCGAGCAGCCGGGCGAGCGCCCGGTCCGGGCCCAGGGCGGCCGAGACCCGGTGGAGGTCGTCGGCGGCGACCGCCTCGGCCACGTCCACGTAGACGTGATAGCCGGCGGAGAGCAGCAGCGGCACCACCACCGCGGGGCGCCCGGCGTACTGCTCGGTGCGCTCGGCCAGGTCGGGGGTCTGCACGTCCACCCACGTGGGCACCACCTCGACGTCCGGCAGCTCGGCGGCGACGGCGTCCACGAGGCGCTGCACGGCGGTGCGCCCGGACGGGGAGCTGGTGCCGTGGGCGCAGGCGAGCAGGACGGGGGCGTCGGAGGTCGTCATGGATCCCAGCCTACGAAAGACGGCCCGCGGCGGTCGCCGGCGTCACGCGGCGTCACGGGGGCAACCGTGCTGTAACACGCGTGCCGCATCCTGGTAGTGGCGGCCGGCCCGCCACGACCCCCGCTCTCCCCCTGGAGGACCGCATGCTGTTGACCGCCGACCTCACCGGAGTCCCGGTGCTCGTCCTCGGCGCCCCGGACGACGCCCGCCGCGCCCGGCGCCGCTACGAGGCGGCCGGCGCCGCCGTCCGCTCCGTGGCCGAGCCCGCGCTGCTCGACCCGGCGGACCTCGCGGGCGTCGCGCTCGCCGTGGTCGTGGGCCCGGCGGCGCAGCGCTGGCGCGAGGCCTTGGCCGCGGCCGGCGCCCGCGTGCCCGTGGTGCAGGAGCCTGCGGCCCGCACCGGCGGCCGGGTGACCCTGGTCGGCGGCGGCCCCGGCGCGGACGACCTGCTCACCGTGCGCGCCGTGGCGGCCCTGCAGGACGCCGACGTGGTGTTCGTCGACCGGCTCGCCCCCGCGGGCGCGGTGGCCGCCGCGGCCCCCGGCGCCGAGATCGTCCCCGTCGGCAAGACCCCCGGCCACCACCCGGTCCCGCAGTCGCAGATCCAGGACCTCATGGTGGAGCACGCCCTGGCCGGGCGCTCGGTCGTCCGGCTCAAGGGCGGGGACCCCTACGTCTTCGGCCGCGGCGCCGAGGAGCTCGCCGCGTGCGCCGCCCACGGCATCCCCGTGGACGTGGTCCCGGGGATCACCAGCGCGGTCTCGGTGCCGGGCGCGGCCGGGATCCCCGTGACCTTCCGCGAGGTCTCCCGGATGTTCACGGTCGCCTCCGGGCACGTGCCGTTCTCCGAGGCGGAGCTCGCCCACTTCGCCGGCCTCGGCGCCGGCGGGGGCACCCTGGTGGTGCTCATGGGGGTGGCCACCCTCCCCCACCTCGTGGCCGGCCTGGTCCGCAACGGCGCCGATCCCAGGACGCCACTCGCTGTGGTGGAGCGCGGGTTCACCGACCGGCAGCGCTCCACCATCAGCACGCTCGCCACCGCGGTCGCGGACACCGCGGCGGCGGGCTGCGGCTCGCCCGCCGTCGTCGTCGTCGGTCCCGTGGTCCGCCTGGCGACCGCCGAGCGGGACGCGTTCCTCGCGGAGGTCACCGCCCATGGCTGCTGAGGACCTGCCCCTGGCCGGCCGGGTGGTCGGCGTGACCGCGCACCGCCGCTCCGAGGACCAGATCGCCGCCCTCGAGCGCCGCGGCGCCCGCGTGCTGCACGCCCCCGCCCTGCGCGTGGAGCCGGTCGGCGAGGACGCCGGGCTCGCGGCCGCCTCCCGGGCGATGTTCGAGGCCCGCCCGGACCTCGTGCTGCTGACCACCGGCTACGGCCTGCGCCGCTGGCACGACGCCGCCGTGGCCCAGGGCTTCGACGCGGACCTGCTGCTGTGCCTGCGCGAGGCCGCCGTCTACGTGCGCGGGCCCAAGGGCCGCGGCGCGGTGCGCGGCCTGGGCCTCGAGGACGCCGGCATGTCCGCGGACGAGACCACCGCCGGGCTCGTGGACCTGGTGCTGGCCGAGCACGGCGGGAATCTCGCCGGGCGCACGATCGGCCTGCAGCTGCACGGGATCGCGGACGCGGTCCAGCGCCGCCGGCTGACCGACGCCGGGGCTCGCGTGCTCACCGTGACCCCCTACCGGTGGGCCCCCGCCGACGACGCCGGGCAGGTGCCGGTGCTCGTGCGCGAGGCCGCCGCCGGGCGGGTGGACGCCGTGACGTTCACCGCCGCCCCGGCCGTGGACGCACTGTTCAGCACGGCGGAGGAGCTGGGGCTGCACGAGGAGCTGCTGGCCGCGTTCCGCCGCGGGATGCTGGCCGCGACCGTGGGGCCGGTGACGGCCGCGCCGCTGCTCGAGCTCGGGATCGACCCACTGGTGCCGGAGCGGTTCCGGATGGGCGCGATGCTCAAGCAGCTCACGGAGGCTCTGGCCGGGACGGGCACCGACGACGACGCACGGTAGGCGTCCCGACCGCGGCCGCACGCGGGGACCGCTCGGTGGTGGTGGAGCGCCCGGTGGCCGACCGGCCACCGCACGGCAACGACACGGCAACAGGTACGGCAATGGCAACGACAACGGCCCCGTGACCGATCGCCGGCGCCACGGGCGCGGGACGATTGCGGGGGCGCGCCGGAGCGGGGGTCAGGGGAACCGGGGGTACCCCGACGCACCCCTGCGACCGCTCAGCAACCGCCGACGTCGCAGGTCAGGCGGACTTTCGGTCCGCGTGCACTGAATGTAGCAGAATGTTCCGCATTAGCGAACACTTTCCTGATGTAATGGTGACGGAATGGTCACGGCCGCCGAGCTGCCGTCCGGCCGAGTCCCCTGCCGGGCCCCGCCGGGCCTGATACCGGACTCTCCGAGGGGCTGTGCACCGGGCTCTCCACCATGCTCCGTGGGGCTCCACCAGCCTCTTCGCCGGACTCTCCGTGGGGCTCCACCAGCCTCTCCGCCGGACTCTCCGCGGATTCCTCCTGCGGACGCCGCGGCGGTGGGCGGCAGGCTGGGCGCGGACCGCCCGACCGCCGACAGGCCGCCCGTGACCATCCCTCAGCTCGCCTCGTACGTCGACGACACGCTGCTCAAGCCGGAGACCTCCCGCGAGCAGATCGCCACCCTGTGCGAGGAGGCTCGTCAGTACGGCTTCGCCTCGGTGTGCACCAACCCGGTGTGGACCGGCTCCGTGCGAGCAGCAGCTGGCAGGCAGCGACGTACTGACCTGCGCGGCGGTCGAGACCGGCGCCTCCCGGATCGGCGCCGGCAGCGGTCCCGCACTCCTCAGCTGAGCCCACCGCGCCTTCCGCGGGCCACTCCTGCCCAGCCATGGCTGTCCGCGGCAGCCCCAGACATGCACACCGTCTCCGGCTCATGGCCTGCGCCCAGAGCCCCATGGTCCGGCACGTCGGAGGCGTTCGTGGCACAACTTCTCGCCCCATAGAATTGCATCCATTCCCACGGTACAGCGGACCCGGGCGGCTGCGCCCGCGGGGACTGCTTTGTCTAGTCAGCGCGACAGCCACCCGGTTGTGTCTGCAACACACCGTCACGAATGTGACCACACTTCACAGTCGCGCATAGCCAATTGGGGGACACGGGGAGATTGTCCCGACCACAGTTCGGCCTACATTTTTAGAGCGTATCGACGCCCCTGCCGTCCCGACCTACCTCCAATTCAGTCATTGACGATCCCAAATACATACTTCTGAATTGGCTGCCCTCAATGTGTCACGTGGTTCCGCCTATGACTGCAAGCGCAAATACTGCATGCTCTCTGGAGGTTGGTTCTTCCGGGGGGACGGGCCAACTGACTCGCGAACGAGAGTCGGTAATGCTTTCAGGGGGCTAGCAATGTGTTCGGCAGACAGATCCGTCATGCCTACAGGCGAATTCATCGGTACGCATGCATTCGGGCTCACTGGCCTTTCTGACATTTACGAAAAGAATCTCGGACGCGGTGCGCGACGCGAGCGTGGAGCACGCCGGAACCTCCGAGAGAGGTGCCGCGGAGTTCCCCGGTGCCGGTTTCGACTCGGACCGACAAGAGTTCCAGTCGCCGGCCAAGGGGCCGGACAGCGGTTCATCGACGACCCCACTCCGGAGATCAGATTTCTGAAACCGCTCAACGGTATCGAATCCCCGAAGACACATCTGGGAAGTATCGACACCATGGTCCGCCCGACATACTTTCCGCTCCCTGAGCGTGAAGTTCCATTCGCGCTCCTCGGAGCACAGGGGTTGGCGGAACAGTGCGGCCAGCTCCAGGGTCGCGCCGCAATAGATGACACGCACGTATTAGGGGAGGTTTTTTCATGATGCAGGTTGGGAACGTGGTCACTGTGACCGGGCAGGTGACCTTCGGCCGGGACGCAGCGATGTTCGAGAGCCTGCTCGATTTCGTGGCTCAGTTGAGTGTGGTGCTGTGGTCCTTGGTGATCCTCACTTTGGTCATCCGCTTCATCGGCGTCTCCATGTATCGGCGTGGTGCCGCTCGCACGGGCCTCGCCGGCGCCGTGGCGCCGAGCGAGACCGTTCCGGCCGCCGCCACGAGCACCACGTTCGACGGGATCCGGCAGCCGGCCGGGGTGTCGGCTGCCGCGTCCGCAAAGACCCCGCGCCGCGTCCCCGCGTTGGCCGGCAGTTCCACGGGGTGGTGAGCATGGACATCGCACTGGTGATCTTCTGGCTGTTCGCGGGCGTCAGCATCCTCTACGTCGTGCACTTCGGTCTGTACCTGGTGGGCGCCAACTTCTACGACGTCTGGCAACAGCGGCGGAAGAGCATGTGGGGTGGGGTCCGGCTCCCGAACGCGAGCGAGCCGGAGTGCGCGGCGACGGCCATCTGGAGCCGCTCTGGCCCTCCAGAGGTGCCCGGGCTCATCTCCGTCGTCATCGCCGCTCACAACGAGGAGGCCGTGATCGTCCGGACGCTCGACTCCCTGCGGCGCAGCACCTATCCCTTCTACGAGGTCCTCGTCGCCGACGACGCCTCCACAGACCGCACCGGTCAGCTGGTCCTCGACTACCAGATGCAGCACCCCGACCTGGACCTGCGCATCGTGGAGATGCCCGAGAACGTCGGCAAGGGCGGAGCCCTCAACGCTGCGCTTCGCCAGTACGCTCGCGGCCAGTTCGTCATGACATTCGACGCCGACTCGATCATCGAACCGGACGCCATGATGAATGCCCTGTCCTACTTCGATGACCCGTATGTGGCCGGTGTTGCCGCCAACGTGCAGATCCTGGAAGAGCCGACAGCGCTGGGCATCCTGCAGCGCTTCGAGCACATGATCGGATACCGCTCCAAAAAGCTCTACTCGATGCTCAATTGCGAATTCGTGGTCGGTGGAGTGGCCTCCACCTACCGGATGAGCGTGCTGCGCAAGGTCGACTTCTACGACACGGACACCCTCACCGAGGACATCGGGCTGAGCGCGAAGATCACCAACCTGGGCAACCGACGCTTCCGCATGATCTACGGCGCGGACGTGGTCGCCAAGACCGAGGGGGTACTCACCTTCCGGGCGCTGGCCAAGCAGCGCTACCGCTGGAAGTACGGCAGCATCCAGAACCTCATCAAATACCGCGGCCTGGTGCTCAACCCGAGCCGCCGGTACACCCGCACGCTGACCTACTACCGCATGCCGATGGCGCTGCTCAGCGAGTTCACGCTGCTCGTCTCACCCCTCGCCCTGTCGTATGCGGTCTACTGGTCGCTGGCCACGCAGACGGCGGGCCTGGTGATCGGCGCATACGCAACCATCACCGCATACACCCTGCTGACGGTCTGGATGGACGAGAACCTGTCGAGGCGCGAACGCGCCCGGTTGTCGATCTATGCACCGACGGCGTACTTCTTGTTCTACATCATGGACCTGATCCAGCTGACGGCGGCGATCCGCTGCATCGCGAACGCGCAGGGCCTGTTCAAGCGCCCTGAGATCAACACGTGGAAGTCCCCGGAACGGGCCGGCAGTGTGGAGGTGGCCAGTGGTGCGTGAGCGTGGATGGTTCCGCAGGGTGATGTTCAATCCGCTCGTCGTCGTCTCCCTGGTGGCAGCCCTCATCACCAGCGGATGGATGCTGTACACCGCGGGGACGGACGGCATCGCTCAGGCGCGGCCCGGCTCGAACCTGCTCCCCCCGCTCCAACCGACTGCGGAGGGCGCCCCGGCTTCGGGAGTGTCGGCGGCCGCTGAGTCCGCGGTCGACTGGAACATCAGCCGCAGCGGTGACGCCCAGGCTTCGCTGGAGCTGGTCGACGGGCAGGTGCGCGACCAGGCCCAGGCCTTGCAGCTGGACGTCGCCCGGTACGGCTCGGGCGATGTGACGCTGACGAGCCCACGGGTGGAGGTCGAGCCCAACGAGACCTATCTGTTCAAGGCCTTCACCACCAGCAGCACGGACTTCACGCTGCTGGTCCGCCGGCACCACGCCGACGGCAGTGTGACTCTGGAGCAGCTGCCGAACCAGCTCGAGCGGCCGAGCGAGCTCCCGTTCACGGTGAGCGACGCGTTCGACAGCGCGGACACGGTGACCGCGGTGGAGTACGTCTTCCGGGTCGCCTCGAAGGGCACCCTCACGGTCGAGGGCGCGTACCTCGAGGCGGCGGACGACGTCCGGTTGCCGCCCGCCGCGGCGACGGGCCCCAACCTCGTTCCCAACCCCGAGCTCACCGGCCCCCAGCCGGGCGCACCCGACTCATGGTCTCCGTACACCTCCGGAGCGTCGACGGTCGAGTCCGGCCGCGGCCAGGACGAGGACGGCAGCTTCCTCTGGACCCGCATCGCGAACTACCAGGACGGCGAGGCGAAGTGGGAGTACCAGCCGGTCCCGGTGACTCCTGACCAGTACTTCGAGTTCGGGGCGACCTACCGGTCCGAGCGCAAGGCGGACGTCGTGGCGGAGTTCGTGCGCGCCGACGGTGAGCGCGAGTTCCACCACCTGGCGACGGTGCCGCCGGCAGGTGAGTGGACGAGGATCAAGAAGTCCTTCCAGGTTCCCAAGGGTGCGACGACGGCCGTGGTCACCCTGGTCTCGCACGGCAACGGCACCACCGGAGTGCGCGACCACTCGCTGGTCGATGTCACGAAGGAGGGCCCCCTCCGCTGGGACCAGCCCATGGTGTCGATCTCGTTCGACGACGGCTGGCAGTCGATCTACGACCACGCCTTGCCCCTGATGGACGAGCACGGGTTCCGGTCCACCCAGTACGTCAACCCCAGCTCCCTCGAGACCCCGGACTTCATGACGGCCGCCGAGGTGCGGCAGATGCACGAGGCCGGGCACGAGATCGCCGCGCACAGCTACGAGCACGTCGATCTCACCTCGATCGGCGCCGACCGGCTGGAGGAGCAGATGCGGCAGGGTGACGAGATGCTGGAGGAGGCCGGTCTCGGCACCGACAACCTGGCACCCCCGTACGGACGGTCGGACCCCCAGGTCGACTGGCATGCGAGCAAGTACTTCGACATCGTGCGCAGCACGAAGCACGGCATCAACACCCGGCAGAACCTCGACACGCACGATCTCAAGGTCTACTACGTGACCAACGAGACCACGCAGGACGAGCTGGCCGCAGCGCTCGCCGAGACGTCTCGGGCGAACGGCTGGCTGATCCTCGTCTACCACCAGGTCGCGGATCCCGACTCGTCCTGGACTGAGCAGGAGGCGATCCTCGCGGACCGGAACAACATCAGCACCGACGTCTTCGCCGATCAGCTGCGGCTCATCGACGAGAGCGGCATCGAGGTCCAGCCGGTCGCACCAGCGTTCGAGCAGCTCCAGGGCTCGTGATGGCCCCCAACAGTGTGATCCGGCTCTGCCGGCCACCCGGAAGAAACCGGAGAATGCCATGAGCAGAAGCAGGTTCCGCTTCCCACGGTCGGGCGCCAGGCTCGCCGCAGCGGCAGGGGCGGTGCTGGCACTGACCGCGGGGCTGCTGACACCGACGACGGCGCACGCCGCCGTGGCGAACCCGGAGCCTTCGCCGCTGGTGTCCTTCACCTTCGACGACGGCTTCCTCAGCTCCCTCACCGAGGCCGCACCCACGCTGCAGAAGCACGGGCTCACCGGCACGAACTACGTCCCCACGGACTGCGTCGGCATCACCACCGTGCCGAACTCGTGCCGGGCGAATCCCAGCGTCCCGTACATGACCTGGGACCAGATCCAGGAGCTGCAGAACACCTACGGCTGGGAGATCGGCTCGCACACCGCCTCCCACCGGTGCCTGGCGAGCGCCGGCAACGGCTGCCAGGACAACAGGCTGACGCCCGCCGAGATCGATGCGGAACTGGCCGGCAGCAAGTCCGCCCTCGCTGCGCGCGGCATCAACGCGACCGCGTTCGCCCCGCCGTACGGCGACTACGACCAGACGGTCATGGCCACAGCGGCCAAGTACTACAGCTCGATGCGGGGCTTCGCCGACACGGGCAGCAACTACTGGCCGTACAGCGACTACCTGCTGCAGAACGTCCCGGTCCAGGAGGGGGTCACCCCCGTCGAGACCCTGAAGGCGAAGGTCGACGAGGCGATCGCCAACGACACCTGGGTCGTGTTCACCTTCCACGAGATCGCCGCGGATCCGAGCCAGGACCCCGATGCCTTCGAGTACGGGACGGCGGAGCTGGACGAGCTCGCCGCCTACGTGCAGACCAAGGTGGCGGCCGGGGAGATCGAGAACGTCAACGTCTCCGAAGGCCTCGTGTCCGGCACCCCCAACAAGATGCCCAACGCCAGCTTCAACGCGGGCGTCGGCGAGGGGTGGCGGACCGATGCTCCCGCGACCATCACGGCGGATGCCGGCGGCAGCGGCAGCTACCCCGATCCCACGAGGTCGGTGAAGCTCGTGTCAGGTGCGACCCCGTCGCACCTGTTCTCACCCCAGGTCGCCGTCACCCCGGGGACGAACTATCTGTACAAGACCTTCCTCGACGTCTCCTCGCTGACCTCGGGCGAGGTGGCGTTCTACATCGACGAGTACGTCGCGGCCGGGAACTGGGTCTCCGGGCAGTACAAGACGCAGGAGAACTCCCGGTGGGTGCAGGAGCTCAACTTCGCCTATACGCCGAGTTCGACGGACGTCGCCGAGGCCAGTCTTCAGGTGATCGTCGAGGGGACCGGGATCACGGCCCATCTGGACAACGTCGAGCTGCTGGCCCTCGGCGCCGAGACCCCGCCACCGCCCGCCGCCAACCTGGTGGCCAACGGCACCTTCGACGCCGGCATCGCCGATGGCTGGAGGACCGACGCCGCGACGGCCGTCGTGGCCGACGACGCCGGCAACGGCTCCCCGGCCAACCCGGTGAACTCGGTGAAGGTGCAGGGGACGGCGGCCAACGTCCACCTGTTCTCGCCGCTGGTCGACGTGACGCCGGGCGACTACCGCATCTCGGCGCACCTCGACATCAGGGATCGCACCACCGGTGACGTCGGCTGGTACATCGACGAGTACGACGCCGACGGCAACTGGATCTCCGGGCAGTGGAAGCTGGCCAGCTCCGACGCGGGCGTCACCGACGTCGACCTGACGTACTCGCCGAGCTCGGCCGACGTCGCGACGGCGAGCCTGCAGGTCTACGTGACCGGGGACACCGAGCTGCTGGCCTACCTCGACGACGTCCGCTGGTGGCGGCCCTGAGGGCCGGGCACACACGGGTCCTGGCCGTGATGGCGTCCGGTCTGCTGCTCGCCGTCGTGGGGTGCTCCCCCAACGATCCGGCGCCCGGGCCCGACGTTGCCGTCGACCTGCTCCAGCAGGACTGGCAGCACGTGCCGGGGGTGACGAACGGCGGCGACGTCCTGGAGGTCTCGTCCACCGCGCGGCGCATCGTCGAGCAGGACGGCGGGGGCGGCCAGCCGAACCCGGCGCTCAACCTGGCCGGAACGCACCTGGTGGCCGAGGGGGACTTCACTCTCAGCGCCTCCTTCTCCGACGTGACCGGCGATGCCTCCTGGGCCATCTACGACAGCCCTCCGGTGATCGCCGACGAGTTCCGGATCCAGCCGGCGGGCCTGCGGCTCACCCTGCGCGGCGACGACCTCGAGATCGAGGTCTTCGACGGTTCGCCGCAGGAGGATGTTAATGAACCCTGGCCGGTGTACGAGGAGCACGTCACGGTCTCGGACCCGGAGGCCACGCTCACGGTGCGCCGGTCCGGGGACACGCTCGAGATCGCGGACGACGGGGACACCGTGTCCTCGCTGCCCTACGGCGGGGTGTTCGAGTCGGGAGAGCTCTGGCTGGGGCTGTCGAGCGAGGACGGCTCCTTCCAGGTCGACTCCCTCACCGCCACCGCGCCGGAAGGGGCACCGCTGGCCGCCGCAGGCCCGGCGGTGGCGCGGGCCGAGCGGTCGGAGGACGGGCTGCAGGCCCTCGCCGACCGGGAACGGCCGGGCTTCAGGATCGGCGCCGCGGTGGCACTGGGGCCGCTGGTCTCGGACTCCGACTACGCGCAGGAGCTCATCGGCAACTTCGGCGCCGTCACGCCGGAGAACGCGATGAAACCCCAGTACCTCTCCCCGCAGCAGGGCGTGTACACCTTCGAGGAGGCCGACGCGATCCTCGCGATCGCCGAGAGCAAGGGCATGGCGGTGCACGGGCACACCATCGCGTTCGGCGAGGCCCTGCCCCGCTGGATGCAGGAGCTCCCGGCCGGCACCGAGGAGGAGCGCCGCGCGAGCGGCGAGGTGCTCCTGGACTACGTCACCACCGTGGTGACGCACTTCAAGGGGCGACTGGACTCGCTCGACGTCGTCAACGAGCCGTTCGACGTCGATCAGGGGACCAGTCTTCAGGAGCACGTCTGGTACCGGGTCTTCGGACCCGACTATCCGGCGGTCGTCTCCAAGGCCGTCCACGCCGCCGATCCCGACGTCAAGCAGTTCATCAACGAGAACGGGGCGGACGTGCCGGGTGACCGCCAGGACGCTCTGCTCGAGCTCGCCCTCGAGACCAACGCTCAGGGCGGTCACATCTACGGCGTCGGCCTCCAGGCCCATGTCTACGATCTCGACACCGACGCCATTCCCGCCGACGACCTCAGCGATACGCTCGATCTCTTCGAGGACGCCGGGTTCCGCGTCCGCATCTCGGAGAACGACGTCACGGACGACCGAGGAACGGAGGCCCAGGCCGAGCAGTACGCCGCAGTGCTGGCCACCTGCCTGCGTTCACGTACCTGCGTCTCGTACACCACCTGGGGCGTGGACGACCGCTACAACTGGTGGATCGACGGCCACGGCAAACTGCGCCAGGGCAACGACTTCCTGTTCGACGACGGGCGCCCGACCCCGGCATACGAGGCCATGAGGCAAGCGCTGGGCGGCTGAGCGCAGGGCTCCAGGCGCACAAGCCGTGCGATCACTGCTGCCGGGGAAGAGAATGCCTCAGCCAGCGAGCAGAATCAGTGCTGCCCTTGGCCTGAGCACAATACAAGCGGGTGTTGGGCCCCTTGTCCAAAAATTCCACCCAGTAATGCCTTCAGTTTTCAGTCCGAGCGAAGGCACTATTCAGTGATGCTTTCCGATCAACAATTCCTGATCCCCCGCGGAGTCGTGCACCTGCACTCGACAACCAAGTTTTTTCCGATACAGATCAACCGGCCCTCCTAATGACGCAGCATTACCAGCAGTGGCGTACTACTTTTCCGTACCGCTGGAGCAACAACATGTATTCGCTCAAGGCACGTCACACTATTTCACAAATACCGGCACCAGTAAGCTCGAGGTCATGTGTGGAATTGTGGGATATGCAGGCCGGAATAACGGCCAGTCATCGTCGGCGCTGAATTCAGCCGCTCCGGCATTCGAGAACGAGCCGTCCGGAGCGCAGCACCGAGCGCTCGACGTCGTCATGGAGGGCCTCCGGCGCCTCGAGTACCGCGGGTACGACTCCGCAGGCGTGGCGGTGATCACCGCCGACGGCATCGAGTCGCGCAAGAAGGCGGGCAAGCTGAGCAACCTCGTGGACGAGCTGACCGCCGACCCGCTGCCGCCCTCACTGACCGGTATCGGCCACACCCGCTGGGCGACCCACGGTGGACCCACCGACCAGAACGCGCACCCCCACCTCGCCGACGACGGGAAGCTCGCACTGATCCACAACGGGATCATCGAGAACTTCGCCGAGCTCAAGGCCGAACTCGCCGGTGAGGGCCTGATCTTTCTCTCGGACACCGACACCGAGGTCGCCGCCGGGCTCGTTGGCCGCCTCTACCGTGCACTCGTCGAGAGCGGCGCCGAGGGCGACCTCCTGACCCTGGCCCTGCAGCAGGCCTGCCAGCGCCTCGAGGGTGCCTTCACCCTGCTCGCCATCCACCGGGACCAGCCCGGCACCGTCGTCGCCGGACGCCGCAACTCCCCGCTCGTGGTCGGACTCGGCGACGGCGAGAACTTCCTCGGCTCGGACGTCTCGGGCTTCATCGACTTCACGCGCCGCGCCGTCGAACTCGGCCAGGACCAGATCGTCACCATCACGCCCGACGACGTCACCATCACCGACTTCTTCGGCGCCCCCGCCGAGGGCACAGAGTTCCACGTCAGCTGGGACGCCGCCGCGGCCGAGAAGGGCGGCTTCGACTCCTTCATGGAGAAGGAGATCCACGATCAGCCGGATGCCGTCGCCCAGACACTTCTCGGGCGGTCCGACGTCTCGGGCGACCTCGTCCTCGACGAGCTCCGCATCGACGAGTCGATCCTGCGCTCCGTCGACAAGATCGTGGTGCTCGCCTGCGGAACCTCTGCGTACGCCGGACAGGTCGCCAAGTACGCCATTGAGCACTGGTGCCGGATCCCCACCGAGGTGGAGCTCTCCCACGAGTTCCGCTACCGGGATCCCATCGTGAACGAGAAGACCCTCGTGGTAGCGATCTCGCAGTCCGGCGAGACCATGGACACGCTCATGGCTGTCCGGTACGCCCGAGAGCAGGGCGCCAAGGTCGTCGCGATCTGCAACACCAACGGCTCCACAATCCCCCGCGAATCGGACGCCGTGCTCTACACGCACGCCGGCCCCGAGATCGCCGTGGCCTCGACCAAGGCGTTCCTCGCCCAGATCACCGCGGCCTATCTGCTGGGCCTGTACCTCGCACAGCTGCGCGGCAACAAGTTCCGCGACGAGATCTCCGATGTGCTCGCCGACCTCTCGGAGATCCCCACCACGATCCAGACCATCCTCGACGACGCCGAGAAGATCAAACGGCTCGGCGCGGAAATGTCGAACGCGAAGTCAGTACTGTTCCTCGGCCGCCACGTGGGCTTCCCCGTGGCCATGGAGGGCGCGCTCAAGCTCAAGGAGCTCGCCTACATCCACGCCGAGGGCTTCGCAGCAGGTGAACTCAAGCACGGCCCGATCGCACTCATCGAGGCGGGACAGCCCGTCGTGGTGGTCATGCCGTCACCGAACGCATGGGATTCCCTGCACGCCAAAGTGGTTTCCAACATCCAGGAGATCCGTGCACGCGGTGCCGTGACGATCGTCATCGCGGAGGAGGGCGACACCTCGATCGACGACCACTCGGAGCATGTCTTCTACGTGCCTTCGTCCCCGGCACTCCTCGCACCGCTGCTCACCACGGTCCCGCTGCAGATCTTCGCTCTCGCCTTCGCCAGCGCCAAGGGCTACGACGTGGACCAGCCGCGCAACCTGGCGAAGTCGGTCACGGTCGAGTAGTCCCAACCCGGTGCCTTCGTCATGGGCTCGGAGGCCTTGGACTTGTCCTGGCGCCGCACGCGTCTGCAACCGGTGTACCGGTTGCGGCGGAGCATGATCGGCGGTGTCGTGGGACTCCATCCCAGTGGCTCGTGCGTCAGTTGCCGCACCACCGTGTCTCTCGGCACGCCTGGGCCCCGCAGTGTGGCACTGCTGGCCCGCCTCCACGGTCCGACGGTCCAGGGCCGCTCGATCAGGCTCGAGGCGCTCCCCGATGACGTCGGGGTCGAGCCCGTCCGGGCCGGCGCACGCGGGCAGGTCAGGGCAAAAGAGGTGGCGTCAGGCACTTCGACGTCCTCCGGAAGGGCGGCGTAGGAATCGCCATCATCGGGAGGCCTCGACGCCTACCGCGCGGGCATCGTTCAGCGGGGTGAGTGCCACAACGTCAAGGGTTCCGTGGGTAGGCTGGGCGCGACCCGCCCGTCCTGTCGAAAGGCCGCCCGTGACCACCCCCCAGCTCGCCTCCTACATCGACCACACGCTGCTCAAGCCGGAGGCCTCCCGCGAGCAGATCGCCACCCTGTGCGCGGAGGCGAGGCAGTACGGCTTCGCCTCGGTGTGCACCAACCCGCTGTGGACGCCGTTCGTGCGGGAGCAGCTCGCGGGCAGTGACGTGCTGACCTGCGCCGTGGTCGGCTTCCCGCTGGGCGCGTCCGCCACGGAGGTCAAGGCGTTCGAGACCGCGACGGCCGTGGCCGCCGGGGCCGACGAGATCGACATGGTCATCGACATCGCCGCCGCCCGCGCCGGCGAGCGCGAGCGGGTCGAGGCCGATGTGCGCGCCGTCGCCGAGGCCGCCCACCAGGGCGGGGCCCGGCTCAAGGTGATCATCGAGACGTGCCTGCTGACCGACGAGCAGAAGGTCCTCGCCTGCGAGGCCGCCGTGGCCGCCGGCGCGGACTACGTGAAGACGTCCACGGGCTTCTCGACCGCCGGGGCCACCGTGGCGGACGTGCGGCTGATGCGGGCCACCGTGGGCCCGGACATCGGGGTCAAGGCCTCCGGCGGGATCCGCACCCGCGAGGACGCCCTGGCGATGATCGAGGGCGGCGCCTCCCGGATCGGCGCCAGCAGCGGTCCCGCACTGCTCGGCTGAGTCCGCCGCCCGCTGGTCGGCCGAGCGCATCCGGTCCTGCTCGGTGGAGCGCACCGGCCCGGATCTCCTGAGCCCGCCGCGCCCTCCACCGGGCACCGCCGCGGGCCGCGCCCGAACGACTAGACTGGCCCCGAACGCCCTGCGGCCGCCGTGGCCGGCCGCTCCCACCGTCAGAAGGATTGGATCCATGGCCAACCGAGCCCAGTCGTCCACCAGCACCGCTGCGGACGCGACGCCCAGCGGCCGCAGCGGCGGCGCCACCGTCCGCTCCCACTCGGGCCAGGGACGCACGGTCAACAACCTGGTCTTCCTCGTCCTGTGCATGGCGATCATGATCGGCAGCTTCATCGCCTTCGCCAGCTACCCGAACAGCCCGCTGATCTGGATCGTCGGCCTGGGCCTCTACGCCCTGGCACTGCTGATCCCCGTGGGCATCCTGCAGAACAGCACCGCGAAGAAGGCCGAGGGCGGGCGCACCATCCTCATGCACGTCCCGCCGAGCACGGAGGTCGCCGGCGAGCCGACCACCGCGGCGGCCTTCCCGGACCCACCCCGCAACATCGGCACCCGGGACGCCGAGGTCCGTGCCGAGCACAAGAACGACACCCTGGGCAAGGCGACCCAGTAGACCGTCCCGCACGACGACGCACGGCCCCCTCCCGCACCCGCGGCAGGGGGCCGTCGGCGTTGCGGACGAGGCGGTCGCGCGGAGCATCCGGGCGTCGGTCGGTGCGACTAGACTGGCCGGGAATGCTTCGCGGCCGCCCGTGACCGGCCGCCTCCCACCGCCAGAAGGGTTAGATCCATGGCCAACAGAGCCCAGTCCTCCACCAGCGCCTCGGCGGACGCGTCGACCGGCCGCAGCGGCGGCGCCACCGTGCGCTCGCACTCCGGCCAGGGACGCACGGTCAACAACCTCGTATTCCTCGCGCTGTGCATGGCCATCATGATCGGCAGCTTCATCGCCTTCGCCAGCTACCCCAACAGCCCGCTGATCTGGATCCTCGGCCTGGGCCTCTATGCCCTGGCGCTGCTCATCCCCGTGGGCATCCTGCAGAACAGCACCGCCAAGAAGGCCTTCGGCGGGCGCACGGTCCTCATGGACGTCCCCTCGACCACCGAGGTCCCCGAGATGGGCCGGGGTCGCACCGCCGCCGCGTTCGACGACGGCCCCCGCGAACCCCGCGAGCGCGACGCCAGGACCGCATCTGTCCACCACGGTGACAAGTACGGCAAGAACGTCGAGTAGGGCCGCGCCGGGTTCGACGTCGTCGGGTTCGACGTCGTCGGGCCCGACGACCGCTCGCACCGCAAAGGTCCCCTCCCACCGCGGGAGGGGACCTTTTCCGTGCCCGGTGGACCGGACGGCGGCCGCCGCGCCCACGGATCAGGCCGTGGCCGGCTCCTTCGCGAAGACGGCCTCGACCACGCCGCGGGCCCAGGCGAGCACCGCGCCGTCCACGAGGTCCTTGCCGCCGATCCGCTCGGTCTTGGGCTTGGGGATGAGCACCTGGAAGGTGTCGGTGCCGGGCACCGCTTTGACCTGCGCGCCCGGGTAGAGGCGGGTGAGCCGCATCTGCCGGGACTCGGGGAGGTCGGCCGGGGCGAAGCGGACCACGTTACCCTGGGCCGCGACGTCGGTGAGGCCGGCGGCGCGGGCGGTCACCCGGAAGCGGGCGACCTCGAGCAGGTTCTGCACGGGCTCGGGCACGTCGCCGTAGCGGTCCACCAGCTCGTCGGCGACCTCCTGGATCGCCTCCTCCGTGGCGGCGTTGGCGAGGTTGCGGTAGGCCTCCAGGCGCAGCCGCTCCCCCGGGACGTAGTCGTGGGGCAGGTAGGCGTTGACCGGCAGCTCGATCTTCATCTCGGTGGGCCGCTCGTCCTCCTCGCCGCGGTACTCGGCGACGGCCTCGCCCACCAGGCGCAGGTACATGTCGAAGCCCACCCCGGCGATGTGCCCGGACTGCTCCCCGCCCAGCAGGTTGCCGGCGCCGCGGATCTCGAGGTCCTTGACGGCCAGCTGCATGCCGGCGCCGAGCTCGTTGTGGGCGGCGACGGCCTTGAGCCGCTCCAGCGCCGTCTCGGAGAGCGGCTTCTCGGCCTGGTACAGGAAGTAGGCGTAGGCCCGCTCCCGGCCGCGGCCCACGCGCCCGCGCAGCTGGTGGAGCTGCGAGAGGCCGTAGCGGTCCGCGCCGTCGACGATCAGGGTGTTGGCGTTGGCGATGTCCAGGCCGGTCTCCACGATGGTGGTGCACACCAGGACGTCGAACTTCTTCTCCCAGAAGTCCACGATGATCTGCTCGAGCCTGGACTCGGACATCTGCCCGTGCGCCACGGCGATCCGCGCCTCGGGCACGAGCTCGGCGAGCTCCTTGGCCTTGCGCTCGATCGAGGACACCCGGTTGTGGATGTAGAACACCTGGCCCTCCCGCATGAGCTCGCGCCGGACGGCGGCGGAGACCTGCTTGTCGGTGTAGGCGCCCACGTAGGTCAGCACGGGGTGGCGCTCCTCCGGCGGGGTGGCCAGGGTGGAGGTCTCGCGGATGCCGGTCAGCGACATCTCCAGGGTGCGCGGGATAGGGGTCGCGGACATCGCCAGGACGTCCACGTTGGTGCGCATCGCCTTGAGCTTCTCCTTGTGCTCCACGCCGAAGCGCTGCTCCTCGTCGATGACCACGAGACCGAGGTCCTTGAACTGGACCTCCTTGGACAGCAGCCGGTGGGTGCCGATCACCACGTCCACGGTCCCGTCCTTCAGCCCGGCGAGCGTCTCCTTGGTCTCCTTGGCGGTCTGGAACCGGGAGAGCGCGGCCAGGCGCACCGGGAAGCCGGAGAAGCGCTCGGTGAACGTCTCGGCGTGCTGCTGGGCCAGCAGCGTGGTGGGGACGAGCACGGCGACCTGCTTGCCGTCCTGCACGGCCTTGAACGCCGCGCGCACCGCCACCTCGGTCTTGCCGTAGCCCACGTCCCCGGAGATCAGCCGGTCCATGGGGACCTCCCGCTCCATGTCCGCCTTGACCTCGTCGATGGTGGTCAGCTGGTCCGGCGTCTCGATGTAGGGGAACGCCTCCTCGAGCTCGCGCTGCCACGGGGTGTCCTCCGCGAAGGCATGCCCGCGGGAGGCCATCCGCGCCGAGTACAGGCGGATCAGCTCGTTGGCGATGTCCCGGACAGCCTTCTTGGCGGCGCGCTTGGTCTTGTTCCAGTCCGTCCCGCCCATCTTGGACAGGGTGGGGGTCTCGCCGCCCACGTAGTTGGTGACCTGGTCCAGCTGGTCGGTGGGCACGAACAGGCGGTCCCGCGGGCCGTTGCGCTTGGACGGCGCGTACTCGAGCACCAGGTACTCGCGCACGGGCTTGGGCTGGCCGGGCTTGATCATCGCCCCGGCGATGGGCCGCTGGATGAGCTCCACGAACTGGCCGATGCCGTGCTGCTCGTGCACCACGAAGTCGCCCTGGCTCAGCGCCAGGGGGTCCACGGCGTTGCGCTTGCGCCGCACCGGGAGCTTGCGCATGTCCTTGGTGGTGTAGGGGCTGGCCTTGCCCAGCAGGTCCGCCTCGGTGAGCAGCACGATCTGCGGCCCGTCCAGGGCGAAGCCCTTGCCGGCCACGGCGGTGGTGAGCTCCACGATCCCGGGCTGCGGCGGCTCGGCGAGGGACTCGCGGCGGGCGGCGGGGATCCCGGCCTCGTGCAGCAGCTCGGCGATCCGGGCCAGCGGGCCGGGTCCTTCCGTGACGGCGACGACGCGCCAGCCGTCCGACACCCGCCCCTGCAGGAACTCGAGCATCGCCTCGACATCCCCGTGGAAGCCCAGCGGGTCCCGGGCGGCCACGGTGAGGGTGTCGGCGTCCGAGTCGATGAGGGCGATGTCCTCCGCGGCGGTGTCCGCGTCCACGTCCTGACCGGCCACGGCGTTGACGTTGAGCGCGGTGACGGCCCACCAGCCGAGGCCGGTGTCCAGCGCGGTGGCCCGGGCCTCGGCGAGGGTCTGGAAGGACCCGGAGGCCAGGGTGCGGCCCTCGCCGTCTTCGTTCCGGACGACGTGCTCGGCGGAGGTGATGTCGATGGGCGCGGACTGCCCGTCCGAGGCGGAGTCCCACGCGGCGAGGAGGAACTCCTCGTTGGTGGCCACGAGGTCGTGGGCGCGGGTGCGAACCTTCTCCGGCTCCATGACCACCACGAGCGAGCCGGGCGGGAGCAGGGACAGCATGGGCACCAGGCCGTCGACCAGCAGCGGCGCGAGGGACTCCATGCCCTCCACGTAGATGCCGCCGGCGATCCGCTCGAGCATCGACTCCGCGCCGGGCAGGGAGTTCTTGAGCTTCGCGGCCCGGGACATCACGGACGGGGTGATGAGCACCTCGCGGCACGGCGGGGCCACGAGCCGCTCCGGGTGGTCCCCGGTGGTCAGGGTGCGCTGGTCGGCCACAGCGAACCAGCGCAGCTCGTCGACCTCGTCCCCGAAGAACTCGATGCGCACCGGGTGGTCCTCGACCGGCGAGAACACGTCGATGATCCCGCCGCGCACGGCGAACTCCCCGCGCCGGGTGACCATGTCCACCCGGGCGTAGGCGGCCTCGGCGAGCGAGGTCACGGCGGCGTCGAAGTCGAGCTCCTCGCCCCGGGCGAAGCGCACCGGCGCCATGTCCCCCAGGCCTTCGACGACGGGCTGGAGCACGGAGCGGACCGGGGCCGTGACCACCCGCAGCGGGCGCTCGGCGTCCTTGCCGGCCAGCCGGCGCAGCACGTCCAGTCGGCGGCCCACGGTGTCGGAACGCGGCGAGAGCCGCTCGTGCGGCAGGGTCTCCCACGCCGGGAACTCCGCGACCTCCTCGGCCGGCAGATACGCGCCCAGGGCCGCGGCGAGGTCCTCGGACTCGCGGCCGGTCGCGGTCACGGCCAGCAGCACCGGGGCGCGGGATCCGTCCGGTGCCGGGGCGTCGTCGAGGGCGCCGCGCAGCTGGGCCGTGAGCACCGCGCGCATCCCGTCCGGGGCGCTGATCACGGTCTCGGCGCTGCGCTCCCCCGGCGGCAGGCCGGCCTGGGTGCGGAGATTGGCGAAGGAGCGCTCCGCCCCGAGGGCGGCGAGCAGTCCGGACAAGGTCATGGGGTGGCAGTCTCCTGGGACGCTGAATGGGTGCTGGTGGAGCACAGAGGCAGTCGGAGCCAACGTTCGCGGGTCCCAGCTTACTCCCGGGCCCCGACAGGGCCCCTCCCGGAACCCACGGTCCGGGGGTCGAAGGCCCGCCTACCATGGGAGCACGCAACCGCCGCTGCCGATTCACCCTTACCGAGGAGTCCTCCATGGCCGTCACCGCCTCCACCACCGTCCCCGCTCCCCTCGACCAGGTCGTGGTGACCTTCACCGACGAGGAGTTCATCCGGCACGTGACCCACCGCGCCGGGGCCACCCTGGACTCGGTGGAGGTCGCCGGGGACGTGGAGGCGCAGTTCGCCGTGACCACGGTGCGGACCATGGCCGCGGACCGGCTGCCGGAGATGGCCCGGAAGTTCGTGGGCTCCTCGGTGCAGCTCACCCAGGTGGACACCTACCACACCCCCGATGCCGACGGGATCCGGATCGTGCGCACCGAGATCTCCGTGGGCGCGCTGCCTGTCTCCGGTTCCGCGACCCAGACCCTCACCCCGCAGGGCGGGTCCACCGACGTGCACGTGCACTGCGTGGTCAAGGCCAACATCCCGTTCGTGGGCAAAATGGTCGCCGAGGCCGCCGAGCCGTTCATCGGCAAGGCCCTGTCCCTGCAGTCCCAGGAGGCGGAGGCCTGGCTCGCGAAGCGCTGAGCCCGGTTCGGCCGCAGCACCGGCACACCCCGGACGTCGTCGCGTTGCGTGCCCGGCAGCGCCGGGCCCGTCAGACGCCCCCTTCCTGTCCCCCGAACGGTCCGCGCTGTCCCCAGAAGAAGGTGCGCCCGGGGGATCTCCCCATCGGCACCCGGTCGGTACGCTTCAGATGCATATACATTCGCTTGCTTGTGCGAAGGACCGGGGGTTCTTCGCCTCGCACAGTCGCGGGCCGGGGGGTCGCCGCGGGACCGGGGGCTGAGCTCCGGACCGGTGCACCAGCCCCGTCGGACCGCAGGGGGAGAACACCGTCATGGAACCGATCGACTATCTCGTCGCCGTGTGGCGCAGCCGCTTCGTGATCGTGCTGCTCACCGCGCTGGGCCTGGGCGCCGGCCTGCTCGTGGCCACCAACACCACACCCACCTTCCAGGCCAAGAGCGCCGTCCTGCTGACCCCGAGCCCCGGGGTCTCCAACGACGAACTCGGGGAGGTGGGCAACTACATGAACTACCAGATCCACTCCTACGCGGAGCTGGTGAACAGCCGGGTGGTCCTGGATCCCGTTCTCGAGGACGTGGACCTGCCCTACGGCGTGGACTGGCTCGCCGCCCAGGTGGACGCCCAGGTGCCGGTGAACACGTCGATCATCGACATCAGCGTGGACGACACCGATCCGGCCCGCGCCGCGCGGCTGGCCAACGCCGTGGCCAAGCACCTCGAGACCGCCGTCGAGGCGGCAGCTCCCGAGCCCAGCGAAGGAGCGTCCACACTGGAGCTCCAGACCGTCGCCGATGCCACCACCCCGCAGAACCCGATCGCCCCGCGCACGCCCCTCTACGTCGCCGGTGGCGGGGGCGTGGGTTTCTTCCTCGCCGTGCTGCTCGGCCTCGCCCGCTTCGCCCTCCTGCGCTCCCGCCAGGTGTCCGAGCCGGCCCCGCCGGGCCGCCGCGCCGCAGCCGGCGCCATCCCCGGCGACCAGGACTACACGGTTCCGGAGCGCGAGCTGGAGGGCATCCGCTCATGACCACGGTGATGTCCTCGTTCCCGCAGCCGCGGCCCACCACCAATCCGTACATCGTCCAGCTCGCCGGCGCCCTGGCCCGGACGGAGGGGATCGAGTTCGCCACGTTCTCGTGGCGCACCGCCCTGACCCGCCGGGTGGACGTGTTCCACGCGCACTGGCCGGAGATCCTGGTGGGCGGGCGGACCGGGCCCAAGAAGCTCGCGCGGCAGGCCCTGTTCGCCGCCATGGTGCTGCGCTTCCGCGCCCAGGGCACCGCGATCGTGCGCACCGTGCACAACCTGCACCTGCCGGAGGGCATCTCCCCCGTGGAGCGCGCGCTGCTCACGTGGTTCGACCGCTGGACCACCCACCGGATCATCCTCAACGAGAGCACACGATTGCCCGAGGACCAGCCCCGCTCCCTGGTGCTGCACGGGCACTACCGGGACTGGTTCGCCGGCCAGGAGCGGCGGGAACCGGTGCCGGGACGGCTGGCGTTCGTCGGCATGATCCGCCGCTACAAGGGCACCGAGACGCTCGTCGAGGCGTTCCGGTCGCTGCCCGACCCGCGGCTGTCCCTGTCCGTGTCCGGGCAGCCCTCGAACGAGGAGCTCGCGGCCGACCTGCGCGCGGTGGCCGGGGAGGATCCCCGGATCCGGTTCCGCTTCGCGTTCGTCGACGACGCGGAGCTGGTCGCCGCTGTCACCGAGGCCGAGCTCGTGGTGCTGCCCTACCGGCACATGCACAACTCGGGCGGGGTGCTCACCGCCCTGTCCCTCGACCGCCCCGTCCTGGTCCCGGACAACGAGGTCAACCGGCGGCTGGCCGAGGAGGTCGGCCCCGGGTGGGTGCACCTGTTCCAGGACGAGCTCGACGCCGAGGACCTGCAGCGAGCCCTCGACGCCGTGACCGCGGGCGGCCCTGCCCGCCGCGCCGCCCGGCCCGACCTGAGCCGGCGCGAGTGGTCGACGGCCGGAACGGACCACGCCGAGGCCTACCAGCGGGCCCTCGTCACGGCGCGCGGGGCTGCCATCGATGAGACGGTCCCGCAACCCGCCTCCTCGGGAGATCTGCGGTGAGCGCCGCCCCGGCGGCCCACCGGCGCTCTCGGGCCACCAGCGCAGCGACCACGGGGACCGGCCGTCTCGAGGGCCGGCGCCCGTACCGGAACCTCGTGCTCCTGTGGCTCGTCTTCGCCGCAGCCGCGGTGGCCGTGATCAATGCCGGGATGCGGATCGAGCTCGGCGCCGGAGTGACCACCGGGTGCGTCCTGGCGCTCGCCCTGCTGCCGATGTGGCTCTCGACCGCCCTGCGCTACCGGCACTTCCCGTGGCTGCTGGGCCTGACCGTGGCCTCGGTGGCCTCAGGGGTCTGGCTGACCGCGGCCAGCTCCTCGACCTACGAGGTCTCGTGGTCCCTGTCCGTGCAGAACTCCGCCCTGCTGGCGGCCTCCGTGCTGGGCACCGGGCTGATCCTCTGGCTGCGGCCGGTGCTGAGCGAGTGGCAGATCGGCCTGCTCTTCGGCCTGGGCCTCCTGGCCGAGGCCACCACCGTGCCGGGCCTGGACAACCCGTGGAAGTACCAGTGGGCCATGCCCGTCGCGGTCCTGGCGCTGGCTGGGGCCCAGGCCCTGCACAGCCGTCTGCTGGGGGTCCTCGCCCTGTTCGGGCTCGTGGTGGTCTCGGCCGCCCTGGACTCCCGGTCCCTGACCGGGATGTTCCTGGTGGCCGGTGTCGTCCTCACGGTCCAGGCCCTGCCGCTGACCGACCGGATCCGGCGGATGGGCGCCGTGCGCATGATCGTGCTCGTGGGGGCCGTGGGCGCGGTGGCCTACTGGCTGTTCACCCGCTTGGCGCTCAACGGCACGCTCGGGCTGGCCACGCAGCTGCGCACGGAGGAGCAGGTGCTGCGCGCCGGCTCGGTGCTGCTCGGCGGACGGCCCGAGATGGCCGCGACGGCCGGACTGTTCCTGCACCGCCCCGAGGGCTTCGGCTCCGGCACGGTGCTGAACCCCATGGGGATCACCGCGGCCCAGGAGGCCATGAGCCGACTCAACTACGACCCGGACAACGGGTACGTCTACAACTACATGTTCGGGCGCAGCCTGGAGGTGCACTCCGGGGTGGGCGACCTCTGGGCCCTGTTCGGGCTGCCGGGGCTGGTGCTCGCGGGGCTCCTCGTCTGGGCGCTCGTCGACTCGCTCGCCCGGCAGTTCTCGTCCCGTTCCGTGACGCCCCTGCAGGCCGCCACCCTGCTGTTCACCCTGTGGACCATGTTCTTCGGCCCGCTGTACACGGTGGCGCCCATCCTGACCTTGTGCCTCGGTGTCATCCTGGTGCCCCAGGGAGCGCCGCGCTTCCTGGGCGTCCGCAGACGCGATCTGCCTGCCCCCGCCGATGTCGTGGACGGCCGGCCGTGAGCATCATCGCGACCACCAGGCGCCAGCAGTTCCGGGCCGTGGGATCCACCGCCATGGCCAAGGTCCTGCTCATGGGCATCTCGGGTCTCGTGGGCATCTTCACCACGCGCCTGATCATCAGCAACTTCGGCACGGAGGCCTACGCACAGTACGGGCTGCTGACCTCCATCCGCGACCTCCTTCCCTTCGCCGATCTCGGAGTCGCCGCGGCCGCCATCTCCGTGATCGCAGCGTCCCAGAACCCTTCGCAGGACGACGTCGTCCGGCGCACCCTGCTCTCCGCGTTCCGGATCATCTTCCTCTCCACGGCGGCGATCTGCCTGGTGGCCGTGATCCTGACGGTTTTCGGACTCTGGCGGCCCCTGCTCGGCAACGCCATGAGCACGGAGGCAGAGTTCCCGGCCATGGTCGCCATGGTGATCTTCGCCGTGGGGCTGCCTCTGGCGGTGGGCACCCGGGTCCTGGTGGGACTGGGGCGGACCACCCGCCAGATCGCCAATCAGTTCGTGGTGGCCCCCACCATGTTCCTGCTCGTGAGCCTGGCGGTGGCCCTGTCCGCGCCGGCCGGCAGCTGGCTGGCGGTCTTCTCCTACGGCGCCAACGCCTTGGCCGGGGCGCTGGGACTGTGGCAGGCCGCCCGGTTGCTGCGACCTCAGCTGGGACGGGTGGCGCGCCAGCTGCTGCGGCCCCGCCAGTTCCCGGGTCTGCGCATCATGGACGTGGCCGGGCCGATGCTCGTGCAGATGATCATGCTGCCGATCGCGCTGGCCACGGACCGGATCATGCTCTCCCACCTGGCCCCGGGCACAGAGCTGGTGCAGTACAGCCTGGGCTACCAGCTGTTCGGCATCATCCTGCAGACGGTGGCCGCCGCGGGCGTGGCCCTGTGGCCGGTGTTCGCCCGCAACCGCGCCACGGCGACCGTGCAGGCGCCGTGGCAGATGTCCTTCGTGTTCGTGGCGGGCGGGACCGCACTGGCCCTGGGGCTGTGCCTGGTCTCGCCGTGGGTGGTCGGCTTCGTCTCGGACGGCAAGATCGAGCTGCCCGCGACCCTGCTGGTGGCCTTCAGCGCCTACGTGGCCGTCGAGGCCGCGAAGTTCCCGCTGGGCATGTACATGACCGACGTGCAGGGGCTGCGGTTCCAGATCGCGCCGATCATCGTCATGGTGCCGCTGAAGATCGGTCTGGCGCTGCTGCTGATCCCCGTGCTGGGAGCCGCAGGCACGGTGTGGAGCACCGTGGTGGCCATGGGCCTGTGCCAGGTGCTGGTCAACGTGTGGTGGATCCGCCGGGACGTGGCGCGGCGTCGAGCCGCGGCGGTGCAGCCGGCGGGGTGAGCGGCTGCGGGACCGGTGTCGTGGCCGGTGCCCGGGCGGCGGCGCTCGGCTCTCCGGAGGGGTCACCGCCCGGCGGGGCCTGGGTCCAGCGCAGCGCCAGCACCAGACAGGCGGTCATGGTCAGCAGCTTCGCCGTGACGCGCACATCGACCAGTACGAATCCTGAGAGACCGTCGACCAGTCCGCCGCCGAAAGCGCTGAGCAGCACGTAGCCCACCGCCACGGCCCCGAACGGCGCCGTGGCGGTCAGCAGGAGAAGCGCGGCCCGGCGGGCCGGGGCGGCGCTGGTCGTGTACGTGCGGACCAGCGCGGCGCCCAGCACGGCGCCCACCACCGCCCAGAAGAGAAGTCCTCCCAGTTCCTGACCACCCGCCGCGGACAGCGCGGAGTCCCACCGCTCCAGTTCGAGGAGCGCTCCTGCGCGCTCGTGCAGGCGGAACAGGTCGTCGACCACCATGACGAGCAGCACCGCCCCCCACACCGCCAGGACGCGGCGCCCCGGCGCGCGCCGGGCCAGCAGCATCAGGAGCACCGCGGCGACGCTCAGCTGCAACAGGCCCCAGAGCTCCACGAGGGAGCCGTCGGCGCCGCCGTTCCACACGGCTTGGCTGCGGAAGGGCAGGGGCCACCGCTCGTCCGGATCAGCCCGCTGCACCACGTGATGCAGGCGGTGGGACGTCAGCACCAAGGCATCCGTGGCCAGCAGAGCCAGGGACAGCACCCCCAGGCCGAGCGTCCCGAATCTGGGCACGGCCCGGCGCGGGCCCCTTCTCGTCCTCGAACCCACCCCATGGTCCTTCCCCCGGTCGGCGCCGCGGTGGATCGCCCGCACGCCTGCGGGAAGTCTAGAGAAGTTGCCGGAGCGAATGCTGACGGTGTCCTTTGTGAAGGCCGCGCGTCAGCGCGCGTGGAACTTCTGCTGCGCCTCGAGCAGGCCGTTCTCGACGAGGTGCTCCACCGCGTCGGCGGCGTCGTCGAGCAGGAAGGGCAGTTCTTTCCCCTCGGTGGAGGAGAACGGCTTGAGCACGTAGGAGGCGGCGTCCATCCGGCCCGGCGGGCGGCCCACGCCCACGCGCACCCGGTAGTAGTCCTTGGTGGACAGGGCCTTGGACATGTCCCGCAGGCCGTTGTGCCCGCCCTCTCCCCCGCCGATCTTGAGCTTGAGGGCGGCGAAGGGGATGTCGATCTCGTCGTGCACGGCGATGACCCGCTCGGCGGGGATGCCGTAGAACTTGGCGAGGCCGGCCACGGGCCCGCCGGAGGTGTTCATGTAGGTCATGGGCTTGGCCAGCACCACCCGCGGCCCGCCCGGGCGCAGCCGGGACTCCAGGACCTGGGCGCGGGCCTTGTGCACCTTGAAGCTCCCGCCGAGCCGGGAGGCGAGCTCGTCGAGGACCATCTGCCCCACGTTGTGCCGGGTCCGGGCGTACTCGGGCCCGGGGTTGCCCAGTCCCACGACCAGCCATGCGTCGGACATCGGTGCCTCCATCGAAGGTGAGAAGAGTGGGGTGTGAAGAGTGCGGTCATGCGAAGTGGGGGGGGGGGGGGCCCCCCCCCCCCCCCCCCCGGCCGGAGGGGGGGGGGTGAGGGGGGGGGGGCCCGGCGCGGGCGCGGGGGCCCCCGCGCCCCGGGGGGGGGGGGGGGGGCCCCCCGGGGGGGGGGGGGGGGGGGGGCGGGGGGGGGGGGGGGGGGGGGGGGGGGGGGGCCCCCCCCGCGGGCCCCCCCCCCCCCCCCCGGGGGGGGCCGGGCGCGCGGCTCGGTCCTCGGCCGGGGCGGCGCTCAGTCGCGCTGCTTCTCGGCGGCCTGGGCGGCCGCGAGGATCTCGGCGGCCTCGGGGTGCTCGGCGACGTAGTCCTCGTGCACTTCCTCGACGTGCAGGTCGATCTCCTGGATGTCCTTCGGCACCATCGAGACGGCGATGAAGGAGACGATCGCGATGCCGGCGATGTAGACGCCGATCGTCCAGGACATCCCGGTCTCGTTGAGCAGCAGCTGCGCGATCATCGGGGCGAACGCGCCGCCGATGATGGAGCCGAACGCGTAGCCGATCGAGACGCCCGAGTAGCGCACGCGGGCCGGGAACATCTCGGCGTAGAGCGCCGACTGCGGTCCGTAGGACGGGCCGAGTCCCACGGTGAGGATCACGATCGCCAGGGCGAACAGCGGCAGGGACGCGGTGTCCAGCAGGAACCACATCGGCACGGCCCACAGGATGATGATGGCGTAGCCGATCTGGAAGGTGCGCACGCGCCCGATCCGGTCCGAGATCCAGCCGCCGAACATCGTGAAGACGAGCCAGCCCGCGCCACCGATCAGGGAGGCGATGAGGGTCTGCGAGCGCGGCATGCCCAGCACGTTGGAGCCGTAGGAGGCGAAGAACGCGATCACCAGGTAGCCGGCGGCGTTGTTGGCGGCGAAGATCAGGGCCGCGAGGGTGACCGGCTTCTTGTGGTGCTTGAACAGCTGGCCCAGGGGAGCGGAGGACTCCTTCTTGCGCAGCTGCATCTCCTTGAAGACCGGGGACTCGTCGACGGTCTTGCGGATCAGGTAGCCGACCACGATCAGCACCACGGAGGACAGGAACGGGATGCGCCAGCCCCAGGCCTGGAAGTCCTCGGGGGACATCATCGAGGTGAGGGCGAACATGAAGGACGTGGCGAGCAGCATGCCCAGCGGCACGCCGATCTGCGGGTAGGCGCCGAAGAGCCCGCGCTTGTTCCGCGGGGCGTGCTCGACGGACATCAGGGCCGCGCCGCCCCACTCGCCGCCGGCCGAGAAGCCCTGCATGATGCGCAGGAGCACCAGGAAGATCGGGGCCCAGATGCCGATCGTCGCGTAGGTGGGGAGCATGCCGATCAGCATCGTCGCGGCACCCATGCCCACCAGGGTGAGGACCAGGACGATCTTGCGGCCGTACTTGTCGCCGAGGTGACCGGCGACCACCGCGCCCAGCGGGCGGAAGAGGAAGCTGATGCCCAGGGAGGCCCACGCGACCACCTGGGCGAGGCCGGCGTTCTCCTCGGACAGCGGCGCGAAGTACAGCGGCGCCAGGACGAAGGCCGCGGCCTGGGCGTAGATGAAGAAGTCGTACCACTCGATGGTGGTGCCCACGAGGGTGCCGGCGAGGACCTTGCGCTCCTCGCGCGACATCTCGTGCCGCCCGGCCGGGGCGGAGGATGGGTGCGCCATGGGATCTCCAGGGAATCGGGGACGGCGACGTCCGCGGCGGAACCGAACGCATCATGACCGAACGTTCGGTATTGCATTGCGATACTACGGGCGGAAGTGACGCCTGTCACCCTCCGTGCGGAATAATCAAACCATGTATCACTAATGTGACACAGACCACCGGGGATGGAAACCGCCGGGCCCGGCCCTCGCAGGAGGACCGGGCCCGGCGGCGCGGCAGGGGCGTCGGGGACGCCGGGATGCGGCTCAGCGGTAGAGCCGCTCCGTGGCCAGGCGCGCTCCCTCGACGAGGGACTCGAGCTTGGCCCAGGCGATCTGCGGGTGCAGGCGCCCGCCCAGACCGCAGTCGGTCGACGCGACGACGTTCTCGCGGCCCACGACCGAGGCGAACTGCTCGATCCGGTCGGCCACCAGCTCCGGGTGCTCCACCACGTTCGTCGAGTGGGAGACCACGCCCGGGATGATCACGCGGCCCTCGGGCAGCGCGTGGTCCTTCCAGACCTTCCACTCGTGGGCGTGCCGGGCGGAGGCGCCCTCGAAGGTGTAGCCGCCGGCGTTGATGGTCAGCATCAGGTCCACGAGGTGCTTCAGCTCGAGGTCCGTGGTGTGCGGGCCGTGCCAGGAGCCCCAGCACAGGTGGAAGCGGACCTGCTCCTCGGGGATCCCCCGCAGCGCGTGGTTGAGCGCCTCGACGCGCAGCCGCGTGAACGCCAGGTAGTCCTCGACCGTGGGCTCGGGGTTGATCTGGTCCCAGGACTCCGCGATGGACGGGTCGTCGATCTGCACGGTCAGCCCGGCGTCCGTGATCGCCAGGTACTCCTCGCGCATCGCGTCGGCGCACGCGTAGACGAGCTCCTCGTCGGTCCTGTAGTACTCGTTCGTCACGCGCGCGGCGGAGCCGGGGGAGAGGGCGGCCACGAACCCGGTCTGCGCCCCGGTGGCCGCCATGGCCGCCCGGAGGTTGCGGACGTCCGAGGCCACGGCCTCCTGTCCCGTGTAGGTCAGCGGCCCGGTGATCTTGGGCTGCGTGGTCGAGGAGCGCCCGGTGAGGATGCCCGACGCCGGGTCCTCGTACGCCTCCCGGAAGCGCTCGCGGTCCCGGCGGTCCGGGAAGCTCGTGAGCACGATGTGGCCGGGCGAGGAGCGCCTCTTCTCCGTGGACGCCCACCGGTCCTCGTCGGTCGGGGTGAGCCCGCCGAGGCGGGAGAAGGAGTAGTTCCACCACGCGCCGTAGTCGACCGCGCTGGACATCGTGTGCCCGTACTCGCCGTCGTTGACCACGTCCACGCCGATCTCGCGCTGCCGGCGCACCACGTCCTCGACGCCCACGGCGAGCTCGTCGGTGAGCTGCTCGAACGTGATGGCGCCCTCGGCGTGCCGCTGGTTGGCCTCGAGCAGCCGCGGGGTCCGCGGCAGGGAGCCCACGTGGGTGGTCTGCACGTGGTCGGTGTTCTGCATGGTCATGCGTGTCCTCCTGAGGGTCTGCGGGAAGGTCGGGGGCCGGTCAGGACCAGAGCCGGCGGGAGGCGAGCTCGGCCCCGCGGGCGAGGGTCTCGAGCTTCGCCGCGGCGATCTGCGGGTGGATCCGCCCGCCCAGGCCGCAGTCGGTCGAGGCGATCACGTTCTCGCGGCCCACCTGGCGGGCGAAGCGCTCGATCCGGTCGGCCACCAGCTCCGGGTGCTCCACCACGTTGGTGGCGTGGGAGACGATCCCCGGGATGATGATCTTGCCCTCGGGCAGCTCGTGGTCCTGCCAGACCTTCCACTCGTGCTCGTGCCGGGCGTTGGCGGCCTCGAAGCTGTAGCCGCCGGCCCTGATGGAGAGCATGAGCTCCACCAGGTGCTCGAACCCGAGGTCCGTGGTGTGCGGGCCGTGCCAGGAGCCCCAGCACAGGTGGAAGCGGACCTGCTCCTCCGGGATGCCCTCGAGGGCATAGTTGAGGGCCTCGACCCGCTTGCGGGTGAACGCGAGGTAGTCCTCCACGCCGGGCTCGGGATTGACCTGGTCCCAGTTCTCCGCGATGGACGGGTCGTCGATCTGCACGATCAGCCCGGCGTCGGTGATCGCCCGGTACTCCTCGCGCATCACCTCGGCGCAGGCGGTCAGCACCTCGTCCTCGTCCGCGTAGTGGGTGTTCTCCAGCCGCGCGCACGAGCCCGGGGACAGCGCGGCGAGGTAGCCCTCGCTCGCGCCCGTGGCCTGCAGCCCGGCCTTGAGGTTGCGGATGTCCGCCTCCAGCGCCGCGTGGCCCGTGTACTCCAGCTTCCCGGTGATCTTCGGGAACGGCGCCTGCTTGCCCGTGGTGATGCCCGAGGAGGGGTCCGTGTACGCCTCGTGGAAGAGCCGGCGGTCCCGGCGGTCCCCGAAGCTCGTCAGGACCACCCTGCCGGGCGAGGAGCGCTGCGGCTCCTGCTCCCACAGGTCCACGTCGCCGGGGGTGAGGCCCGAGATCCGGGCGAAGACGTAGTGCCACCACGCGCCGTAGTCGACCTCCGCGGCCATGACGTGGCCGTACTCGCCGTCGTTGACCACGTCGATCCCGAGCTCGCGCTGTCGGCGGACCACGTCGACCACCGAGTCCTGCAGGAGCCGGTCGTACTCCGCCTCCGGGACGGCCCCCTTCGCCCGGTTGGCCTCGAGCAGCGCCGGGGTGCGCGGGAGGGACCCGGCGTGGGTCGTGCGGATGCGGTCGGCGCTTCGCAGCATGGGTCGTGCGTCCTTTCCATCGGTCCTGGCGGTAGCACCGGAGGCGGGACGGGGATGCCGTCGCCCGGGTTGCTGCGGCGTCGTCGAGCCAGATCTCTCGGCCGCTCTGGATGGTGACCCTGTCATCCAAGCGCACCCGTGCGCGCTGCGCCATTCGGCGCCCGGATGACGGACATGACGCCGTGTGACGCGACCCAGCGCGCACTCCCGGGAGGAGCTGTCCTTCGCGAACATGGCCTGGATCACATACCGTGGCGGTGATCCGTGCCCCTCACCCCGCGGGCACGACGGACCAGAGGAAGGACCCCCATGTCCCAGACGCCCCAGCAGCAGGACCTCGAGGGCCGCACGGCGCTCGTCACCGGTGGCGCGAGCGGCATCGGCCTGGCCGCCGCCTGGGCCCTCGCCGGCTCCGGCGCGCACGTGGTCGTGGCCGACGTCGACGAGGCCGGGGCGCAGCGCGTCGCGGACGAGCTCGGCGGCCGCGCGTGGGCCGTCGACCTGCTCGACACCGCGGCGCTCGCCGAGCTGAGCCTCGAGGTCGACGTGCTGGTCAACAACGCCGGCATCCAGAAGGTCGCCCCCCTCCAGGAGTTCGACCCCGCGGACTTCCACCGGATCCTGGTGCTGATGCTGGAGTCCCCGTTCCTGCTGGTGCGCGCCGCGCTGCCGCACATGTACGAGCGGGGCTGGGGGCGCGTCATCAACGTCTCCTCCGTGCACGGGCTGCGGGCGTCCCCCTACAAGAGCGCCTACGTCTCGGCGAAGCACGGCCTGGAGGGGCTGTCCAAGACCGTCGCGGTGGAGGGCGCGGCCCACGGGGTGACGAGCAACTGCATCAACCCCGGCTACGTGCGCACCCCGCTCGTCGAGAAGCAGATCGCCGACCAGGCGAGGGTGCACGGGATCCCCGAGTCCGAGGTGGTGGAGCGGATCATGCTCGGCGAGACGCCGATCAAGAAGCTCGTGGACCCGGAGGACGTCGGCAGCCTGGTCGCGTGGCTGGCCGGACCGCACGCGTCCATGGTCACCGGGGCCTCCTACACGATGGACGGCGGCTGGACGGCGCGCTGAGCCCGCCCCGAGCCGCGGCGGCGCCCTGCGGCGCCGCGTCCGGACGGCCCGGCGGCCCGGACTGACCTGGTGGTCCGGACGGTCCCGGTGGCCCGGACGGTCCGCTGCTGGTCCTGACGGACCGGCGGCCGGCCGGTCCGCCGCCGGTCCGGGCCGCTCAGCGATGACCCAGCTCCCGGGAGAGCCGGTGGGCCTCCGTGAGCAGGGCCCGGCCCAGGAGCTGCCGGCGCTCGCCGCTGAACCGGGGCTCGATGCCCGTGAGGCTCAGCGCGTAGACCGGCGCGCCCGTCGCGTCGAAGACCGCGGCGGCCATGCCCCAGCTGCCCTCGACGATCAGCCCCGGGTTCACGGCGAAGCCCTCCCGCCGGACGTCCGCGAGCAGCTCCCGGATCCGCTCGGGCGTGTGCAGCGGGCCCCACTCGGCGCGGGCCCCGGCCGTGGCCGCGAGGACCCGGTCCACCTCCGCGTCCGGAAGGTGGGCCAGGACCGCCAGTCCCGCCGAGGCCACGCCGAGCGGCAGCCGCAGCCCCTCGTAGAGGACGTGGGAGCGGATGGGGAACGCGCCCTCCACGCGCGCCAGGCAGACCGTCTCCAGCCCGCGGCGGACCGAGAGGAACGCGCTCTCGCCGGTGGCCTCCGCGAGCCGGCGCAGCGAGGGCCCGGCCAGCTCCCGGATCGGATAGCGGTGGGCCGCCACCGCGCCCAGCACGTACAGCTCGGGGCCCAGCTGCCAGGCCCCGGTTTCGGCGTCGCGGTCCACGAGGCCCTCCTCGGCCAGTCCCGTGAGCAGCCGGTGCACGGTGGGGCGGGTCAGTCCGGTCTCGGCGGCGAGCTCCGCCACCGTGCTGCCCCGCTCCCGCCCCGCGACGGCCCGCAGCAGCTGCCCCACCCGGTGGACCACCTGGGTCCCCTGGCCCGTCGTCCGCTCCTGTCCCATGACTCCACTATATGGACAGTCGGAGGACGAATGGCCGGATGCTGAGGAGAAGCGCCGTCGTCCCGCCGAATCTGTTGACCGTCATGTGGATGCTCCCTAGATTGAGTGCTGGGTCACAGTCCGACGAGAGGAAGGGACAAGGGTGTCCAAGGTCAGAGACAACGCCGCCGAGCTGCTGGCGGAGAGCCTGCGGGACGGCATGACGCTCGCCGTGGGCGGGTTCGGGCTGAGCGGGATCCCCCGGGATCTCATCGACGCGGTGCGGGACTCCGGGGTCACGGACCTCACGGTGGTCTCCAACAACATGGGCGTGGACGGCAAGGGCCTCGGGGTCCTGCTCGAGAACCGCCAGGTGAAGAAGGTCCTCGCCTCCTACGTGGGCGAGAACAAGCTGTTCGCCCAGCAGTACCTGGACGGCGAGCTCGAGGTCGAGTTCAACCCCCAGGGCACCCTCGCGGAGCGGCTCCGGGCCGGCGGCGCGGGCATCCCCGCCTTCTACACGAAGACCGGGGTCGGCACCCTCGTGGCCGAGGGCAAGCCGCACGCCGAGTTCGACGGCGAGACCTACGTGCAGGAGCGCGGCATCGTCGCCGACATCGCCCTGGTCCACGCCCACACGGGGGACGCCGACGGCAACCTCGTCTACCGCTACACCGCGCGCAACTTCAACCCGATCGTCGCCACCGCCGGGAAGGTCACCTTCGCCGAGGTCGAGCACGTCGTGGCGGTCGGCGAGATCCACCCCGACCACATCGTGACCCCGGGCGTCTACGTCCAGCACGTCGCGCAGTACAGCGGCGCACCCAAGGACATCGAGCAGCGCACCGTCCGCCCCCGCCCCGCCGGGCGGGCCACCCAGCAGAACGGAGACCAGGCATGAGCTGGACCCGCGACGAGATGGCGGCGATCGCCGCCGTCGAGCTCTCCGACGGCGACTACGTCAACCTCGGCATCGGCATCCCCACCCTCGTGGCCAACAACCTGCCCGAGGGCGTCGACGTGGTGCTGCAGTCCGAGAACGGCGTGCTCGGCATGGGCCCGTTCCCCTACGAGGGCGACGAGGACCCGGACCTCATCAACGCCGGCAAGCAGACCATCACGCTGCTGCCCGGAGCCTCCATCTTCGACTCCGCCACGTCCTTCGGGATGATCCGCGGCGGCCACGTCAAGATCGCGATCCTCGGCGCCATGCAGGTCTCCGGGACCGGCGACCTCGCCAACTGGATGATCCCCGGCAAGATGGTCAAGGGGATGGGCGGCGCCATGGACCTGGTGGCCGGCACCCCGCGCGTCGTCGTGCTGACCGAGCACGTCACCAAGGACGGCTCCGCCAAGATCAAGACCGAGTGCGACCTCCCGCTCACCGGGGTGCGCGTGGTCGACCGCATCGTCACGGACCTGTGCGTGTTCGACGTCGAGGACGGCGGGCTCGTGCTGCGCAGCCTCGCCCCCGGGGTCACCGAGGACGAGATCCGCGAGAAGACCGAGGCGTCCTTCCGCACGGACCTGCAGGACGTCACCCCCGACACCGTCCCCACCGAGACCGCCGCCGCCGGCGGCGCTGAGGAGAACCGATGAGCACCGCCACCGACGTCGTCGTCCTGTCCGGCGCCCGCACGCCCCAGGGCAAGATCCTGGGCCACCTGGCGTCCTTCACCGCGGCCGAGCTGGGCGCCCACGCCATCCGGGCCGCGCTCGAGCGCGGCGGGATCGCCCCCGAGCAGGTGGACTACGTGCTCATGGGCCACGTCCTGCAGGCCGGCGCCGGGCAGAACCCGGCCCGCCAGGCGGCCGTCACCGCGGGCATCCCGCTGAGCGTGCCCGCCGAGACCGTCAACAAGGTCTGCCTCTCCGGGCTCGTGGCCATCACCAACGCCGCCCGGATGATCCGCGCGGGCGAGGCCGAGATCGTCGTGGCCGGCGGCCAGGAGTCCATGACCAACGCCCCGCACCTCGCGATGGGCGTGCGGCAGGGCAAGAGCTACGGCGACCTCAAGCTCGAGGACGCGGTGGCCAAGGACGGGCTCGTCGACGTCGCCGCGTGCGTGTCCATGGGCTCGCTCACCGAGTCCGGCAACAGCGAGCGCTCCATCTCCCGCGAGGAGCAGGACCAGGTCGCCGCCCTGAGCCACCAGCGCGCGGCCCGCGCCGCGGAGGAGGGCGTCTTCCGCGACGAGATCGCCCCCGTGTCCGTCCCACAGCGCAAGGGCGACCCGCTCGTCGTCGACGCCGACCAGGGCGTGCGCCCCGACTCCAGCGCGGAGTCCATGGCGAGGCTGCGCCCCGCGTTCGCGAAGGACGGCACGATCACCGCCGGCAACTCCTCGCCGCTCTCGGACGGCGCGGCCGCCGTGGTCCTGACCAGCCGGGAGTACGCCGAACGCCACGGCCTCGAGTACCTGGCCGTGGTCGGTGCCCCGGGCCAGGTGGCCGGCCCCGACACCTCGCTGCACTCCCAGCCGTCCCGGGCGATCGAGGCCGCGCTCGAGCGGGCCGGCTGGTCCGTGCAGGACCTGGACTTCATCGAGATCAACGAGGCGTTCGCGTCCGTGCTGATCCAGTCCCTGCGCGACCTCGACTACCCGCAGGAGCAGGCCAACATCCACGGCGGCGCCGTGGCCGTCGGGCACCCGATCGGCGCCTCCGGGGCCCGGCTGGCGCTGCACGCGGCGTTCGAGCTCTCCCGCCGGGGCTCCGGCCGGGCCGCGGTGTCGCTGTGCGGCGGCGGCGGCCAGGGCGAGGCGCTGCTGCTCTACCGCGACTGACCCGCGTCCCGTCCGCTGACCCGCGGGGGGGGGGGCCCGGGTGACCACGAAAAATCGTGGTCACCCGGGCCCCGGCGGGTCATTCGATGATCCTGAGGTCACGCGCGGCGAGCTCCCTGCGCACGAGAGCCACCAGGTCGTCCGGCCGGTGCACCACGGTGGCCCAGTCCGTCCGCAGGATCCGCCACCCGAAGTCCCCGCGATACAGGCCGCGCGGCGTCCGGATGCGCACCTGCAGCTCCGGCCGGGGCAGTCGCGCGCGAAGCAGCACCAGCCGGGTCAGCGTCTCGCCGGGCGACTCGGAACGACCGTCGGCGAGGTCGAGCACCCGCCGGGCCCGGCGGCACCCCGGCGCGCCGGCGCGGCGCCCGAGCAGGGCGAGCAGCTCCGCGCGCTCGGTGCCCCGGTGGAGGGCGTGGTCGGCGGTCACCACCGCCTCGCGGAGGGGCAGGGTGGACGCGCAGTCCAGCACGGTGCGGGGCACGGACGTGGCCAGCAGCCCGCCCACTCGGACGACGTGCTCCGGCGGCAGCTCGGCCCAGTGGTGGACGCAGGTCCGGTTGTTCCGGGAACCGCGGCCGGGCGGAGAGACGACGTGCGGTGCCGCCGGTCGGTGCAGCAGGTCCAGGCCGTGGAGCAGGGCCGCCGAGGAGTGCCCGAACACCGGGGCACTGGCGGCGCGCAGGGCCAGGGCGGCGTGCACCTGCCGCAGCCGTCCCTCCGCTCCCAGGTCCCGCCACCAGGACGGTGTCGCGTACACCCCCTGCCGGATCCGGAGGAGGTCGCCCCGACGGACGGCCCGGGTGACCACGGAAAATCGTGGTCACCCGGGCCCCAGCGGGTCATCCGGCGAGAGAGTGGTCTGCGGTCCCGGGGGTGGCCCGCCCGCAGGGCTACTTGCGGGCGCGGGCGCCGATCCGCTCGCGCTGCTCCATGAGCTTCTCCAGCAGCGTCACGAGCGTGTGCTGCTCCTCCTCGGTCAGCGCCTCGGCCCACTGGCTCTCCCGGTCGTTCTGCGCCCGGAACGCCGTGCGGATCTTCTCCTGCCCGGCATCGGTGAGGTGCAGGGTCACGGACCGGCCGTCGGCGGCGGAGGCCTCGCGCCGGAGCAGGTCCTTGCCGACCAGCGTGCCCGTCAGGTTGGAGACCGCCGCGCGGCTCATCCCCGTGAGGCGGGCGGCCTCGTGGGGATTGAGGGGACCGGCCACCCAGAGGACCAGGAGCAGCCGGAAGCTCGACCAGGTCCCGCCGGCGGGGCGGTGGATCGACGACTCGAAGTCGTAGACCGCGGTGGACGAGGACCGGTTGAGCGAGAGGAACACCCGGTTGGCCGCGAGGTCGGCATCGGGGAACTCCTCGGAGATCCGGCGCTGGGCGGCCTGGACGAAGGACCAGTAGTCGGGCAGCGCGGCGGCGGAGGGCGTCGCGGAGGACGCCTCGGTGGACGCCCCGGTGGGCGTCGCTGGGGGCTCGGTGCGGTCGGCGAGGGGCATGGCGTCGATTCTAGGGGAGGGGTTGCCCCATATAATACAACGCTTTACTATCTGGGGGAGAGCTGGATCACAGACCGCCACACGCAAGGAGACGGCCATGGCCTACTACCGGCAGCTGGGCCCGGTGCCCCGGCAGCGTCACACCCTGTTCAAGGACGACGAGGGCAGGATCCTCTACGAGGAGCTCATGGGCGAGGAGGGCTTCTCCTCCGACTCGTCGCTGCTCTACCACCGGCACATCCCCTCGGCGATCGTCGGGACCCGCGGCTGGGAGCTGCCCGACCAGACCCTGACCCCCAACGACCCGCTGCTGCCGCGGCACTTGAAGCTGCACGAGCTGTTCACCGAGGAGCAGGCCGCCGGGACCGACGCGGTGACCGGCCGCCGGCTGGTGATGGGCAACGCGGACGTGCGGCTCTCCTACGCCTGGGTCGGGAAGACCTCCCCGCTGTACAAGAACGCCGTGGGCGACGAGTGCGTCTACGTGGAGCGCGGCTCGGCCCTGGTGGAGACCCAGTTCGGCCCGCTCGAGGCCGTCGAGGGCGACTACGTCATGATTCCGCGCGCCACGATCCACCGCTGGGTGCTGCGGGAGGGCGAGACGGCCCGGCTCTACTTCGTGGAGGCGAACTCCCACATCACCCCGCCGCACCGCTACCTCTCCAAGTACGGGCAGCTGCTCGAGCACGCCCCCTACTGCGAGCGCGACCTGCACGGTCCCTCCGGCGTGCTCCTGCGGGACGAGACCGACGTGGACGTCTACGTCAAGCACCGCGGCCGCGGCCCCTCGGGCCTGGACGGGACGGTCCACGTCCTGCCGCAACACCCCTTCGACGTGGTGGGCTGGGACGGGTGCCTCTACCCGTACACCTTCAACATCAAGGACTACATGCCGATCACCGGCAAGGTGCACCAGCCGCCGCCCGTGCACCAGGTCTTCGAGGGGCGCAACTTCGTCATCTGCAACTTCGTGCCCCGGAAGGTCGACTACCACGAGCTGGCCGTCCCGGTGCCCTACTACCACTCGAACGTGGACTCGGACGAGGTCATGTTCTACGTGGACGGGGACTACGAGGCGCGCAAGGGCTCGGGCATCGGCAGGGGGTCGATCTCCCTGCACCCGGGCGGGCACCCGCACGGCCCGCAGCCCGGGGCGATCGAGAAGTCCCTGGGCGTGGAGTACTTCGACGAGACCGCCGTCATGGTCGACACCTTCGCCCCGCTGGAGCTGGGCGAGGCGGGCCTGGCCGGCGACGACGGCAAGTACGTCACGTCCTGGACCCCCGGCCGGGAGTGGACCGGCGGGCTCTGGTCGAACTCGTGAGCGCCGCCCCGACCACGGAGACCGCCGAGCGGCGCGTCCCGGCCCAGTTCGTTGCGTTCTTCGACGACGCCGCGACCTTCCCGCCGGGACTCGCCCCGCTGGAGAAGGCGGTCGCGGACCACGTGGCGCGGTGGGCGGACCCGCTCGTCGCCGCCGTGGGTCCGGCCGTGCTGAAGCTCGACGACCTGCCGGAGGCCCGGCGCATCGCCGCCGGCCTGGACCGCGGCGGCCGGGCGGTCGAGGTCTCCGTCGTGGTCCCGGCCGGGCGGCTGCGGGCGGCGCTGGACGCCGTCGAGCAGGCCGGGCCCGAGCTGCGGGTCGTCTCGATCGAGCTCAGGACGGACCCGTCGGACACCGACACCTGGCAGGCGCAGATCACCGAGGCGGCCCGGGTGCAGGACGTCCCGGTCTACGTCGAACTGACCGCGGACCAGGTCCGCGGCGGGGCGCTGGAGCTGCTGCAGGGCACCGGGCTGCGCCTCAAGCACCGCACCGGCGGGATCGAGGCGCACCTGTTCCCCAGCCCCGAGCAGCTGGCCGCGGTGCTCACCGAGGCCGTGGCCGCCCGGATCCCGTTCAAGCTCACCGCCGGCCTGCACGAGGCCGTGCGGTACACGAACCCCGCCACGGGGTTCACCCACCACGGCTTCCTCAACATCGCGATGGCCACCGAGGCCGCCCGCGCCCACGAGCCCGCCGAGCGGGTGGCCCGGCTGCTCACCGAGACCGACCCGGCACCGCTCGTCGAGCTCGCCCGGGCCTCCGACGGGTCCTGGCGCGGGTCCTTCACATCCTTCGGGACGTGCAGCGTGGGCGAGCCCGCCGCGAGCCTCGAGCGCCTCGGCCTCTTCCCGCACGGCCTCACCTGACACCGAGCCCTCCCGCCCCGGGACCACCGGGGCGGGAGGGCGCCGCCGTCGCCACCGTCCCCCCACGTCCAAGGAGATCCACCCCGTGAGCACCGCCGCCGACCGTTTCGCCGCCGAGGGCTTCGGCCCCGAGAACCTGCCCTACGCCTCCTTCTCGCCCACCGGCGGGGACCCGCGCCTGGGGGTGCGCCTGGGGGACCGGGCGATCGACGTCGCCGCCCTGGCCGCCACGGTGGAGGGGCTCGACGCCGCCGCGCGCACGGCGGTGTCGGCCCCGAACCTGGACGCGCTGCTCGCGGCCGGCCACGGGACCTGGACCGCGCTGCGGGCCTGGCTCGTCGAGGTCGTGACCGCCGACGGGCTCGCGGACACGGTGGAGCAGGCTTCCCATCCGGTGGACGGGATCGCCCTGCACATGCCGTTCACGGTGGCCGACTACGTCGACTACTACGCCTCCGAGCACCACGCCTCCAACGTGGGGAGGATGTTCCGTCCGGACCAGGCCCCGCTGCTGCCCAACTGGAAGCACCTGCCCGTGGGCTACCACGGCCGGGCCGGCACCGTGATCCCCTCCGGCAAGGACTTCCCCCGGCCCAAGGGCCTGCGCCCCGAGCAGGACGGGCCGCCCAGCTTCGGCCCCTCCCGCCGCCTGGACATCGAGGCGGAGCTCGGCTTCGTCCTCGGCGGGGCGGCCCCGGCCGGGGAGGTCTCCCTGGAGCAGGCGGCGGCAGAGCACCTCTTCGGGGTGGTGCTGTTCAACGACTGGTCCGCCCGTGACATCCAGGCCTACGAGTACGTCCCCCTGGGCCCCTACCTGGGCAAGTCCTTCGCATCCTCGATCTCGCTGTGGGTCGTGCCCTGGCAGGCCCTGACCGCGGCCCGCGTGGCGCCCCCGGCGCGCGAGCACGAGCTCGCCCCCTACCTCGACGACGAGGGCAAGGAGCCGTGGGGACTGGACATCACCCTGGGCGTGAGCGTGGACGGCCGGACCGTCTCGCACCCCCCGGCGTCCACCCTGTACTGGACCGCACCCCAGATGGTCGCGCACATGAGCGTCAACGGCGCGTCCCTGCGCCCGGGGGACTTCTTCGGCTCCGGCACCGTCTCCGGCCCGGAGAAGGACCAGCGCGGGTCCTTCCTGGAGCTCTCCTGGGGCGGCAAGGAGCCGTTCGCCCTGCCCGGGGGCACCGAGATGACGTTCCTGGCCGACGGCCAGAGCGTGACCCTCACCGGCACCGCGCCCGGCCCCGGCGGCTCCGTCATCGACTTCGGCGAGTGCACCGCCACGATCCTGCCCGCCACCTGAATACTGGTCCCGTCCCCCGCCGGTGACCACGACCGACCCCGCCGACCCCGCCGCGCCGCGACCGGCGGGGGAGGGCGTGGCCGCCCGCGCGTCCGCCGACAGCAGGAGTCCCCGCCATGAGCACCGGCACCCGTGAACCCGCGATCGCCCGGGCGATGCGGCCCGTCAACTCGGTCGTCGAGAAGTACATCCCGTCCGCGCTCAACTTCGCCATCCTGCTGAGCGTCGCCGTCGGGCTCATGGCCCTGCTGCTCACCGACGCCGGACCCGCCGACGTGCTGCGCGGCTGGGGCGAGGGGCTCGCCGGGCTGCTCGCGTTCATGACGCAGATGGCGCTGATCCTGCTGCTGGGCCACGCCCTCGCCAACACCCGTCCCGTGCGCCGGCTGCTCGGCGCCCTGGCGCAGGTGCCCCGGACGCCCCTCCAGGCGTACGTGTTCGTGTTCCTGGTGGCGGCGGTCGCCTCCCTCATCACGTGGGGGCTCGGCCTCGTCGTCGGCGCCCTGCTCGCCCGCGACGTCGCCGCCGCGGGGGACCGACGCGGCCTGGAGCTGAGCTTCCCGATGCTCGTGGCCTCCGGGTTCTCCGGGTTCGTGGTCTGGCACATGGGCTACTCCGGGTCCGGGCCGCTCACCGCGGCCACCCCCGGCTCCTTCATCGAGGAGCAGCTCGGACGCACCGTGACCATCACCGAGACCACGTTCTCCGCCTGGAACCTCACCGCCGTCGTCGCCACCGTGGTCCTCGTCGCGCTGGCCCTGTGGCTCATCGCGCCCCGGGCCGTGGACCCCGCCCACCGGATGACCGCCGCCGCCCTCGCCGCCTCGGAGCAGACGGTCACCGAGGAGGAGGTCGTCACCCCCGCCGACCGGCTCGACGCCAGCCGGGTCCCCACCCTGGTCGTGGGACTGGCGCTCGCCGGCTACCTGGTGCTGCACTTCGCCGAGGGCGGGACGGTGACGCTCGATGTCGTGAACTGGATGTTCCTGGGCCTGATCTTCCTGCTCGCGCGCAACGCCTTCGAGGTCATGGCGCTGATCAAGAACGCCGCCGCGAACGTGGGCGACATCCTCCTGCAGTTCCCGCTCTACGCCGGGATCATGGGGATGATGGCGGCGACCGGCCTGATCCAGGTGCTCTCCGACTCGGTCGTGGCCGTCGCCACGCCCCAGACGCTGGGGCTGCTCGCGTTCCTCTCGGCGGGGCTCGTGAACTTCTTCGTCCCCTCCGGCGGCGGGCAGGTGGCCGTGCAGGCCCCGATCCTGCTGGACGCCGGCGCCCGCCTCGACGTGGACCCGGCCGTGGTGATCATGGCGATCTCCTACGGCGACCAGTGGACCAACATGATCCAGCCGTTCTGGGCGCTGCCGCTGCTGGCCATCGCCGGGCTCAAGATCCGCGACATCCTGGGCTACACCACCGTGGTGCTCGTGGTCTCGGGCCTGGTGTTCGGGGCGACCCTGCTGCTCGTCGGCGCGGGCTGAGCGGGCCTCGGCCCGCGCCGCCGGCTCCGTGCCGCTGGATCCGTGCCGCGGCGGCCGGGGAGCGTGTGCTCAGGCGGTGCGCTCCGGGGCGCCGCGGCCGGTGCCGTGGCGCAGGAAGTCGGCGCTCGAGGGCACGCGCGGGTGGTACCGGCGGTCGAGGAGGGTGTTGGCCGCCCAGCTCAGCAGGTCCCGCTCGCGGACCGGCAGGTCCAGGCACTGGTGCAGGTACGCGCTGACCTCGAGCTCGTCGGCCGTCCCGCCCAGGTACAGGTAGCGGACCCAGAGCCGGCGGTGCCCGATCGACGCCCGCTCGAGCGCCTGGTGCAGTCCGACGGCTTGTTCCCGGCCCAGGGAGTCCTCCATCGTGGTTCCTTCCGTGCGGTGCGGGGGTAGGGGGGTGCGGAAGCAGGGTGCTCGAGCTCCGGAGGGAGCACGCACCCGCACCCACAGGCTCCACGGTAGGAAGGCGGCCGTGCCGGGGCCACGGTATTAGCGGAGGTACACCATTGTGTCCGAGTGTGAGGGAACACCCGGCCGGCACCCAGGCGACGCCGAGCCGCCCGGCCGGGTCAGGAGCCGACGACCGCCCCGTAGAGCTCCTCGAAGCGGGCGCGCGCGGCGCGGTAGTGCTCCGCGCGTCCGGGCACCGGCCGGTGCTCCGGCCCGTAGGGCGGGGAGGCCCGCTCCACGTCCGGGGCGAGGCTCTCGAGGGCGAGCAGGGCGGTGCCGCGCAGGGTCGCCCGCTTGAACTCGGCCCGCGCCACCGGCTTGCCGAGGGCGTCGGCGAGCAGCTGCAGCAGCTCCGGCACGTCCTGCGACGCGCTGCCGGAGGCCACCACGCGGTCCACGCCGCCGGCGGCGTCCTCGAGCTGCTCGGCCACCCGGGCGTACGAGACCGCGACGCCCTCGAGCACCCCGCGGGCCAGGTCGGCCCCCGTGCTGGAGGCCGAGACGCCGGCGAACACCGCCCGGGCGCCGCCGGCCCAGCCCGTCGAGCGCTCGCCCGTGAAGAACGGCAGGACCACGGGGGTGGATCCGGACACGTCCGCGGCGGCGACGTCCGCGAGCGCGGTGCCCTCCGGCAGGGCCACCGTGCGCTCGAGCCAGGCGAGCGCCCGGCCGACGTCGTTGAGGGCCCCGCCCAGCAGGCACCGCCGCGCGTCCACGCGGTAGCACCACAGCCCCGGCGGCACCCGCTCGGGGATCCGGTGCAGCAGCACGCGCGCGGCCCCCGAGGTGGCGGTGGACACGACCATCGTCGAGGCGTCGGTGCCGCCCGTGCCGAGGTTCGCGCTCAGCCCGTCGGCCACCGGCGCGAACCACGCCGCGCCCTCGAGGACCGGCCAGCGCTCGGCCACGGACGCCGCGACGTCCGGGATCGGCTCGTGCGGGTCGGCGAGCGGGTTGAACTGCTCCGCGTCCAGCCCGCAGGCCAGGAGCAGGGGCTCGTCCCACCGGCCCGTGCGGCGGTCCAGCATCCCGGTCCACGCGGCCGTGGCGGTCCCGGCGCGCGCGGTGCCCAGCAGGCGCAGGTGCACGTACTCGCCCAGGGACATCCACCGCCGGGCCCGCTCCCACGCCTCCGGGTCCGTCTCCCGGAGCCACCGCAGCCGCGGGGCCAGGTACGAGGTGTGCAGGCGGGCGCCCGTGCGCTGCAGGGCGGCGGGCTCGTCGAGCTCGCCGCGCAGCCCGGCCAGCTGCTCAGCGCACCGGGAGTCGGCGTAGGTGAAGCACGTGGTGACCGCGGCGCCGTCGGTCCCGACGCCGACCAGCGAGGACGCGAAGGTGTCCAGGGCGACGCCCGCGACCCGGCCGGCCAGTGCGGGTTCGGCCAGGACGAGGTCGAGGACCGCCGCGAGCTCCTCCGTCACCTGGTCGGGGTCGATCACGGAGGTCCCGTCCGCCGCGGTGGTGAACTCGTGCTCGACCTTGTGCCGGTAGCCCCGCACGGGGGTCCCCGTGGCGTCGTGCAGACCGCCCCGGCTGCCCGTGGAGCCGACGTCCAGGGCCATCACCAGCGGGTCGAGGGCCTCGCGCAGGTCCACGCTGAACGCGGCGCCGTCGTCCGGCCGTGGGGGCGTCGGGTGGTGGCTCATGGTCGGCTCCTCCTGGGGGCTGCGCGGCTGGCCCCAGTGTAGGAGGCGGCGCGGCGCGACGGTCACATCGTGAGACGCGGGTCCGCCCACCAGGACGTTGCGGTCGAAAAGCGTATTCTGGACGGCGGACCGCCGGCGGCCGGCCCGGGTGCCCCACGGCCCGTGCGCCGCCCGCCCCGCCACCGGACATCCCCGACCGAGGAGACCCAGCTCCGCCATGCCCCACCTCCGCTCCCGCACCTCGACCCACGGCCGCAACATGGCCGGCGCCCGCGCCCTGTGGCGCGCCACCGGCATGGGCGACGACGACTTCGGGAAGCCGATCGTCGCGATCGCGAACTCCTACACGCAGTTCGTGCCGGGCCACGTGCACCTCAAGGACATGGGCGACCTCGTGGCCTCCGCGATCCGGGAGGCGGGGGGCGTGGCCAAGGAGTTCAACACCATCGCGGTCGACGACGGCATCGCGATGGGCCACGACGGGATGCTCTACTCCCTGCCCTCCCGCGACATCATCGCGGACTCCGTGGAGTACATGGTCAACGCCCACCGGGCCGACGCCCTGGTCTGCATCTCCAACTGCGACAAGATCACGCCGGGCATGCTGCTGGCCGCGCTGCGGCTGAACATCCCGGTGGTCTTCGTCTCCGGCGGGCCCATGGAGTCCGGCGAGGCCGTCGAGGGCGTCGTGGAGCACCGCCTGGACCTCGTGGACGCGATGTCCATGGCCGTCGACGAGTCCGTCACCGACGAGCAGCTGGGCCAGATCGAGCGCAACGCCTGCCCCACCTGCGGGTCCTGCTCGGGCATGTTCACCGCCAACTCCATGAACTGCCTCACCGAGGCCCTCGGCCTGTCCCTGCCCGGCAACGGCACCACGCTGGCCACCCAGGTGGCCCGCAAGGAGCTCTTCCTCGAGGCCGGCCGCCGGGTGGTGGACCTGTGCTGCCGGTACTACGAGCAGGACGACGAGTCCGTGCTCCCGCGCAACATCGCCACCAAGGCCGCGTTCGAGAACGCCATGGCCCTGGACATCGCCATGGGCGGGTCCACCAACACGATCCTGCACATCCTCGCCGCGGCCCAGGAGGGCGAGGTCGACTTCACCCTCCCGGACATCGACGCCCTGTCCCGCCGGGTGCCCTGCCTGTGCAAGGTCGCGCCGAACTCCACCCGGTTCCACATCGAGCACGTGCACCGCGCCGGCGGGATCCCCGCGCTCCTCGGCGAGCTGCGCCGCGCGGGCCTGCTCAACGAGGACGTGCACGCGGTGCACGCCCCGGACCTGGCCACCTGGCTGGACGAGTGGGACGTCCGCAGCGGCCGGTCCTCGGAGCGCGCCCGGGCGCTCTTCCACGCCGCGCCCGGCGGCGTGCGCACCACGCAGGCGTTCTCCACGGCCAACACGTTCGAGTCCCTCGACCTCGACGGCGAGGACGGCTGCATCCGCTCGGTGGAGCACGCCTACACACGGGACGGCGGCCTGGCGATCCTCTACGGCAACATCGCCGAGGACGGGGCGGTCATCAAGACCGCCGGCATCGACGAGGAGCTGTTCCACTTCGTGGGGAGGGCCTTCGTGGTCGAGTCCCAGGACGAGGCCGTCTTCGAGATCCTGTCCAAGAACGTGGAGCCCGGCGACATCGTGGTCATCACCCACGAGGGCCCCAAGGGCGGTCCGGGCATGCAGGAGATGCTCTACCCGACCTCCTACCTCAAGGGCCTCGGCCTCGGCCGGGAGTGCGCGCTCGTCACCGACGGCCGCTTCTCCGGCGGCACCTCCGGCCTCTCGATCGGGCACATCTCCCCGGAGGCCGCCGCCGGCGGCGCCGTGGGCCTCATCGAGACCGGCGACGAGATCGAGATCGACGTCGCCCGGCGCGTGCTGCGCGTGAACGTGGACGACGCGACGCTGGCCGCCCGGCGGCAGGCCAGAGGGCCGGCCCCGTGGTACCCCACGAAGCCGCGCGAGCGCCAGGTCTCCAAGGCCCTGCGCGCCTACGCCTCGATGGTCACCTCCGCGGACAAGGGCGCCGTGCGCGTGATCTGACCCCCTCCGGCCGCGATCCCGGGGCCCGCAGGACACCGAGACGCGGGTCACTTCCACTAGAGTTCCGTCGGGGCGCGCAACCGCTGCGCCCGGTCTTTCACGCGGGCCCCGCAGACCCCACGCCGGGGACCCGCGTCCGTCACAGTTCGGAGCTGCAATGGAACTCATCACCGATCTCGTGGGCACCCTCGGCGGCTGGGTGTGGAACGTGGTCTTCGCCATCCTCATCGGGGTGGGCCTCTACCTGACCGTCCGCACCGGCGTGGTGCAGCTGCGGCTGGTCCCGGAGATGTTCCGGGTGCTCAACGACAAGCCCGGTCTGGCCGAGGACGGCCAGAAGGGCATCTCCGCGTTCCGTGCCTTCACCGTCTCCGCCGCGTCCCGGGTGGGCACCGGCAACATCGCCGGCGTCGCGATCGCCATCAGCCTGGGCGGGCCGGGCGCCGTGTTCTGGATGTGGGTGATCGCCGGCATCGGCGCGGCCAGCGCGTTCACGGAGTCCCTGCTGGGCCAGCTCTACAAGATCAAGGCGCCCACCGGCTACGTGGGCGGGCCCGCCTACTACATGGAGCGCGGCCTCGGCGCCCGCTGGATGGGGCTGCTCTTCGCGGTCGTCATCACCTTTACCTACGGGTTCGTGTTCAACTCCGTGCAGTCCAACTCGATCGTGGACGCGCTCGGCGGCTCCCTGGGCGTGGACATCGCGGCGGCGGAGGCCCTGTGGTTCCGGATCCTGGTCGGCGCCGTGCTCGTGGGGCTGACCGCCGCGATCATCTTCGGCGGCATCCGCCGGATCTCCGCGGTCTCCGAGATCGTCGTCCCGATCATGGCGGTGCTCTACCTCCTGCTGGGCCTGCTCGTGGTCTTCCTGAACCTCGGCGAGGTCCCCGCCGTGCTCGGCCAGATCCTCGAGGGGGCCTTCGGCATCCGCGAGTTCGTCACCGGCGGGCTGATCGGCGTCATCATCCAGGGCATGAAGCGCGGCCTGTTCTCCAACGAGGCCGGCATGGGGTCGGCCCCCAACGCCGGCGCCACCGCGTCCGTGTCCCACCCGGCGAAGCAGGGCTTCCTGCAGGCGCTCGGCGTGTACTTCGACACCTGGCTGATCTGCTCGATCACCGCGTTCATCGTGCTCCTCTCCAACCCCGAGTTCGGCGGCCGGGAGGGCGCGTCCCTGACCCAGTCCGCGCTGGCCCTGCAGCTGGGCAACTGGGCGGTGCACTTCCTGACCGTGGCGATCTTCCTGTTCGCGTTCACCTCCGTGATCGGCAACTACTACTACGGCGAGTCCAACGTCCGCTTCCTCACGGGCTCGCCCGCGGCGATGACCGCCTACCGCGTGCTGGTGCTGGTGTTCGTCTTCGGCGGCGCCGTGCTGGCCCTGGACCTCGTCTGGTCCCTGGCCGACCTGTTCATGGCGGTCATGGCCACCATCAACCTGGTGGCCCTGGTGCTGCTCGCCGGCGTGGCCGTCCGGGTGCTCCGGAACTACGAGGCCCAGCGCAAGCAGGGCCTCGAGCCGATCTTCCACAGCGGCGACGTCCCGGGCCTGTCCGGGCTCGGCGCGTGGGACGGCACCGACGTGGTGACCACCCGCGGCTACTGGGACGAGCTGGCGCAGAAGCCCACGAGGACCCGCTGACGGGCACGGAGCAGCAGGCCGGGGCCGGGACCGCGTGGCGGCCCCGGCCCCGGCCCCTCTACAGTGAGGTCATGGAATCTCGTACGGACATCGACGCCTCGGCCCTGCGGCAGCTGCAGGCCCCCCTCAAGGAACGCTACCGGGAGCACCCCGAGGAGGCCCGCACACCCCTGCACGCCCGCGGCGACTTCCGCGATCCCGGGCTCACGACCACCGTCGACTCGTGGGCCGGGCCGGTGCGGGCCGGCCTGCACGCCGCCACCGGCGGTGACGGCAGCGACGCCTGCTCCGGGGACATGCTCCTCGACGCGCTCGCGGCCTGCGCGGGCGTGACCCTGCGCAGCGTGGCGACGGCCATGGGCGTGCCGATCCGGTCGGCCGAGCTCCGCGCGGAGGGCATGTTCGACGCCCGCGGGACGCTGGGCCTGGACCGGTCCGTGGCCGTGGGGGTCCAGGACGTCGTCCTCACCGTCCGCCTCGACACCGACGCCGACGACGCCACCCTCCAGCGGCTGGCCAAGTCGACCGAGCGGTACTGCGTGGTCAGCCAGAGCCTGAACACGGACGTGGCGTTCGTCGTCGAGCGCGTGTAGCGGCCGCATCCTCGCCGGACGCGGAACGGCTCCGTGCGCCCCAGGGCGCACGGAGCCGTTCCGCGTTCAGGACAGGACCTGGCGCCTCGACGAGATGACCCCGGTGTTGAAGCCGGCCAGGTGGAGCCCGCCGTGGAAGCGGGCGTGCTCGATCTTCAGGCAGCGGTCCATGACCACGGAGAGCCCGCCCTCCTCGGCGATCCGGGCGGCCTCCTCGTGCCAGGACCCCAGCTGCAGCCACAGGGTCCTCGCCCCGACGGCCACGGCCTCGTGGGCCACGCCGGGGAGGTCGTCGTGGCGCCGGAACGCGTCGACGACGTCGGGCGTCTCCGGCAGGTCCGTGAGGGACGGGTAGACGGGCCGGCCCATGATCTCCCGCAGCGCCGGGTTGACGAAGTACACCCGGTACGGCGAGGAGGACAGCAGGTAGGTCGAGACGAAGTAGGAGGCGCGGGACGGCTTGTCGGACGCGCCCACGACGGCGATCGACTCGGTGCCGTGCAGGATGCTCAGCCGCTCGGGCGCGCTCGGCCCAGTCCACGTGCGGGTCTCGGCGGTCATCGGAGCGCTCCTTCGGTCGTGACGTCGGCGTCGGCAGCGGCGGCGTCGGCGGTGTCGTCGGCGGTGGCGCCGGCCGCGCGGCCGGGGGTCTCCCGGGGCAGGCCGGTGGCCGCCGTGAGGGCCTGGTCGAGGTCCCAGAGGATGTCCTCGACGTCCTCGAGGCCCACCGACAGGCGGATGAGGTCCTCCCGCACCCCCGCGCCGACCAGCTGCTCGGCGCTCAGCTGCTGGTGCGTGGTGGAGGCGGGGTGCAGGACGAGGGTGCGGGCGTCGCCGATGTTGGCGAGGTGGCTGGCCAGCTGCAGGTTCTCGATGAAGCGCGCGCCGACCTCCCGCCCTCCGAGCCGGTCCGTGGGGGAGACCCCGAACGCGAACACGGAGCCCGGGCCGAGGGGCAGGTACCGCCGGGCCCGCTCGTGGTGGGGGTGGCTCGGCAGCCCGGCCCAGTTGACGTAGGAGACCCGGGGGTCCTCCTCCAGCCACCGCGCGACGGCCCGCGCGTTGGCCAGGTGCGCGTCCATGCGCTGCGGCAGCGTCTCCACGCCCTGGAGCAGGTTCCAGGCGGACTGGGGCGCCAGGGCGGGGCCGATGTCCCGCAGCTGCTCGGTGCGCAGCCGGGTCAGGAATCCGTACTCCCCGAAGTTCCCCCACCAGGTGACGTCGTTGTACGTGGGCACCGGCTCCGTCATGGACGGGAAGTTGCCGTTCGCCCAGTCGAAGCGGCCGGACTCGACGACGACGCCGCCCAGCGTGGTGCCGTGCCCGCCCAGGAACTTGGTGGCCGAGTGGATGACGATGTCCGCCCCGTGCTCGATCGGGCGGACCAGGTACGGCGGGGTCATGGTCGAGTCGACGACCAGCGGCACGCCGGCCTCGTGCGCGACCGCCGCCAGGCCCTCCAGGTCCGCGACGTCGCCGGAGGGGTTGGCCACGACCTCCGTGTAGACGGCCTTGGTGCCCGGGTGCACCGCCGCCCGGTAGTCGGCGGGGTCGGTGCCGGGGACGAACGTGGTCTCGATCCCGAAGCGGCGCAGGGTGACGTCCAGCTGGGTGACCGTGCCCCCGTAGAGCTGGGCGGAGGCCACGATGTGGTCCCCGGCCTGGGCGAGCGCGGCGAACACGAGGAACTCGGCGGACATGCCGGAGGCGGTGGCCACGGCGCCGATGCCGCCCTCGAGGGACGCAATGCGCTCCTCGAACGCCGCGACGGTCGGGTTGCCGATGCGGGAGTAGATGTTGCCGTACTTCTGCAGGGCGAACAGGTTGGCGGCGTCGTCGGCGTCCTTGAAGACGAACGAGGTGGTCTGGTAGATCGGGACCGCACGGGCGCCGTGCTCGGCGTCGGGGGTGCCCCCGGCGTGCAGGGCGCGGGTGCGGAACCCGAACTGGTGGTCGGCCATGGGGAAGCTCCTCGTGCGAGTGGTGCCGCTGGACGGTCCCGGACGTCAGGAGGGTCCCGGCGGGGGTGCCGGGGGTGCGGTGCCCCATCGGTCCTGGCGGTAGCACCGTGCGGTCTGCGACGTCGACCACGGTTGCTGCGGCGTCATCGGTCCAGGTCCCTCGGCCGCTCGGGATGGCTGCCTCCCATTGTGCTGCCCGGGGCCGCCCCGCGCCAACCGCGGGCCCGGGCCGGCCCGCCCGCACACCGGGCGGGCCGGCCGGAGCGCTATGATCTGCGCCATGCGCGGAAGGCGCCCGCCTCCCCCGCGCCCACGACGCTGCGGAGGACCAGGTGACGAGGACACGGCACTACACCATCGACGTGATCGCCGGCGACGGCATCGGCCAGGAGGTCATGCCGTCCGCGCTGCGCTGCGTCGACGCGCTGGCGCAGGCGCACGGCTTCACCGTCGACTGGCGCGAACGGGGGTGGGGCTCCGACCACTACCGGGCCCACTCCCGGATGATGCCCGTCGACGGCATCGAACAGCTCGCCTCCGGCGACGGCGTCCTGCTCGGGGCGGTGGGCGCCCCGGACATCCCCGACGACGTCACCCTGTGGGGCCTGCTGATCCCCATCCGCCGCGAGTTCCACCAGTACGTCAACCTCCGGCCGATCCGGATCCTCCCGGGCGTGACCTCGCCCCTGCGCGGGCTCGACGAGCTGGACCTCGTCGTCGTCCGCGAGAACATCGAGGGCGAGTACTCCGAGGTCGGCGGCCGGCTCTACCGCGGCCGGCCCGAGGAGATGGCCGTCCAGGAGTCCGTGTTCACCCGCGCCGGCGTCACTCGGATCGCCCGCTACGCCGCCGAGCTGGCCCAGCGCCGCACGGGCCGGCTGGTCTCGGCCACGAAGTCCAACGGCATCATCCACACCATGCCGTTCTGGGACGAGGTCGTGGAGGCCACGGTCGCCGAGTACCCGGGCGTGACGGTCGAGAAGGTCCTCATCGACGCGCTGGCCGCCCGGATGGTCCTCAAGCCGCGGAGCGTCGACGTGATCGTCGCCTCCAACCTCTTCGGCGACATCCTCTCCGACCTCGCCGCCGGGGCTGCCGGCTCGATCGGTGTCGCCCCCAGCGCCAACCTGAACCCGGAGAAGACCCACCCGTCCATGTTCGAGCCGGTGCACGGCTCCGCCCCCGACATCGCCGGACAGGGCGTCGCCAACCCCGTGGGCACGATGTGGGCGGCCGCCATGATGCTGGACCACCTCGGGGAGACCGGGGCGGCCCGGCACCTGGAGTCCGCCTTCGAGCAGACCATGGCCGGCGGCACCCTGACCGGGGACCTCGGCGGGACGGCGAGCACGGAGCAGTTCACGCAGGCCGTGCTGGCCCGGTGCACCGACGCCCCCTGACGCAGGAGGTGGCACGACCAGGGGGCCCGTGGACACCCATGGGCCCCCCTGCGCCGGGACGAGGACGGGCTAGATCACCAGGCCCAGGGCGAAGGGCCCGATGAGCACGGTGAAGATCGTGATCAGGATGACGCCCACGATGTTGAGGACGATGCCGCCGCGCACCATCTCGGCGATCTTGACCTGGCCGGTGGCGAAGACGATGGCGTTGGGCGGGGTGCCCACGGGGAGCATGAACGCGCACGTGGCCGCCAGCGCCGCCGGGATGAGCAGCGTCATGGGGTCCACCCCGATGCCGACGGCGACGCCGCCCAGGATCGGGATGAAGGTGGCCGCCGTGGCGGTGTTGGACGTGATCTCGGTCAGGAGCAGGACGATCGTGACCACCGCCGCGAGCAGCAGGACGATCGGCAGCGCGCCGAGCCCGGAGACCTGCGCGCCGAACCAGGCGTCCAGGCCCGTGCCGGCCACGGCCGCGGCCAGCGACAGGCCGCCGCCGAAGAGCAGGAGCACGCCCCACGGGAGGCCCTCCTCGGCGTCCTTCCACTCCAGGGTCATGTTGCCCTGCTTGTCCCCGGGGAGCAGGAAGAGCAGCACGCCGGCGCCGATGGCGACCACCGTGTCGTCGAAGAGGTCCAGCCAGGGCAGCTGCTCGCCGATGGTGCCGATGCCGGACAGCAGCCCCGGGACGATCCAGAAGAACGCGGCGATGACGAACACGACGAGGACGGTCCTCTCGCCCTTGCTCATGGGCCCCAGGGCGGCGATCTCCTCGTTGATCAGCTCCTTGCCGCCGGGCACCTCCGCCAGGTCGAAGCGGAAGATGACGCGGGTGATGAGCAGCCAGGCGAGGCCGATGAAGACCACCACGATCGGCACGCCGAGCATCATCCACTGCGCGAAGCCCACGGTCCGGTCTAGCTCGTCGCTGATGTAGCCGGCCACGATGGCGTTGGGCGGGGAGCCCAGCAGGGTGCCGAGGCCGCCGATGGTGGCGGCCCAGGCGATCGCCAGGACCAGGGCCACGCCGAACAGGCGCACGTCGCGGTCGTCGATGACGTCGCTGATGGCCTTGCCGCCGCGGATGTCCTCGCCCATGGCCTCGGTCTCGGCCCGGGTGCCGGCGTTGCGGCTGTTCTCGACCACCAGGGTCAGCACGGACAGCCCGATCGGCAGCATCATCAGCGTGGTCGCGGTGTTGGAGACCCACATGGAGAGGAAGGCCGTGGAGATCATCAGGCCGAGGATGATCTGCCGCGGGTGGGTGCCCACCCGGCGCAGGGTCAGCAGCGCGATCCGGCGGTGCAGGTTCCACTTCTGCATGGCGATCGCGATCAGGAAGCCGCCGAGGAACAGGAACACGATCGGGTTGGCGTAGGGTGCGGTCGTCTCGGCCACGGTGAGCGCCGTGAGCACCGGGAAGAGCACGATGGGCAGCAGCGAGGTGATGGACAGCGGCACCGCCTCGGTCATCCACCAGACCGCCATCAGCGTGGCGACCGCACCCACCACCCGGGCGTCGGCCGAGACGTCCGCGCCGCCGAGCAGGAACCAGACCAGGAAGGCCAGCAGCAGGCCGAGGCCGCGGAAGAGCCAGGTCTTCGCCGCCGGGCGGGCAGGTTCACGGTCGTCGGGCTCGTAGTCGAACTCGCCCTGTTCGGGGACGATCTTTCCGGGGCGCTCGCTCATGTGATCCACCTCATGGTCTCGGGGGCGTGCCCGAAAGGTAGCAGTCACGTCACGGGGCGGCAAGGCGCGCCGCGCCGGGTCATCCGGGGTCCGGGGCGTCCCTGCTCCGGCGCGGGAAACGGTTGCGCAGGTTCTCCTGCGCCACCGCGGAGAGGTTCTCGATCGGCAGCCCGGCCGGGCAGACCTCCACGCAGTCGCCGAGCAGGGAGCAGGGCCCGAACTGCTCCTCGGAGGCGTCGATCACCCGGGCGGAACGCTCGCGGCGCTCGGCGTCGTCCTTGGCCAGCGGCGGCAGCTCCCGCAGCATCGTGCCCACGAACAGCTGGCCGGACCCGTTGGGGCAGGACGCCACGCACGCCCCGCAGCTGATGCAGCCGCCGTTGGCCAGGGCCTTCATCGCCACCGGGAACTTGCCCGCCTTCGCCACGAGGCGCAGCGCCTTCTTGTCCACGGAGAGGTCCCGCTTGACCGGGAAGGACGCCGCCCGCAGCGGCTCGATGCGCACGCGGTCCCCGTCCCGGTAGGCCCCCAGGTGCTGCATGCAGCTCGCGGCGTTGCGCTCGGGGCCGTGCGCCACGCCGTCGACCGTCACCCCGCACTTGCCGCAGACCCCTTCGCGGCAGCCGTCGTCGAAGACCACCGGGTCCTCGCCGGCGGCCTCCAGCTGCGCGTTGATCCGGTCGAGCAGCTCGAGCACGGTCATGTCCGGGCTCGCGTCCGGGACGTCGTAGGCCGTGAAGTCCCCGGGCTCCTCCGGGGAGGGCTGACGCCACACGTCCACGGTCAGGGAGAAGGTGCTCACTCGCTCGGGTCCTTGTCGTCTCGAAGAAGGTCGTCCTGCAGGACGTCGTCCCGCAGGCGGGGGAGGGCGGCCACGGGGCTCAGCGCACCGCGCGGGTCAGCACGGCCACCGGGATCGTGGTGTTGCCGGCGGCCACCGCGGCGCCGAACGCGTTCGCCGCGATCCGCAGCCGCCGCTGGAAGCGCCGGTCACCGCCCACGCCCACGTCATTGGCGATCTCCGGGATGCCGTGCACCAGGTGGGCGGCCAGCGCCGCCATGGACAGGGCGTAGGCGGCGGCCACCGGCGGGCGGGAGAGGCTGGCCACGAGGTTGGCGTGGGCGCTGCCGTGCTCGAAGCCCCGGGCCGCGGCGGGCCGGGCGCCCAGGGTCAGGTCGAGCACGTGGAAGAGGGTGAACAGCCCGAGCACGCCGCCCGTGCTGCGCATCGAGCGCTTCGCCACCGTCCACGGGGAGCGACGACGGCCCCGCGGACGCCGGCCGGTGCGCGGCAGCAGCGTCCCGTTCGCCGCCCAGGACCGCGCGGTGAGCACCGCGGCGGCGCCCGTGTGGACCACGAGGCCGGCGGCGAGCACGCCGCGGGCCGTCCAGAGCACCGTGCCGCGCGGCAGCACGGGGGCGCCCGCCGTGCGGAGGAGCTCGGCGTAGGCGTCGAACTTCTCCGCGCCCTGGTAGACCTTCAGGTTCCCCAGCATGTGCACCAGCACGTAGCCCGAGAACAGGGCGCCGGAGGCTGCCATCGCGAGCTTGAGGTCGGTGTTCGGCAGAGCGGGCAGCAGCCCGTCCGGCGCGGAGCGGGCCGTGCCTGCGGGGCGGGGGGAGTCGTTCACGGCATTCATCCTAGGGGCGGTGCGGGCTGAGACGTCACAACTCTCAACGTCCTTGCGGAGAGGGTCGCGGACCGTCACGGAGCCGCGCCGAGGGATCGTTTCCCGCCTCCGCGGCGGCGCGAGGGGTCGTTTTCCGCCGGTGCGAGCAGCTCATTCCGACCGGAAGCGACCCCTCGCGGCCGGAGGAGCGCCGGAAGCGACCCCTCGCGGCCGGAGGAGCGCCGGAAGCGACCCCTCGCGGCGGGGGCTAGCGCCGTGCGGCCAGGACGTCGGCGATGCGCTCGAGGGACTCCTCGTTCTGCAGCGAGGACCGGTCGCCGAGCGGGGCGCCCTCCCACAGCTGCGCGAGCAGCCGCCGGGTGATCTTCCCGGACCGGGTCTTCGGCAGGTCGGGGACCGCCACGACCGCCCGCGGCTTGGCGATCGGCCCGATCTCGTGCGCCACGTGCTCGCGCAGGGCCGCGGTCAGCTCCTCCGCCGGGACCCGGCCGGCCTCGGGGGTCAGCACCACGTAGGCGAGCACCGCGTGCCCGGTCAGCTCGTCGCGCACCGGCGCCGCGCCGGCCTCCACCACCCACGGGTGGGTGACGAGCGCCGACTCGATCTCGATGGTGGACAGCCGGTGCCCGGAGACGTTGATGACGTCGTCGACCCGCCCCAGGATGTAGATGTCCCCCTCCGCGTCGTAGCGGGCGCCGTCCCCGGCCAGGAACCAGCCCTGCTCCGCGTAGGACTCCCAGTAGGAGGACAGGTAGCGCTGCGGGTCGCCCCACACGGTGCGGGCCATCGAGGGGCCGGTCCGGTCCACCACCACGAAGCCCTGCACCCCGGGCGGGACCGTCTCCCCGGCCTCGTCGACCACGCGGGTGGAGATCCCCGGGACCGCCCGGGTCGCGCAGCCGGGCTTGAGCGCGGTGCGCGGGGCTCCGTCGTCGAACGTCCCCGGGGGCGCGAACTGCGGGTCGTGCGGACGCGGGGACATCACGGTGGCGCCGGTCTCGGACTGCCACCACGTGTCCACGAACGGCACCTCGTCCCTGCCCAGCTGTGCGCGCAGCCAGCGCCAGGCCTCGGGGTTGATCGACTCGCCCACGGAGCCGAGCAGCCGGATCGAGTTGAGGTTGTAGAGCGGCGGGACGCCCTTCGGGAACGCGCCCATCAGGGAGCGGATCAGCGTGGGCGCCGTGTAGTAGGCGGTGACCCCGTAGCGCTCGATCACCTCGAAGTGCCGGCCCCAGTGCGGGGTGTTCGGGGTGCCCTCGTAGATCACCTCGGACACGCCGTTGACCAGCGGCCCGTAGATCTCGTAGGTGTGCGCGGTGACCCACGCGAGGTCCGCGGTGCACCAGTGGACGGTCGAGTCCACCTTCGCGGGGTCGTTGACGGTGGCCAGCTCGTCCGGGCGGAGCCGGCCCTCGTCGTCGAGCACGTCCGGCAGGAGGTCGAACAGCAGCGCGTGGGTGTAGGCGGTCTGCACGAGGTAGCCGCCCATCGTGTGCACCAGGCCCTTGGGCCGTCCGGTGGTCCCGGAGGTGTAGATGATGAACAGCGGCGTCTCGGCGTCGAACGCCTCGGGCACGTGCACGTCGGACTGCTCGGCGACCAGCTCGTGCCACCACACGTCCCGCCCGCGCGTCCACGGGACCGCGTCCTCCTCCTTCGAGTGCGTTCCCCGGGTGCCCCGCGGCAGGTCCGTGCGCCCGGGCCGGGAGGTGCGGCGCACGACGACGACGTGCTCGATCGCGTTGTCACCGCTGCAGGCCTCGTCGGCCACGGCCTTCACGGGCACCACGGCGCCGCGCCGGTGCTGCCCGTCCGTGGTCACGAGGACCTTGGCGCCGGTGTCCTCGACGCGGAAGCGCAGCGCCTCGGCGGAGAACCCGCCGAAGACCAGGGAGTGCACCGCGCCGATGCGGGCGCAGGCCAGCGTGATGATGACGGTCTCCGGGATGACGGGGAGGTAGATCACCACCCGGTCGCCCTGCTCCACGCCCAGCGCGAGCAGGGCGTTGGCGGCGCGGGAGACCTCCCGCTGCAGGTCGGCGTAGGTGTAGACCAGCCGGTCCCCGGGCTCCCCCTCGAAGTACAGGGCCACGTGGGCGCCGCGGCCGGCCTCGACGTGGCGGTCCACGCAGTTGTGGGCCACGTTGAGCCTGCCGCCCTCGAACCACGCGATCTCCGGGACCGACCAGGTGGGGCCGCCCTGCTCGTCCGTCCCGAGCCGCCGCGGGGCCTCGAAGCGGTGCGCGGTGGTCCACGGCCGCGCCCAGTCGAGGCGGGACGCCTGCGCCTCCCAGAAGGCGATCCGGGCCTCGTCCGAGACCAGGGCGGGATTGGGGGTGGGGGAGGAGGGGTCGCTCCAGCTGAAGCTCACGGTGCTGCTGTCCTTTCCGGCCGGCACGGACGACGGTTCCACTGTGCCAGGCGCACGTGTCAGGCCCATTTCTTGGCGGCCCACTTCTCGAAGACCCCCAGCAGCGCGTCCGTCGCCTTGCCGAGCACCGCGAGCAGCACGATGGCGAGCAGCAGGCGGTCGGTGCGGCCGTTGTTCTGCGAGTCGGTGAGCAGCCAGCCCAGGCCCATGGAGGCGCCCAGCAGCTCGGCGGCCACGAGGAACAGCCACGCCTGGGCCAGGGCCAGGCGCAGCCCCGAGATGACCGACGGCATGACGGCCGGCAGCTGCACCGTGGTGAGCAGGCGCAGCCCGTGCAGCCCGAACGCCCGCGCCGCCTCGATGAGGTTGCGGTCCACGTGCTGCAGGGCCGCGGAGACCGTGGTGTAGACCGGGAAGAACGCGCCGATGGCCACCAGCGTGACCTTGGAGTCCTCGCCGAGCCCGATCCACAGCAGCAGCAGCGGCACCCACGCCAGGGACGGCACCGCGCGGAACGCCCCGATCGTGGGGCCCACCAGCGTGGAGCCCCAGCGGGAGAGGCCGATGAAGGACCCGGCCACGAGGCCGAGCCCGGCGCCGATCAGGAAGCCGATCAGCACGCGCTGGGTCGAGATGCCCACGTGGGTCCACAGGTCCCCGCCGGCCAGCAGGCCGATCCCGGCCTCGAGCACCGCGAGCGGGGCCGGCAGCTGCACGGCGCTGAAGACCCCGGCGGTGGACAGCACGTGCCACAGCACCAGCAGCGCGGCGGGGAGCAGCAGGCCCAGCCCGGTGCGCAGCAGCGGCCGCCGCCGGGGGGCCGCGGCGGGGGCGTCCTCGAGACGCTGAGCCTCCTCGGCGGGGGCCAGGGGCTGCGTCACTGCCCGTCCCCGACCAGCTCGGCCGCGCGGGAGGCGTCGGCGTTCTCGGCGTAGGAGCTCTCCACGATGCTCCCGAGCGCCTCGTCGATCTGCTCCTGGCCGGCCACGTCGTCGGACTCCACGAAGATCGGCCCGACCTTCTCGAGGACCGCCAGCTGCTCGTCGCCCGGCACGTGGTCGATGTCCAGGTTGGTGCGCTCGAGCACCTTCTCGGCCACGGACAGCTCGATCCCGGCCGCCTCGGCGAGCAGCTGCGCGGTCTCCTCCGTGTTCTCCTGCGCCCACTGCCGGGCGTAGGCGTAGACGTCCACCACGGTCTGGGCGGCCTCGGGCTGCTCCTCGAGGAAGCTCTCGTGGGCGTTGAGGAAGCCGTAGGTGTTGAAGTCGACGTTGCGGTAGAACAGCTCCGCGCCGTTCTCCTCCGCGGCGGCCATGATCGGGTCGAGCCCGGACCAGGCGTCCACCTGGCCGTTCTCCAGGGCGGCGCGGCCGTCGGCGTGCTGCAGGTTCTGGATCGTGACGTCCCCGGCGTCCACCCCGGCCTCGTCGAGGGCCTGGAGCAGGAAGAAGTACGGGTCGGTGCCCTTGGTCGCGGCCACGGTGCGGCCCTCGAGGTCCGCGACCTCCTGCACCTCGCTGCCGGCGGTGGTGACCAGGGCGGACCACTCCGGCTGCGAGTAGAGATCGATCACCCGGATCGGGGTGCCGTTGCTGCGGGCCAGCAGCGCCGCGGAGCCCGCGGTGGAGCCGATGTCCACCGCCTCCGCGCGCAGCGCCTCGTTGGCCTTGTTCGACCCGGCGGACTGCACCCACTCCACCTCGATGCCCTCCTCGGCGAACGCGGTCTCGAGCCAGCCCTTCTCCTTGATCACCACGGAGAGCGGGTTGTAGGTGGCCCAGTCCACGCGGACGGTGCCGTCCCCGGCGGCCTCCGCGGGCGGCTCACCGGAGCCCTCACCGGCCATGCACCCGGTCAGGCCCAGGGCCAGGACGGCGGCGAGTGCGGGGACGGTGCGGACGGAGCGCTGGGGCAGGGGCATGGCGGAGCCTTTCGTGGTGGACGGACGGTGCCGGGCGGCGCGGGCGGGTGCCGCCGCTGGTCCGGGGAGGGGAGTCGGGGTGGGGGCGGGCCGCGTCAGCGGGTCGCGGGGTGGTGGGTGTCGACGCCGAGGTGGCCGAGGAGCTGCACGCGCAGCTCGGCGAGGACCTCGGAGGCCCGGTCCCGGGGGCGCTCGCCGGGGACGGCGAGGATCGTGCTGATCGAGGCGGGGGCGGTGGGCCCGGTCCGGCCTAGGACCACGATCCGGTCCGCGAGCTGCAGCGCCTCGTCGACGTCGTGGGTGACGAGCAGGACGGTGGTGGGCTGGGCCGCGTGGATCGTGAGCAGCAGGTCCTGCATCTTCAGGCGGGTCAGGGCGTCGAGCGCGCCGAAGGGCTCGTCGAGCAGCAGGACCCCGGGATTGCGGGCCAGGGCCCGGGCCAGGGACGCGCGCTGGGCCATGCCGCCGGAGATCGCGCGGGGACGGTGGCCGGCGTGCGCGGTGAGCCCCACCAGGCGCAGCAGGTCGTCGATCACGGCGTCCCCCTCGTCCCGGGGGAGTCCGCGGGGCAGGCCCAGGCGGACGTTCTCGCGCACCGAGCGCCACGGCAGCAGGCGGGGCTCCTGGAAGGCGACCGCGCAGCGCGGGTCGATGCCGGACACGGGGGTGCCGTCGATGAGCACCCGTCCGGCCGAGGCGGTGTCGAGCCCCGCCGCGGCCCGCAGGAGCGTGGACTTGCCGCACCCCGAGGGCCCCAGGACCGCCAGGACCTCGCCGGGCCGGGCCGTGACGTCCACGTCCTGCAGGACGTGGTGGGTCTCGCGGCCGGACGGGAAGGCCTTGCCGACGTGCTCGAAGGCCACGGAGAAGGCGCGCTTCGCGGCGCCCGGTGCGGTGGCCGGCGCAGAGCCCAGCAGGGAAGTGCTCATGATCAACTCCATCGGTCCTGGCATTAGCACCTCGCACGGAGGATCAGACGGATCCGTGCCGGTTGCTGCGACGTCGACGAGCCAGGTCTCTCAGCCGCTCCGGATGGTTACACCGCCAATTGAACGTCCTCGGCGTGTTCCCTGGCAAATCCGTCGCATCCGTGGTGATCGCGACACATCGCTGGCACGGGAGCCCTCCGTGCCGCACCATGGACCCATGACGAGCCGCAGCAGCCCGGCCCGGGCGGACCTGGTGCGCGACGCCTGCACGGCGTTCGGCGCGGTCCTCGACGGGCTCGGCGACGACGACTCCTGGGCCGCCACCGGCTGCCCGGGGTGGTCGGTCCGGGACCTCACCCACCACTGCGCGATGGACGCCCTGCGGGGGCTGGTCGCCCTGCACACGCCCACCACCGCCCGCCCCGACCGGGACGCCGCGACCTACTGGACCGACTGGGGCGGCGATCCCGCCGGGGCCGCCGAGGCCCGGCGCCACACCCGCGTGGTCGCGTCCATGGTCCTGGACTGGGAGCCGGTGCGCGCCCTCCACCGCGAGACCACCCGGGCGCTCGTGCACGCGGCGCAGCACTGCGGCGGCGGCGCGGTCCGCACCCAGGGGCACGTGCTGCGCGTCGAGGACCTGCTGAGCACCCTCGCGGTGGAGGCCACGGTGCACCACCTGGACCTGATCCAGCACCTGGACGGCTCCCCGGGTCCTGCTGTGGACGGGCTCGCCGAGGTCCGCCGGGTCCTCACCGACCTGTGGGAGCGGGAACCGCTCGAGCACTGGAGCGACGAGCACTTCGCCCGCGTGGGCACCGGCCGGGCGGAGCTGACCGCCCAGGAGCGGGCGGAGCTGGGCGCGCACGCGGACCTCCTGCCGCTCTTCTCCTGACCCTCCCCCCTCCGCGAGGTCGCACGTGGCGGCCACCTCGGGCGCGCCGGTCGCCGACACGTGCTGTCTCGGCGGGGTCGGTGCGGACCCCGCGGGGTCAGTGCGGTTCCCGGGTGCGGATCGCGCTCCGCACGAGCGCCACCGCGCGCGGGACGGTCCCGGACGGTGTCACCACGTCCTCGACGAGGTCGCGATGGGTGATGCGGACCTCGGTCCAGCCCGCGGCCTCCGTGCGGCGCAGCCGCCGGATGTCGATCTCGCGCTGACCGGGGCGGTCGTGGTGGGCGCCCTCGTACTGGACGCTGACCCGGGCGGACTCGACCGCGAGGTCGGGGAGGACCTCGGTGCCGTCCGGGGCGGCGATCCGGTGGTCGGCCACCACCTCCGCGATCCCGTGCTCCTGCAGCAGCAGCCGGAGTCGGGTCTCCTGGGCCGAGTCCACGCCGGGCATGGAGCGTTCCGCGGCGAGGCGGAGTCTGCGCACGCCCCGTCGCCGCGCGTACCCGCGCAGCTGGCGCAGCAGCTCGGCCCGGGGCACCAACGGTGGGACGCCGCTCCGGAGACCGTGGCGGTGCTCGCAGACGACGCCGTCGACGCAGGCCACGAGTTCGTCCGGGCTCAGCACCGGTGCCAGGTCCAGCAGCGTCCGCACCGGGACCGTGACGACGACGCCGTCCACGTCCACGGTCTCCCAAGGGGCGAGCTCCGCGTGGTGGCCGGTCACGCCACGGCGTCGTGGAGGCGCACCGTCGTTGGCGCGGGTGACGTGGATCGGCGCGACGCCCCGGAGCCGCCGCGGCAGCCGGAAGCCCCAGACCACACCGGCGCTCGCGTGGCTGAGCGCGCCGCCCTGGGTCAGCGCGAGCACGGGACGGGCGCCGGCGAGCACGGTGGTCCGCGCCTCGCCGGACGGGCCGCACGGCACGATCTCGTGCACCCCGCGGGAGAGGGTGCGGTACCGCAGCCCCCGGCGCTGGGAGTCGGTGACGCCCAGGGCGTCGGCCTCGTCGGCGGTGAACGGGCCGTGCCGGAGCGGGGAGGGAACGGGTCGTGGTGCGGGCATGGCACGACTCAACAGGTCGTCGAGGGCGACGGGCTGCGTCGTCGTCGGCCTGTGGAGGACGCTTCCGTGCGACACCGCCGCGGTCGCACGTGTCGGCGACCCGCGGGCCTGAGGTCGCCGACACGTGCAACCTCGCGGAGGAAGAAGGAGGGGGAACGGGTTCCGTGCCAGGCTGGGGGCATGAGCCGCAACGACCCCGCCGTCATCGACCGCCTCATGACCCGGCCCGGCCGGTGGGCCGTGGTGGGGCTGACCGGCAACACGGCCCGTCCGGCGCACTCGGTGGCGAAGCGGATCCGGGACGACCTCGGCATGACGATCGTCCCGGTCAACCCGAAGGGCGAGCCGGTGCACGGCGAGCCCGGCCATCGCACGCTCGCCGAGGTCCCGGGGCCGATCGACGTGGTGGACTGCTTCGTGAACTCCCGCCGCGTCGGCGCGGTGGTGGACCAGGCCATCGCCGTGGGCGCCGCCGCGGTGTGGCTGCAGCTGGGCGTCGTCGACGAGGACGCCGCCGCCCGGGCGGAGCGGGCCGGCCTCGACGTGGTCATGGACACCTGCCCCCTGATCGAGCTCCGGTCCCTGCTCCGGCGGGGCTGGACCCTGGACCCGGGCCGGACCCCGCCGCTCGCCCCGCCCGGCTGAACGACCCGGCGGAGCCGCCCGTACCGGATCGGCACCGTCCCGCTGCCGGCCGGGGCCGTCCCTGTGCGGCGGGACCGCACAGGGGTTGCACCCGGTCAGGGGCCACCCGCTAAGCTGTCCCCCGACGACGATGACGAGTCCCGACACGAAGCTCTGGCTGGTCGGGCGGCAACCCTCTCCCGTAGCGGGGTGCCCCAGATGAACATCGGGCCGCGGTGCACGTGCTCCGCGGCAAGTACGGCGCCCACCAGTGCGTCGGACCCGCGGGCAGGTCTCCACGACGCACGGGCGCGGGTCGGCATCGACCCGGGAGGAACACCCCATGAGCAAGCGCATCGCCCTGAACGCCTTCGACATGACCTGCGTGGGCCACCAGGCCCCCGGTCTGTGGAAGCACCCCCGCTCCCGGGCGGACGAGTACAACACGATCGAGTACTGGACGGACGTCGCCCAGGTCCTGGAGAAGGGGCTCTTCGACGCGCTGTTCCTCGCGGACGTCGTCGGGTACTACGACGTCTACCAGAACTCCGCGGCCCCGGTGATCCGGGACGCCACCCAGATCCCGGTCAACGACCCCTTCATGCAGATCTCCGCGATGGCGGCCGTGACGAAGCACCTCGGCTTCGGCGTGACGAGCGCGATCACCTACGAGCAGCCGTACCCGCTCGCCCGGAAGTTCGCGACCCTCGACCACCTCACGAAGGGCCGGATGGGCTTCAACGTGGTGACGTCCTCCCTGAAGTCGGCCGCCGAGAACCACGGGCTGACGGAGCAGATCTCCCACGACGAGCGCTACGAGATCGCCGAGGAGTTCATGGAGGTCTGCTACAAGCTCTGGGAGGGCTCCTGGGAGGACGGCGCGGTCCGGCGCGACCGGGTCAACGGGGTCTTCGCCGACCCGGCGCTCGTGCACCCCATCCAGCACCACGGCAAGTACTTCGACGTCCCCGGCATCGGGCTGACCGAGCCGTCCCCGCAGCGCACGCCGCTGATCTTCCAGGCCGGGGCCTCCTCCCGCGGGCGGGCGTTCGCCGGCCGCCACGCGGAGGCGGTGTTCGTGGGCGGCATCCGCCCGGACCTGACCCGGGTGGTGACCGACAAGCTGCGCGACGAGGCGGAGGCCAGCGGCCGGAACCGGGACGACCTCAAGATCTTCGCCATGCTGCACGTGATCGTCGACGAGACCGACGCGAAGGCCGAGCAGAAGCGCCGCGACTACGAGCGGTACGCCGACACCGACGGCGCGCTGGGCCTCGTGGGCGGCTGGTCCGGGCTGGACCTGGGCCGCTACGACGAGAACGACGTCCTGGAGTACATCAAGACCGACTCCATCCAGTCCTTCCTGACCCCCTTCACCACGGCCGACCCGCACAAGAAGTGGACGATCAAGGAGGTCGCCAAGCACATCTCGATGGGCGGCATGGGCGTGCCGATCGTCGGGTCCCCGCAGACCGTGGCCGACGAGCTCGAGCGGTGGATCGACGAGGGCGGGCTGGACGGCATCAACCTCGCCTACCACGTGTCCCCGGGCTCGTTCGAGGACTTCGTGGAGTGGGTCGTGCCGGAGCTGCAGAAGCGCGGCCGCTACCGCACCGGGTACGAGGGCACCACGCTGCGCGAGAACCTCTACGGCAAGGGGCAGACCAAGGTGCTCGGCACCCACCCCGCCGCCGCGTTCCGGGGTGCCTACGCGGGCAGGCCCTCCGCCGCGGACACCCCCGCCCGCCAGCTGGCCCTCTGAACCCCGTCCCCTGAGTTTGCGGCTCCGCCGGGAGCGCGGGGCAGGGCACGGACGAGGGCCCCCGCGTGCGGGGGCCCCTCGTCCGCGCCGGGTCAGGACGCCGGTGCGGCGCTCCAGCGCAGCAGGGCCGCGACGTCCGTGCCGTGGGGCAGCGCCCCCGGCGGCACGAAGACGGGGCGGCCGTCGGTCAGCACCGCGGCGCGCACCAGCGCGGCGTCGGCGGAGACCCGGCCCAGCACGCCGGCGCCCACGGCCTCCGACTCCTCCAGGGCGATCCACGGCTCGGCGTCCAGGGCGATGAGCTGCTGCTCCGTGTCCAGGTGGGTGTCGTCGAGCAGCAGCGTCTCCGCCTGGGCCTGCTGCAGGGCCGAGACCACGGGCGCCATCCCCGAGACGGCGGTGGGGTCCGCGCGTCCCTGCTGCTCGGCGAGCCGCTCGAGCAGCGCCTGCTGGCGGTGCGCCACGACCTCCGCCACGCGCTCCTCGACCTGGTGGTCGAAGTCGGCGGACTTGCTGCCCTCCGCCCGGGTGTTGGCGTCCACGACGCTCAGCATCGCCCGGGTCGCCTTGGACAGCTGCTCCTCGACCAGGCCCCGGGCCCGCAGGTCCCCGGCCAGGACGACGAGCTGCGCCCCGCTCTCGGCCACGACCTTGTCGATCTGCTCGGCCACCTGCTCGGTGTTGCGCCGCCACACGTCCTCCGTGTGCCGCTGCCAGCGCCCCTGCGACCAGCCGCCCCCGGGGAACTTCTTCAGGTGCTCGGTCTCGCCCTCGATCTGCTGCTCGTCCGCGGCCCGGACGCGGCTGGCGTGCTGGAGGCAGATCTCGCCGCCGTCCCGGCCCACCTCGGCGACCACGTACGGGAAGTCGTCCGGGCGGTGCCGGAACAGGGGAGTGAGATCGGGGACGTCCTCCACCTGGAGGACACCGCGGCCGGCCCGGGGACCGGGGAGGACCTCGTCGATCTCCACGGTGCCTCCGCGCACCAGCAGGTACCGGCACACCGGGTCCGGCACGCCCTCGGCCGGGCGCACGGCGGCCTCCACCGCGGCGAGATCGGCCTTGCTCGCGCCCTGGCGCTCCAGCTCTCGGCAGATGTTCTCCGGAAGCACGTCGATGGCGTGCAGCGAGTCGACGGTGCCGGTGCTGATGTCCGTGTAGACGGTGCACCAGGGGCCCTTGCTCTTGAACAGTTCGGCGTAGCGGTGGAATCGGCTCGTCATGATCGACAACTCCTGCTGTTGAGCGGTGCTTCCTGTGGTGCAGACCACGTTATCCGACCACCAGGGGGCTGGGAACAGACGACCCGACGAGTAGGGTCGGAGGCACACGACCGGTCCCACGGCCGGTGGTCCCGCAGGTCCCACGACGCAGGAGGCAGCCATGAGCGACGTACCCGAGTACGACGAGGCCGACCGGCTCGAGCAGTCGATCGACGCCGATCAGCAGGATCTCGACGACCAGGACGAGGAGGCTCCGGTGCACGCGCCCGACCGCTCGGAGGCGTCCTCCCTCGAGGCGAACCCCGACGACCTCGTGGAGCAGGACCAGGAGGTCGTCCTCGACGAGCCGCAGGAGGTCTCCACGCTCGAGGAGGAGTGAGCCGCGCACCGCGCGGGGGCACGGACCCCGCGCGGTGCGTCACACCGCGGACCAGCCGCCGTCCGAGGGCATGATCACGCCGTTGACGTTGGAGGCGTCGTCGCTCGCGAGGAAGACGATGACGGCGGCGACCTGCTCGGCCGTGGCCGTGTAGGGGATGTTCTGCATGAACCCCGCCATCCGTCCGGGGAAGAGGTCCGAGAGCATGGGCGCCTCGATGCCCGTGGCCGTGGCGCCGGGGGCGACCGCGTTGGTGCGGATGCCGTCCGCGGCGTGCATGAGGGCGGTGCTCTTCGTCAGCCCGGCCACCGCGTGCTTGGAGGCGGTGTAGGCCGCGCCCGCGGCGGAGCCGCGCAGGGACGCCTCGGAGGCCACGTTGACGATCGCTCCCCGTCCGGAGACCCGGAGCAGCGGGATCGCCGCGCGGGTCAGCCGCATGACGGAGCCGACGTTCACGGCGAAGACCCGGTCCCACGTCGCGTCGTCCACCTCGGCCACGGACTCGAAGCGGTCCATGATCCCGGCGTTGTTGACCAGCACGTCGAGCCGCCCCTCGGTCGCCGCCAGCACGCGGCCCACCGCCCCCTCGTCCGTGAGGTCCGCGAGCACGGGGAAGAGCGGCAGGCGCGGCGCGCCCGCCACCAGGGCCTCCAGCCGGCGGGCCGACAGGTCGACCACCACCACGGTGGCCCCCTCGCCGGCCAGCCGCAGCGCGGTGGCGCGCCCGATGCCCGAGCCCGCCCCGGTGACGACGGCGGTCCTGCCGGTGAAGCGGTGGGTGTCCACGGTTCCTCCTGGAGGTGCGAGAGGTGCCCGGGCGGGTGCCCGGACGGCGGCTACCGGGGGCCGCGCGGGCCACGGCGCCGCCCTCTTCATTGTGGTGCGGAACGGGTCCGGAAAAACTTCTCGGAAAAAATGTGACCTGCTGCATCCACGGAGGGGTCCGCGGCAGTAGTACGGGTGCAAGGTCGATTCCGCTTCCGCCAGGGAGCCCGTTCAAGGAGCAGTTACCATGCGCAAGACCCTTTCCGCCGCAGCAGTCCTCGGCCTCGGTGCCGGTGCCCTCAGCATGAGCCCGGCGTTCGCCGCCGAGCACGCCGAGCTCTCCGTGCTCCACGGTGTCCCCGACACCGTCGTGGACGTCTACGTCAACGGTGAGCTCACCCTCGACGACTTCGAGCCGGGAACCCTGGCCGGCCCGCTGGAGCTGCCCGCCGGCAGCTACGACCTGGCCATCACGGCCCCCGACGCCGCCGACGCCTCGGAGCCGATCATCGGTCCCGTCACCGCCGACCTGCAGACCGGGATGAGCTACACGGCCGCGGCCCACCTCGACGCCGAGGGCAACCCGACGGCCGCCCTGTTCACCAACGACATGTCCGAGATCGAGGCCGGGAAGTCGCACCTGACCGTCCGGCACGTGGCCGCGGCCCCGGCCGTGGACGTCCTCGCGGGCGACCAGGCGATCATCACCGGCCTCGAGAACCCGAACGAGGAGACCCTCCCGGTCGACGCCGGCACGGTCTCCGCGTCCGTGGCCGCGGCGGGCACCACCGACCCGGTCATCGGCCCCGCCGATCTCGAGCTCGCCGAGGGCACCCACAACATCGTGTACGCGTGGGGCTCCCTCGAGGCCGGGAACCTGGACCTCGCCGTCCAGACCCTGGAGGGCATGGAGCAGGCGCCCGAGGCCGTGCCGGGCGGCCAGTCCGGTCTCGCGGCCCAGGAGCAGCGCACGATGCTGACCGCCGGCCTCGCGGCCGCCGGTGCGCTCGGGCTGATCGGCGCGGCGTACGGTGCCCGCCGGGTGCTCGCGGGGAACCGCCGGTAGTGAGCGGTCCTGACAGGCACGGTCCGGGTGCGCGGCAGGCTGCGGCCCACCGCGCGCCCGGACCGACAACTCCCGGCACCCGTCGTCGTCGTCTGGCGGCGGTGGGTGCCGGGGCGGTCGCCTCGGTGTCCCTGCTCGCGGCAGCGGCCGTCACCGCTCTCCCGGAGAGCGGGGCCGTGCCGCCCGCGAACTCCCTGGCGGCGGGACCGTACCAGGGCGAGGACTCGGTGCCGGCACTCGCCGGCCTCGACCGTCCTGTCTCCGCGGAGGTCCCGGCGCAGTCCGCCGCGGCACCCGCGGAGATCCCGGTCGCTCCCGCCACCCAGGCTCCCGCCGAGAAGGTCCCGGCGCCCGTGCGGGTGGTCGTGGACGGCTCCCCGATCGACATGCCGGTGGTCCCGGTGGGGGTCGAGGACAACGGGGCCATGACCATCCCGGACAACCACGTGGAGCTGGGCTGGTACCGGTACGGTCCGTCCCCCGGGGCGGACGAGGGCGCCGCGGTCGTCGCCGGCCACGTCGACACCCTCACCGAGGTCACGCCGATGGCGCAGCTCGAGGACGTGCCGGTCGGGGCGGAGGTCCGGGTGGAGCGCGCGGACGGGAGCGTCCAGCGCTACCGCACCGAGTCCGTCCAGCACGTGCACAAGAAGTCCCTCGCGGAGGCGGACCTGTTCCGCCGGACCGGCGAGCCGGTGCTCCACCTCGTGACGTGCGGCGGGGAGTGGCTCGAGGAGATCGGGGACTACGAGGACAACGTGGTGCTGCGGGCGGTCCCGGTGCCCTGAGCGGCGGAGGGAGGCGAGAGGCGCATGACCGGATGGCCGGTGTCCACTAGGCTGGGCACGACTCGTGCGCCCGGGCACCGCCCGGCCGTCCGCGACCACGACCTCCGCCCCACGAGGAGCCCTTCCACGATGCCGACGCCGCCCCCGGAATGGGGACCCGAGCTCGACGCCGCGTTCGCCGCGGGGGACGAGCAGGCGCTGAGTGCCGCGTACCGGCACTGCGCCGGGGTCATCCGGGGTCTCGCCCTCCGGGCCCTGCGCGACGACGCGGGTGCCGACGACGTGGTGCAGGAGGTCTTCATCCGGGCGTGGAAGTACCGGTCCGGCTACCGCCCCGAGCACTCCTCGGCCCCCGCCTGGCTCATCGGGATCGCGCGCAACTGCATCGCCGACGCCGCGAGGACCGCCGGCCGCGAGGCGGAGCGGCGCCAGGCGGACGCAGTGCGCACCGACCGGGAGCCGCGGCACGAGGAGTCGGACCTGCTGGTGGACCGGCTCGTGGTGCGGGCGGAGGTCGAGCGGCTCGGGCCCCCGAAGTCGACGATCATGGCGCTGGCGTTCTACGAGGAGCTCACGCACCAGCAGATCGCACAGCACCTGGACCTGCCCCTCGGCACGGTCAAGAGTCATCTGAGGCGCGGCCTCACGAACCTGCGAACACGATTGGGAGACGGACATGGCACACCTGAGTGAGGAGTCGCTGACGCTCCTGGCTCTGGGTGAGGCCGTCGACCCCCAGAGCCAGGAGCACGTCGCCTCCTGCCCGGACTGCGCGGCCGAGCTCGCGTCCCTGCAGCGCGTCGTGCACGCTGGCCGGGCCGAGGCGCCCGCCCTGACGGCCCCCGGCCCCGGCGTCTGGGCCGCGATCCACGCCGAGCTGGGCCTCTCCGACGAGGTCGCGGCGGATCCGCTCGCCGGTGCCCGGGACGGCGCCCGCGGCGACGCCTCCGCCGGAGACGGCATCGCCGGCGACCCCCCGGGTGCCGCGGACAGCACGCGGGCCGACGACGCCGCAGGGCGCGGCGGGGCGACCGTCGTCGACCTCGACGCCCGCCGGCGGAGGCCCCGGCGCGGGGTGCCGTACCCCCTGGCGGCCGCCGCGGCCGCCGCGGCGCTGGTCGTGGGCGGCGTCTCGGTCTGGGGCGCGCAGCGGCTGGGCCTGGAGCCGGATCCCACGGTGCTGGCCACGGCGCAGCTCGAGCCCCTGGCCGGCTACACCGCCCGCGGCTCGGCGGAGGTGGACGAGCGCCCGGACGGCACCCGTCAGCTGGTGGTGCGGACCGACCCCGCCGACGTGGACGGGTTCAAGGAGGTCTGGCTGCTCGCCCCCGACGCGCAGCGGATGGTCAGCCTGGGCGTGATGGCGGGGGACGAGGCGGTGTTCGTGCTGCCCGAGAACCTGGACGTCGGCGAGTTCCCGGTCGTGGACGTCTCGAACGAGCCGATCGACGGCGACCCGACGCACTCGGGGGACTCGATCGTGCGCGGCGTCCTGGAGGTCTGAGCGCGGGCTCGGCCCCTCAGAGCAGGGCCGAGGTCAGCCGGGCCACGTTGTCGGCGTACTTGTGCCACAGCGGCCGCCGGTTCCACGCGTCGAAGTCCAGCAGGGTGCTGGCCTCGTGGAACTCGGCGACCACCGCGTCCATCCGCCGCCGGAAGTCCCGGTCCGCGATGAACACGGAGACCTCGAGGTCCAGGGCGAACGAGCGCTCGTCCATGTTGGACGAGCCGATCACGGAGACGTAGTCGTCGACGAGCACGAACTTGGCGTGCAGCACGGTGGGGGCGCGGTACCGGTAGATCTTCACGCCGGCCGCGACGAGCTCCTGGTAGTAGGAGTTCTGCGCGTGGTAGGCGAGGAAGTGGTCGGAGGTCTCGCCCACGAACAGCCGCACGTCCACCCCGGACTGCGCCTCGGTGGTCAGCGCGTGCATCAGCGACTCGTCCGGGACGAAGTACGGGCTGGCGATGACGATCTGCTCGTTGGCGTTGTAGATCAGGTGGTTGAACAGGCGCAGGTTGTTCTCGGTCTCGAACCCGGGGCCGGAGGGCACGACCTGGGCGAAGACCGGCCCCTGGGTGTCCGGGAGGTCGCGGGCGGCCTCGTCGAGCAGGAGGTCGCCGGTCTCGGAGTACCAGTCGCTCGTGAACAGGGCGTTGAGCTCGGCGACCACGGGACCGGTGCACTCGAGCATCAGGTCCTTCCACTCGAGTCCCTTCCGGCGGTTCCGGCGCTTGTTGTAGGAGCGGTGGATGATGTTCTGCGAGCCCGTGTAGGCCAGGGAGCCGTCGACCACGAGGATCTTGCGGTGGTTGCGCAGGTCGGGCCGCTGCCACTCGCCCTTCCACGGGCGGACGGGCAGCATGCGCTGCCATGGCAGCCCCGCCTCGTCGAAGCGCTTGATCATCCCCCGGTACCCCGGGTAGCCCACGGAGCCGAGGTGGTCGATGAGCACCCGCACCCGCACCCCCCGCCGGTGGGCGCGCACCAGGGACTCCAGGAGGGGGCGCGAGGCGTCGTCGATGGCCACGATGTAGAACTCGAAGTGGACGTAGTCCCGGGCCCGGTCCACGGCGTCCGCCATGGTCCGCATCGCCTCGTGGTTGTCGGTGAGGATCTCGAAGGAGTTGCCGCCGACCATGGGCAGGGCGCCGAGCTTGTAGTTCAGGGCCGCGGTGGAGCCGACCCACTCGGGCAGCTCCTCGTCCGTGTTGCCCAGGATGTGGAGGTCCGGGGTGTTCTCGCGGATGACGTCGTTCATCTTCGCCTGCATCGCCATCCGCTTCTTCGGCAGCTTGGCGGAGCCGATGGCCAGGAACAGCAGGATCCCCACATAGGGCAGCAGGAAGATCGCGAGCAGCCAGGCCAGGGCCACCGAGGGCCGCCGGTTGTGGGGGATCCAGCCCAGGGCCACCAGGTTGATGAGCAGGCCCAGCACCAGCACCACGAGCGTCGCGGTCTCCGGGAGGAGGTGCGCGGGGATGCCGCTGAAGGGGAACAGGGCCGGGATCACCTCGCCAGTCTAGGTTCCGGCGCCGCGCGGTCTACGCAGGGCGCGGCAGGACGTAGTCGGTCTCCGGGCCGGGGGTCTCGCGGTGGACGAAGCCCGCGGCGACGAGCACCTGCGCGGCCGGCGCGTTGTCCGCGGGCACGCTGGCGCGCACCCCGGTGACCGCGGGGTCCGCGAACGCGACGCCGAGCAGCGCGGTGATGCCCTCCTGGGCGTAGCCCAGGTTCCGGCGGTCCGCGGCGAGGGACCCCACGATCTCGAGCTCGTCGTCGATCGGGGGGCCCACGAAGCCGGCCGTGCCGACGATCTCGCCGGTCGACTTCTCCACGATGGCCATCCGCGCGTACACGGACTCCGTGAAGAAGTAGCCCCCGGCCATGAGGGACTCGCGGGCGAAGTCCATGTCCTCGGCGGTCGGGAAGCCGCGGGCGAAGTGGGCGCCGTGCTCGCCGGCCGCCACGGCGTCGAGCTCCTCGGCGGTGAAGGGGCGGAGCAGGAGCCGTTCCGTCTCCAGGACGGGTGCGGGGCGCTGGGCCTCGAGGTCCTCAGTCATGCTGGTGCTGCTTTCTGCGGGTCCGGGTGCCGAGGGTGGACAGGGGATCCGCGGAGCGGGGTGCCGGGGGCGGGGATCCGCCCCCGGCGGATCAGCCGAAGTACTTCGGCAGCGTGCCCTCGTGCGCCGTGCGCAGCTCGTCCAGGCCGATGCCGAACTCGCTCTGCACGTCCAGCGCGCGGTTCTCGGTGTCCACCACGCCGATCCGCGTGTGCGGATAGGCGCGCATGGTGCACATGTCCTTGAACCGTACTTCCTCGCTGCGGGGCACGGCCACCACGGCCCGTCCCTGGGTCTCGGAGAAGAGCATGGTGAACAGGTCCACGCCGTCGCGCTCGCACACCTCGCCCAGCCCGATGCGCGCACCGGTGTCGAAGCGCAGCGCCATCTCGGCGAGGGTCGCCGCGAGGCCGCCCTCGGCGACGTCGTGCGCGGCGTCGATCATGCCGTCGCGGGACATGTTGATCAGCAGGTCGCCGAGCAGCTTCTCCTGGGCGAGGTCCACGGCCGGGGGGAGCCCGCCGAGGTGCCCGCGCAGGTTCGCCCACTCGGAGCCGTCCAGCTCGTCCCGGGTGGTCCCGAGCAGGTAGATCGCCTGGCCGTCCTCGCGCCAGCCCGACGGCGTGCGTCGCCGGACGTCGTCGAGCACGCCCAGCACCGCCACCACGGGCGTCGGGTGGATGGCCACGCCGCCGGTCTGGTTGTAGAGGGAGACGTTGCCGCCCGTCACGGGCACCCCCAGCTGCTGGCAGCCGTCGGCGAGCCCGCGCACGGCCTCGGCGAACTGCCACATGGTCTCCGGGTCCTCGGGGGAGCCGAAGTTCAGGCAGTCGGAGACGGCCGCGGGGCGGGCGCCGGCGGTGGCCACGTTGCGGTAGGCCTCGGCCAGGGCCAGCTGCGCGCCGGCGTACGGGTCCAGGTAGGCGTAGCGGCCGTTGCAGTCGGTGGACAGGGCCACGCCGAGGCCGGTCTCCTCGTCCACGCGGACCACCCCGGCGTCGTCGGGCATCGCCATGGCGGTGTTGCCCTGCACATAGCGGTCGTACTGGTCGGTGACCCAGTCCTTGGCGCAGAGGTTCGGGGAGGCCATGAGCTCGAGGACGGCGTGCTTGAGCTCCGCGCCCGAGGGCCGCCCGGCGTCGGCCGGGGAGCCGGCGAACCGGTCGGCCTGGAGCCGGTCCTGGTCCGCGGGCCGGGTGTAGGGCCGGTCGTAGACGGGGCCCTCGTGGGCGACGGTGCGGGGGTCGACGTCGACGATGACCTCGTCGTCCCACTCGATCACGAGCCGGCCGGTGCCGGTGACCTCGCCGATCCAGGAGTGCTCGACGTCCCACTTGTCCATCACGGCCTCGAAGGCGGCGACCTTCTCGGGGGTCACGACCGCCATCATGCGCTCCTGGGACTCCGACATGAGGATCTCGCCCGGGGTCAGGGTGGGGTCGCGCAGGAGCACCTGGGTCAGGTCCACGTGCATGCCGCCCTCCCCGTTGGAGGCCAGCTCCGAGGTGGCGCACGAGATGCCCGCGGCCCCCAGGTCCTGGATGCCCTCCACGAGGGAGCCCTTGAACAGCTCGAGGCAGCACTCGATGAGCACCTTCTCCGCGAACGGGTCGCCGACCTGGACGGCCGGCCGCTTGGACGGCTTGGCGTCGTCGAAGGACTCCGAGGCGAGCACGGAGGCGCCCCCGATGCCGTCGCCGCCGGTGCGGGCGCCGAACAGCACCACCCTGTTGCCCACGCCGGAGGCGTTGGCGAGGCGGATGTCCTCGTGGCGCATCACGCCCACGGCGAGCGCGTTGACGAGCGGGTTGCCCTGGTAGCAGGAGTCGAAGACGACCTCCCCGCCCACGTTGGGCAGGCCCAGGGAGTTGCCGTAGCCGCCCACGCCCGCCACCACGCCGTGCACCACGCGGGCGGTGTCCGGGTGGTCGATCGCCCCGAAGCGCAGCGGGTCCATGACGGCCACGGGCCGGGCGCCCATCGAGATGATGTCGCGCACGATCCCGCCGACGCCCGTGGCGGCGCCCTGGTAGGGCTCCACGTAGGACGGGTGGTTGTGGGACTCGATCTTGAAGGTCACGGCCCAGCCGTCCCCGAGGTCGGTGACGCCGGCGTTCTCGCCGATTCCCACCAGCAGGTCCTTCTTCATCTCCTCGGTGACCTTCTCGCCGAACTGGCGCAGGTGGACCTTGGAGGACTTGTAGGAGCAGTGCTCGGACCACATGACCGAGTACATGGCGAGCTCCGCGGCGGTGGGCCGGCGGCCGAGGATCTTCTTGATCTCCTCGAACTCGTTGTCCTTGAGGCCCAGCTCGGCCCAGGGCAGCTCGGTGTCGGGGGTGGCCGTCGCGTGCTCGACGGTGTCCAGGTTGAAGTGCTTGTCGCTCATGGAGTGCTCGGTGTCCCTTACTTGACCAGTGCCTTGAGGGCGGAGACGAACAGGCCCAGCCCGTCCGTGCCGTCGCGCATGCCGACCTCGCCGGAGGCCGAGGAGTCCGCGCCGAAGCCCGGCTCGACCGCGTGCTCGGGGTGCGGCATGAGGCCCACCACGTTGCCGCCGGCGTTGCAGATCCCGGCGATGTCCCGCCGGGACCCGTTGGGGTTGCCCCCGACGTAGCGGAAGACCACGCGGCCCTCGGCCTCGAGGGCGTCGAGGGTCCGCTCGTCCGCCACGTACTGGCCGTCCTGGTTCTTGAGCGGGACCACGATCTCCTGGCCCTGCTCGAACTCGGTGGTCCACACGGTCGTGCTGTTCTCCACGCGCAGGCGCTGGTCCCGGCACAGGAACTTCAGGCGCTCGTTCTTGATCATGGAACCCGGCAGCAGGTGCGACTCGGTGAGCATCTGGAAGCCGTTGCAGATCCCGAGGACCGGCAGCGGGGCGGACCCGGAGGTGCCCGCGGCGTTCGCGCCGTCGATGATCGGCGCCATGATGGGGGCGAACCGGGCGATGGCCCCGGCGCGCAGGTAGTCGCCGTAGGAGAAGCCGCCGGGCAGGATCACGGCGTCGACGCCCTGCAGGTCCTCGTCGGCGTACCAGAGGGGGACGGGGGTGCCGCCGGCCAGCGTCACGGCGCGCGCCGCGTCGCGGTCGTCGAGGGTGCCGGGGAAGGTCACGACGCCGACGCGCGCGCCGGCGAGCCCAGCGTCCGGCGCGGGGCCGGAGAGGTCCGCGATGAGGGGGGTCTCGAGACCGGCCATGCTCAGTTCTCCTCGGTCTCGTCGAGCACGGCCACGCGCACGACGTCCTCGATGACGGGGTTGGAGAGCAGCTTCTCCGCGGCCTCGCGGGCCTGGGCCAGCGCGTCCTCGGTGGCCTCGCCGTCGACGGTCAGCTCGAAGCGCTTGCCCTGCCGGACACCGGCGAAGCCGTCCAGGCCGATGCGGGGCAGTTCGTTGGCGATCGCCTTCCCCTGCGGGTCGAGGATCTCGGGCTTGGGCATGACGTCGACAACAATGCGGGCCATCGGGGAACTCCTGAGGGTCGAGCAGCGGGCCGGGATCCGGCGAACGTCAGCCATTCTATCGGCTCGGGCACGCCGGTCGTGCCGGGCCCGGACCGCCCGCCGGGTGTGGTAGGGGTCACCCGCCGGCAGGCCGCCCGGGCGGTGGGCCCCGGGATTCTCCAAGGCGTGTCCGGTAGACCGTGGTGCCATGAGCACCGCACCGCAGACCGCAGGGGCCCGCACCGACGACGCACGCCTGGTCTCGGTCTACCGCCGGGTCCTGACCCTGCTGGGGATCGGCACGGTTCTCGGCGCCCTGACCGAGCTGGCGATGCTGCGGCACTGGCAGGGACCCGCCCAGCTGGTGCCGTGGGCGGTGCTGGCCGTGCTGCTGCTCGGGGCCGTGGCGTGGCTGGTGCGGCGCACCACCGGGACGGCCCGCACCGTGCGGGTCGCCGCGGTCGTCTCCGTGCTCGGCAGCGCCTACGGCGTCTACGAGCACGTCCTGGCGAACCTGAGGGCCGGATCGCTGGACCCGCGGTACGCCGAGGCCTGGGACGCGATGTCGGGCGCGGCCCGGCTGTGGGCGGCGACCAGCGGGGCCGTCGGGCCGTCCCCCGTGCTCGTGCCCGGCACGATGGGCCTGGCGGGGGTGCTGCTGTGGCTCGCCGTCCTCCGCTGGCGGCGCGGGACGGACTGAGCCCGGTCCGCTGCCGGCGGAGGGGAACGGGGCGGTGCTGGAACAATGGGCCCATGACCCAGCACCCAGCGACGACCACCCCCGGACTCAGCGGCCAGGAGGCCGAGCGGCTCGCGGACGCCCTCGAGGCCCGGGACGTGACGGTCTTCGTGGACGGCACCTCCCTGCGCCTGCCGGAGGGGGCGCGCGACGCCGTCGTGGACCTCCTCTCCCGGATGACCCGCGGGGAGACCGTCACGGTGACGTCCGCCGCGGTGACCTCCGCCGCGGAGCCGCCGGCGGACCCCGGGGACCTGCTGACCACCTCGCAGGCGGCCGCGCTCGCGGGGATCTCGGCCACCTATCTGCGCAACCTCACCACCGAGGGCGTCCTGCCCGTGCAGTACCGGGGCAGCCACCGCCGGATCCGGCGCGCGGACGTCCAGGCCTGGCTCGCCCGCCACGGCGAGGACGGGGCCGCCCCGGACTCCCCGGAGGACCTGCTGACCACCTCGCAGGCGGCCGCCCTCGCCGGGATCTCGGCCACCTATCTGCGCAACCTCACCACCGAGGGCACCCTGCCCGTGCAGTACCGGGGCAGCCACCGCCGGATCCGGCGCTCGGACGTCCAGGCCTGGCTCGCGGGGCGGCAGCGGCGCGACGACGACGGCGCGCCCGCGCCGCACTGACCCCGCCTCAGTCGAAGCGGGCCACGACCCAGCCCTCGACCACGTCGACCGCCGCCGCCCGCAGGAGGTCCTTGGCGGGGTCCGGCGGTGCCTCCCGGCCGGCCGCCAGGGCCAGGCGGGACCCCACGAACCGCCCGTCGGCGGCGAAGACCCAGAAGTGGTTGGGGCACTCGAACGTCTCGGCGCGCCCGGCGGACTCCCGGCACACGGTGGCCTGCTGGTGGGTGCAGGTGTTGCGCAGCACGTGCAGCGCGCCCCCGGCGTCACGGGTGACGAGGACCGGCCCCGTGCTGGAGGGCGCCGTCACGAAGTCGAGCGGGCCCGGCACGGCGGAGACCGCCACGATCCGCTCCCAGCCGCCGGCGGGCTCCCCGGGCGCGCTCACGCCGCCGCCCCGTCGGTGGCGCGGGCCGGGTCGAGGACCTCGAGGGCTGCGCCGAGCCTGCGGCGCAGCGGCTCGGCGCGCCGGGCGAACTCCCGCTGCCGGCGCACGTACTCGGCCTTGCCCTCCGGCGTCTCGATCCGCACGGGTTCGTAGCCCCAGCCGGAGAGGTCGTAGGGGGCGGCCCGCATGTCGGTCTCCCGCACGTCCCACGCCAGCTCGAAGCAGTCCATCAGCAGCTCGGAGGGGATCCCCGGGACGAGCTTGTACGCCCACTTGTAGAGGTCCATGGTGGCGTGCAGGCAGCCCGGCTGCTCCATCCGGCGCTGGGACTCCCGGGTGGGCCGCAGCTCGTTGAGCGGCACGGCCTGCGGCTGGAAGAACCGGAACGCGTCGAAGTGGGTGCACCGGATCCGGGCGGACTCCACCACGGCGTCGGTGCCCGCGGCCCCGAGCCGCAGCTCGAGCTGCTCGTGGCGGAGGTCGTTGTCCTCCGAGCGGTAGGCCATCGCCCACTCGTGCAGGCCGAAGCAGCCGAAGAAGCCCGGGTTGCCCGCGTGCGCGCCCAGCACCGCCCGGGCGAAGTCGATCGCGGGGGCCCGCCGGTCCCGGAGGGCGTCGTCGTCCACGGTCACGGCCCCGTCCCGGGCGCTGAGCCCCAGGGCCGTGAGCTCGGCGCCGGTGAGCGTGCGGTAGAACTTCTCCCCGGCGCGGTCCGCGGCGTCCAGCAGCACGGTGCCCGCCCCGGGGTGCCAGCGCTTCAGCTGCGCGGGCTTGAGGGTGTAGTAGGTGAACAGGAAGTCCTCGACCGGGTGCTTGTGCCCGCGGTGGCGGCGGGCCACGAACGGGTCCGCGCGGCGCGCCGCGCGCTGCTCGTGGGCGTGCGCCCGCGGCGCCCACTCCGCGCGGGACAGGACGACGACGGGGCGGGTCACGGGACCCGCCCCGTCGTCGACGGACCGGTGGAGCGCGGCACGGGGATCAGCGGCCGGTCCCCGCGTGGACCGTGGCCTCCTCGTCGGAGTCCAGGCCGAAGGCGCTGTGCACCACGCGCACGGCCTCGTCGAGCCGGTCGGCGGCCGTGACCACCGAGATCCGGACCTCGGAGGTCGAGATCATGTCGATGTTGATGTTCGCGGCCGCGAGCGCCTCGAAGAACGTGAAGGTCACCCCGGGGTTCGACTTCATGCCGGCGCCCACGAGGGAGAGCTTGCCGACCTCGTCGTCGTACTCCAGGCCCGCGTAGCCGATCTTCTCCTCGGCGGCGCGCAGCAGGCTCATGGCCAGATCGCCCTGGGACTCGTCCACCGTGAAGGAGAGGTCCGTCAGCGGGTCGTCGCCGGTGGAGATGTTCTGCACGATCATGTCCACGTTGACCTTCGCCTCCGCGAGCAGCCGGAAGATCCGGGCGGCGATGCCGGGCTTGTCCGGCACCCCGACGACGGTGACCTTCGCCTGCGTGCGGTCGTGGGCGATGCCGGAGATGAGGGGCTGTTCCAACGGGATCTCCTTCGGGGAGGTGACGGCGTCTTCGGGGCCCGGGATGACCCAGGTGCCCTCGTTGTGGGAGAAGGACGAGCGGACGTGCAGCTTCACGCCGAAGCGGCGGGCGTACTCGACGCAGCGCAGGTGCAGGATCTTCGCGCCGTTCGCGGCGAGCTCGAGCATCTCCTCGCTGCTGACCACGTCCAGCTTGCGGGCCCTGGGCGCGATGCGGGGGTCGGCGGTGAACACGCCGTCGACGTCGGAGTAGATCTCGCAGACGTCGGCGTCGAGGGCCGCGGCCAGCGCCACGGCCGTGGTGTCCGAGCCGCCGCGGCCCAGGGTGGTGATGTCCTTGGTCTGGCGGTGCACGCCCTGGAACCCGGCGATGATCGCGATGTTGCCCTGGTCCAGGGACTCGCGCACGCGCAGCGGATTGACCTCCACGAGGAGGGCGGCGCCGTGCGCGCCGTCGGTGACCATCCCCGCCTGCGACCCGGTGAAGGACTGGGCGGGAGCGCCCATCCCGGACACCGCCATGGCCAGCAGCGCCATGGAGATCCGCTCGCCGGCGGTGAGCAGCATGTCGAGCTCGCGGGCCGGGGGCTTGCGGGTGACCTCGTGGGCGAGGTCCAGGAGCTCGTCCGTGGTGTCGCCCATCGCGGAGACGACGACGACGACGTCGTGGCCCCTGTTGCGCGTCTCGACGATCCGCCGTGCAACGCGGCGGATGCCGTCGGCGTCCGCGACGGAGGATCCACCGAACTTCTGCACGATCAGGCTCATGGGTTCAACTCCTGTGCTCGAGGGCGGCCGGCGGTCGGGGCCGGGCCGTGCGCCCGCTCCCCGCGGCAGGGCACCAGGACATCCTACGCGAGTGCGTCAGGCGACGACCGTCCGGCCCTCGAACGCGCGGCCGAGGGTCACCTCGTCGGCGTACTCGAGATCGCCGCCCACGGGCAGCCCGGAGGCCAGGCGGGTCACGCGGATCCCGAGGGTCTTGAGCATGCGGGAGAGGTAGGTGGCGGTGGCCTCGCCCTCCAGGTTCGGGTCGGTGGCGAGCACGACCTCCTGCACGGTGTCGCCGGAGAGCCGCGTCATGAGCTCCCGGATGCGCAGCTGGTCGGGGCCGATGCCCTGGATGGGGCTGATCGCCCCGCCCAGGACGTGGTACCGGCCGCGGAAGCTGCGGGTGCGCTCGATGGCCATGACGTCCTTCGACTCCTCGACCACGCAGATGACGCTGTCGTCCCGGCGGGCGTCGCGGCAGATGGCGCACTCGTCCAGCTCGGACACGTTCCCGCAGATCCGGCAGAACTTCACCTTGTCCTTGACCGCCGTCATGGCGTCGGCCAGCCGCCGGACGTCCTCCTTGTCGGCGTCGAGGAGGTGGAACGCGATCCGCTGCGCGGACTTCGGCCCGACGCCGGGCAACCGGCCCAGCTCGTCGATCAGATCCTGAACAGCGCCTTCGTACACGTTTCCCTCGATTTCCGGGCCGGTGCACGGCCCTCCTGATCGTCCTCGGCCACGACGTCACCGGGGTGCCGGTGCGCGGGGCGGTCCCGGCTCACTCCCCGGTGTGGAGGTCCCGCTCCTCGATCAGCATCCCCCCGAGGATCCGCTCGATCGCGGCGCGGCCGTAGAGGGTGGAGTCCTCGAGCGCCTCGTCGTCCGAGCTGGGCACGAAGGAGTCGTCCCATTCTACGCCGCTGTCCTGCGGGGCCGCGGCGGAGGCGGGTGCCTTGCGCCCCGCGGCGATGGCCGCGGCGTGGCGCTCCCGGAAGCTCAGCCGTGCGTTCCGGTCGGCGCCGGCCGGTGCCGCCGACGGGGCGTCCTGCCGCGGGGCGGCCGGGGCCGCTGGGGCCGCCGGGTTCGCCGTCGGAGCCGGGGCAGAGGCGCCCGTCGCGGTCCGGGGATCCTCCGGGCGGGCGGCCGGGTGGGCGGTGGGGGGCGTGGCGCTGCCGGTCGACCGGTTGCCGGGTCCGCCCCCGGAACGGGGAGCGGACGCAGGGCTCTGCCGTGCGGGGGCCGCGGGCCGCCACTGCTCCGGGGGCGCCGCGTCCAGGTCGTCGGGGTAAGGGGGATCGTCCGGGTACGGGGGCTCCTCGGGCGGCGGGACGTCGTCGTCCGACGGGGGGACGCCCCGGTCCCGTGCCCCCGGGGCCTCGCCGGGGAAGGCGGGGCCCGGGCGCCCGGTCCGACCGGGGTCGGACGGTGCTCCGGGCTGCGTCCCGGGCTGCGGTGCCGGCCGGTCGGCGGGCTGGGCGCCGGCGGGGTCCTCCGCCGTCCGGGCCGGTCCCGGCGGCCGGGCCTCGGGCTGCGCCGGAGCCCGGGGTGCGGGTGCGGCCGGGGGCCCGGCAGGGGCCGCGGCCGGGGCGCCGCCCTGGGGAATGGCGGCCACGGACCAGCTGTGCACGGGCTCCTGGGCCCAGGCGGGGTCGGTCCACTCCGCCGGCGCGTCCGTGGCGGGTCGGCCGTGGGCGTCCCAGGGGTCCTGGCCGCCGCCGTCCCCGTCCGGGGACGGCGCGCCCGCGGGCGGCTCCGGCGCGGAGTCCGTCGCGGTGCCCGGTGCGCCGTCCGGGGGCGTGCTCGCGGCCCGGGGCGGGGTCGGCTGCTGCTCCCGGCCGCGCGGTGCGCCCGGCCGGTCCTGGGCCGGGGGTCGCCGGTCCTGGCCGCCCCGGGACCGGTCCTCGGGGGCGCGCCGTTCGGGGCGCTCCCCGTCGGTCCCGGGCCCCGGTTCGGCCGGGCGCCCGGGCGGGCGCGTCGACGGCTCCGGGCCGCGCGGGGCTCCGCCGCCGCCACCGCCCCGGCCGTGCCCGCCGCCGCCCGGCGGGACGGCCTCCGCACGGCAGTCGATGCCGAGGATCTGCTGGACCGCCTGCCGCAGGTCGTCCTCGAAGCGCGGGAAGTTCATGAGGTCGCCCTCGGCGTCGAACATGATGCGCAGCACCTTGCCGTCGAAGGACTGCGGGGTGCCGCGCTGGACCGTGAACCACGCGACGCGGCGGATGTCCGCGAGGGCGTTGACGATCTCCGGCCAGGAGGCCCGCAGCAGGTCGATCTCGTTGCCGCTCTGCTCGCCCGCCCGGGGCGTGTCCTGGCGGGGCGCCTGCGCCGCGGCGTCCTGCCGCGGCGCGTCAGGACGCTCCGCTGCGGCGGGCGCCTCCCGTCCGGTGGGCCGCTCCGGTCCGCTGTCCTCCCGGGCGGACGGGCGCTCGGGAGCCGCCGCGGCGTGCCCGGGGTCCTGTCCAAAGCCCTGTCCAGCGCCCTGGGCGGTCCGCTCGCGCGGATCCGTCCCCCGCGGGACCGCCGGGACCGCCTGCTGCGCGTCCCCGCCGGGCGCGGGCGGTGCCGGTCGCTCCGGCGCCGGGGCAGACTGCGAGTCGGGCTGCGAGTGGCTCCGGCCCCCGGGCGGGGCGCCCGGACCCGCCGGCGCGGTCGGCGCGGAGGATGAGGCCGCGGGGGAGGGCGCGGGGGCGTCGGCGGTCTCGTCCGGACCGGCCGCGGCGGCGCCCCGCCCGATGCTCAGGCGCCGTTCCAGCCGGTCGACGCGGGCCGTGACGCCGCGCGTGGTGTCCTCCGAGGACGGCAGGAGGATGCGCGCGCACAGCAGCTCGAGGTGCAGCTGGGGCGAGGTGGCCCCCGTCATCTCGGTGAGGGCCGTGTTCGTGATGTCGGCGGCGCGGGAGAGCTCCGCCGCCCCGAGCTGGGACGCCTGGTTGCGCAGCCGGGCGATCTGGTCCTGGGGCATGCCGTGCAGGATGTTGCCCGCGGACTCCGGGACCGCGTTGACGATGATGAGGTCCCGGAACCGCTCGAGCAGGTCCTCCACGAAGCGGCGCGGGTCCTGCCCCGTCTGCACCACCCGGTCCACCGCGCGGAACACCGTGGCGCCGTCCCCGGACGCGAAGGCGTCGACCACGTCGTCGAGCAGGGCGCCGTGCGTGTAGCCCAGCAGGGCCACGGCGAGGTCGTAGCCGATGCCCTGCTCGTCGGAGCCGGCCATGAGCTGGTCGAGCACGGAGAGGGTGTCGCGGACGGATCCGGCGCCCGCGCGGACCACGAGGGAGAGCACCCCCGGGGCCACCTGCACGTGCTCCTCGGCGCAGAGCTGCTCCAGGTAGTGCATGAGCGGCTCGGTGGGGACCAGCCGGAAGGGGTAGTGGTGGGTGCGGGACCGGATGGTCGTGAGCACCTTGCTCGGCTCGGTGGTCGCGAAGATGAACTTGATGTGCTCCGGCGGCTCCTCGACGATCTTGAGCAGGGCGTTGAAGCCCTCGCGCGTGACCATGTGCGCCTCGTCGATGATGAAGATCTTGTACCGGTCCCGGACGGGCGCGAACGTGGCGCGCTCCCGCAGGTCGCGGGCGTGGTCCACGCCGCCGTGGCTGGCCGCGTCCATCTCGATCACGTCGAGGGAGCCGGCGCCGTCCCGGGCCAGGTCGCGGCAGCTGTCGCAGCGGCCGCACGGGGTGGCGGTGGGGCCCTCCGCGCAGTTGAGGCAGCGGGCCAGGATGCGGGCGGAGGTGGTCTTGCCGCAGCCGCGCGGGCCGGAGAAGAGGTAGGCGTGGCTGACCCTGTCCTTGCGCAGCGCCGTCATCAGCGGCTCGGTCACGTGCTCCTGACCGATGACGTCCTCGAAGGTCTCCGGGCGGTAGCGGCGGTACAGGGCGGTAGTCACAGATGACACCTTAGCGACGGAATCCGACAGGCGGGCCGGGCGGATCGGCGCTGGGGACGCGGGCCGCCGCGGGGACGAGAAGACCCCTCGCGCACCCGCCAGAGCCCATTTACCCTTGCTACCTTCCGGTCCTGGGGGAGTTCAACAGGATGACGCCACGCGAGGGGCTGTCGACGAGTCTAGCGGATGCGGCGGGCCGGGTCGAAACCCGGCCCCGGCGCCGTGGATTCGGCATTGCCCGGCGGTTCGGTTATGCTGGACCCCGCATGTTCCGGCGCCGTCAGGCCGCCGGTCGTGCGTGCCTGGAGGATTCGCCTAGCGGCCTATGGCGCACGCCTGGAACGCGTGTTGGGTTCACGCCCTCGGGGGTTCAAATCCCCCATCCTCCGCACTCGCAGCAAGAGCCCCGCACCGGAGATGTTCATCCCGGTGCGGGGCTCTTTCTGGTTCCTCCACCGGCCCGAGGGTCGCCGGCCCGCGGCTCCGGCCGCCGCGGCGCCCCGGCGGCCGCCCCTCAGTGCGGGCGGCGCGCGCGGGAGCCGCGGGCGACGACGCCGCCGGCCGCCGCGGCGCCCAGTGCCGCGAGCCCACCGACCCACCACGCGGTGGAGGAGTCCCCGGTCGCGTCCTGCGCGGGAACCCGGGTCACGGTACCCACCGAGATGCGCGTGAGCGTCCCGGGCGTCACCTGCTGCTGCCCCGCCAGGACCTGCGCCCGCAGCGCGGCCCCGTCCCGGACCAGCGCTCCGGAGCCGGGACGGTGGGCCACGGCGGGGCCGGGCCCGACGAAGGAGGCGCGCTCCAGGGCGGAGAGCTCCCCCGGGTCCGGGTCCCGGTCCGGGTCCGAGCCGGGGTTCGAGTCCGCACCCGAGGGCGTGCCGGGGGCCGCCTCCGGGCGGGCATCCCCTGCGCGGTCACCTCCTGCGCGGTCACCTCCTGCGCGGTCACCTCCTGCACGGTCGTTCCCCGCGCCGCCGTCCTCTGCGCGGGCGTCTCCGGCACGGCCGTCCTCGGCGCGGACTCCGTCGGGCTCCGGTGCCGCGTGCCCGCCGGGAGCGGGGGAGAGGTGCGCGCCCGGCGCCGTGCCGCCGGGCTCCGGCGCGGGGGCTCCGCCGGGCTCGGGCGTGGTGTCGGGGGCCTCGGCGGGACCGGTTCCCGGCCGGGGGCCGGCCGGCTCGTCGTCGGACGGGGGCGCGGGGGACGGGACTGCGGCGGGGGAGTCCGCGCCCGTCGCGGGGGGTAGCGCGGTCTCGGCGGCGTGGGCCGCTCCCGGCACGGGGGCGAGCAGGAGCAGGGCGGCCAGCGCCAGGGGGCGAAGGGTCATGGGGGCGGTCTCTCCGGGGGGAAGCGGGCGGGACAGGAGCACACCGTAACTTTACGTCGTTCCGTTCCCTGCGTTCACTAATGCAATACCCTGCTGATGTGGCGGAACGGGCTGTTCCGCCACACTCGCAGCTGCCCCCCGGCTGCGCGCCCCCCGTCCTCTCTCCCCCCAAGAGGTCCTCATGAAGCTGCCTTCATTCCCCATGCCCTCGACCGCGCTGCCGGCCGCTCTGCTGGCCGGCGCGATGCTCGCCGGGACGATGGCCGGCGCGGCCGCCCCGGCCCACGCCTCGACGACCAACACGGTCCACACCGCCGCCGGCATCTCCTCCCAGTACCACCTCTACGACGCCGGGGTGGACCGCTCGAAGACCGTGGGCGCGGTCTTCTACTTCGACGGCGACGGACAGTACTACGCCCAGCGCCCCACCACGTCGATGCTCAAGAGCATGGCCGCCCGGGCCGCGGCCCGGAACATGATCCTCGTGGTGCCGGTCGCCCCGGCCAACCGGTCCTGGACCTCCAACAGCGAGGCGGTCGGGGACTGGTTCCGGGCCCTGGCGGCCAAGGTCGTCGCCGAACAGCGGGTCGACGCGACCCGCATCCACCTGGCCGGGTACTCCGGCGGCGCCGAGTTCATCTCCACCGAGGTGCTCTCCGACCGGGCGGGCTGGATCCGCGGCGGCGGGTCGACCCTCATCGGCGGCGGCGGCGTCTACAACGGCCGGCTCGAGAGCACTCCCGACGCCGCGCTCCGGGCCACGGACCCGACCTGGTACGTCGGCTCCCTCGACAGCTACGGCGCCACCCAGCCGTCCACCTGGTCCGCGCTGGAAGCGGCCGGCAAGGGCGCCGCCGCGTACCAGAAGGCCGGGTTCCCGAAGGCGGACCGCGTGGTCATGCCCGGGCTGCACCACACCAACTACGACCTGGCCGACCTGGTCGGCGACGACGTCGACCGCCTCTACGCCGGCGCCGCCCCGAAGCCCGAGACCGTCTCGCCGACGGGCAACGACGTGGTCGGCGGGTACCAGCTCACCGGTGCGATCGGCCGCACGTGGGCGGCGCTGGGCGGCACCGCGTGGGCCACCCCGGTCAGCGCGGAGTACGCCTCCGGGCACGGCTCCGTCTACCAGCGCTTCGCCGGCGCCGACGGACGGGACAAGGCCCTCTACTGGTCCGGGACCACCGGGACCCGGGTGGTCGACTACGGCGGGTCCATCGGCCAGAAGTTCGCGGCAGGCGGCTACGCGGGCAGCTACGGCCCGCCGCGGACGGACGAGCGCCGGGTCGCCGACGGCGGCGCCTACCAGGTCTTCGACGCATCCGGGAAGCGGACCAAGATCCTGTGGTCCGCGCGCACCGGATCGAGGGCGGTCAAGGAGTACGGGGCCATCGGCCAGAAGTGGGCGGCGCTGGGCCACGAGCGAGGACTGGGCTATCCGACCACCGACGAGTACAGCACCCCGGGCGGCGCGGCCCAGAACTACACCGGCGGGCGGATCGAGTGGAACGCCACCACCCGGGCCGTCACCGTGACCCGCGGCTGACCCCGGGCACGCGCCGGCCGGCGGGCCCCGCAGATGCCTCCTGCGGGGCCCGCCCCTAGGATGAACGCATGATCTTCAAGGCCGTGGGCGACTCCCGCCCGTACCCGGACCACGGCCTCGTCACGCCGACCGACTGGTCCGGCATCGCGCCGCGGCAGGTCCGGCTGGACGAACTGGTCACCACGAAGACCACCCTGGACCTGGCGACCCTGCTGGACGCGGACTCCACCTTCTACGGCGACCTCTTCCCGCACGTGGTGCGGTGGGAGGGCGACCTCTACCTGGAGGACGGGCTGCACCGGGCGCTGCGCACCGCGCTGCACCACCGCACCGTGCTGCACGCGCGCGTGCTGGAGCTCGCCCCCGCGCCGGGCGCGCGGGCGGGGAGCGAGCGGGGCGCGGTCAGGACGCCGCGCTGAGGGGGGGCCGCTCGGACGCGAGCGGCACGGGGTGGCCCCCGGCGTCGAACTGCGCCCCCAGGCCCTGCTGGATGAAGCGGACGGTGGAGCGGATGTGCTGCTCCCGCGCCGCCCGGTCCTGGTCGGAGTTCTGGCCGCGGTCCGCCGCGGCGGTCAGGGACCCGTGGACCAGGGCGGCGAGCTCCGAGATGTCGCCCTCCGGCAGGTAGGCCCGGCCGATCGCGTCCCGCAGGATGGCGGCCAGCAGGCCCTGCAGCTCGCCCACGTGCTCGCCCAGCTTCTGGTAGTCCTCCGGGGAGAGGACGGTGCGCATGGTGGGGCCCGGGGGCAGGTGGCGCCGGGTGAGGTCCTCGATCTGGGCGCGGATGTAGACGGCGAGCCGGTCGACCGGGTTGGCGACGCCCTCGAGGTCGCGGCGCAGGTCGGTCATGAACCGCTCGGTCTCGTCCAGGGCGTAGGCCACGAGGAGCTCGCCCATGTCCGCGAAGTAGTTGTAGACCGCGGTGCGGCCCACGCCGGCGTTCTTGGCCACGTGCGTCATGGTCAGACCGGTGAGGCCCTGCTGGTAGAGCAGCTGGCCGAAGGAGTCGAGGATCGCTCGTTTGGTGTTCTCCCGCTGCGCGGCGTTGGTGGCCGCAGAAATACGAGGCATGATGACACCTTATCTGTCCGTGTCACCAAATTATGCACACTTTTCTGGCCCTTGGTGACGGTGTGTCTGACTATGACACCACCGTTTCCCGCGTTCGGGCTCCTTCGCACAGACAGTCTGGGGAAACGTCCAGGAAACCCCCAGCACGGGCGGGGTGGGGCACGGCGGGCCCGGGTGCCGATCCGGCGGCCGGGCCCGCCGCCCGCTCACCGTTCGGCGGCCGAGCCGCCCTGCCAGAGGGAGTCGAACGGGGCGCGCGAGGTGATCCGGCGCCGGATGCCGGCGGAGACGAAGGCCTTCGCGGTGCGGGCCGCCTCGAGGGGTGCGGCCCCCTTCGCCAGCTCCGCGGCGACCGCGGCGGCCAGCGTGCAGCCGGCCCCGGCCACCGGGACCTCGCCGACCTTGGGCTCGGAGAGCACCTCGAGGGTGGTCCCGTCGTAGAAGACGTCGACGGCGTCGGGGCCCGCGAGGCGGACCCCGCCCTTGGCGAGGACCACGGCGCCGGACGTCTCGTGGATCCGCCGGGCGGCCTCCTCGAGGTCCTCGACCGTGCTGATCTCGTCCATGCCGGCCAGGGAGAGGGACTCGAAGTGGTTCGGGGTCACGAACGTGGCCAGCGGCAGGATCTTCGCCTTCAGCGCCTCGTCGGTGTCCAGGGCCGCGCCGGGCTCCTGGCCCTTGCAGATGAGGACCGGGTCCAGGACGAGGTGGCGCGGGGCCAGCGCGGTGAGCACCTCGGCGGTGGTGGCGATGGTCTCGGGGCTGCCCAGCATGCCGATCTTCACGGCGTCGAGCGCGTGGGCGGCCGTGATCGCCTCGAGCTGCTCGCGCAGGACGTCCTGCGGCACGGGGAACAGGCGGTGGCCCCAGTCGGCGGACGGGTCGAAGGACACGATGCAGGTCAGCGCGAGGGATCCGAAGACCCCGAGCTCCTGGAAGGTCTTGAGGTCCGCCTGCGCGCCGGCGCCGCCGGTGGCCTCGGAGCCGGCGATCGTCAGGGCGACGGACGGCTGGTCGGCGGGGCCCGCCGCGGCGGGCGTGGGAACGGTGCTGGTGTCGGTCATGGGAGCCATTCTGCGCCCCCGCGCGGTGCCGGGGCCAACCGCCGGGGCTAGACTGTCGGACGGTCTCCGGCCGGCACGCGGTCCCCGCAGGGACCCGCGGCGGCGGGAAAGGGGCTCCCGGGTGGCAGGCGGGCGCCCCGGGTCCGTCCAGCACACCGCACAGATCGACCCTCGGCGTCCGCCCCGCTCGGGCCGCGCCGTGTCACGACAGATTGGTGACCGACCGTGTCCTCCTCCGCTCCTGCCCCCGCCGGGTTCGCCCGCCGTCCCCGCACGTACTTCGACCTGGTGGTCGCGGCGTACTGCGTGGTCCTGGTGCTCTCCAACGTCGCCGCGACCAAGGGCGTCGCGTTCGGCCCCGTCATCACCGACGGAGGCTTCTTCCTCTTCCCCCTCGCCTACGTCCTGGGCGACGTGGTGGCGGAGGTCTACGGCTTCCGGGCCGCGCGCCGTGCCATCGTCACGTCCTTCGCCGCGGGACTGTTCTCCTCGGTCGTGTTCTGGCTCGTCATCGCCCTGCCCCCGGCGGAGTTCTACGAGGGCCAGGCGGCCTTCGAGTCCGTGCTCGGCCCCGTCCCCCTCATCGTGACCGGCTCCCTGCTGGGCTACCTCGCGGGGCAGCTGCTGAACGCGTTGGTGATGGTCCGGATCAAGGCGCGCACGCGGGAGAAGCACCTGTGGGCCCGGCTCATCGGCTCGACCCTGGTGGGCGAGCTCGTGGACACCGTGATCTTCTGCACCGTGGCGGCCCCGGTCATCGGCATCACCACGACGGCCGACTTCCTCAACTACGTGGTGGTGGGCTACGTGTACAAGGTCCTGGTCGAGGTGCTGGTCATGCCGGTGACCTACGCCGTGATCGGCTGGCTCAAGCGCCGGGAGCCGACCTACGGCGAGACCGCCGTCCCGGGGGCGGCCCTCGCGCCCCAGCGCTGACGGGCCCGGGCGCCCCGCCCGGCCGGGGCGGTGCACGGGCCTACGATGAGCGCATGGATCTCCTCACGGGCACCGGACTCGCGGCCTCGGCGGGACTGAACGCCTACATCCCGCTCGTGGTGCTGGGCCTGCTGGACCGCTGGACCGAGGTCGTCGACCTCGGCCCGGGCTTCGCCTGGCTGTCGAACGGGTGGGTCCTGACGGTCCTGGCCGTGCTGCTGGCCGTGGAGGTGGTGGCGGACAAGGTCCCGGTCGTGGACTCCTTCAACGACCTGCTGCAGACCTTCGTGCGCCCGACCGCCGGGGGCATCGTCTTCGGCTCCTCGGCCACCGCCCAGATCGCCGGGATCGACCTCGGCGGGCAGACGGCGACCGTCACGGACCCGGAGGCGTTCCTCTCCTCGCACGCCTGGATCCCCGTGGCCACCGGGGCGGTGATCGCCCTGGTGGTGCACGTGACCAAGACGGTCTCGCGGCCGGCCGTCAACACCCTGAGCGCCGGGGCCGCGGCGCCCGTGGTCTCGACCGTGGAGGACGTCTCCGCGCTCACGCTGTCCCTCGTGGCCGTCCTCCTGCCGCTGCTCGTCCTCGTGCTGCTGGCCGCCGTCGCCGTCCTGCTGTTCTTCCTCTACCGCGGGCTCCGGCGCCGCCGCCGGCCGGGGACGGACCCCGGCCGGCCGGGCGCCGCCGGCACGGCTCAGAAGCCGAGATAGGCCAGCTGCGCGCCCACCGAGCTCCGGGCGGCGGGCAGCACGTGCTCCGGGACGTCGGCGTAGATCCGCGCCGTGATGGCCTCGAGCGTCGCGGCGCGGCCCAGGGCCCGCAGGGCCTCCCGGACCTCGCCGAGACGCTCCATCCGGTGCTCGAGCAGCTCCTCGCACACCGCCTCCACGTCCTCCCGCACGTCCCCGTGCGCCGGGAGGACCAGGGCGTCGCCCAGCACCGCCAGGCGCTGCAGGGAGCGCAGGTAGTCGCCCAGGCTCCCGTCCGGGTGGTCGAGCATCGTGGTCCCCCGCCCCAGGACCGTGTCGCCCGTGAGCACCGAGCCCGAGGTGCGCCCCGCGGCGGCGGTGGCCGCGCCCGCGACCGGGGTGTCGTCGGGCAGGTGGAAGCTCACGGAGTCGGAGGTGTGCCCGGGGGTGTGCAGCACCCGGATGCGGCACCCGGCGGCCTCGATCGTCTCGTGGTCGAGCAGCGGTCCGGCGTCGCGGCAGAACTGCGGCAGGACGGCGCGCACGGGCGCGCCGGTGAGCGCGTGGAAGTCGTCGACGGCCTCGGTGTGGTCCGCGTGGCGGTGCGTGATCAGCGTCAGGACGGTCCGCCCCGCCGCGGCCAGGGCGGCGAGGTGCCCGCGGTCGGCCGGCCCCGGGTCGACGACGACGACGTCCTGCTGCCCCGGCGCCCCGACCAGCCACGAGTTGGTGCCGTCCAGGGTCATGGGGCCCGGGTTGGGGGCGGTCAGCCGCCGGGTCAGGGCGGTGGTGCGGGTGCCGGCGTCCTGGGTCATGCGGGCAGACTATCCGAGCCCGGCGGGGGACCGGCGCCCCGGCTCACCCCGCGGCCAGCAGGGTCTCGAGCCGGGCGAAGGAGCCGCGCCACGCCGCGGCCGCCCCGGGGTGCACCGCGGGGGGCAGCGGCCCCTGCGTGAGCACCAGCAGGGTGCCCCCCTCCTGGGTGGGGACGAACTCGGTGCGCGTCAGCACGTGGCCGGCGGTGGGCCGGCCGTCCGGTCCGGGCAGCGCCTCGCGGCCCTCGAGCAGGACGTCCCGCTCGACCCGCAGATAGGTGCCGTGCACCGGTGCCACCTGGGCGGGGTCGGTGTCGTGGACCATGCGGAAGCGCTGCCGGCCCCCGGGCCTGACCTCGAGCAGCACCGACTCCCGGGGCACGCTCCAGCCCGGCGGACCGAACCAGGCGGCGAGCCGGTCCGGCTCCGTGAAGGCGGCGAAGACCGCGGCCGGGGGGTGCGCGAGGGCGTGGGAGACGGAGAAGACCTCCGCGGGGTCCAGATCGGTGACGTCCATGCCCCCCATTGTCCCCGGTCGCTCTCGGCCCCCGGGCGCGGCGGTCGGTACAGTGGCGCACGTGAGCACCGAACCCGCGCCGGAGCCGGGGCCCCGCGAGCCCGGCACGCGGCCGGCCTGGGTCACCGCGCTCAAGGGCGGTGCGCTCCTGCTGCTGCTGGCCGTGGCGGTCTGGTACCTCATCGGCCACGAGCTGCCCACCGTGGAGCAGGTCCGGGTCTTCGTCGAGGGCTTCGGCGCGTGGGGGCCCGTCGTCTTCGCCGCGGTCTTCGTCCTCGTGGCGGCCACGCCGGTCCCGGTGACGATCATGGCCGTGTCCGGGGGATTCCTCTTCGGCATGGCCCAGGGCAGCGTGGTCGGGGTCGTGGCCACCACGGCGGGAGCCTGGCTGGGGTACTGGCTCGCGCGGTTCCTCGGCCGCGACGCCCTGTACCGGCTCGCGGGCAACCGGGTCGAGCTGGTGGAGCGCAAGCTCGTCGGCAAGGGCTTCCTCACGGTGCTCGTGCTCCGGCCCGTCCTGCCCAACTGGACCCTCAGCTACGGTGCGGGCCTCGTGCGCATCCCGCAGCGCGACTACCTCGGCGCGACCCTGCTCGGCGGGATGCCGGGCCAGGTGAGCTTCGCCGCCGTGGGGGCCTTCACGTCCCGGCCGTCGTGGCCGGCCCTCGCGGCGGTCGCAGCCTCCTGGGCGGTCGTGGTGGTCGTGGGCGTGCTCGCCTGGCGGCGCTCCCGCGGCGAGTCCGAGCGCGCCCCCGAGGCCGACGGCGTGGGGAGCGCCGACTAGGCTCGGCCGCGCCGCGGGTCCACGGCACGGCGACGCCCGGTCCTCGGAGCGAGGACCGGGCGGACGCCGTTCGGGGTGACCGGCCGGTGCGGCCGTGCGGTCCCCGGGCCTAGACCTGGGGCCGGACCGCGGTGGACCCGTCGGTCGGCTCGTTGCCGAGGAGGTGGAGCTTGCCGCTCCTGCGGTCGGCGAGGTACTCCTTCATGTCCCGCTTGATGACGGGCAGCAGCAGGTAGACGCCCAGCAGGTTCACGAACCCGCAGACGAACAGCGCCGCGTCCGCGAAGCTGATGACCTCGCTGAAGGTCAGGACGCAGCCCGCGATCGTGAAGAACAGGTAGATGCCGCGGAAGATGTTGTCGCTGAGCCGGCTGCGCCCGAACAGGTACTCCCACGCCTTGAGCCCGTAGTAGAACCAGGTGATCAGGGTGGAGAAGGCGAACAGGACCACCGCGACGGCCAGCACGATCGGGAACCAGGGGATGACCGTCGCGAAGGCGTCCGAGGTGAGGATGACGCCGTCCGGGGCGCCCCCACCGGCCTGCACCTGGTCGATGCCGGCCTGCAGGCTCGGCGCGCCGGCGATGATGATGGCCAGGGCCGTCATGGTGCAGATCAGCACGGTGTCGACGAGCGGCTCGAACAGGGCCACGAAACCCTCGCTCACGGGGCGGCGGGTCTTGACGGCGGAGTGGGCGATCGCGGCGGAGCCCAGGCCGGCCTCGTTGGAGAACGCGGCACGCTGGAAGCCCACGATCATGACGCCCAGGACGCCGCCGGCCATGCCCTCGGGGGAGAACGCGCCGTCGATGATCGCGGCGATCGCGCCCGGCACGTGGTCGAGGTTGGCGAGGATGACGATCAGGCAGGCGGTGACGTAGACGGCGCCCATGGCCGGCACGAGCCGGCTGGTGGTGGCGCCGATCGACTTGATGCCGCCGATGATGACCAGGCCCACGAACAGGGCGAGGACGATGCCGAAGATCAGGGCCGCCCCGACGCTGCCGAGGAAGCCGTCGGCGCCGCCGGTGACGTTCTGCACCTGGGCGAAGGTCTGGTTGGCCTGGAACATGTTGCCGCCGGCCGCGCCGAAGAACAGGATCGCCACGGCGAAGACGCCGGTGAGGATCTTGGCGGGGATGCGGCCGAACTTGCTGAAGGCGATGGGCAGGTAGCGGAAGGGCCCGCCGCTGACCGTGCCGTCCTCGTGGACCTCGCGGTACTTCACGCCCAGGGTGCACTCGGCGAACTTGGTCGCCATGCCGAGCAGGCCGGCGCAGATCATCCAGAACGTCGCGCCGGGGCCGCCGAGGGCCATGGCCGCGCCGACGCCGGCGATGTTGCCCAGCCCCACGGTCCCCGACAGGGCGGAGGTCAGGGCCTGGAAGTGCGGCACCTCGCCGGGGTCGTCCTTGGTCGAGAACTTGCCCCGCACCACGTCGGCGGCGACCTTCAGACCGCGGAACTGGATGAACCCGAAGTAGATCGTGAAGATCACGCCGGCCGCGATGAGCCAGGCCACGACGAACGGGAAGCTCACCCCCGCGATGGTGATGGGGTAGAAGACGATGGTCGAGAAGACCTCGGTGATCGGAGCGAACGCACTGTTGATGGCGTTGTCGATCGCTGCGAGCCACCCGACGTCGTCGGTGACGGTAGTCATGGGTAACGCCTGCGTGATCTGCATCTCACCACTACACCCTGTGGACAGCCCGTTGGCAACAGACACGCTTGTCGCCGAAAGAGCCATCTTGCCGTGGCAACAAAGAATTAACACGCAGCGGCCCGGCCTCCGCGCGAGGACGTCTCGTCGCGAGGGGGCCGGGCCGCAGGCGGTGCCGGGGCGGCGTCACCGTTGACGCCGCCGGCGCGGGGTCAACGGCCGGCGCGGGTCCCGCCGGCCAGGAACTGGGGGGCGGTCATGGCGCACACGCGCAGGCCGCGGGCCAGGTCGCTGCCGGCGCTGCGGAGGGCGCCGCCCACCGAGGTGGCGCGGGACGGTGCCGCAGCCCGGCCGATGGCGGTGAAGAGGAGGGCGGGGAGGCCGAAGACGAGGAGGAGAGCCATGGCAGCAGGCAACTTTCTGTGGGTGGTGCGGGGAGGTCCTGGGGTCCGAGGGCGTGCGGCCGGGTGGTCCGGCGAGCAGCGGCGCCTCGGTTGACATCTGAAGTCTAACGGGCCGATAGTGAACCAATCAATGTGAGAACCCTCACCAGAGAGGTGAATCGTTGCGTCTTGACGAGATTGACCAGCAGATCGTTGCGTCCTTGGTCCAGGACAGCCGGGAGAGCTACGCGGCCATCGGCCAGAAGGTGGGTCTGTCGGCCCCCGCGGTGAAGCGGCGGGTCGACGTCCTGCAGCAGACCGGGGCCATCAAGCGCTTCACAGCGGAGCTCGATCCGTCGGTCATGGGGTGGAACATCCAGGCGTTCGTGGAGCTGCACTGCGACGGCGGGCTCTCGCCGTCGATGATGCGCACCATGGCCGCCGAGATCGCCGAGGTGACCGCGGCCTACACGGTGACCGGCGAGGCGGACGGCATCTTCCTCATCCGGGCCGAGAACACCACCCACCTGGAGGACGTCATGGTCCGGATCAGGGAGTGGAAGGGCATCAACCACACGAGGAGCTCGGTCATCCTCTCGCACCTCTGAGCGCGGCCCGCCGGGCTCTGGAATACTGGCCGCACAGCACCCTCGTCACCGCATCGGAGGACCGGTCATGGAGAACGCAGCGGAAGCAGTCGTCGTCGTCGGGGTCGACGGATCCCCCCAGTCCGTGGAGGCGCTGCGCTGGGGCGCGCGTCTCGCGCCCGCGTACGGGGCGACCGTCAAGGTGGTGGGGGCGTGGGAGAACCCGCCCGAGTACGTCGGCTTCGTCCACTTCAAGGACGACCGGTTCGACGAGCTCGCCCGGGAGCGGGTGGAGCGGGCCGTCCAGGAGGCGTTCGGGGCGGACGTGCCGGCCGGGCTCAGCACCGTGGTGGAGTTCGGCCACCCGTCCAAGGTGCTGATGCGCCACTGCGAGGGGGCCGAGCTGCTGGTCGTGGGACGCCGGGGCCACGGCGGCTTCAAAGGGCTGCTGATGGGGTCGACGAGCTCCGCGTGCGTCGCCCACGCCCCGTGCCCGGTGCTCGTCCTCCCCGACGAGACGGTCGATGCCGGGCGGGCGGAGGACTCCGGGCAGGCGCAGGGGGCCGGGCCCGCCGGCTGAGGCGCCGCCCGTCCCGCCCGGGACCGGAGGGACTCGTCCGCCGTGTCCCCACAACATGCTCCCGCGATCGTGCGCGCGGCGCCGCGGCCTCTGTGATACTGATCACGTCAGCGTGATCACGTGAGCGAAGGATTCGGCATGAGCAACGGAACCGCAGCAGCGATCGTCGTCGGGGTCGACGGCTCCCAGCAGTCCGTCGAGGCGCTGCGCTGGGCGGCGCGGATCGCGCCGTCCTTCGGCGCGGGCATCAGGGCGGTCGGGGCGTGGGACTACCCGCCCGAGTACGCCGGGTACGTCCCGCTGGGCAGCGACAACTTCGACGAGGTCACCCAGAAGCAGGTGGACCAGGCGGTGCGGGAGGCCTTCGGCGACGACGTGCCGGCCGGGCTCACCACCTCCGTGGTGTTCGGCCACCCGTCGAAGGTCCTGGTGCACGAGAGCGAGGACGCCACGATGCTCGTCGTCGGGCGCCGGGGCCACGGCGGGTTCCGCGGGCTGCTGCTGGGCTCCGTCAGCGCCGCGTGCGTCGCCCACGCGAAGTGCCCGGTGCTCGTGATCCACGAGCACCCCGAGGCGGAGGGGCCGGCTCAGGAACGTCCCGCGTAGTAGCGGCCCAGGACCTCGTCCCGGTACTCGAAGTACGTCCCGTCGGCCATGGCCTCGCGGGCGCCGTCCACCATGCGCACGACGAACCGCTCGTTGTGGATCGACGTGAGCGTCGCGGACAGGCGCTCCTTGGCCTTGAACAGGTGGTGCAGGTACGCCCGGGTGTAGTGGGCGCACGTGTAGCAGTCGCAGCCGCTGTCGATCGGGGCGAGGTCCGTGCGGAAGCGGGCGTTGCTGACGGTGAAGCGTCCGTCCGGGGCGTACACGGCCCCGGTGCGGGCCACCCGGGTGGGGGAGACGCAGTCGAAGGTGTCCGCGCCGTTCTCGAGAGCCGTGAAGATGTCGTCCGGCTCCGAGATCCCCAGCAGGTGCCGTGGCCGGTCCTCAGGCAGCTCCTCGTTGCACCAGCGCACGATCGTGCCGAGGTTCTCCTTCTCGAGGGCCCCGCCGATGCCGAACCCGTCGAAGTCCATCGCGCCCAGGTCCCGGCACGCCTTCCGGCGCAGGTCCTCGTACTGGGCGCCCTGGATCACGCCGAACAGGGCCTGGTAGGGCCGGTCGGCGCGCTCCTCGGTGAGCCGGGCGTGCTCGGCGACGCACCGCAGCGCCCACCGGCGGGTCCGCTCGAGGGACGTCTCCTGGTAGCCGCGGGAGTTGTGCAGCGTGGTCAGCTCGTCGAACGCGAACATGATGTCCGCGCCCAGCCGGTGCTGCACCTGCATGGAGATCTCCGGGGTGAAGCGGTGGACGTCCCCGTTGATGTGGGACGTGAACGTGACCCCGTCGTCGTCGACCCGCGCCATGCGCTCCTTGCCGGTCGCGACGTCGTCGTCCCCCGCCGCCGAGGCCGCGACCGTGGACATGTCGATGACCTTCCGGAACCCCGAGCCCAGGGACATGACCTGGAAGCCCCCGGAGTCCGTGAAGGTGGGGCCGGACCAGTTCATGAACGCCCCGAGCCCGCCCGCGGCGTCCAGGACGTCCGCGCCGGGCTGGAGGTAGAGGTGGTAGGCGTTGGCGAGCAGGGCCTGCGCGCCGAGCTCCGCCATGGACTCGGGCAGCACCGCCTTGACGGTGGCGGCGGTGCCGACGGGGACGAACGCGGGGGTGCGGATCGTCCCGTGCGGGGTGGTGATGGTCCCGGTGCGGCCCAGGAACGGGCCGCCGTTGGCCTCGAGGCGCCCGCCGGCGATCGTGGCTGTCTCGGCGAGCCGGTGCTCCACCGCGAAGCCGAAGTCGGAACGGGCGGCGGCGGGGAGCAGGGTCTCTTCTGGAGCGGGCACCCGTCCATTGTGCGTCACCGCCCCGGGGGCGGGTGACGGCGAGCGCCCGTGCGCCGGTGACGCCGCTCAGCGGCCCCAGCCGGCGTGGGCCACGGCCTGGCGCACCAGGTCTCCGCGACCGCCCGCGAACTCCGCCTGCACCTCGGGGCTGAGCGCCTCCTCGGGGCTCATCCAGGACAGCTGCAGGGCGTCCTGGCGGGGGCTGCACTCCCCGCGCACCGGCACGATGTAGCTCAGCGCCACCGCGTGCTGCCGGTCGTCGGTGAGCCCCGTCTCGGACGGCGAGGGGAAGAACTCGGCCACGGCGAAGGGCGTGGTGGAGACCGGCAGCTGCGGGAACGCCATGGCCCCCAGGTCCTTCTCCAGATGGCGCAGCAGCGCGGCCCGGATGGTCTCCCGGTACAGCACCCGGCCGGAGACGAAGGTGTACATCATCTTCCCCTCGGGGGTCGCCTGCAGCAGCAGCCCGATCTCGGAGAGGTAGCCCAGCGGATCGAGCCGGACCGGCAGGGCCTGCACGTAGACCATCGGCAGGCGGCGCCGGGCCTCCTGCAGGTCGTCCTCGTTGAGCCAACCGGGGTTCGGATCGGGGGTGCGGAGGAAGTTCATACTGCTGTTCTATCCCAAGACCCCGGGCGGGGCCACGGCCCGCACCGCCCGGGGCGGCCGGTTCAGCGCTCAGCGGAGCCGGTGTCCCCGGGGACCGCTCCCGGGCGGGCCAGCCGGGCGGCGGCCTCCAGGACCGTCCACGCCTGCACCTGTGTGGACAGCTCGACCGGCACGCCGGGGCGCTGCGACTCGTCGGCGTGCCGCGCCGGGTCCGGGGAGAAGATCGCGACCGTCTCGCCGGCGGCCGCCGGTGCGGTGGGGGGCGCGTTGAAGTCCACCGCGGGATCGAACTCCCGCCGGCCCGCCCACAGGGCGTCGGCGGTGCCGGTCACGAGCGCGGCCGCGGTGCGGCGCGCCGCGGCGGGCAGTCCCGGGTGCAGGGCGGCATCGGAGAGGTAGCGGGCCAGGATCCCGCTGAACAGGCCGCCGTCCCCGCCGCCGTGGGTGCGCAGGACGGGGCGTCCGTCCAGGTCGCGGCCGTACTCCTGCGCGGCGCCCGCCACCACGTCGGCGGCCGTGCGCAGCAGGTCCGCCCGGTCCTGCTCGCCCGTGCCCGGGGCGTCCGCGAGCTCGAGGAGCAGACCGAGCACCGGCCCGGAGTTGTAGCTGAACAGCCTCTCGTCCCGGCGCGTCACCTCGGTGCCGGACCCGGCGGCGACCAGCTGCAGACCGTCGTGGAAGACCTTCCGTTCCGGGTCCCAGAGGGTGGCCCGCAGCCAGTCGAGCACCGCGCCGGCCTGTTCCCGGCGGTGCGTGCGCACGAAGCCGAGGGCCGTGGGCGCGGAGGACGCCGTGTTCTTGACGTCGTGGCGGGTGTTCCAGAAGACCCCGCCCCCGAGGTCCCCGGTGTGGCCCCGTTCGAGCCGGGCGAGCAGGGCGCTGCCCGCGTCCAGGCACGCGACGTCCGGCCGGCCGGTCAGGGCGCGGTCCAGCTCGGCGAGACGGCCCACGGCCAGCAGCAGCCACGCCATGTCGTCGTAGTAGGAGTTGTGGGTCACCCGGCCGCCGCTGCGCAGGGTGATGCCCCGCAGCAGGCGGTGCCCCTCCCGGCGGAACCGCCGGGCCCGCGCCGGGTCGTCCAGGTGCCGCAGCCCGGCGTCCACGAGGGCGTCGAGCAGGTGCGCCTGCCACCAGTAGTGCCACGGGGCCTTCGGGTACGTGGGACGCGGGTGCGCCGGGGCGCCGAGCAGCGTGCCGGGCACCCCCAGCGCCCGTCCGGCGAACAGCTCTCGGACCGAGTGGGCGGCCTTGTCGGCACGCAGCGCGGCCGCGGCGCCCGGTGCGGCGGCGCCGGGGTGCTCGGTGGGCGTGGGGTGTGCGGTGGGCTCGGGGGTCGCCGCGGTGGGCGCGGCGCCCGCTCCGGTCGTCGGGGGCATGGGAACTCCTGTGCTGGCGGGGGAGGGGTGCTGGTGCCGAGCCTAGGCGCTCGCCGGGGCCGGCGGCCCGCCGCGGTCCTCGGCGCGGTTCCCGCCGGGGCCGAGGAAGAGCCGCCGGTGCAGGGTCTCGGCCGGTCCGGGGAGGCCGCGCCGCTCCAGCAGGGCCGCGCCGAGCAGCGTGACCAGCCACACGGCGGAGCCGAGCAGCAGCGCGGCGGTGGGCGTCAGAGAGCGGCCGAGCCCCAGTGCGAACGGGGGCAGCAGCACGGTGAACAGCACGGACTGGGCGAGATAGCCGCTCATCGACCGGCGGCCGAGGGCCTGCAGCGACCACAGCGCGGGATGCTCGCGCGCCCGGAGGGCCGCGGCCCGGGGGCCCAGCACGCGGTCGCAGACCAGCGCCACGAGCAGCGCGTAGCCGATGCCCTGCGCGGCGCCGGTCACCGCGTCCAGGCCGGTGAGCACGGACCCGGCGGTCGGCGAGGGCTCGAGCCGGTCCGTGGTCAGGAGTCCGGTGCCCACGCCCGTGAGCAGCCCGAGCCCGATGCAGACCAGGGCCGTGACCAGCAGCCGGCCGCGGCGGGGCCCGGGGTCCTCGAGCACGCGGTACCGGCTCAGGGCCAGCCCGAGCAGCAGCATGGGCAGCAGGCCGAGCAGCTGGAGCGGGGCGAAGGACACCACCCCGAGCCCCTCCACGAGCCCGAGGACCAGCCGCTCCGGGATCGAGTCCGCCACCAGGCTGGGGAAGGGCGGCGTGCCGGGTGTCCGCACGGACCAGCTCGCCGCACCGTAGAGCACCATGAGCACCGAGCCGAGGGCGGAGAGGATCACGAGGGTGCGCGTGCTCTCGGCGATCAGCACGGCGAGGAAGAGCCCGCCGAACGCGTAGGCGGTGATGATGTCCCCGGGGAAGAGCAGGCACGCGTGCAGGGCCCCGATGAGGAGCAGCCACCCGTAGCGGCGCAGCAGCAGCCGGCGCGCCAGGGGCGGCGGCGTGCCGCGGGCGGCCTCCCGCGCGGCGATCTGGCCCACGCCGTAGCCGACCAGGAACGAGAACAGGGGGAAGCCGCGGCCGTCCACGAGCATCGACATGGCCATGTTGGCGACGTCGTCCGCCGTCCACGCCGCGGTGCCCGCACCGGTGCCCAGCGTCCGGTCCCGGGGACCGTCCGTGGGCCCGGCAGCCCAGATCCAGACGGTGACGTTGGCGACCGCGATGACCCAGAGCATGAGCCCCCGGGCCACGTCCGGCGCCGGGACGCGGCCCGTCGCCCGGGGGGCGTGCGGAGCCCTCACGCGGCGTCCCCGGACGGCAGGGCGCGGCGGCTCTCGAGCACGAGCGGCTCGCCGGTCACCGGGTGGACGAGGGCGATGCGGCGGGCCAGCAGCTGAAGCGGCCGGCCGGGGTCCTCGGCGCCGGCCGGCCGCACCTGCGGGTACAGGGGGTCGTGGCGCACCGGGACGCCCAGGCCGGCCAGGTGCACCCGGATCTGGTGGGTGCGCCCGGTCTCGGGCCGGAGGACGTAGCGGGCCCACGTCCCCTCCTCGTCCGCGAACGGCGGCCCGGCGCTCTCCACCTGGGTGCGGGCGTTGACGGGTCCCGGCACCTCCCGCGCCTGCAGGGACGTGCGGTCCTTGACGATGCGGGACTCGACGAGCCGCGGGAGGCGCAGCCCGGGCCGGTGCGCGGCCACGGCCTCGTACTCCTTCGCCACCGCACGCTCCTGGAAGAGGGTCTGGAACCGGCCCCGGGTGCCGGGGTCCCGCGAGAGCAGCAGCACCCCCGCGGTGCCGCGGTCGAGCCGGTGCAGCGGGGAGAGCCGGTCCTCGCGGCGGGAGCGGCGCAGCTTCACGAGCGCGCTCTGCGCCACGAAGCCGCCGCGCGGCGTGGTGGGCAGCCCGTGCGGCTTGTCGACCGCCAGCAGCCACTCGTCCTCGAACAGGACCGGCAGGTCCCCGGGCAGCTCCGGCTCCTCGGGCAGGGCGCGGTGGTACCAGACCGAGCCGCCGGGGCGGAGGGGAGCGTCGTGGGGGAGGGGCCGCCCGGCGTCGTCGACGATCCCGCCGGCCGCGAAGAGCTCCTCGAGCTCGGGCGCGGACGCGGGGAACCTGCTCAGCAGATAGCCGCGGACGGTCCCGGGGGCGTCGGCCCCGGCGGCCGGCAGCCGCACCCGGACCGGGTCCACCCCGTCCCGCAGCGGCAGGGGGGCGGTGGCGGGCCGACGTCGTCGCATGGTTCCCGATCGTGCTCCGCCCGCGCCCCGTTGTCCACTCGGCGGGCCCGCGTACCGCCGCCCCGCGGATCCTGCGAGAATGGGGAGCACCCGCACCCGCCCGCCGACCGGAACGAGGCCCATGTCAGCCGAAGAAGTCGTCCTCCTCGACGAGGCGCACCGTCCCATCGGAACCGCGCCCAAGGCCGGGGTGCACACCACGGACACCCCCCTGCACCTGGCGGTCTCGTGCTACGTCCTCGACGACGACGGGCGGCTGCTGCTGACCCGCCGGGCGCTCGCGAAGAAGACCTGGCCCGGGGTGTGGACCAACAGCTTCTGCGGTCACCCGGGCCCCGGCGAGGGGTTCGTGGAGGCCATCGCGCGCCGCGCCGGCCAGGAGCTGGGCTTCGAGGTGACGGGGATGACGGAGGTGCTGCCCGACTTCCGCTACCGGGCGGTGGACGCCTCCGGGATCGTGGAGAACGAGTTCTGCCCCGTCTACCTGGCGCGGGCCACCGGGCGGCCCCGGCCGCTGCCCGCCGAGGTCGCGGAGGTCGCCTGGATCGCCCCGGAGGAGCTGTTCGCCGCGGCGGAGGCCGCGCCGTTCCTGCTCAGCCCGTGGCTGCTGGAGCAGATCGCGGACGACCGGCTGCGCGGGGCGCTCACGAGCCGGGCAGCGCTCCGCCCGTAGCGCTCCGCCCGGCCGGCTCCCTCCGGCTCACTCCATCCGTCCGGCCAGGCCGGCGGCCACCGTCTCGAGGGCGGCGCGCAGCGCGAGGATCGCCGGGCGGTGGGCGCTCGCTCCGCGGATCGAGGTGAACACCGTCCGCCGGGGCCCGGTCGGCAGGTCGACCAGCCGGCAGGGCGAGTCCCCGCCCGCCCACATGAGGTCCGGCATGAGCGCCACGGCGTTGCCGGACTCCACGAGCCGGGTCTGCGCCTGCAGGTCCGCCGTCGAGAACCGGACGTCCGGCTCGAAGCCCGCCCGCCGGCACAGCTGCTCGCCCCAGTGCCGCGAGGCGGCTCCCCGCGGTTCCATGACCCACGGGAGCTCGCGGGCGTCCCGCAGGGAGGCGACGGACGCGTGCTCGGAGCCCGGGGGGACGGCCAGGCGGATGGCGTCCGTGATCAGCCGCCGCCGGTCCAGGTCCGGGTGGTGGGCGGCGGCGTGGCTCGGGTACTGCTCCGCCACGACCACGTCGAACTCCCGGGCCCAGGTCTCGTAGAGGGCCCGCTCCGGCTCGGCCTGCACCATCTCGACCCGCACGTCCGGGTGCTCGCGGCGCATGGCGCCCAGCACCTCCGGCAGCAGCGCCAGGGCCGCGGACTGGAACACGGCGACCCGCACGGTGCCGGTGACCGTGCTCAGCGACGCCGCCAGGTCCGACTCGGTGCGCTCCAGGACGTCCAGCAGCTCGGTGGTGCGCGCCACCAGGATCTCCGCCTGCGGCGTGAGCTGGACCCGCCGGCCGGCCTTCGAGAGCAGGGCCACCCCCGCCTCCTTCTCCAGCGCCGAGAGCTGCTGGGAGACCGCCGAGGGGCTGAAGTTCAGGGCGGCGGCGACCTCCGCGAGGGTGCCCCGCAGGGCGAGTTCCCGCAGCAGCCGCAGCTTGCGCACGTCCAGCATTCCGCCGCCTCCCAAAGATTAGTACTGCTGACGAATCATCTGCGGAATTCTTCACTTTATCCGAATCGTCCCGGGGCGCACACTGGACGTACCGCAGTGCTTTCGACCCAACCAGGGAGTACCACCCATGACGACGATCCCCGTCCCCCCGGCAGCGCAGGCCCCCGGCCTCCCCGCGGTGGGACGCACCCTTCCCCACGCCGCCATCCCGGCGTCGCTGCCCGAGCAGGCCGTGGCCACGGTGCGCCGCTGGCTCACCGAGGCGGAGCAGTTCCCCCGGGACGCCTCGGGGGAGCAGCTGGCGGGCGTGCTGAAGGATCCCGCCGGCCTGGACTTCACGGTCGGCTTCGTGGACGGCGTCATCCGCCCCGAGGACCTCCGGGTGGCGGCCCGCAACCTGGCCCGGCTGGCGCCGAAGGTCCCCGGCTTCCTGCCCTGGTACCTGCGCTCCGCGGTGCGCGCGGGCGGGGCCCTCGCCCCCGTGGCCCCGCAGGTCGTCATCCCCGCGGCCCGCAAGGCGCTGCGCGAGATGGTGGGCCACCTCATCGTGGACGCCAGCGAGGCCAAGCTGGGGAGGTCGATCGCGAAGATCCGCAAGGACGACGTCCGGCTCAACGTCAACCTCCTGGGCGAGGCCGTGCTCGGGGACCGCGAGGCCGCCCGGCGGCTGCAGGGCACCCACGACCTGCTGGCCCGCCCCGACGTCGACTACGTCTCCATCAAGGTCTCCTCCACCGTCGCCCCGCACTCGCCCTGGGCCTTCGACGAGGCCGTGACCGAGGTCGTCGAGAAGCTCACCCCGCTGTACGAGCGGGCCGCCTCCTTCGCCGCGCCCAAGTTCATCAACCTGGACATGGAGGAGTACAAGGACCTGGACATGACCCTCGAGGTCTTCACCCGGATCCTCGACCAGCCCCGGTTCAAGAACCTGGAGGCCGGCATCGTCCTGCAGACCTACCTGCCCGACGCCCTGGCCGCGATGATCCGCCTGCAGGAGTGGGCCGCCGCCCGCCGCGCCGCCGGCGGCGCCCCCGTGAAGGTGCGCGTGGTCAAGGGCGCGAACCTGCCGATGGAGCAGGTCGAGGCGTCCCTGCACGACTGGCCCCTGGCGACCTGGGGCACCAAGCAGGACTCGGACACCCACTACAAGCGGGTCCTCAACTACGCGCTGCAGCCCGAGCACACGGACGCCGTGCGCATCGGCGTCGCCGGGCACAACCTCTTCGACATCGCCTTCGCCTGGCTGCTGGCCACCGAGCGCGGCGTGGCCGGGGCCGTGGACTTCGAGATGCTGCTCGGCATGGCCACCGGCCAGGCCGAGGCCGTCAAGCGCGACGTCGGGTCCCTGCTGCTCTACACCCCCGTGGTGCACCCGGCCGAGTTCGACGTGGCCATCGCCTACCTGATCCGCCGGCTCGAGGAGGGCGCGTCCCGCGAGAACTTCATGTCCGCGGTCTTCGAGCTCTCCACCGACGAGGAGCTCTTCGAGCGCGAGAAGCAGCGCTTCCTCGCCTCCCTGGCCGGCCTCGACGACACCGTGCCGGCCCCCCACCGGGTCCAGGACCGCAGCCTGCCCGAGCCGCCCGCCCCGGTCGACGCGTTCACCAACACGCCGGACACCGATCCTGCCGTGGCCGCCAACCGGGACTGGGGCCGGGCGATCCTCGACCGGGTCCCCGGCTCGACGGCCGGGGTGGAGACCGTCGCCGCCGCGGCGCTGCAGACAGAGGAGCAGCTCGACCGCGTCATCGACGCCGCCCTCGAGGCCGGTCGCGGCTGGGCCGGGCTCACCGGTGCCCAGCGCGCCGAGGTGCTCCACCGCGCGGGCGACGCCCTGTCCGCCCGCCGGGCCGAGCTGCTCGAGGTCGCCGCCGCCGAGGCCGGCAAGACCCTCGACCAGGCCGACCCGGAGATCAGCGAGGCGATCGACTTCGCCCACTACTACGCCGAGCGCGCCCGTGAGCTGGACGAGGTCGACGGCGCGTCCTTCGTGCCCTCCCGGCTCACCGTGGTGACCCCGCCGTGGAACTTCCCGGTGGCCATCCCGGCGGGGTCCGCGCTGGCGGCCCTCGCCGCCGGCTCCCCGGTGGTGTTCAAGCCGGCCGGCCCGACCAAGCGCTGCGGCGCCGTGGTCGCCGAGGCACTCTGGGAGGCCCTCGACGCCTCCGGGATCCCCCGCGACGTGCTCGCCCTCGTGGACCTCGAGGAGCGCGCCCTCGGCCGCCAGCTGATCTCCCACCCGGCGGTGGACCGGCTGATCCTCACCGGCGCCTACGAGACGGCGGAGCTGTTCCGCACCTTCCGCTCCGATCTGCCGCTGCTGGCCGAGACCTCGGGGAAGAACGCGCTGATCGTCACGCCCAGCGCCGACTTCGACCTCGCCGCCAAGGACGTCGCCTACTCGGCGTTCGGCCACGCCGGGCAGAAGTGCTCGGCGGCCTCCCTGGTGATCCTGGTCGGCTCCGTGGCGCAGTCCCGCCGCTTCCGCAACCAGCTCGTGGACGCCGTGACCTCCCTGACCGTCGACCACCCGACCAACCCTGCCGCGCAGATGGGCCCGCTCACCGAGCCCGCCGAGGGCAAGCTGCTCCAGGCCCTGACCACCCTCGAGGAGGGGCAGTCCTGGCTGATCGAGCCGCAGCAGCTCGACGGGACCGGCCGGTTGTGGTCCCCGGGCGTGCGCACCGGCGTGCAGCGCGGCTCCGAGTTCCACCTGGTGGAGTACTTCGGCCCGGTGCTCGGCGTGATGACCGCCGAGACCCTGGAGGAGGCCGTGGCCCTCCAGAACGAGGTGGAGTACGGCCTCACCGCCGGCCTGCACTCCCTGGACCCGGAGGACATCGGCTACTGGCTCGAGCACGTCCAGGCCGGCAACCTGTACGTCAACCGCCACATCACCGGGGCCATCGTCCAGCGCCAGCCCTTCGGCGGGTGGAAGAAGTCGGCCGTCGGCCCCGGCACCAAGGCCGGCGGGCCCAGCTACCTCATGGGCCTGGGCGAGTGGGAGCCGGCGCCGCTGCGCGGGGCCGGGCTCCCCGTGGCCGAGGCGGCCGCCGTCGAGCTGCTGCAGGCCGCGCACTCGGGCACGGCGGACCTCGGGCCGGCCGAGGCGCAGGGCCTCGAGCAGGCGCTGCGCAGCGACGAGGCCGCCTGGGCCGAGGAGTTCGGCGTCGCCGAGGACGTCACCGGGCTCTACGCCGAGCGCAACGTCTTCCGCTACCTGCCCCTGCCCGTCACGGTGCGCCTGTCCGAGGGCGAGCCGCTCGCCGACCTGCTGCGCGTCGTCGCCGCCGGGCTGCGGGCGGGCTCCGCGCTGACCGTCTCCACGGCGCACGAGCTGCCCGCCCTGGTGCGCGCCGTGCTCACCGACCGCGGCGTGCCCGTGCGGGTGGAGGACGACGCCGCGTGGCTGGCCGGCGCCCCGGCCCTCGGCGGCGGGCGCGTCCGGCTGATCGGCGGGGACCGCGCGGCCTTCATCGCCGCGACCGGGTCCCGTCCGGACGTGGCCGTCTACGCCCACCCGGTCACCGCCGCGGGCCGGGTCGAGCTGCTGCCGTTCCTGCACGAGCAGGCGATCAGCATCACCGCCCACCGGTTCGGCACGCCGAACCACCTCACGGACGAGCTGGTCTAGCAGCCCTCCCCACCACGGCCCCGGGCCGCGGCCCGGACCCCTCGTGGCCCCGGGCCGCGGCCCGGGGCCGTTCCGTCCCCCTCCGCGGTGCCGCCCCCGGCGGCTCAGCCGTGGACCAGGGACGCGTGGACGACCAGGTTCTCGTCGAAGGAGCCGGTCGCGGGGTCGTAGCCGTCGCAGGTGATCAGGCGCAGCTCCGGGCCGGCGGTGTTGCCGTAGACGCGCAGCGTGGGGAACGCCGCCTTCTCGTACCGCTCGACGGCGTCCACGGCGAACACCGCCGCGGAGCCGTCCCGGCGGGTCACGGTGATCAGGTCCCCGTGGGTCAGGCGGTGCAGGTCGGCGAACACGCCGGGGCCGCCGCCGGTGGCGTTGACGTGGCCCAGCAGCACGGACGGGCCGGCCTCGCCCGGGGTCGGTGAGTGCCGGTACCAGCCGGCCGGTGTGCCGGGGCCCTCCGGAGGGACCTCCAGGCTCCGATCGGGGCGCAGCCCGAGCTGCACGAGCTCGTCGTCCAGTCCGATGCGCTCCACCGACAGGCGCTCCGGCGGCGACTCGGGAAGGGCCTCAGGCGCTGGAGCCGGCGCCTGCGCCGCGTCCGCGGGGGCGCTCGCCCGAACGGGCGGCGAGGACGGTGCCGACAGGGCGCCCGCAGCGAGGGGCACGACGCGCTCCGCGACCGACCCGCGCTCCGCCGTCGTCCCCGGCGCCGGGCTGTCACCGGTGCACCACAGGGCCAGGACCACGGAGAGCCCCACCACCCCCGTGCGGAGGTGGCGGGGCTCGCGGCGGTGCCGGGCCATCCGGTGTCCGCCGGTCAGCGTCCGCCGGCCACCCGGCGGCGCACGCCCACTGCGGCGCCCAGCGCGAGCATGCCGAGGACGGCCGCACCGATGATCCCGTTCGTGTCCGAGCCGGTCCCGGCGGTCTCCACGCCCGTGTCGGCAGGACCCTCCGGCACGGCCATCTGGGCGGGCGCCAGGACGCCGCAGGCCACCGGGATGTCGGAGGCGAGGGGCAGGTCCGGAGCCATCGGATTGACCTTGGCCTGCGCCGCGGCCGAGAGGGCCGCCGGGTCCGCCCCGTGGACGTTGACCACGGCGGTGCCGTTCTGCAGGGCCGCGACCATCGCGGCGTCCACCGGGACGGTCCGCTGATAGGTGTAGGCGTCACCGGCGGGGAACCGGTCGATCGCCACGGCCGAGGCCGGGGTCGTGTCGCCGGAGGTGGTCAGGGAGGCCCCGATCCCACCAGTCCAGGGCTGGCCCTCCATGGAGCTGACCGCGCCGTCCCCGTCGGCGTCGGCCGTCGGGGGAGCGCAGAGCCCCTGTCCCCCGATGTGGATGTGCTGGGCGTGCGGGTACGGTGCGCCCTGGAACAGGGCGGGAGCACCAGCGACCTCGACGGTCACCGTGGCCTCCTCACCCGTGACGTGGACGACCACGCTGCCGGTGGTGCTGCTGTTGACCGGGGCGAGCTCGGCCCGGACGGACCAGCTGTCGGCCGCGGCGGCCGGGGCGGCGGGTAGCGCGAGGGCCGCGAGGGCCAGGGCGGGTGCTGCGAGCAGTGCGGACTTCTTCACGGGATCGGCCTCTCGGTGAGAGCGACGGAATGAGATGTGACGCAGTGCACAGTTTACTGGGAGTTCCCTGGGTTTCGAGGTTCGGGGCGCAAGTGCTTCGGTGAATCCGGACCGGGTCCAAGGTGTGTCGGTGGCCGAGGGGCGCCGCCCCCGGAGAGATCGGGTCGGGAGCGGCGCCCGGAGAGCTCGGCCGACTGTGCTCCGGTGTCCCCCCACGTTCATCGCACATCGGACCCGTGAGCCGACCGCGGCTCGTCGATGCAAGGGTACTGATATGTAAATAAATGTTCATCATTTCGTAAGCCGCCTCATAGTCCGGGCGGGGTCCCGCTCCGACGTGGGGGAACGCGGCGGTGCCGCGCCGTGCCGCAGCATCCGGACCGCCACGGGCACGGCCCGGGTGCCCCGGCGCCCGGATGCGGCGCCGGGGGCTGTCTCATTGTGTCTCCGACCGCCGATCCTGGTGTTCTCCCTTGCCAGCCCGTGAACGGGGGGAGCACAGTGGGCTCACGGTGCGGTGCGGGACGGCGCGGGACGAGGGAGAGGTGCCACCATGGGCAACATCGTCGAGTTTCCCACCGCGGACGGACGCGGCGTCCTGGTGGAGACCGCGGACGGGTCCGGCGGACCGGTCACCCGGGGCGGTCACCGCGAGAGCGTGGTGCTGGAGGCCCAGCGGACCTTCGAGGAGGCGGTGGCGCACATCCAGCCCGCGGTCCAGGCCCTGATCGACCAGCTCGTGTCCCTGGCCCACCGCCCCTCGGGGGTGTGCGTGGAGTTCGGGGTCGACCTGCACGCGGAGGCCGGTGCCTTCATCGCGAAGACGGGCGGCGCCGCGAACTTCACGGTCAAGCTCACCTGGGAGGACACGCGCACGGAATGAGCGGGCACGATCCATCGGCGGTCCGTCCTGCCCCGAGCCGGGGGACCGCCCGATCAGGAGCCATGGGGTGAGGAACCGGTGAGCGTGCTGGAGCTGTCGGTCGTCCGGTCCGCGGAGGAGGGCCTCTACGACGTCGAGATCGTCCACTCCCCGGTGGGCGAGGCCTCGGCCATCGTGGCGATCGACTGCGCGGGGCTGATGCAGGGGCGCGACCGATGGCAGGACGCGCTCCTGGCCTCCGCCGCCAGCACCCGCCGACTGGTCGCCGGCCCCGAGACGACGGTCCGGACGGTGGGCCAGGAGCTCTTCGACATGCTGCTGGGCCACCCCGCGATCGGGGCCCGCTACCGGTCCAGCGTGGACGTCGCCGCCGAACGAGGTGAGCCGCTGCGCCTCGTGCTGCGTCTGGCCGCGCCGGAGCTGACGCCCCTGCCCTGGGAGGCCATGTACGACGCCCAGGCCGGCACCTACGTCGCCCGGATCGACCCCCTGGTGCGCCATGTGCCCGTCGCGGCCGCCCCGCCGCCGCTGCGGGTGCAGCAGCCCGTGCGGATCCTCGGGATCACCGCCTCTCCCCGGGGGCTCCCGGTCCTCGACGTCGAAGCCGAGGAGCAGTACCTGGCCCAGGCGCTCGCGGAGCCCCTCGAGCGGGGACAGATCGAGCTGACATGGGTGCGCGACGCCACGTGGGACGGCGTGCACGACATGCTCCTGGGCCAGGAGTGGCACGTCGTCCACTTCATCGGGCACGGGGACTTCGACGTGGAGCTGGACGAGGGCGTGCTGGCGCTCGTGGGAGGCGACGGGCGGGCGCACCGGGTGGAGGCCAGCCGGTTCGCCGACCTGCTGCACGAGGCGACCCCGATGCCCCGGCTCGTGGTGCTCAACTCGTGCCAGTCGGCCGTCTCCGGGTCGGTGGACCTGTTCTCGGGCACCGCCTCTGCGCTGGTGCGCGGGGGCGTCAGCGCGGTGGTGGCCATGCAGTTCGAGATCACCGACCCCGCGGCCGCAGCCTTCGCCCGGGGCTTCTACTCGGCCGTCGCCGCCGGGCGGCCTGTGGACCAGGCCGTGCGCAGCGGGCGCGTGTCCATCCTGGGCATGAACGGCCACACGCTGGAGTGGATCACCCCGGTCCTCTACCTGAGGGGTCTGGAGACCCGTCTGTTCAGCATCCGCAGACCCCGGGAGCGGAAGCGGGCCGCCGAAGCCCCCCGGTCCTCGCGCGCCGGCGCGCCGGTGGTTCCCGGGGCGCCGGCCGGCGGTGGCCCCGCCGCGGCGCCGGTCGAGCCGGTCCCGCCCCAGGCCGGGCCCGGGAGCTCACCCCCGACGGCGGAACCGCCGGTGGCCGAGCGTCCGGATCCGGTGGTGGAGCGTCCCGAACCGATGGCGGACGATCCCGGCCCGGTGGCCGAGCGCCCCGATCCGGTGGTGGAGCGTCCCCCGCCGGCGCCTGGACCACCGGCTCAGACGGGCCGCCCGGCTGCGGGGCACCGCCGGCGGTACGCGCGGGTGCGGTGGCTGGCCCCGCTCCTGCTCCTCCTGACCGGGGCGCTCGTGTGGTGGGCGCTGGCCCGGATCGGCACCGTCGAGGTGGAGGCCGCCGCCTACCGCGATCGGCCGGTGGACGAGGTGGTCCGGGAGCTCGACGAGCTCGGCCTCGGGGTGCGCGTGCGGGGGGAGCCCCACGGGACCGCGGAGGGCACGGTGCTCGGCCTGGAGCCCACCGGCAGGGTGGAGCGGGACACCGAGATCACGGTGGTCCACTCGACCGGTCCGCGGGGCCTTGCCGGAGGGCTGCACGAGCCGGGGAGCGAGGTCGGGACCGACAGCGCGTCGGGGGATCCCGCGGACGCCGGCCCGGGTGCGGCCCCCGACCCCGAGGTGGTGTACCTGCCCGTGGACATGGTGGGACGACCGGCCCAGCCCGTCATCGACCGGATCAGGGCGAGCGGGGTGCAGGTCACGGTCAAGTACGAGGACGGCACGGACCGGCCGCCGGGCGAGGTGGTCCGCACGGACCCGCTCGAGGGGACCCCGGTGCAACAGAACTCGACCGTCACCGTCTGGATCGCCCGGTAGGGCGCCCGCCGCTCCGGCTCAGTGCGGACCGGGCAGCGCGAACTCCTTGTAGAACTGCGTGTCGAAGCGCTCGGAGTCCGAGAGGAGGTAGCGTCCTTCGACCGCCGCGACCGTGCCGGGCAGCACCGACTCCACGATGGCGCACATCTCCGCGACCGTCGCCGTGGACGTGTTCTGGATCTTGGTGATGAGCATGCCCGGCCTGATCCCCGCCTTGCTGGCCCCGGAGCCGGGGGTGACGGCCTTGACGTAGAGGCCTCCCTCGATGCCGCTGCGCGCCATCCTCGCGTCGAGCGCAGGGCCGCCGGCGGGGTCGAGGGCCGTGAAGTAGCCCGGGTAGTACTCCTCCACGGCCCACCCCATGTCGTTCTGCGACTGGCCCTTGAGCAGCTTGTCGACGATCTCCGTCCGGGCCGAGTCGATCGCGATGGAGTAGAACTGGCCCTCCTCCACGACGTTCCGGCCGCTGAACTGCGTCGAGGTGTTGATCCCCACCACCCGGCCGTGGTGGTCGAGCAGAGGCCCTCCCGAGCTGCCGGGATTGACGGTGGCGCCGTGCTGGATGGTGTCCTTGTACTCCGGGGCGCCCTGCGGTTGTGCCGGGACCTTGGTCGCGTTGACGAGTCCCGAGGCGATGAGGAGCTTCTGGCCGGAGGGCTGGTCGGGCGGAGCGGTGGAATAGCCGAGCGCCGTGACCGTGTCCCCCGGGGTCACCGCGTCCGAGCTGCCGATGACGAGCGGGTGCGTCTGCTCGGGCAGCGGGGAGGAGAAGTGCACCACCGCGAGATCCGTGCACGGGTCCAGGGCGATGACGTGCAGGGACGCCTTCTGACCGGTGTTGAACCGTCCCGAGATCGCCGCGAGGCCCTGGACGACGTGCGCGTTGGTGACGGCCATCCCGGCGTCCTTGTCCACGACGAACCCGGTGCCCATCCCCAGGTAGTCGTCGGGCCGGCGTCCCTGGATCGCGAACACCGAGGTGTCGCCGAGGGCGTGCATCTGCTGCGTGGTGAGGTCGGGCGGGTGGTCCTCGCCCGGGGGGAGCTGGCCGGACACGGTCAGTCCGTTCTCCTCGTGGTGCGGGATGTCCGTGGCGCCGGCCGATGCTCCCGGATCGGCCGGTCCGCCCGCTCCGGCCTGCTCGACCTGGTCCTCGGGCGTCGTGTCCCCCGGCCCGCATCCGCTCACCAGCAGGACGCTGACGGCCAGGGCGGCCGCGCTCCTGCGCCGGACCCGCGTGCTCCTGGACGATCTCATGGTGCTCCCCCCCTCGGACACCGCTGACTATCCTGACCTCATTGTCGCCCGAGGGGACGCCCGACGGCCGGGCTTGACGAAGTAAGGCAGCTCACGATCCGGACACGGACCCGCTCCGACGTGCGGTGACGTCCTCCGGGAGGCCGCCGCCGCAGTCCGGATCGGCCGGCTCCGCGGCCCGGGAGTGCGCCCGCACGGACGCTCAGTAGGCCGTGCGCGCGACGTTCCTGGCCCAGGCCTCGAACGGCGCGGTGCGCTCGGCGAGGGCCACCGGGCGCACCGGCAGCGACCGTTCGTGCTCGGGCTTGGCGAAGTACTCGTAGAACTCGGCGTCGTCGAAGCCGCCGGCGGCCGCGTCGTGCCGGTCCGCGGCGAACCAGACGGCGTCCAGCCGGGCCCACAGCGAGGCGGACAGGCACATGGGGCACGGCTCGCAGCTGGTGTAGAGGGTCGCGCCCGAGAGGTCGAAGGTGCCCAGCTCGCGGCAGGCGGCGCGGATCGCCATGACCTCCGCGTGCGCTGTGGGGTCGTTGTCGGCCGTGACGCGGTTGACGCCGCTGAAGCGGCGGCCGTCGGCGGTGACGACGACGGCGCCGAAGGGGCCGCCGTCGACGGCGGCGTTGCCCACCGCCAGGTCGATGGCCTCCAGCAGCAGCTGCCGGGCGTCGGCGGGCGGGGTGCGGTCAGTGTCCATGCGGAACTCCCGGGGTGGGGGCAGATGCCGCCGGGGAGCGTCCCGGGCCGGGACGGGGGGACGTGCGCCGTCGGCGGCCGCTGCGTGGTCGATGGTGCGGTTCTGCCTGGTAGATGGCCCGGGGATCCGGGCCCGCCGTGGGCCTGTCCAGAGGTTACCGAGGAGTGTGCCCGACCACAACAGGTGCTCCGGCGTGCCGGCGGGGGAGGAGGGCCGGGCTCCGCGTGCCGCGCCGCCCGCGCTGTGTCACGCCGCCCGTCCCTCGGTCGATCCTCCGGCGAACCGTGGAACACTGCTGACAGCACTGCTCCCGGTTCCTCGGAGCATCAGCGGGCACGCCGTCCGGCGGGCCCACGACACCGGAAGGAGCGGCCATGGGCCGGCAGGCGAGACCCTCCGGCACGCCCGAGCCCGTCCGTCTGGGTCTGCGCGCCAACGCCGCCCAGTTCACGCTCCTGGTGGCGGTCAACGCCCTGGTCGGCGGCATGGTCGGCCAGCAGCAGACCGTGCTGCCGCTGCTGGCCGCCGACGAGTTCGGGCTGACCGGCTACACCTTCATCTTCACCTACGTGGCCGCGTTCGGGATCACCAAGGCGATCGCCAACTGGTTCGCCGGCACCTTCTCCGACCGGTACGGGCGCAAGCCGGTGCTGCTGGTGGGGTGGCTGTTCGCCGTGCCGGTGCCGCTGATGCTGATCTTCGCCCCGGACTGGGGGTGGGTCGTGGCCGCCAACGTGCTGCTCGGCGTCAACCAGGGCCTGACCTGGTCCACGACCGTGGTGATGAAGATCGACCTGGTGGGCCCGGCCCAGCGCGGACTGGCCATGGGGCTCAACGAGGCCGCCGGCTACGGTGCGGTGGCCGTGACCTCCCTGCTGGCCGGGTACCTGGCCGAGCAGTACGGGCTGCGCCCGGCCCCGTTCCTGCTGGGCCTGGCCTACACCGCCCTGGCGCTGCTGCTGTCGGGGGCCTTCGTCAAGGAGACCCGCGGCCACGCGCTGCTCGACGCCGGCCGGCACACCCCGCGCGCCGACGGGATGCACGACCACCTGCACGCCGGTCTCACCGACCGCCAGATCATCGCCCAGACCAGCCTGAGGGAGCCCGCGCTGTCCTCGGCCAGCCAGGCGGGGCTGGTCAACAACCTCAACTTCGGGCTCTCCTGGGGCCTGTTCCCCCTGCTGTTCGCCACCGCGGAGCTCACGGTGTCCCAGATCGGGCTGCTCTTCGCCCTCTACCCCGGGGTGTGGGGCGTCGGGCAGCTGGTCACCGGCGCCCTGTCGGACCGGGTCGGGCGCAAGCACCTGATCACCGCCGGGATGGCCACCCAGGCCGCGGCCCTGGCCGTCATCGCCGCCGGCGACGGGTTCGGCGGCTGGGCCGCCGGGACGGTCCTGCTCGGGGCGGGCACCGCGATGGTCTACCCGACGCTGCTGGCGGTGGTGGGCGACGTCGCCCACCCCGTGTGGCGCGGCCGGGCCGTGGGCGTCTACCGGGTCTGGCGCGACCTGGGCTACGCGGTCGGGGCCGTGCTCGGGGGGATCGTGGCCGACCTGCTGGGCCTGCACGCCGCGGTCTGGGCCGCCGCCGGCATCAGCGCCGTCTCGGCCCTGGTCGTGGCGGCGCGGATGTACGAGACCCACCAGCCGGTCCCGGCCGGCCCCCGGGACTGAGTCCGCGGGACCGAGCCCGCGGGGCGGGAAGCCCTCGGGCGCTCCCCCGGCCCGGGGCCCCGGCCGGGAGAGCGACCCGGCGCCTCGAGGGCCCCGCGACCGGTCGCTAGAGTGGGGAGCGCCCACCCGCCGCACCGGGTCCGCACGCCACCGGGCCCGGGCCGGACCGTCGCCGGCGCCGTGCCGGCGACCGGAGTCCCCGAGCTCTCAGGAGGACGCCCCTCCCATGGCCGACCTGTTCGACTTCAACCACGGCGGCGCCACGCATCCCGGCGCGCGCGCCGCCGTCCACCCCGGAGCGGGCTCCGGCGAGCACGCGGTGCTGTACACCGTGGTCACCGAGACGGAGCGGCACATCGTCCTCGACGACGGCTTCACCTACGACAAGCGCACCGGCGTGGTCCAGGGTCCCGCGGGACGGCCCACGCTCCAGGACCGCATGACGGCCACCGAGGGCAGCGCCATGTTCGCCTCCTGGTCCCGGACCGCCCAGCGGCCCCGCCGGCCGGACGGCGGCCCGGGCGGCCGTCCGCGGAGCGCTCCGGCGCGACGCCTCGGCTCGCTGCTCCGCCGGCTCGGACGCCGGTGAGGCCTCCGGCGACCTGCGGGGCAGCACGCTGACGCCCTCCGGCACGGGCAGGCCATAGGCTGGTCGGCGGACCCGTCCACCCGTTCCCCTGAGGAGTGCACCGTGCCCCTGATCCAGCGACACCTGTTCGGCCCCGGCCCGTCCAACCCCTACCCGGAGGCCACGGCGGCGCTGGGCCACCCGCTGCTCGGCCACCTGGATCCCGCCTTCCTCGACGTCATGGACAGCGCCTGCGACGGCCTGCGCACGGTCTGGGGCACGGACAACCGGCGCACCCTGCCGCTGAGCGCCACCGGCTCCGCCGGCATGGAGGCGGCGTTCGTCAACACGGTGGAGGAGGGCGACGTCGTCGTCGTCGCCGTCAATGGGCTGTTCGGCGAGCGCATGTGCGACGTCGCGGCCCGGTGCGGCGCCGAGGTGGTGCGCGTGGACTTCCCCTACGGGGAGCCGATCGACCCGCAGCGCGTCGCGGAGGCGCACCCGTCCCCGAAGATCATCGCGGCCGTGCACGCGGAGACCTCCACGGGCGTGCGCTCCGACATCGCCGCGCTGGGGGAGCTCAAGGGCGACGCCCTGCTGCTCGTGGACGCGGTCACGTCCATCGGCGGCATCGAGCTGCGCGCGGACGACTGGGGGGTGGACCTCGGCTACGCGGGCACCCAGAAGTGCCTGGGGGTCGCCCCGGGACTGGCGCCGTTCACGATCTCGGACGCCGCGTTCGAGCGCCGGGTGCAGCACCCCCGCTCCTGGTACCTGGACCTGGGCATGCTCGGCGGCTACGTGGGCGAGGCCCAGGGCCGGGCCCGGACCTACCACCACACCGCGCCCACGGCGATGATCGCGTCCCTGGACGCCGCGCTGCGCCGGATCGCCGAGGAGGGCCTGGAGAACGTCTGGGCCCGTCACCAGGCCGCGGGCGACGCGCTCCAGGCGGGGCTGCAGGACATGGGGCTGGAGCTGTTCGCCGCCGAGGGGCACCGCCTCCCGGAGCTGACCACGGTCAAGGTGCCCGAGGGCGTCGACTCCGCCTGGGTGCGGGCCTACCTGCTGGAGCACTTCTCCGTGGAGATCGGGGCGGGCGTGAAGGAGTACGCGAACACCGTGTGGCGGATCGGCCTGATGGGCCCCAACGCCGACGCCGGGTCGGTGGCCCTCGTCCTGGGCGCCCTCCAGGAGGCGCTGCGGAAGGTCCCCGCCCTGGTGTGAGCCGCTCCGCGTCCGCTCAGATGAGGTGGGTCTCGGAGCGCTCGATGCGCTCCCCGGTGCCGGGGTCCGCCACCGTGCGGCGGGTGGAGCGCCGCCGGGACGGGACGGTGTCGGGCCCCCGCCCGACGCGGAGGGTCATGTTCGGTCACGACGGCGCGGGCGCCCCGTGTCCCGCGGGGCGACCCGTGCTCCCCGGCCCGGCGCCGCGCTGCTCGGGCGGCCCGGGGGCGCGGCGGGGCGGAGCGGGAAGCGTGCTGCCGAAACCGCCGCTGGCAAGGCACGATCCCCCGGCCACTGCGCCGGCGGAGCACGCACCCGGGCGGTGCGGGTCTCCCGCGCACGCCGCCCGGCGGCCGGTGCGCCCCGTGCCGGTGGCACGACCCCGGGGTGCTCCGGCACGGAGCCGCCCGCCGGGGCGCCGGGGCCTGTAGCCGGACCCGTCCGGCTCTGCTTCTATTGAGGAACGTGGGGACCTACCGAGGAGGAACATCCGATGGAAACCTGGATCTGGATCGTGCTGGCCCTGGCCGTGCTGGCCGTGGTCGTCCTGGCCGTGCTGGCCGGGAGCCGCAAGAAGAAGGAGCGCGAGGCCGTGGAGCGGCGGGAGAACCAGCAGCGCGCCGCCGAGCTGCGCGCCCGCAGCGAGGAGGAGGACCTCTCGGCCCGCGAGCGGAAGGCGGACGCGGACGCGGCCCGCGCCGAGGCCGAGAAGGCCCGGATCGAGGCCGACCGCCTCGAGCAGGACGCCCAGCGGCGCACCGAGGACGCCGAGAAGGTCCGCCAGGAGGCGGAGACCCATCGCCGGGACGCCGCCTCGCTCGTCCCGGACGGGGACGACTCCACCCCTGCTGACGCCTCCCGCGGACGCCGCGAGGACGTCACCGATCGCGCCTCCGGGACGCGCTCCGACGAGGCCCCCTGGCAGGACGGCGACGCCGGACCGGACACCCGGACCCGGCACGACGGCGACACCCGGAGCGACGGCGACACCCTGCACGACGGCAGCACCCGCCCCGACGGCGACCCCGGCCCCGGGGACCGGCCGCGCACCTGAGCCCCGGCTCGGACGCGGCGGTCGTCGAGCCGCGGAGAGCGAGCGGGGCCGGTGCGGGATCCCGCACCGGCCCCGCTCATTCTCCGCGGTCACTTCTCCCAGGGAGCCTTGATGGGGTAGTAGCGCTCCAGGAACTCCGTCATCCGCTCCGCGCGCTCGGGACCGGGCACCTCCGGGAAGCTGCCGTCGTTGAGGCAGAACATGTCGAGGTTGCGGCGGCCGAGCAGCTTCTCCATCTGCTGCAGCCCGGCGCGCGTGGTGGTGTCCACGTACTCCGTGCGGGCCGTCTCCTGGGTCACGGCCCGGCCGGTCAGCAGCGCGTAGTAGTGGTAGAGCGAGTTCGTCACCGAGATGTTGTCCGCCGCGCGGAAGCGGCTGGACGCGGTGCGGGCGAACTCCGCCGGGAACTCCCGCTCCATCTCGGCCACCACGCTGCGCCGCAGGGGCGCGGCGCAGTGCTGCAGGTGGCGGGTGGTGATCCGGCCGAAGCGCTCCCACAGGAGCCGGCGGTTGACGCGGGCGGCGTTCTCGAAGCCGGAGCGCTCGGCGGAGTTCTCGCCCAGGCCGATCCGGGTCTCGTTCTCCACGAACTTCGTGATCCCGCCCGGGGAGAAGAACAGCGCCGGGCCGATCGGGCGGCCGAAGAACATGTCGTCGTTGGAGTACAGGTAGTGCTCCGAGAGCCCCTCGATGTGGTGCAGCTGCGCCTCCACCGCCTGGGAGTTGTAGATCGGCAGGGCCGAGGTGTCCGCGAAGAACTCCTCGCTGCGCACGACCCGCACGCGCGGGTGCTCGGCCAGCCACGCCGGCGGCCGGGAGTCGGTGGCGATGTAGATGTTGCGCACCCACGGGGCGAACATGTGCACCGAGCGCAGGGCGTACTTCAGCTCGTCGACCTGCCGGAAGCGGGCCTCGTGCGCGTCGCCCTCGCCCACCACGGCGTCGGCCATGTACGAGGCCCGGACCCTGCGGTACTCCTCGTCGGAGCCGTCCACCCACGAGAAGATCATGTCGACCGCGAAGTCGATGTCGATGGCGTGGTCGGCGAACATGTTCTCGATCGTGGGCCAGGTGAGGCCGAAGCGCTCCACGGTGCCGCGCACGGCCTCGGCCACCGGGACGGTGCGCCGGGTCAGCGAGTTCTCGATGGGCAGCCGGATCTCGTCCTCGCCGAACTCCCACAGCTCCACCTGCACCCCGGTGCCGGCGCCGTAGTAGAGCCTGGCCTCCGCGGAGTAGTGGGGCCGGAACAGCCGCAGGACCCGCGCGTTGCGGCGCGAGGACAGCTCGCCGTCGGCCAGCAGCTGCACGGTCTTCTTCTTGGTGTCCATCGGCTTGACGTAGTACGGCTCGCCCACGGCCGCGTCCACCAGGGCCTGCCGGAGCCGGGGACGGTCCTTGAGGTCCACGGCGATGACGGGGCGCTCGTCGTTGCCCCGCACCAGCAGGTAGTCGACGCCCGCCGAGTCCAGGACCCCGCGCAGGAAGAGCAGGTTCTGGACCATGACGTCGTGCGGGGTCTGGTCCGTGATCCGCAGCGCGAAGCGGTCCTTGTAGCGGACCACGTCCTCGCGCTGGTCCAGGGCCGCGGCAGAGGCACGGGAAGCGGAGCGGAACACCTCGCCGTCCGTGCCGTCCTCGGGTGCCGCGAAGTACTCTGCGCCGAGCAGGGTCGTGTTGATGGTGCCTCCTCATGGTGTCGGGCCGCTGGGGCGGCGATCTCATGATAAGCCGCGACGGCCGGACTCAGGAGGGGAGGGGCTGGCAGCGCTCGCAGAACCACACCGCCCGGTCCCGCGGCGGCCCGGGGTACGGCTCGCCGGGCACGAGCTCGGCGTCGTCGATCCGCGCCTCCCGGACCGGGGCCCCGCACCGGCGGCACGGCTGCCGGCCGCGGCCGTAGACCCAGAACTGCTCGCCGCGACGGGCCGGGCCCCCCACCGTGGAGCGCTGCGAGCGGTCCCGGTTGACGTGCAGCAGCCGGTGGGAGAGGTCCACGACCGCGCCGAGGTCCGGGACCTCGGCCACCGGGGTGAAGGGGTGCAGCCGCTGGAGGAACAGGATCTCGTTGCGGTAGACGTTGCCGATGCCGGCGAGGTTGCGTTGGTCCATCAGCGCGGCCCCCACGCGCCGGAGCGGGTGGCGGGCGAGCCGGGCCAGGGCCTCCGCCCGGTCCCAGTCGGGGCCCAGCAGGTCCGGGCCGAGGTGGCCCACGAGCTCGTCCTCGTCGGCGGTGGCCACGAGGTCCAGCATGCCGAGGTCGAAGCCGACGGCCTGCGCGGCCGCGTTCTCGAGCACCGCCCGCGCCTGGTGGCCGGGGCGCCGCCACCGGGCGCCCCGCGGGTAGACGTGCCACATGCCCTCCATGAGCAGGTGGGAGTGCAGGGTGAGCGGGGGCAGGCCGTCGGGCCCGCCGTCGGTGCGGACCAGCAGGTGCTTGCCCCGCGGCACCACCTCGGTCACGGTGCGCCCCGAGAGGTCCGCGGTGGCGATCGACGGGAACCGGAGGTCGCTGCGGGTCAGGATCCTCCCGGCCAGGGCGCGGCGCAGCAGGACGGCCTGGCGGTAGACGGTGTCACCCTCGGGCACGGCCGCCCCCGGTGCTCGGGTCCGCGCTCATCGGCGCATCCTCAGGCCGCGCGGCGTCGAGTAGAACCCGCCGGCCAGCAGGGACTCCCGCACCGCGGTCTCGACGGGGCCGTGCCCCAGGACCCCGGCGCCGTTGACCTTCTCGACGGTCAGCTTGTCCACCGCGCCCCGGCGGACGATCTCGGCCACGGCGGGTCCGGCGGCGGCCAGGGCGGCCGCGTCGTCGGTGTACGCGAGCACGGTCCGCCCGCCGCGCTCCACGTACAGGGCCAGGGCGCCGTCCACGAGCACGACGACGGCGCCCGCCTTGCGCCCGGGCCGGTGCCGCCCCGCGGGCGCGTCCCGGCCGTCCGGGGCGGGCACGGACACGGGCTCCGGCCACTCGAGGGCCGCCCCGTAGGGGTTGGCGGGGTCGGTCGCGGCGAGCGCCAGCGCCACGGGCTCCTCGGCGCGGACCTGGTCGTCGGTGCTGAACGTGCGCAGGTGGTCCACCGTGGCGGCCTGCGCGAACTGGGCGGCGCCCAGGCCCTCGATGAAGTAGCCGCGGCGGGCCCGGCCCGTGTCCTCGAGCGTGGAGAGCACCTTGTAGACGGTGGCGAAGCCGCCGGGGAGCTCCTCGACCGCCACGGGGCCCTTGGTCACCACGCCGTAGCGGTCCATGAGCAGCTCCGCGGTGGCCGACGCCCGCAGCGTGGGGTCGAGGGGCTCGGGGCGCAGCATCGACCAGCGCCCGGCCACGAGCGGGGAGTCGTGGCGCTCCAGGGTGGCCGCCCGCGCCGGGGCGCGCAGCGCCCCGCCGATCCCCGGGCGGGAGGCCGCGCCGGGCCGCAGCCGGGCGGCGCCCCGGCGGGACGTGGTGCGTCCCCGCGGGGCCTGGGCCCGGTGCCGGTGGGCGGCCTGCCCGCCGGAGAGCAGGGTGCGCACGGGCAGGAAGGTGTCGTTGGTGATCAGCCCGGACCAGACGAGGTTCCACAGCGCGGTGGTCAGCGCCGGGGCGGGAACCGGGTCCCCGGCGGCGTCGAGCAGGCCCAACAGCTGCGGGAAGAACCACGCGCCGCCGGGGGCCAGGACGTCGAGGACCCGCCGCTCCAGCGTGGAGTCCAGGGCCGACGCCGCGACCTCGAGGGTCTCGGCCGGGGGCAGGGTGAGCTGGGCCGCCTCGCTCAGGTGCAGCGACACCCATCCGTCGTCGCCCGCCAGGGACCCGGCCCCGGACCACAGGATCTCCCCGGTGGCGGTCAGCTCGTCCAGCAGCTCGGGCCGGTAGTCCGCCACCCGGGCGGCGAGCACCAGCGGCTCCCAGGCCGAGGCGGGGACGGCGACGCCCGCGAGCTGGTCCACCACCGTCAGCACCCCGTCCTCGCCGCGCAGCTGGTGGCCCCGGCCCACGTGCTGCCAGGCCGGCAGGAACCGGGCGTAGACCTGCCCGGAGACGGGCTCAACGTCCCGGCGCAGCGCGGCCAGCGAGCGGCGCCGGATCCGGCGCAGCACCTCGGACTCGCACCACTCGGAGGCCGCCGGGCCGGCCCCGCCGCCGTCGGGGCGCACCGGCCGGAACTCGCCCTCGACCACGCGCCGGTCCGCGGCCAGCCGCTCCAGCGTGGTGCGCACCACGGCCGTGCCCAGCCCGAGCCGCGCCGCGGCCTCGTCCACGGTGAACGGCCCGTGGGTGCGGGCGTAGCGGGAGACGAGGTCGGCCAGCGGGTCCTCGACCGGTTCCACGAAGGCCAGCGGCACCCCCATGGGCAGGGGCACGCCGAGCGCGTCGCGCAGCCGGGAGGCGTCCTCGATCGCGGCCCAGTGCTCGACGCCGCGCAGGTGCACGCGCAGGGCGCGGTTGGCGGCCACGAGCTGCTCGAGCCACCCGGCGGCGACGTCCTCGGGGCACGCGGACTCCGGGTCCCCGGGGTCCTGGAGCCGGCGGACGGCCTCGGCGGTGGTGAGCGGGCCGAGCAGGCGCAGCAGGTCGGCCGCGCCCTCGACCCCGCGCAGCCGCCGGTCCGGGGCCAGTCGCTGCAGCTCCGCCTCCGTGCGCTCGATGACGTCGGGGTCCAGCAGCTCCCGCAGCTCGGCGCGGCCCAGGAGCTCGTTGAGCAGGGCGGCGTCGAGGGACAGGACGGCCGCCTTGCGCTCCGCCAGCGGGGAGTCGCCCTCGTAGAGGAACTGGGCCACGTAGCCGAAGAGCAGGGTCCGGGCGAAGGGCGAGGGCTGCTCCGTGGTGGTCTCGACCACCCGGATCGCGCGCCGCTCGACCGCTCGGTGCAGCTCCTTGAGCGCGGGCAGGTCGTAGACGTCCTGGAGGCACTCGCGGATCGTCTCGAGGATGATCGGGAACTGCGGGTACTTCCGGGCGACGTCCAGCAGCTGCGCCGAGCGCTGGCGCTGCTGCCACAGCGGGGAGCGCCGGCCGGGGTCGCGCCGGGGCAGCAGCAGGGCCCGGGCGGCGCACTCCCGGAACCGGGAGGCGAACAGTGCGGAGCCGCCCACCTCCTCGGTGACGATCTGGTCGAGCTCGTCGGCGTCGAAGAGGAACAGCTCCGCCCCCGGGGGCTCGTCCTCCATGGCCGGCACGCGCAGCACGATCCCGTCGTCGGCGGCCTGCGCGGAGCCGTCGAGGCCGTACCGCTCGTGCAGCCGGGCCCCCACGGCCAGCGCCCACGGGGCGTGCACGGGCATCCCGAACGGGGAGTGCAGCACCACGCGCCAGTCCCCGAGCTCGTCGTGGAAGCGTTCGACGACGAACAGCCGGTCCGACGGGACCTGCCCCACGGCCTCCTTCTGCTCGCCCACGTAGGCCAGCAGGTTGTCGGCGGCCCACTCGTCGAGACCGGCCGCGCGCAGCCGGGCGCGGGCGTCCTCCGCGGAGGCCCCGGCGATCTCGCGGTTGAACCGGCCCACCGCGCGGCCCAGCTCCACGGGCCGGCCGGGGCCGTCGCCGTGCCAGAACGGGAGCTTGCCCGGCACACCGGGGGCGGGGGAGACGATGACGCGGTCGTGGGTGATCTCCTCGATCCGCCAGCTCGAGGCGCCCAGGGCGATCACGTCCCCCACGCGGGACTCGTAGACCATCTCCTCGTCGAGCTCGCCTACCCGCCGGGAGTTCTTCCCGTCCTGCTCGCCCACGAGGTAGACCGCGAACAGGCCGCGGTCCGGGATCGTGCCGCCGGAGGTCACGGCCAGGCGCTGCGCCCCGGGCCGGCCCTCGATGGTGCCGGTCTCCCGGTCCCACACGATCCGCGGGCGCAGCTCGGCGAACTCGTCGGACGGGTAGCGGCCCGCGAGCAGGTCCAGGGTCGCGTCGTAGGCGGAGCGGGGCAGGGTCAGGAACGGGCAGGACCGGCGGACGGTGTCGAACCACTCCTCGACGTCGATCGGCCCCAGCGCGGTCGCCGCGACCGTCTGCTGGGCCAGGACGTCCAGGGGGTTGAGCGGGACCGCGAGCGGCTCGATCCGTCCCTGCAGCATCCGCTCCACCGTGACGGCGGCGTCCAGTAGGTCCCCGCGGTGCTTCGGGTAGAACCAGCCGCGCGAGACCTCGCCCACCTGGTGGCCGGCGCGGCCCACGCGCTGGAGGCCCGAGGCCGCCGAGGGCGGGGCCTCGATCTGGACCACCAGGTCCACCGCACCCATGTCGATGCCCAGCTCCAGGGAGGAGGTGGCCACCACGCAGCGCAGCCGTCCGGTCTTGAGGTCGTCCTCGATCACCGCCCGCTGGTCCTTCGAGACCGACCCGTGGTGGGCGCGGGCCAGCACCGGCGCGGCGCCCTCGTAGCGGCCGGTCTGCCGGCGCAGGTCCGCGGGCTCGGGGGCGGCGGACCCGCCGGTCGCGACCGCCTCCCGACCGGCCAGGGCGGAGCGCAGCACGTCCCCGACCTGCTGGGGCGCGGAGCCGGCCGGGGGCCCCGGCGCCCCGTCGTCGCCCGGACCGGTGCCGTCCGCGGGGGCGCCGTCCCGGGCCCCGCCGTGCGGGTCCTCGTGCTCCACGCGGAACGCGTAGATCTCGTTGAGCCGCGCGGTGAGCTTCTCGGCGAGGCCGCGGGAGTTGGCGAACACGATGGTCGACCGGTTCTCGAGCACCAGGTCCACGACCCGCTCCTCGACGTGCGGCCAGATCGACGCCGTGGTCGTGGGGGCGAGGGCGTCGAGGTCGTCGTCCCCGAAGGCCGAGCCGGCCAGGGACGGCGAGGCGCTCGGCCCGCCCAGCACGGTCATGTCCGGGATGGGCACCGAGACGGTGAGGTCCCACGTCTTCTCCGTGCGCGGCGCGACGACGGTGACCGGCTCCCGGCCGCCCAGGAACCGGGCGACCGTCTCGATCGGCTCGACGGTCGCGGACAGCCCGATGCGCTGCACCGGCTGCTCCAGCAGGGCGTCCAGCCGTTCGAGCGTGAGCGCCAGGTGCGCGCCCCGCTTGGTGCCGGCCACGGCGTGCACCTCGTCCACGATGACCGTCTGCACGTCCGTGAGGGTCTCCCGCGCCTTGGAGGTCAGCATCAGGTACAGCGACTCGGGGGTGGTGATGAGGATGTCCGGGGGGTTCGTGAGCAGGGCCCGGCGGATCGCCTGCGGTGTGTCCCCGGAGCGGACGCCCACGCTGATCTCCGGCGGCTCGATCCCGGCGTGCCGGGCCGTCTGCGAGATGCCGATCAGGGGGGCCCGCAGGTTGCGCTCCACGTCCACGCCCAGGGCCTTGAGCGGGGAGATGTAGAGGACGCGGGTCCCGCGCCGCTCGCCCGCGGTGCTCGCGGAGCGGGCCTTGGCCCGCAGGGTCCCGCCGGGGGCCGGGGCGCCGCCCGCAGGGCCGGGGGCGGGCCCGGCGCCCGGCGTCCCGGCGCCGGGCGCGGCCTCCGCCACGAACCGGTCCAGGGCCCACAGGAACGCGGCCAGGGTCTTGCCCGAGCCGGTGGGCGCCACGATCAGGGCGTGGCGCCGCGCGGCGATGGCCCGCCACGCGCCCTCCTGGGCGGCGGTGGGCGCGGCGAACGCACCCGAGAACCAGGCCCGGGTGTGCTCGGTGAACAGGCTCAGGGCTGGTTCAGGCGCCAAAGCCCTGGATCTCGAGCTGGTGGATCCGCGGATCGCCGCAGGCCTCCACGGGGAAGGGGATCACGACGGACTCCGTGTTCTCGGGCGGGTAGACGCGCAGACCGGTGGCGGTCCGGGCGTCGCAGGTCGGGTGGTTGCCGGCCTGGCTGATGCGCAGGCCGGCGGTGACGGACTCCCCGGGTGCCAGGACCTGCCCGGTGCCGGGGACGGTGGCGTCCCGCAGGGCCGGGGAGCCGATCATCGTGCCGTCGGCGTCGACGAAGGACACCCCGGCGTAGCCGGCGAGCGTGCACGGGTCCTCGCCCGCGTTGGTGAGGACGACGTCCACGTGGACGGAGCCGGCGGCGCCGCCCACGGGGGCGGCCGCGACCTCGAGCCGGGAGGTGGTGCACAGGGGCGAGCCGCCGGTGCGGGTGCCCGCGGTGCCGCCGCGGGCGGCCGTGCCGTCGCCCTCCGCGCCGGGGGCACCGCCGTCCGTCCGCTCCGCCGCCTCGTCCGGCCCGTCGTCGTCGGCCCTGTCGTCGTCCGTCCGGTCCGCCGCCGGCCCGTCCGCGGCGGGCTCCGCCGCCGGGTTCTCCGCCGACGGGTCCTCCGCCGGACCGGCGGTGCCCTGCCCGCCGGCCCGGTCCTCGGCCGGGGCCGTGGTGTCCTCCGTCCCGGTGGCCGGGGCGGTCTCCGGGGTCGCCGCCGAGGTCGGGGCCGGCCCGCTCTCGGCGGGGGCGCCGGCGGTGCCGGTCTGCTCCGGCTCCTCGCCCGCGCAGGCGGTGAGGAGCAGGGCTGCGGCGAGGGCGAGGGCTCCCAGGACGGGGCGGGGGGCGGGGGAGAGCGAAGACACGGGGGGATATCCTCCTCGGACGGACGTCGTGGCGTGCCACGTCCCGGGAAGGGATCCCTCCCAGGTGCTTCATTCTAGGCAGGGCCACCGACACCGCTGCCGGAGGCGGCGCCCGCCCCGGCCGGGGCCGCTCCCGGCGGGGCTACCGCTCGCCGGGCTCCGCCGGGGGCAGCGCCGCGCGCATCACCTCGGCGAGGTGGACGCCGTCCGCGCCCGTGCCCTGGGCGATCTGGGTGCGGCACGAGAAGCCGTCGGCGAGCACGATCGTCCCGTCCGCCGCACTGCGGATCGCGGGGAACAGCTCCCGCTCGCCGAGGGTCTGCGAGACCTCGTAGTGGCCGGGCTCGAAGCCCCAGTTGCCCGCGAGCCCGCAGCACCCGCCGCCGACCACGGCAGTGTCCACGCCCAGCTTCGCGAGGACCTCCAGCTCCGGGCCGTAGCCGCTCATGGACTGCTGGTGGCAGTGGACCTGGCACACGGCGCCGGCGGGGCCCGCCTCGGTGGCCAGCTCCCGGAACGGCCACGCGCCGCCCTCGGCCAGGTGGCGGGCCGCGAACGCGCCGATCGTCGTCGTCAGCTCGGTGACCCGCCGGGCCCGGGGGTCGCCGGGGAGCAGCTCGGTGATCTCCTCCTGGAGCATGACCGTGCACGAGGGCTCGAGCCCGATGATCGGGTACCCGGCCTCGATCAGCGGCTCCATCACGTCCAGGGTCTGGCGCAGCACCTTCTGCGTCATCTCCAGCTGCCCGGTGGAGTGCCAGGTCAGCCCGCAGCAGACGTTGCCCATGGGCATCAGCACCCGGTAGCCCATGGCCTCGAGCACCTCCACGGCGGCCCTGCCGGGGGCGTCGGCGGAGAAGTTCGTGAACGTGTCCGGCCACAGCACCACGGACGGTCGGTCCTCGGCGGGCCCGCCCCCGGACCGCGCGGCGGGACGGCCGCGGAACCACCGGGTGAGCGGCTGCTCGGCGAAGGAGATCATCCGGCGCTTCGGCTCGATCCCGCCGAGCCGCTTGGTCAGCTCCTCGACGCCGCGGTGGGACTCGAGAAGGTTGATCAGCCGGAAGGAGAGGGGCACCTTCTCCACGATCCGCATCAGCAGCGGCATCCAGCCCATCGTGAAGTGGGCCATCGGCCGCCGGTTCCGGCCCAGGAAGGAGGTCAGGCCGTGCCGGTAGTGGTGGTGCAGGAACTCGGCCTTGTACGTCGCCATGTCCACGTTGACCGGGCACTCGGACGCGCAGGCCTTGCAGGACAGGCACAGGTCGAGGGCCTTGAGGGTCTCCTTCGACTTCCAGCCGTCCGTGATGGACTCCCCGCGCAGCATCTCGGCCAGGGACCGGGCGCGGCCGCGGGTCGAGTGCACCTCGTCGTGGGTCGCCTGGAAGGACGGGCACATGGCGCCGACGTCGGAGCGGCAGGAGCCCACGCCCACGCACCGGTTGACCGCGCTGGAGAACGAGCCGCCGTCGCGGGAGAACGCGTGCACGGGCGTCAGCTCGAACGTGCGGGCGCCGGGCCCGGGGCGGACGCCCTGGTCGATGGGCTCCGGGTCCACGAGCACGCCGGGGTTGAAGACGCCGTCCGGGTCGAAGACGCCCTTGAACTCCGCGAAGGCGGCCAGGGCCTCGGGGGAGTAGATCGTGGCCAGCAGCTCGGACCGGGAGCGGCCGTCGCCGTGCTCGCCGGAGACCGAGCCGCCGTAGCGGTGCACGAGCCGCGCGGCGCGCTCGATGAACGTGCGGTAGGTCGCCATCCCCTCCTCGGTGCCGAGGTCGAAGGAGATGCGGATGTGCACGCAGCCCTCCCCGAAGTGCCCGAAGGGGATGCCGGTGAGGCCCAGCTCGTGCAGCAGGTCGTAGAGGTCGCGCAGGTACTCGCCCAGGCGCGCCGGGGGCACCGCGGAGTCCTCCCACCCCGGCCAGGCCTCCCCGCCGTCGGGCAGGCGGGTGACGATCCCGGCGCCGGCCTCGCGGATCCGCCACAGGGCGCGGGCCTGACCCGCGTCGGAGACGATCACGGAGTCCACGACGTTCTCCGGGACGAGCCCCGGCAGGGTGCGGGCGGCCGCCTCGGCCTCCTCGAGGGTGTCCGCGCCGACCTCGCAGTAGAGCCAGCCGCCGCCGCGGGGCAGCTCGCCGCCGGCGTGCTCCTGGCCCTGCCGGGTGCGCAGGGCGTCGAGCAGGTCCGCGCCCATGCCCTCGATGGTGTACACCCCGGGCACGCGCAGCTTCGGCGCCGCCGTGGCGGCCTCGAACGCGTCCTCGAAGCCCAGCACGGCCAGGGCCGTGTGGGCGGGCCTGCGGACCAGGCGGACCGTGAGCTCGGTGATGACCCCGCAGGTGCCCTCCGTGCCGGCGAAGGCCTTGGCGGCGTCGAAGCCCTTCTCGCCGAGCAGGTAGTGCAGCCCGTACCCGGAGACCTGGCGCGGGAACTGGCCGAGCTCGGTGCGCAGCATGGCCAGGTGCCGGTCCCGGATCCCGGTCAGCGCCCGGTCGATCCCCGGCTCGGAGGTGCCGCCCTCGTGCAGCTCCACCACCCGGCCGTCGGCGAGCATGACCTTCAGCGAGACCAGGTTGTCCGCCGACGTGCCCCACGCCACGGAGTGGGAGCCGCAGGCGTTGTTGGCGACCATCCCGCCGATCGTGCACCGCGAGTGCGTCGAGGGGTCGGGTCCGTAGGTGAGGCCGAACTCGGACGCCGCGGAGCGCAGCTGGTCGCAGATCACCCCGGGCTCGATCGTGGCGGTCATCGCCTCGGGGTCGATCGACAGGATCCTGTTGAAGTGCCGGGAGGTGTCGATGACCAGCCCGTCCCCGATCGCGTTGCCCGCCACGGAGGTGCCGCCGCCGCGGGAGACCACCGACCAGCCCCGCTCCTTCGCCAGCGCCAGCAGCTCGCGGACCTCCTCGACGCTGCGCGGCTCGGCCACCGCCTCGGGCAGCCGCCGGTAGATCGACGCGTCCGAGACGTAGGCGGCGCGGGTGGTGAGGTCCTCGCGGATGTCGGTCATGGTCCACTTCCTGCGCGCCGGCGAGGCCGGTCCGTCCGGGGTCTGGTCAGGGCTGGCGGGGGCGTCCCCGCGGGGACGGGGGGCTCACCACTCGGGGGCGATGGTGACCTCGGCGCCGTCGAGCTCCTCCGCCCACTCGACCTGGCAGCTGAGCCGGGAGGTGTCGTGGCGGGTGTCGTCGAGCATGTCGAGGAGGTCCTCCTCCTCGTCGTTGATCTCGTTGGCCTTCGAGAAGGCGGCCTGGTCGAGGTAGGAGTGGCAGGTGGAGCAGGACGCGTTGCCGCCGCAGGTCGCGAGGATCGGGTACTTGTGGCGGGTGAGGGCCTCCATGAGGCTCTCGTAGTCCTTCCACTCGACGCCCTCGGTGCGGTTGCCCTCGCGGTCGATCACGGTGATGTTGATGCTGCTCACTGGGTGGCCTCCTCGGGGCACGGTCGCCCCTGGTCTCGACGTCGGAAATCCCGCCCCATTGTACGGTCGCGCGGCGGCGCCCACCGACGGGCCGGGGCCCGCGCCGGCCCATCCGGTGCGGCTCAGCCGGAGACCGGGAGCGGGCGGATCGTCAGGGACTGGGCGACCTGGCCCAGGTAGCCGGCCTCGTCGTGCAGCGCGGACTCGGTGAGGCCCACGCCGGTGTCGCCGAAGGTGACGTGCGTGTCGAGGCCCACCCACGGGGAGACCGGCTCCCGGACCAGGTGCACGCTCAGGTCCACGTTGGGGAAGACCATCTCGTCGGGGCCCACCCGCACGGCGATGCCGTTGGCGGCGTCCACGGCCGCCAGGAACCGCGCCGTGGTGGAGGACTCCTCCCCGGCGACGACGGCGTGCGGCGCGCGCAGCCACATGGCCGCCCGGCCGGGCCGGTGCTCGCGCACGGTGCGGCCCTCGAGGGAGGCGATGTAGCCGCCCGGCCACCGCCCGGTCATCGTGGCGGGCAGGGCGTCGCCCACCGGCGGCAGGGCCTCCCGGTGCGTGCCGGCGGTGTCGGCGGTCTCGCCCCGCAGCAGCCGCCACACGCTCAGCCGGATGCAGGAGCGCCCGGCGTGGCTCATGGTGGCCTCGACCAGCTCGATGGTGCGGCCCGGGCGGACCACGCGCGTGGTCACCTCGACCTCGCCGCCGGGGATGAAGCCGAGGATGTCGTAGGAGAAGCGCACGGGCAGGAGGTCCGCGCGCGGGTGGTCGGCCTCCACGGCGTGGGCGAGCAGCCCCGAGGCGGCGCCCATGTGCTGCTCGGCCTCGCTCCACGCGCCCTGCGAGTGCAGCGTCGAGCGGAACCGGGTGCGGTCCAGCCGCACGAAGTACGCGTCCGGGTACTCCTCCCCGTCCGCTCCCAGGTGTCCGACTGCCTGCGCCGACGTCGTCATGCTGCCCCTCTTCCGTTTCCGTCCGGGCCCGCCGCACGGCGGGCGTGGTGATCGCCACCACGGTATCCAACGGCGGCCCGCGCTCCCCGCCGCCGACCGCCCCGGATCCCGGGGCCGTCCACGTCCTCCGGGGGCGCCGGACGGGGCGGGACCGGCGGGCGGGCATGCGGAAGGCCCCGGATCCCTCAGGACCCGGGGCCTTCCCGACTGGCGGTGACGGAGGGATTTGAACCCTCGTTGGCTCTTACACCAAACATCATTTCGAGTGATGCACCTTCGGCCGCTCGGACACGTCACCAGCTCGCAGTACTGTACCGGCTGGCGAGCTCAACCGCCAAAACCCGCGGGGCCGGCGGGACCGGGAGCGGCGGGCCCGGCGTCGTCCTCCCCGCCGCGCCGGTGCTCCGCGAAGAAGTCGAGGAGCAGCCGGGAGCACTCCTCGGCCAGCACGCCGCCGGTCACCTCCACCCAGTGGTTGAGCCGCCGCTCCCGCAGGATGTCGAACACGGAGCCGGCCGCCCCGGCCTTGTCGTCCCACGCGCCCAGGACCACCCGGGGCACGCGGGCCAGGACGATCCCGCCCGCGCACATCGCGCAGGGCTCGAGGGTCACCACCAGCGTGCAGCCGTCCAGCCGCCACGAGCCCAGGGCGCGGGCGGCGTCGCGCAGCGCCAGGATCTCGGCGTGGGCGGTGGGGTCGCCGTCGGCCTCCCGGCGGTTGCGGCCCCGGCCGACCACCGTTCCGTCCGGGCCGACGACGACGGCGCCGATCGGCACGTCCTGCGTCCCGAGCGCCGCCCGGGCCTCGGCGAGGGCCAGCCGCATCCACTCCTCCGCCCGGGCCTCGGAGCGGGTGCGCGGGGGCAGTGCCATGCGGTTCTCCTCCTGGGCGGGTCGCCGGGCCGGGCGGGGTCCGGCGAGGGGGCGGGGCGCCCCCGTGGCCCGATGGTAATTTTGGTCCATGCGAGTGACCGTTCTCGACCACCCATTGGTGGCACACAAACTGACCGTGCTCCGGGACAAGAACACCACGTCCCCGGTGTTCCGCCTGCTCGTCGAGGAGCTCGTGACGCTGCTCGCGTACGAGGCCACCCGGGGCGTCCGCGTGGAACCGGTGGAGATCGACACGCCGGTCACGCGCACCACGGGCGTGGGGCTGTCGAAGCCACGGCCGCTGGTCGTGCCGATCCTCCGTGCGGGCCTGGGCATGCTCGAGGGCATGACCCGGCTGATCCCCACGGCCGAGGTGGGCTTCCTCGGCATGGCCCGCAACGAGGACACCCTCGACATCATCACCTACGCCGAGCGGCTGCCCGACGACCTCACCGGCCGCCAGGTCTTCGTCCTCGACCCGATGCTGGCCACGGGCGGGACGCTGCGGGAGGCGATCAAGTTCCTCTACCGCCGCGGGGCCGAGCAGATCACGTGCGTCTGCCTCCTGGCCGCCCCCGAGGGCCTGGCCGCCCTCGAGGAGGAGCTGGGGGACTCCGAGGTCAACATCGTCCTGGCTGCGAGGGACGAACGGCTCGACGAGAACGCCTACATCGTCCCGGGCCTCGGGGACGCCGGGGACCGGCTCTACGGCGTGGTCGACTGACCGCCGTCCCGTGACACCGCAGACCACGCGCTGAAAAGGCCCGCCGACGTCCTCGGCGGGCCTTTTTTCGACCTCCGGCCACGTGTTCACATCGTGAGACGAAGAGTTCACCGACGAAGCCGTCTTGACAACAGGATCGGGACCTGCTTGAGGGGCGGAAAAGCCCCCGGATGGTCCCAGAGGTCTGATATCCCGGGGGTCGGACGGAAAACGGCATCACAGCCGCAAGGTGAAGGAGGTTCATTTTGGCGGAGCACTTGGACAGCCGTCGTTCGAATCTCGCATCGTGAGATAACGCCTCGAATATTACTTGCGGGATCCAGGGGGCTGGTGGACCATGAGAGCAACGCCACTGTCAGGAATTTGCCAGCTTCGCGGGGACCCTCCCCGACCACCACGGAGCGGGCCGGTTCGGGAGCTGGGAGCGGCGGGGCCGTTCCGAGGGGCGGATCGACTCAGGCGGACGGAACCTCGTCCGCCGCACGACGGAAAGACGAGGGGCACCAGATGCCAGGCACACCGGGATACGTGCACATTTCCCAGCGCAACCGCACGAGCGAGGCCCGTGCTGTCCGCGGTCCGGCCGCGGCCCCCGAGCGGGGGCAGACCGCCCCCGCCGACTACCGCAGCCTCCGGAGCACGATCGGCCCCATGCCGGCCGCGCCGGGCGAGACCCCGCTCCCCACCCGCCTGCAGCGGGACACGGCGCCGCGTCCGCAGGTGCAGGAGAACGAGGCGCGCGGGTTCGTGATCTACGTGGGTCTCGACGAGGAGACCGCGGCGGCCAGCGGCACCTCGCTGGTCAAGATGGTCCAGAGCATCCGGGCGTACGCCCAGCAGCTGGTCCCGCAGGCCGACTCCTACGCCGCCGTGGCGCTGGCTCCCGCCAACACCGCCGGCACCGACCTCGAGGTCGTGCGCAACGCCCTGGGCGACCCCACCTCGGGGGCCGTGCGGCCCACGGCGCCCGCCGCGCCCGCGCCGGCGCCCGAGACGAAGACCAGCCAGTCCACCGGGGTGCTCATCGACCTCTCCCGCCGGGAGGTCTTCCTCGACGGCGGCCTCCTGAACCTCACGTTCAAGGAGTTCGAGCTGCTGAACTACCTCGTGGAGAACGGCAGCCGGACCGTGGGCCGCCACGAGCTGCTGCACAGCCTGTGGCGCGACTCCGAGGAGGTGCCCAACGAGCGGACCATCGACGTGCACATCCGGCGCCTGCGCTCCAAGCTCGGCCGGCTCGCGAACACCGTGCGCACCGTCCGCGGGCAGGGCTACCGCTTCTACGAGCACCCCGAGGTCGTCGTGTGGGCGGCCCCCGAGTACTCCATCTGATCCGCGTCCCCGATCCGTGCAGGCCCCGGTTCCGTCCCGCGACGCGGAGGAGCCGGGGTCGCTCCGTGCCCGGCGGACGCGTGGCATCATGAACCGATGACCCGCCACGACCGGAAGAAGCTCGTCCTCATGCGCCACGCGGAGGCCGAGCACCCGTGGGGCGTGGCCGACCACGACCGCCCCCTGGACCGCGGCGGGGCCGCGGACGCCGCCGCCGCGGGGCGCTGGCTGCTGGCGAACGGGCACGTGCCGGACATGATCCTGTGCTCGAGCGCCCTGCGCGCACGCCAGACCTGCACGTGGGTGTGCAGCGAGCTCGGCGACCTCGCCCCGACCGCCCGGCTCGACGAGTCCCTCTACGCGGCCCAGGACAGCCGGATCATCGCGGTGCTCAACCACGTGCCGGACACCGTGGAGTCCCTGCTGCTCATCGGCCACCTGCCCGGTCTGCGCGACGCCGCCCTCCGCCTGGCCACACCGGACTCCGACTACGACGCCGTCATGGCCCTCGCCGACGGCTGCCCCACCTCCGGGCTGGCGGTCCTGGAGGTTCCCGGCACCTGGGCCGGACTGGACGGCGCCGACGCCCGCCTGGTGGACTTCACGGTGCCGCGACCGTCCGCGGGAGACCGCTGACCGGCGGTCCTCCGGGCGCCGGCGCGGCGGCCGGACCGACGAAGGAGCACTGGATGCGACAGATCGAATTCACCCCGTCCGGGGACCGCGTGGGCGCGATCGGGTTCGGGGCCATGGGCCTGAGCTGGGTCTACGACCGGCACGGGCTGACCGAGCGGCGCAAGCACGAGGTGCTCGGGCTCGCGGTGGACCTCGGCATGAACGTGGTGGACACGGCGGTGCTCTACGGCGGGGGAGCCAACGAGGAGCTCGTCGGCGCCGCCCTCGCCCCGCGCCGGGACGAGGTGTTCCTCTGCTCCAAGACCGGGCTGCGCGCGGCCTCCCTGGAGCCGCCCCGGACGGAGCGCTGCGGGCACCCGGACGAGGTGCGCCGCTCGATCGAGGACAGCCTGCGCCGGCTGCGCACCGACGCGGTGGACCTCTACTACCTGCACCGCGTGGACCCCGACGTGCCCCTCGAGGACACCTGGGGCGCGATGGGCGAGCTCGTGACCGCGGGCAAGGTGCGCCACCTGGGGCTCTCCGAGGTCAGCACGGAGCAGGCCGAGCGGGCGCACGCCATCCACCCGGTCGCGGCCGTCCAGTCGGAGTACTCCCTGTGGACCCGCAACCCCGAGGGGTCTGGCCCCACCGCCGACGGGGACCCCTCCGGGGACGTCATCGGGTGGTGCGCCGAGCACGGGGCGGTGTTCGTCCCCTTCTCCCCGCTGGGCCGCGGCTACCTCTCCGGCGCCCTCGCGGGCCGGGAGTTCTCCGGCTCCGACTTCCGCTCGCGCAACCCCCGGTTCACGCCGGAGGCCATGGCCGCCAACGAGGACGCCGTGCTGGCGCCCCTCCGCGAGGTCGCCGGCCGGCACGGGACCTCGCCCGCGGCGGTCGCGATCGCCTGGACCACGGTGCGCGGCGAGCACGTGCTGCCGATCCCCGGCACCACCGACCCCGGCCACCTGCGGGAGGACGCCGCGGCCGCGGACCTGCGCCTGACGGCCGAGGACCTGACCCTGCTGGACGGCGTGGCAGCCGTCGGCGACCGGTACTGAGCGGCGCCGGCCGTGCGCGCGGTCGTCTGCGGGGCGGGCATCGCGGGACTGGCCCTGGCCGGGTGCCTGGGCCGGCGGGGCTGGGAGGTGGTGGTCCTGGAACGGGCGCCGCGCCCGCGGGAGCAGGGCTACATGATGGACTTCTTCGGCCCCGGCTGGGACGCCGCCGAGGAGATGGGCGTGCTGCCGGCGGTCCTGGAGCTCGGCTACCGGGTCGAGCGGCTCAGCTACGTGGACGACCGCGGCCGCGACCGGGCCGGGCTGCCGTTCGCCCGGTTCGCCCACGCCCTCGACGGGCACCTGGTCAGCGTGATGCGCCCCGACCTCGAGCGGGTCCTGCGCGAGCACGCCCGGGGCGTCGCGGAGCTCCGCTACGGCCGGCGCGTCGTCGGGGTCCGGCAGCGGCCCGGCGGGGCGGGCGCGGTGCTCGACGACGGCACGGTGCTCGACGCCGACCTGGTGGTCGGCGCGGACGGAGTGCACTCGGCGGTGCGGCGCTCCGCGTTCGGGCCCGAGGAGCGCTTCCGCCGCTGGCTGGGCCTGCACACGGCGGCGTTCGTGGTCGACGACCCGGAGGCGTGCCGGCAGGTCGGCGACCGCTTCTGCCTCACGGACAGCGTCGACCGGGCGATGGGGTTCTACGGGCTGCGCGACGGGCGCCTGGCGGTGTTCGCCGTGCACCGGGCCGCCGCACCGTCCCTGCCGGCCGACCCCCGGGAGAGCCTGCGTGCCGTCCACGGCTCGCTGGGCTGGATCGTGCCCCGTGTCCTGGCGGCCTGTCCCGGCGGGGACCGGCTCTACTACGACCAGGTGGTGCAGATCGAGCTGCCGCGGTGGAGCAGCGGCCGGGTCGTGCTGCTCGGGGACTCGGGCCAGGCGGTGTCCCTGCTGGGCGGCCAGGGCGCCTCGCTGGGGATCGCCGGGGCGTGGCTGCTCGCCGAGCGGCTCGACCGCGCCGGATCGGTCGAGGAGGCGCTGACGGGCTGGGAGCGGGTCTGGCGGCCGGTCGTGGCGGAGAAGCAGCGCGTCGCCCGCGGCGGGGCGCAGTGGTTCCTGCCGTCCTCCCGCGCCCGCCGCCAGGCGCGGCGCCTGGCGCTGCGCCTGGCCGCCCTCCCGGGCCTCGACACCGTGGTGACCCGCGGCCTCGTGGGGCGCGCCGGGGGAGACGTCCGGGCGCTCGCCGCGGCCCCGGCCTGAGCCGTCCGCGGCCCGGGCCGCAGCGGCCGGGCACGAAAGAGCCCCTCACCGGCGTCTCCGCCGGTGAGGGGCTCTTTCGTGGATGGTGCGCCCGAAGGGATTCGAACCCCCAACCTTCTGATCCGTAGTCAGATGCTCTATCCGTTGAGCTACAGGCGCATCGGCGTCCCGGCGTCACCGCCGTTCAAACCGGACATCACTCTACATGCGGCCCCCGGCTGCGCAAAATCCGGGGGCGCCCCGCCCGGCACCCGGCGCGACGGGCCGCGGCGCGCGTAACCCTGCTGGGGCGGCCGGGGCCGGGGCGATACGATGGACCCACATCACAGTAGAGACCGGCCGCCCACCTCCACGCCGCTCACTGTGGGCCCGGTGACACCGGGTCGAGTGTTCGACGACGAGCACCACCACGAGAGCCCCGGGCGGTCGGCGGACGGCCTCAACGAGGAGACATGTCAATGGCTGACAACCCCACTGCAACGACGGAGACCACCGGGCTGAACGAGGCTGTGAAGGACGCGCTGGACAGCGCGCCCACCACCCATGCGCACCTCCTCTCGTGGGTGCGGGAGATGGCGGAGCTGACCCAGCCGGACCGCATCCACTGGGTCGACGGCTCGGAGGCCGAGTGGACGCAGCTCACCGACGAGCTCGTGGACGCCGGCACCTTCGTCCGCCTGGACGAGGAGAAGTTCCCCAACTCCTTCGCCGCGTTCTCGGACCCGGACGACGTCGCCCGGGTCGAGGAGCGCACCTTCATCTGCACCAAGACCGAGAAGGGGGCGGGCCCCACCAACAACTGGGAGGACCCGGAGGTGATGCGCAGCTCCCTGCGCAAGAAGTTCCGCGGCGCCATGCGCGGGCGCACGATGTACGTCATCCCCTTCGTCATGGGCCACCTGGAGGCCTCGCGGCCGAGCTACGGCGTGGAGATCACCGACTCCGCCTACGTGGTGTGCTCCATGCGCATCATGGCGACCATCGGCACCCCAGTGCTGGAGAAGATGACCGAGCAGAACGGCTTCTTCGTCGAGTGCCTGCACTCGCTGGGCGCCCCGCTGGCCCCGGGCGAGCAGGACGTGCCCTGGCCCTGCAACCCCGCCAAGTACATCGTGCACTTCCCCGAGGACCGGGCCGTCTGGTCCTTCGGCTCCGGGTACGGGGGCAACGCCCTGCTCGGCAAGAAGTGCTACGCCCTGCGCATCGCCTCCGCCATCGCCCACGACGAGGGCTGGCTGGCCGAGCACATGCTCATCCTCAAGGTCACGAACCCCGAGGGCAGGAGCCGGTTCATCTCCGCGGCCTTCCCCTCGGCCTGCGGCAAGACCAACTTCGCGATGCTCGAGCCCACGCTCGAGGGCTGGAAGGCCGAGATGGTCGGCGACGACATCTCCTGGATCCGCTTCGGCAAGGACGGCCAGGCCCGGGTGACCAATCCGGAGGCCGGTCTGTTCGGCGTGGCTCCGGGCACGGGGTGGCCCACCAACCCCAACGCCATGCGCGCCATCGCCCGGGGCAACACGATCTTCACCAACGTGGCGCTCACCGACGACGGCGGCGTCTGGTGGGAGGGCATGACGGACGAGACGCCCGAGCACCTGACCGACTGGAAGGGCCGCGACTGGACCCCGGAGAGCGGCCGTCCCGCCGCGCACCCGAACTCGCGCTTCTGCACCCCGATCAAGCAGGCCGACATCCTCGCTCCCGAGTACGACGACCCGGAGGGCGTGCCGCTGTCCGCGATCGTCTTCGGCGGCCGCCGCAAGACCACCATCCCGCTCGTCTCCCAGTCCTTCGGCTGGGAGCACGGGGTGTTCCAGGGCGCCACGCTGTCCTCGGAGACCACCGCCGCCGCGAAGGGCGCCGTGGGCGTCGTCCGGCGCGACCCCATGGCGATGCTCCCGTTCATCGGCTACAACGCCAACGACTACCTCGAGCACTGGGTCGAGGTCGGCGAGCGCATCGGCGAGGACGACATGCCGAAGGTCTTCTACGTCAACTGGTTCCGCCGCACCCCGAGCGGCGGCTTCGCCTGGCCGGGCTTCGGCGAGAACTCCCGCGTGGTCAAGTGGATCTTCGACCGCCTCGAGGGCACGGCCGGTGGCCGGGAGACCCCGATCGGCATCGTGCCCACCAAGGAGGACCTCGACCTCACCGGCCTGGACGTCTCGGACGAGGAGCTCGAGGCCGCCCTCAAGGTCGACGTCGAGGAGTGGCGGGCCGAGCTGCCCAGCATCGACGAGTGGTTCCACCGGCTCGGCCACGTGCCCGAGCCCATCCTCGAGCAGCGTGCCGGGCTGGAGGACCGCCTGAACCAGGCGTGATCCCCGTCCCGGGGCGCTGCGGCGCCCCGGGGCCGGCGGTCGGACGAGGGGTCTCCCGTGCCGGGAGGCCCCTCGTCCGCGTCCGCCGCCCGCGTGGGACAATGGGGGCGCTCCCGCGGCCGGCCGGGACGCGCGAGGTCTCGGAAGGAGCCGCCATGAGCGACCGGAGGACCCCGCCGTGCGGCTGACCGCGTTCTCGGACATCGCCCTGCGCGTCCTGCTGCTGACAGGAGCCGTCCCCGAGGGGGAGAAGCTCACCACGCGCGCCATCGCCGAGGGCGTGGGCGCCCCCTACCACCACGTGACCAAGACCGTGGGCCGGCTGAGCGGGCTCGGGCTGCTGGCCTCGAGCCGCGGCCGCACCGGCGGGGTGTCGATCACCCCCGCCGGCCTGGACGCCACCGTTGGCTCGCTCCTGCGCGAGCTGGAGGCGGGCTCCGCGATGGTCGAGTGCGAGTCGGCCGGCGGCGACTGCCCGCTGGACCGCGGGTGCCGGCTGCGCCGCGCCCTCGCGGACGCGCGGGAGGCCTTCTACGGCGCGCTCGACGACGTGCGGGTGCGGGACCTCGTGAGCGAGCGGCAGGTGGGCCCGGTGCTGGTGTCCATCGGGCTGCGCCCGCCCGAGCCGCCGGCGGCCACCGCGGGGGGCGCGCCGCCGCCGATGACGTAATCAAGCATTTGAGATGCTACTTTTGAGGAGTCATCCACCGGCTCCCCAGGAGGCAACCGTGCTGTCCGACCAGTCCCGTCCCGTCATCGAGCAGACCATCGGCGTCGTCGCCGAGCGCATCCCGTTCATCACCCCCGAGTTCTACCGGTCCATGTTCGAGGCGCGCCCCGATCTGCTGGACGGCATGTTCAGCCGCTCCAACCAGAAGAACGGGACCCAGGCGCAGGCCCTCGCCGGCTCCATCGCGATGTTCGCCTCCTGGCTGCTGACCCACCCCGAGGGCTACCCGGACGAGCTGCTCTCCCGCGTGGCGCACAAGCACGCGTCCCTGGGCGTGCTGCCCCAGCACTACCCGATCGTCCACGAGCACCTCTTCGGCGCGATCGCCCGGGACCTCGGCGACGCCGCGACGCCCGAGGTCGTGGCCGCCTGGGACGAGGTGTATTGGCTGATGGCCGACGCCCTGATCAAGATCGAGGAGGGCCTCTACGCGGGCCAGGCGAACAGCGTGGTCTTCGCCCCGTTCCGGGTCGCGGCCAAGGAGCAGACCGGGACCACCACCACGGCGATCACCCTCGAGCCCGCCGACGGCACCCCGATGACCCCCGCGGTGGCCGGCCAGTACGTGACCGTCGAGGTGCGGATGCCCGACGGCGTGGACCAGCCGCGGCAGTTCACGCTGGTGCCCGGGCCCGAGGGGACCCGCCGGATCGCCGTGCGACTCGACGAGCGCGGCGAGGTCACCCCGGTGCTCTGCCACGACGTGCAGGTGGGCGACGTCCTGCGGGTCTCCAACCCCTACGGGGACGTGGTGCTCCCGGAGGGGGAGGGGCCGCTCGTGCTGGCCTCCGCCGGCATCGGCGTGACCCCCATGCTGGCGTTCCTGGACCGGCTCGTCCGCCAGGAGTCGCAGCGGCAGGTCCTCGTCCTGCACGCCGACCGCTCGGCGGAGGACTGGGCGCTGCGGGAGCTGCACGAGATGCTGGTCGCCGAGCTGCCCCACGCCCGCCTGGAGACCTGGATGGAGACCCCGGGGGACGGCGACCACGACGGGTTCATGGACCTCGGCGCCGTGCGGATCCCGGCCGACGCCCAGGTGGTGCTGTGCGGCCCGCTGCCCTTCATGCAGGCCGTCCGCTCCGCCGTGATCGCCCAGGGCGTCCCGGGGCGCAGCGTGGCCTACGAGATCCTGGGCCCGGACCAGTGGATGCTCCACGACGAGGCGCGCGAGACCGCCGCGGTCTGAGCGCCCGCAGCGCACGGGGCCCCGCCGGACGGCTCGTCCGGCGGGGCCCCGTTGCGTGCCGGGGTCTCAGACGCGCACGATGTCCAGCACCCGGTCCCGGACCCGCTCCATCGTCGCCGGGTCCTTCGCCTCGACGTTGAGGCGCAGGAACGGCTCGGTGTTGGAGGGGCGCAGGTTGAACCACCAGCCCTCGTCCGGGCAGCTGAGCGTGGTGCCGTCCAGCTCCTCCACGCTCACGTCCCGGCCGGCCAGGGCGTCGACGACCCGCCGGACGGCACCGGCCTTGTCCTCCACCGTGGAGTTGATCTCACCGGAGGCCGCGTACGGGTCGTACTGGTGCATCAGCTCGCTCAGCGGCCCGTCCTGCTCGCCCAGCGCGGCCAGGAGGTGCATCGCGGCGAGCATCCCGGTGTCCGCGTTGAAGAAGTCCTTGAAGTAGTAGTGCGCGGAGTGCTCGCCCCCGAACACGGCGCCCTCCTCGGCCATGACGGCCTTGATGAACGAGTGGCCCACCCGGGTCCGCACGGGGCGGCCGCCGCGGGCGGTGACCAGCTCGGGCACGGCGCGGGACGTGATGAGGTTGTGGATGATCACCGGGTTCTCCACGCCCTCCGCCCGGGCGCGCTCGATCTCCCGCTCGGCCACGAGCGCGGTGACGGCCGAGGGCGAGACGGCCCCGCCCTGCTCGTCGACCACGAAGCAGCGGTCGGCGTCGCCGTCGAACGCGATGCCCAGGTCCGCGCCGTGCTCGCGCACGGCCCGCTGGAGGTCCACGAGGTTCTCCGGCTCGAGCGGGTTGGCGGGGTGGTTGGGGAACGTGCCGTCCAGCTCGAAGTACAGGGGCACGACCTCCAGCGGCAGCGGCTCCAGCACGGCGTCGCCCAGCACCGCGGGAGTGGTCAGCCCCGCCATCCCGTTGCCGGCGTCGACCACCACCTTGAGCGGGCGGGTCCCGGACAGGTCCACCAGGGAGCGCAGGTACTCCGCGTAGCCGGTCAGCACGTCCCGCTCGGTGACCGTGCCGGGGACGGGGGCCTCCGGGACCGCTCCGTCGTCGAGGTAGCGCTGGGCGAGGTCGCGGATGTCGTAGAGGCCCGTCTCGGAGGAGACCGGGACGGCCCCGGCCTTCGACATCTTCATGCCGTTGTACTCGGCGGGGTTGTGGCTCGCCGTGAAGGTCACCCCGGCGGCGCCGAACGTCCCGGACGCGTAGTACAGCTCGTCGGTGGAGATCAGCCCGATCTTCACGACGTCCGCGCCGCGGCGGACCGCGCCCTCGGCGAAGGCGTCCACGAACTCCGGCGAGGAGGGGCGCATGTCGCCGCCCACCAGGACCGTCAGGCCGGCGAGGCCCAGGACGTCCACGAACGCGGCGCCGGTGGCCCGGACCGTCTCCGCGGTGATGGACTCGCCCACGATGCCGCGCACGTCGTAGGCCTTGAACGAAGCTGAGAGATCGATAGTCACAAGGGGTGATCTTAGGCCACGGGCGCTCCCGGGTGCCGCGGGGCGCGGGCGGTCCTGTGATTGGATGACGAGCATGGTCGAGATCCTCCGCATGCGCAATCCCGTCCAGCACTATGCGTGGGGCTCCCGCGAGGTGCTGGCCCGCCTCCAGGGCAGACCCGTGCCGAGCCCCGAGCCCGAGGCCGAGCTGTGGGTCGGCGCGCACCCCTCCGCGCCCTCCGTCGTCGTCCGGGACGGCCGGGACGAGCCGCTGGAGGGCCTGCCGTTCCTGCTCAAGATCCTGGCCATCGACGCTCCCCTGTCCATCCAGGTCCACCCCTCGCCGGAGCAGGCCGAGGCGGGCTTCGAGCGCGAGCAGCGGGCGGGGATCCCGCTCGACGACCCGCGGCGCAACTACAAGGACCGCTCCGCCAAGCCCGAGACCGTCGTGGCCCTCACCGACGTGGAGCTGCTCACGGGGGTGCAGCCGGCGGACCGGCTGCGCGCCACCGCCGCGCGCCTGGGGCTGGACTGGCTGCGCGACGCCGCCGCCGGCGGGCGCCCCGTGCTGCCGGCCGTGCTGACGCTCGACGACGACGCCGCCGCGGCCGCCGTGGCGGCGACCGTCGACGCGGCCCGCGCCGCGGGCCCGCAGGACCCGGTGGCCTCGCTGGTCCGCTACGTGCACGACCGGCACCCGGGCGACCGCGGGCTGCTGGTCGCGGTGTGCATGCACCACGTCCGCCTCGCCCCGGGGCAGTCCCTGCACACCCCGGCCGGGCAGCTCCACGCGTACCTGTCCGGGACGGCGATCGAGGTGATGAGCTCCTCGGACAACGTCCTGCGCGCCGGGCTGACGGGCAAGCACGTGGACGTGGCCGAGCTGCTCGCCGTGCTGGCCGACGAGCAGGCGGCCCCGGAGGTCGTCGAGCCCGCCGCCGACGAGCACGGCCGCCGCGTCTACCCCCTGTGGGACGAGCGGCTGTCGCTGACCGCCCACGAGCTCGTGCCGGGACGGGCCGTGCCCGTCGGGCTGCGGGGCACCACGGTCCTGCTGAGCACCGGGGACCGGGCGCTGGTGCGGGCCGCCGGCCGGGAGTGGGAGCTGGCCGGCGGGGAGTCGCTGCTGCACCGGGGCGGCCCCGGCACCGTCGAGCTGTCCGGCGACGCCAGGGTGTTCACGGTCTCCTGCCGCTGAGCCGCCCCGGCGCGCGGTGCCGCTCAGGGGGTGGTCAGCTCCGTGCGGACCTCGATGAGCGTGGGACCCTCGGCCGCGAGACCCTGCCGCACCAGGTCGGCGAGCTCCGCGGCCGTGCCCGCGGCCTGCGCGGGCACCCCGTAGCCCCGCGCGAGGCTCAGGAAGTCGATGCCCGGCACGTCCAGCCCCGGCACGTCCCCCGTGCCGAGCATGCCCGCGAACCAGCGCAGCGCGCCGTAGGTGCCGTTGTTGAGGATCACGAACACGACCGGGACCCGGTACTGCGCCGCGCTCCACAGGGCGGTGATCCCGTAGTTGGCCGACCCGTCGCCGACCACCCCGATGACGGGACGGTCCGGCCGGGCCAGCTTCACGCCGACCGCCGCGGGCAGCCCGAAGCCCAGGCCGCCGGAGGCCGGCCAGAAGTAGGAGCCGGGCTCCCGCAGGTCCATGTGCCTCCAGAAGTCCCCGTTGGTGGAGGTCGACTCCACCACGTAGGCGGTGTCCGCCGGCGCCGTCTCGCGCAGCACCTCGAACACGGCGCCCGGGTGGAAGACGCCGTCCACGGGCTCGCGGGCGGGCGGCGGCACCGTCCATCCGACCGGGGCGGCCGGGCGCGCCCCGCCGCGCCGCTCGTGCAGGGCGGCCACCAGGGCCGCGGCCGTCGCGGCGAGCCCGGCCACGAAGGAGGTCCCGAACGGCGCCCGGGCGGCCTCGCCCGGGTCCTCGGTGACGTGCAGCAGCTGCGTGCCCTCGGCCAGGTACCGGGCGGGTTCGTACTGGTGGTAGCGGAAGACGGGGGCGCCGAGCACCAGGACCACGTCGTTCTTCTCGAGGGCGGCGTGCACGCCCCGCTCCGAGGCGGGGAGGACGCCGCGGAACTGCGGGTGCCGGTTGGGGAAGGGCAGCCGGTAGGGGGAGGGTGCCACCCACACGTCGGCGCCGAGCAGCTCGGCGAGCTCGCGGCTGACCCCGTTCGCCGCCACGGCGTCCACCTCGGAGCCCAGCACCAGTGCGGGCCGGCGGGCTCCGGCCAGCAGACCCGCGATCTCCCGCACGTGCTCGGGGGCCGGGTGCAGGCCCTCGGCCACCCGCCGGGGCAGCAGGTAGTCGTCGTTGTCGGCGGACTCCCGGTCCCAGTCGTCGTAGGGGACCGAGACGTAGGTGGGGCCGCGGGACCCGGTGCACGCCTCCCACAGGGCCTGGTCCAGCATCCGGGGGACGTCCTGCGCGGACAGCGGCTCGCCCGCCCACTTCGTCAGCGGGGAGGTCAGGTCCGGGGCCGCCACGTTGGCGAGCATGGGCTCCGCGCCGATCGTGGCGCGCACCTGCTGGCCGGCCGTGACCACGAGCGGGGTGTGCGAGCTGGCGGCGTTGGTCAGCGCGCCCATGGCGTTGCCCGTGCCGGAGGCCGAGTGCAGGTTCACGAGCGCCGGCCGGCCCGTGGCCTGCGCGTAGCCGTCGGCCATGCCCACGACCACTCCCTCGTGCAGCCCCAGGACGTACCGGATGCCGGGGGGCAGGTCCCGCAGGAAGGGCAGCTCGTTGGAGCCCGGGTTGCCGAACACGGTGTCGAGGCCACGGGCCTGCATCCAGCGGTGGGTCCTGGCACGGATGGTGGTCACGCTGCGCTCCAATCAGAACGCGGCACCGGCGTGCCGCCTCACCGCGAGAGTAGAAGGGGGCCGGGGGCACGGCCAGTCGATGTTTTCTATCCCCTCATAGACGGCGACGATGCCAGTGCCCGGGCCGCAGCGGCGCCGACGGGTCCGGTGAGACGGACTCCCGCAGCGTGTCCACGACCAGCCGCGCGAACCACTGCTGCGCGGGGCGCTGGTGGGCGGTCTCGCGGGTGTAGGCGGCCAGCTGGAGGACCGGCATCTCGACCGGGTGCGGGAAGACCCGGATCCCGGCCGCCTCCTGGAGCGTCTCGGCGAGGAACCGCGGCAGCACCGCGAGGCAGTCGGTGCGCTCCACCACGGAGACCAGGCCCGTGAAGTGGGACAGCCGCAGGGCCGTGCTGCCCGGGGCGCCCGCCCGCTCCGCCGCGACCTCGGCGAGGTCGTGGCCCATCGACGGGGCGAGCCGGATCCGCGGCTCCTCCGCGAACTGCTCGAGCGTGAGCCGCTCCCGGACCCGCGGGTGGCCGCGGGCCGCGATCACCACGTACTCGTCGGTGCCGACGACGGTGCGGACGATGCCGGGCCCGCCGATGTACGGGGCGCAGATCGCGGCGTCCACCCGGTTGCGCAGCAGGTCCTCCGGGACGCGCTCCACGTCCAGGGGCAGCACGGTCAGCTCCACACCGGGCGCCTGCTCCCGCAGCGCCACCATGACGGACGGCAGGAACGCCAGCTCCCCGAGGTCGGTCAGCGCCAGGGTGAAGCGCTCGCGGGCGGTCTCCGGGTCGAACAGCCCGCCGGAGGAGACGGCCGCGGTCACCTGGGCGATCCCCGCCTTGACCTGCGGGAAGATGCTCCTCGCGAACGGCGTGGGGCTCAGGCCCCGGCCCTCCCGGACGAACAGCTGGTCGTTGCACTGCCGGCGCAGGTTCTTCAGGGCGTGGCTCACCGTGGGCTGGGTGAGGTGCAGCTCGGCGGCGGCCCCCGTGACGCTGCCCTGCTCGTAGACCGTGCAGAACACGCGCATCAGGTTCAGGTCCAGCTCCACGGCACCCCTCCTCGGTCAGCGACTCATAGATGTCATACATCGGTCCATCGACAACATGCACTGGTTTGTGAATGCTACGTCACTAGAGTGATCCCCATCACAACGGGCACCGGACGACACAGGGGAGGCACGATGCGGCGACCGCTCATCGGCTTGGGAGCAGCAGGATCCGTACTGGCGCTGGCCGCGTGCGGCGGCGGCGGCGACAGCGGAGGCGGCACGGAGGCCGAGGGGGAGATGCAGGCCGTCACCGTCGGCGTCATCCCCATCGTCGACACCGCCGCCATCTGGCTGGGCGAGGAGCAGGGCTTCTTCGAGGAGGAGGGGATCGACCTCGACATCCAGACCACCAGCGGCGGCGCCGCCGCCGTGCCGGGCGTGGTCAGCGGGGACTTCGACTTCGCCTTCGGCAACACCCTGTCCGTCATGGTCGCCCAGGGCGAGGGGCTGGACCTCGAGTACGTCGCCAACGGCACCACGACCTCGGGCGACACCGAGCGGGACTTCGGCGCCGTGGTGGTGCCCGCCGACTCGGACATCCAGGGCCCCGAGGACCTGGCCGGCAAGACGGTGTCGGTGAACAACCTCAACAACATCGGCGACACGACGATCCGCCACGTCGTCGAGCAGGCCGGCGGGGACCCGCAGAGCATCGACTTCGTGGAGGTCGGCTTCCCGGACGCCCCGGCCGCGCTCGACCGCGGCCAGGTGGACGCGGCCTGGATCCTCGACCCGTTCCTCACCCAGGTCCTCGACGAGGGCGCCCGCGCGGTGTCCTACAACTTCGTGGAGTTCGACCCGGAGCTCGACATCGCCGGCTACTTCACGACCGCCCAGAAGCTCGAGGAGGACCCCGAGCTGGTGGAGAAGTTCCAGAACGCCATGAACCGCTCGCTCGAGTACGCGAACGAGAACCCGGACGCGGTCCGGGAGATCGTCGGGACCTACACGGAGATCAGCGACGAGCTGCGCGCCGAGATGGCCCTGCCGCGCTTCCGCACCGAGTTCGACCGCGAGGCGCTGCAGAAGCTGGGCGACGCCGCCGTGGAGTACGGGACCCTCGAGCAGGCCCCCGACCTCGACGCGCTGCTGCCGTAGCCGTCCGCGGACCCGGCACCCGAGGGAGGGAGCACGACATGGCACGAAAGCGCACGGGACGGGCCTGGGGGCCCGGGGTTCTCGGGGTGCTGGGGATCCTCGGGTTCCTGCTCACCTGGGAGCTGCTGCCCCTGACGGGGATCGTCGACCCCCGGTACCTGCCCCCGGCCAGCGCGGTCCTGCTGGAGCTCGGGGAGCAGCTCGGCTCGGCGGGCTTCTGGCTGGCGGTCTGGCAGACCGTCCGGGCCTGGTTCCTCGGGCTGCTGATCGCCGCGGTCGCCGCGATCGTCCTGGGGCTGGTCATCGGCAGCAGCACGTTCCTGCGCCGGGCCACCCACAGCACGATCGAGTTCCTCCGGCCCATCCCGTCGGTCGCGCTCATCCCGCTGGCCGTCCTGCTGTTCGGCGTGCAGCTCGAGTCCACCCTGCTGCTGGTCGTGTACGCGTCCTTCTGGCAGATCCTCATCCAGGTCCTCTACGGGGTCGGGGACGTGGACACCGTGGCGCAGGACACGGCCAAGAGCTACGGGCTCGGGACGCTGGCCCGCGTCCGGTACGTCACGTGGCCCACGTCCCTGCCCTACGTGATCACCGGGCTGCGGCTCGGGGCGGCCGTGGCGCTGATCCTGGCGGTCACCGCCCAGCTCGTGATCGGCACGCCGGGGCTGGGCCGGGAGATCTCCCTGGCCCAGTCCGGCGGCGCCGTCACGGCCATGTACGCGTTCATCGTCACGGCCGGGCTGCTGGGCGTGCTCATCAACCTGGGGATGCGGGCGCTCGAGCGCCGGGCGCTGGCCTGGCACTCGTCCGTCCGCGGAGAGGTGGCGGTGTGAGACTCGTCAAGACCCTGGGCTACGCGCTCGCGCTGCCCGTCCTGCTGGTCCTGCTGTGGTGGGCCTACACCCTGACGACGACCAACTTCTACGTCCCGGAGCCGGGCGAGTTCGCCACGACGTTCGTGGACGTCTGGTTCGGCGACCGGTTCTTCGACGACGTGCTGCCGAGCATCGGCCGGCTCCTGGTGGGGCTGGCGCTGTCCATCCTGGTCGGCGTCGTCGCCGGTCTCGTGATCGGGTCGGTGCGCTGGCTGCGGAACCTGCTGGAGCCCGTGCTCGAGTTCTTCCGGGCGATCCCGCCGCCGGTGCTGGTGCCCGTGCTGATGCTGCTCATCGGCGTCAACGACCAGATGAAGGTGGTGGTGATCGTGCTCGGGTCCGTGTGGCCCGTCCTGCTGAACACCATCGAGGGCGTGCGCTCGGTCGACTCCGTCATGAACGAGACGGCGCGCTCGTACGGGATCCACGGGTGGTCGCGGATCGTCCACCTGGTGATCCCCGCCGCCAGCCCCCAGATGATGGCCGGCATCCGGCAGGCCCTGTCGATCGGGCTGATCCTGATGGTGATCTCGGAGATGTTCGCCTCGTCCTCGGGGCTCGGCTTCACCATCGTGCAGTTCCAGCGATCGTTCGCCATCCCCGAGATGTGGAGCGGCATCGCCGTCCTGGGTCTCATCGGGGTGGTGCTGGCGTTCGTCTTCCAACGTGTTGAACGCAAGGTCCTCGCCTGGTACCGGGGCCTGAAAGAGGTGGAGAATGCAGGCTGAATCAGGAAGCTCGGCAGTGGACGGCGGCGCGACCGCACCCCGGACCGGCACGGACGCGACCGCCACCGGGGTCTCGGACGCCGGCGCGGGACGCACCGGCGGGAAGGACGTGCTGCTGTCCGTGCGCGGGCTGCAGAAGATCTACCAGAGCGACCACGGCGACGTGGAGGCGGTCCGCAACCTCACGTTCGACCTCGGCCGCGGCGAGCTGGCGTGCCTCGTGGGGCCCTCCGGCTCCGGCAAGACCACGCTGCTCAAGTGCATCTCGGGGCTCATGGCGCCGACCTCCGGCGAGGTGCTGCTGGGCGGCGAGAAGGTGACCGGTCCGCCCAAGGACATGGCCGTGGTCTTCCAGGAGTACGGGCGCAGCCTGTTCCCCTGGATGACGGTCCGCGAGAACGTGGAGCTGCCGCTGAAGAACGCCAGGCTGGCCCGGGACGAGCGGAACCGGCTCGTGGAGGAGGCGATCGCCGCCGTGGACCTGCGCGGCGCGGACAAGAAGTACCCGTGGCAGCTCTCCGGCGGCATGCAGCAGCGCGTCGCCATCGCCCGGGCGGTCGCCTACCAGCCGAAGATCCTGCTGATGGACGAGCCCTTCGCCGCGGTGGACGCCCAGACCCGCGCCGACCTCGAGGACCTCATCCGGGACGTGTGGCACCGGATGGGCGTGACCGTGCTGTTCGTGACCCACGACATCGACGAGTCCGTCTACCTCGGCGAGCGCGTCATCATCCTCTCGAGCTCGCCCACCGTGGTCCAGGAGGACCTCCCGATCGACCTGCCCGACGACCGCGACCAGCTCACCACCCGCGGCCTGCCGCGGTTCACCGAGCTGCGCGGGCACGTCTACGAGGAGATCCAGCGCGCCAAGCGGGAGGCGGGCACGAGGGTCTGAGCCGGCCCGCGGCCGCGTCCGGAGCCGGTGCGCCCACTACACTGGGCCCACCGGCTCCGGAGCGCCCGGGGCCGTTCTCCCCGGGAGGCCCGCCATGAGCACCACCCCGTCCGACGGTCTGCGCGGCACCACCGCGCCGTGCCCGCGCTGCGGCGCCACCGGGTTCGAGCTGGTCTACGTGCAGATCATGCCCGACGACTGGGACCTGGCGCGCGACGTCGAGCTGGCGTCCCCGTCGATGATGCTGCCCGACGGGCGCGCCCCCGAGTTCTCCTGCCAGAACGGGCAGTGCCGCCACCTCTGGTGAGCCCGGGCGGGCCCGCCGGTGGTCGCCGGCGGGGCCCGCTCGGCGCGGGGGCGTCCCGGATCAGTTGGCGAAGACGTCCAGCAGCCGGCCGTTGTCCGTCCACAGGGCGACGGACTCGCCGCCGTTGTTGAGCACGGCGGAGGTGCCGCCGTTGTAGTGGGCGTCCTCCGTGCCGGTGCCCGGTCCGGTGTGCACGCGGAGCCGCTCGCCCGGGGCCAGCTCGTAGCCCTCGCCCACGGTGAGGACGTTGTTCGCGGCGTCGCGCAGCACGTACCCGCTGACGTCCACGGCGGTCCGGCCCGTGTTGGTGAGCACCACGTGCTCGCCGGTCCCGGGCTGGAGGTCGTCGCCGGGGACGTCGTTGACGGAGTCCTCGATCCGGATCCCGTTGTTCGCGGGGAAGGGGTCGCGCCCGTCCAGGTGGCGGGCCGTCTGGAGGGGGAAGTCGCCGGTGATCATGTCGACGCCGAGGTCCACCACGTGCTGGACCGCTTCCGGGGAGTTGACGGTGTAGACGCCCAGGGCCAGGCCGGCGGCGTCGACGCGCGCGACGTCGCCGGCGTCGAGGGTGCGGTAGTTCGTGCCCACGGAGTCCACGACACCGGCCCACCGCTCGATCGTGGCGGCGTCCGGGACGCTGCCGGTGAGCTGCTGCAGGGGCACGTCGGGGGCCAGCCCGGCGAAGGTCCGGTTGGACGCCTCGTCGAAGCCGATGACGGTGACCTTGTCCGCCGCGAGCAGCTTCGCCCAGTCCCGGTCCTCGGCCAGGGCGTCGGCCACGACCTGCTCGATGCCGGGGGAGTTCTGCGGGGACTTGATCTCGATGTAGACGCCGGTGTTGACGGTGGCGATCCGCGCGGCGTCGTCGAGGTGGGGGATCCGCTCCCCGGCGAACTGCGCGTCGAAGGAGGAGCCGGCGTCGAGCTGCTGCAGCTCGTCCCACGTGAAGGACGTGATCGGGTCGTCCTCGCGGCCGGGGAAGACCTCCTCGACGTCCGTGGTGCGCGCGGGGGTGCTGTCGTGGAACAGGAACGGCACGCCGTCGGCGCTGAGCTGGACGTCGATCTCCAGGTAGTCGACGCCGGCGGCGCGGGCGTCCTTGAACGCGGGGACCGTGTTCTCGGGGGCGGTGCCGGCGGCGCCGCGGTGCCCGACGACGATCGGGTCCTCGGTGCCGGAGGGGGCGGCGGCGGCCGGCAGCGCCGAGCCGAGCACGGCCACGGCGGACAGGGCCGCGGCGGCGCCGCGCAGGGTGCGGGGGGAACGGGTGGTCATGACGGTGCTCCTCGTGCCTGGGGGGACAGTGCCCCTCCACCGAAGCGGAGCGCGGAGACGAACCGGTCAACGCGACGTGACGAGCAGGTGATCTCCTGGCGTCCCGGAGGCGGCCGGTACTGTGGTCGCCATGGACAACAGCACGATCGTGAACATCCTCCTGGTCCTGCTGTTCGTGGCCGTCGGGGGCGTCTTCGCGGGCACCGAGATGGCGATCGTGAGCCTGCGGGAGAGCCAGGTCAAGCGGATCGAGCGCTCGGGCCGCAAGGGCGCCCGGACCGCCGCCCTCGTCCGGGACCCCAACCTCTTCCTCTCGGCGGTGCAGATCGGCGTGACGGTGGCGGGGTTCTTCTCCTCGGCCTACGGCGCCTCGACGCTCGCCCCGGACGTGGCCCCCGTCTTCGAGCGGGCCGGTCTGTCCACCGCGGCCGCGGAGACCTCCGCGCTGATCGGCATGACCCTGGTGATCGCGTACCTCTCCCTCGTCCTCGGGGAGCTCGTGCCCAAGCGCCTGGCCATGCAGCGCTCCGTGGGCTTCACGAAGATCCTGGCCCCTCCGCTGAGCGTCTTCGCCACGCTCATGCGCCCCGTCATCTGGCTGCTGTCCGTGTCCACGAACCTCGTGGTCCGGCTGGTGGGCGGGGACCCGCACGCCGTCACCGAGGAGGTCTCGGCGGAGGAGATCCGGGAGATGGTCGTGGACACCCGGGGCATCGGGGCCGTCTCGCGCTCGATCCTCACGGACGTCTTCGAGGCGGGCGAGCGCCGCCTCGCCGAGGTCATGCGCCCGCGCCCCGACGTCCACTTCCTGGACGGCACCCTGCCCGTCACGGAGGCCTACCGCACGGCCCTGGCCCTGCCGCACTCCCGCTACCCCGTGCTCGGCACGAGCGTGGACGACGTCCTGGGCTTCGTGCACATCCGCGACCTCGTGGTCGCGGACCAGGACGGCGACGGGGTCATCGAGGCCCCTCCGCGGACCCTGCGGGACGTGGTGCGGCCCATCCCCTTCCTGCCGGAGACCAACCACGTGCTGCGCACCCTGCAGGCCATGCGCAAGGACGGGCACCACATCGCGCTGGTGGTCGACGAGTACGGCGGGACGGCGGGCATCGTGACCCTGGAGGACCTCGTGGAGGAGCTCGTGGGCGAGATCTACGACGAGTTCGACGCCGGGGTCCGGGAGCACGAGGACACGGTGCTGCGCGAGGGCGGGGCCGTGCTCGTGGACGGCGGGCTGATCATCCAGGAGGTCCCGGTGGAGGCGGGGCTCGTCATCCCCGAGGGCCACTACGAGACGGTCGGCGGGTTCGTGATGGACCGGCTGGGGCGGGTGGCGCGCCCGGCGGACGTCGTCGACGTGGACGGCTACCGGCTCGAGGTCCTGGCCGTGGACCGCAGCCGGGTGGAGCGGGTGCGGATCACCCGGCTGCGGCGGGACGCGGCGGAGGACGGCCGGTCCGGGGCCTGATCCGTCCCGGCGGGGCCCGTCCCGCCGGCGGTGACCTCGTGGCGCGGGAGCCGGGTCAGTGGCCCCGGAAGGCCTCGGCCAGCCACCACGCCCCGCCGTCGGAGGCGATCTTGGCGTCGATCACCAAGGGCCGGTCCCGGGGCCCGTCGAGCCAGGTGCGCACGACGGCCAGGTCCTCGGCGGAGCGCACGACCACGCCGTCGGCGCCGAAGCCCCGGCCGATCGCGGCGATGTCGGCGTCCGGGAAGACCACCGTGTCCAGGGGCGCGTCCCCGTCACCGGCGAAGTGGTGCACCTCCGCGCCGTACGCGGCGTCGTCGTAGACCACGCACACCAGCGGCAGGCCCAGCCGGACGGCGGTCTCGAGCTCGGCGATCCCCATGAGGAAACCGCCGTCCCCCGTGCCGAGCACCGGCAGCCGGTGCGGCTGCGCCAGCGCGGCGCCGATGGCCGTGGCCAGGCCCAGGCCCACGGACTGGAAGGCCTGGGTGAAGCAGAACCCGCGCTCGTCCGGCACGGAGAGGTACTGGCTGGGGTAGCCCATGAAGTTGCCGCTGTCGACGGCCACGACCCGCTCGGCCGGCAGCATCGCGTCCAGCTCGCGGGACAGCACCCGCGGGTCGATCCGCTCCGCCGTGGAAAGGTCCTCGAACGCGACGTCCCGCCACCGGGCCTCCCGGGCGATCCGCGCGGCCAGCTCGGGCGTGCGCCAGGACGACGACGCCGGGGCGGCGGCTCCCGGCCCGGCGGCGCCCTCTCCTGCGGTGCCGCCCGTCCGCAGGACGTCGTGCTCCAGCGCGGCGAGGACGTCCCGGGCGGTGAGCGCGCAGTCGCCCACGACCCCGAGGTCCAGCGGCCGGTCCACCGGCCGGTGCGCGCCCAGGGCGGACTCCTCGAGGTCCACCTGCACCACCGCGGCCTCGGGGCCCAGGAGGCGCCCGTGCCGGGTGGTCCACATGGTCAGGGCGCAGCCCCACGCCACCACGAGGTCGGCCGCCCCGATCAGCTCCGCGGTCGCCGGCGAGGAGAAGCCCCCGGAGATGCCGAGGTCGAAGTCCTCGCCGGCGAACAGGCCCTTGGCCACCGCCGACGTCGCCAGCAGCGCCCCCGAGCGCTCGGCGAGGGCGGTCAGCTCGGCGCGGGCCCCCCGGGCGCCGCGTCCCGCCACGAACACCGGCCGGCGCGCGGCGGCCAGCATCCCCGCCAGGCGCTCGGCGGTGTCCTCGTCCGGGCGTACGCGCGGCGCGGGCGGGAGCGCGGGCACCACGGCGCCCTCGGGGGCGGGGGACGCCTGGACGTCGAGCGGGACGCTGAGCACCACGGTGCGGCGGTCGTTGCGGGCGCGCCGGACGGCCCGGGCGACGTCGGCCGCGGCGCTCGCGGGGGAGTGCACCCGCTCGGCCACCGCCCCCACCGCCCGGGCGAGGGCGTCCTGGTCGATCCGGAAGTTGGAGTGCACGGCCGCGGCCTGGGTGTCGGCGGTGAGCACGATCAGCGGGGTGCGGGACTTCGCGGCCTCGCCGATGCCGGTGGTCGCGTTGGTCAGCCCGCAGCCCTGGTGCGTGGTGACCACGGCGACGCGCCCGCTGGTGCGGGCCCAGGCGTCGGCCATGGTCGCGGCGCCGTTCTCGTGCCGGGCGGCCGTGAAGGGCACGCCCGCCGCGATGAGCGCGTTGGTGAGGTGGAAGTTCCCGCTGCCCACCACGCCGAACGCGTGCCCCACGCCCAGCTCCGCGAGCGCACGGCCCACGAGCTGGGCGACCGTGCCGGTCACGCCCCGGCCCGCTCGACGAGGGCGAGCACCCGGGCGGGGCTGCCCGTGCCGCCCACGACCGGCAGGGGCGCGACCACGAGCTGCGCCCCGAGGACCGGCAGCCGGTCGAGGCGGCGCAGGGAGGTCAGCCCGTACTTGTCGTGGCCCAGCAGGTGGTGGTGGGCGGGGAAGGGCGGGTCGAAGCCGCCGGCGATGCCCGCGTCGATGCCGACGGTCTCCACGCCGAAACCGCTCACGTGCGGGTGGGCGGCGAGCCACTCGGCGGCGGCCACCGACGGCCCCGGGGCGTGCAGGCCGTCCGCGTCGGCGTTGAGGAAGCGCTCGGGGTCGTCCGCGCGGGCGGACCAGCCGGTGCGCAGGAGCACCCAGCAGTTCTCGGGGAAGCGCCCGTGCTCGGCCTCCCACCGCTCGAGGTGCTCGGGCTCCAGCAGGGCGTCCGCGTCCGCCTCCGCCTCGGCGGTGAGGTCCAGGACGGCGGCCGGCCCGACGAGCCGCGCCGGTTCGATCCGGTCCACCGACCTCCCGTCCCGGCCGGTGATCCAGTGCACGGGCGCGTCCAGGTGCGTGCCGGCGTGCTCGCCCAGGGTCAGGTCGTTCCACGCCCAGCCGGGCCCGGCCTCGTCGTAGGCGCTCACCGGGGTCATGGACAGGCCCACCGTGTTGGCGAACGGTTCCGGCAGCCGCAGGATCGGGGTGTCCCGGTCCAGCGGGGTGGTCAGGTCCACGATCTCCACGGTCCCGGCGGCCAGCGCCGCCCCCAGTTCGCCCAGCACGCTCATGACGTCACCCTCCGCAGTTCGTGGGCCCCGTCGGCGGGGCCGTGGCACTTGCCTCGCCGCCCATTGTGCCCCGGCGCGGGCCCGGCGCCCCCGCGGTGGGAATCACTTCCACACTGTGGCATCCGTGTTCACACAGTGAGTGCAGAGCGGGTCCTGCGCGTCCTCCCGGTGTACTGTGATGGGCGTCCCAACGGCTCGCGATGCCCTCCGCGCCACCGGCACCGGTGCTGCGCCGAGAGCGGTCTGCGCGGCCGCGTCCTGACCGCACCCCGCAAGGAGCCCACCATGAGCACCACCTCCGAGTCCTACCTCGTGGGCCTGATCGGCGACGGGATCACCCGCAGCCTCACCCCGCCGATGCACGAGACCGAGGCGCGGAACCACGGGCTGCACTACCTGTACCGTCCGGTGGACCTCGAGGTGATCGGCCGCCCGGGCGAGGACGTGGGGGAGCTGCTGCGGGCCGGGCGGGACCTCGGGTTCAACGCCTTCAACATCACGCACCCGTGCAAGCAGCTGGTCCTGGACCACCTCGACGAGGTCGCCCCGGAGGCGGCCGCGCTGAGGGCCGTCAACACGGTGGTGATCCGCGACGGCCGGTTCGTCGGCCACAACACCGACGTGTCCGGCTTCGCCGCGGGGTTCCGGGCCGTGCTCCCCGGCGCGGCCAAGGACCGCGTGGTCCAGGTCGGCACCGGCGGCGCCGGCTCCGCCGTGGCCTCCGCGCTGCTGAGCGCCGGCGTGCAGACCCTGCACCTGTTCGACGTGGACCCCGCCCGGGCGGGCGAGCGGGCCGCCGCCATGGCCGAGCTCTTCCCCGGGCAGCAGGTCGCGGCCGCCACCGCCGAGACGCTGCCGGAGCTGGTGCGCGCGGCCGACGGGCTGGTCAACGCCACCCCGGTGGGCATGCACCACCACCCCGGCACCCCCGTGGACCCCGGCCTGCTGGAGGCCCGGCAGTGGGTGGCCGACGTGGTCTACCTGCCGGTGGAGACCGAGCTCGTCGCCGCGGCCCGGGCCCGGGGGTGCCAGGTGCTCGACGGCGGCCACATGGCGGTCGGCCAGGCGGTGGACGCGTTCCGGCTCATCACCGGCGTGGAGCCCGACCGGGCCCGGATGCGCGCCCACTTCCTCGATCTCATCGCGGCCCAGCGGGGCTGAGCCCGGGCTCCCGTCCCGGCCGCCGCGGGCCGGCGCCCCCGGGCTCCGGCCCGGGTGACGGGCTCACTGCTGCTCGTGCCGCGGGACGGCGGCGAGGTGCTCGGGCCGCACGGCCACGGCGTACTGCTGGTGGTCGGGGTGGCTGTGCAGCCACTTCTTGATGTAGGGGCACACCGGGACGACCGTCAGCCCGGCCCCGGCGGTGTCGTCCAGGGCTTCCCGGGCCAGTCTCGAGGCCAGGCCCTGCCCGCTGTAGGCGTCGTCCACGGTGGTGTGGTAGAAGATCCGCTGCGGCCCGCCGGGGCCCTCGAAGGGCACCCAGTGGGCCGAGCCGATGACGGTCTCCCCGTCGAGGAGCTCGTAGCGCTGCCGGCCGGGGTTGTTCCGCACCGTGACGGCGGAGGTGTCCATGGTGGTCTCCTGGGGGACGGGCTCAGCCGCGGGGCCGCAGCTGGACGGTGGGCAGCGGTGGGGCCGGCAGCGGGGCGGGCTGCTCCGCCGGGTAGGGGCCGAAGCGCGGGTACGGCGCCCCGTCCTCGTAGCTGCCGGAGGCCGGCGCGGGGGCCGGTTCGGCGTCGATCTCCGCCTGCCAGGCGGCGCGGTGGGCGACGACCTCCTCGTGGCTGCGGCCGACGAAGTTCCACCACATCACGATCTGCTCGCCCAGCGGCTCGCCGCCGATGAGCAGCAGCCGGACCGGGCTCAGGCCGGCCTCCAGCACCACGGGACCCTGCCCGACCGGGAGGCAGGCGAGGTGGTCCACCGGCACGGGGGCGCCGTTGAGCGCCAGGTCGCCGGTGTCGAGCAGCACGCCGTGCTCGAGGGCCGGGTCCAGCTCCAGCTCCAGCCGGGCGCCGGGCCGCAGGGTGGCCTCTGCGGCCAGCAGCGGCGGGGTGAAGGTGTCCACCGGGGAGGTGCTGCCGGCCAGGGAGCCGAGGAAGACGCGCAGCTCTGTGCCCTCCCCGACCACCGGCTCGGGGGCGTGGTGCTCGAAGGTGGGTGCCATGTGGCGGGTCGCCTCCGGCAGGGCGTACCAGAGCTGGACCCCGTGCAGCAGCGTGGTGCCGGGGGTGGAGAACTCCTGGTGGGAGATCCCCCGTCCGGCGACCATCAGGTTGACCTCGCCGGGCCGGACGATCGCGTCGTAGCCGGCCGAGTCCCGGTGGGCGATCCCGCCGGTGAACAGCAGGCTCACGGTGGCCAGGCCGGTGTGCGGGTGCCGTGCCACCCGCATGCCCCCGGACTCCGAGACCAGGTCGGGGCCGTAGTGGTCGACGAAGCACCACGCCCCGATGAGGCTGCGCTGCCGCTGGGGCAGGGTGCGGCGCACGGTCATCGCGCGGGGCCCGCCCAGGGGCACCTCGCGCGGGGCCAGCAGCTGCGCGCCGGCCCCGACGGCCTCGGAGCACAGCAGCTCCTGCGGGTCCACGTCCAGGTTGGTCACGCCGTGCCCCCCGCGACGGTCGACGGGGTGCGCGGGGCGTCCGGTGCCGGCTCGTCCGCGGCCCGTTCTCCCGGGGGATGTCCCTCCGGCGCGGCCGCACGGGGGCGGACCCGGTGGCGGGAGAGGACGGAGACCCGGTTGAAGGCGTTGATCGCCACCGCCGTCCACTGCAGGGCCGAGTACTGCTCGTCGGTCAGCTCCGCCCGGGCCACCGCCAGCTCCGCCAGCCGGGTCTCCTCGTCGGGCAGCAGGGCCACGGACTCCCCGATGGCCAGCGCGGCCCGCTCCAGGTCGTCGAAGAGCTCCGTCTCGCGCCAGGCGGGGAGCACCGCCAGCTTCTGCGCGCTCACCCCGGCCTCCACGGCGTAGCCGGTGTGCAGGTCGAGGCAGTAGGCGCACCCGTTGAGCTGGGAGACCCTGATGTTGAGCAGCTCCACGAGCGCCCGGGACAGCCCGGCGTCCTCGGCCGCGGCGGCGACCTTGCGCGCCAGGCCGTTGAGCGCCCGCCAGCTGCCGGGATCCGCCTTGTCGAGGTAGAAGTGGTCGCCGGCGCTCATGGGGTCTCCTCGGGATCGTCGCGGCGCCGCCGGGCGGCACCGCCGTGCGTCCAGCGAATACCCCGCGGCGGTGCCCCGTCAAGGGCGGCGCCGCGGGGCCCTGTCGGCCGCCCTGCGGACATTGGGGCACGAAAAAATGCGCTATCCATCGGACCTCGTGAGGCGCATCCTGGAAGAGCTTGTTCAGGCCGGGGCAGCAGGCTCCGGCCCGGAGATCCTCCCGGAGGAGAAGTCATGGCCACCACCGAGTTCGTTCCCGTCTCCGACTGCACCGTGGGGCAGTGCTCGTTCAACCACGACCACGAGTGCACGGCCCACGCGATCACCGTGACCGGGTCCTCCGGCCACGCGCACTGCGGCACGTTCATCTCGCTGGGCCCCGACGGCGGCCTGCCCACCGTCCACGCGGAGGTGGGCGCCTGCCAGCGCGGCGAGTGCGTGCACAACGAGCACCTCATGTGCACGGCCCACGACGTGAAGATCGGCGCCGGCGCCGACGAGGCCGACTGCCTGACCTACCAGGCCGCCTGAGGACCGTCGGCCGCCCCGTCCCCGGCCCCAGGCACCTGACCGGGGCCGGGGTATCCGACTGCCCGGGGGCGGACGTGCCACCGCGCCCGGGGCGCGGGACAATGGAGGGGCCCGCGCAGCAGCACGGGGCGACGAGAGGACGGTGCGCCATGGACGAGGAGATCCGGCTCAGCGGGGCCGACCACCCGCACGTGCAGATCCCCCGGCTCGGGGAGCTCGACGCGGTCTGGGCCCGGCGGATCGTGCTGGCCGTCGTGGCGAGCCTGGTGGTCGGGCTGCTGGGCGGCATCGCGGCCGCGCTCCTCCTGGGTGAGAGGGGGCTGCTCAGCCCGGTCCAGTGGGGACTCGTGGTGGGCGGGGCGGCCCTGCTGGTCAGCGGCATCATCCTCTCGCTCACCCGGGCGGACGACGCGCCCCGCAACGACCTCATGGACGCCCGCGCCCGGGCGAGCAAGGGGCTGCGGACCTCGGTGCGCCGCGGCGCCGTCCCGCGGGACCCGGTCCTGCGGGAGATGCAGGACTACATGGCGGTGGAGATGGTGCAGTACGCCTGGCCGATCCTGCTGACCGTGCCGGGCATGGCGCTGGTGGTGTGGGCGCTCTTCGTGCCCGTCCCAGCCGTGCTGGTGGCGCTGCTGCTCGTGCTGGTGTGGGCCGCCGTCCGGGTCAACGGGACCGTGGTGGGCCGGCGCTACTACCAGCTGCGGGGCCTGCTCTGAGCGCTCGGCCCGGCAGCGCCGGTGCCGCGGGGCGTCAGCGCGGCGGGAGGCGGACGAGCTCCACGTCGGTGAGCCGCCCGCCGTCGGCGACCGCCGTCAGATAGGTGCAGTGCGGCTGGCGCCGCCGGTCCGTGGGGGAGCCGGGATTGAGCAGCCGCAGGCCCGCCGGGGTGGCGCTGTCCCACGGGATGTGGCTGTGGCCGAAGACCAGGACGTCGAGGCCGGGGAACGCCCGGTCCATCCGGGCCTCCCGCCCGGCGGCGGCACCGGTCTCGTGGACCATCCCGAAGCGCACGCCCCCGAGCGTCTCGCGGGCCACCTCGGGCAGCCGTTCGCGCAGCTCCGGGCCGTCGTTGTTCCCCCAGACCCCCACGAGGCGCGCGGCCCGCTCCTCGAGCCGGTCGAGGGTCGCGAGGTCGATCCAGTCGCCCGCGTGGAGCACCACCTCGGCGTCGTCGACGGCCCGCCACACCGCGGCGGGCAGGTCGCGGGCGCGCTTGGGGACGTGCGTGTCGGCGAGCAGGAGGAGTCGGACCATGACGATCAGCCTCGCACAGGGACCGGACGTCCGTCGCGGCGGATCCGGTCCAGGCCCTTCGAGCCCAGCCAGACGACGCCGAAGAACACGATCACGGCCATGCCGAGGAAGTTGAGGTCGGCCGCCGCCACGAGGGCGAGCGCGCCGCCGGTCGGCTGCAGGAGCTCGGCGAGCACGGACAGCAGGCTCGTCCCGCCGATCACGAAGGCGATGACGACCGAGACGGTGGTCACCGTGACGTTGTAGTTCAGCCGGCGGCGGGCGTCCACCGAGGCCCAGCCGTAGACCCGGTTCATCAGGATGCCGTCGGCGCTGTCGAACATCGTCATGCCCGCGGTGAAGAGCACGGGCAGCACGAGCACCGCGTACCAGGGCAGCTCGGGGGTGAGCCCGCCGGCCATGACGAACAGCCCGATGGAGGCCGCCGTGTCGAGGCCGAGGCCGAAGAGGAAGCCGACGGGGTACATCCTGGCCGGGCGGTCCACCATGCGGGTCACGGGGTGCAGCACGCGGTGCAGCACGCCCCGGTCGGCGAGGTGGGCGTCCAGCTCGGCGGCGTCGAGGGCGCCGGTGCGCGCCGCGCGGCGGGCCCGGCGCAGCCGGAGCAGCACGGCGAGGTTGAGCACCCCGGCGGTGACGAGGAACAGCCCGGAGACGGTGCCGCCCCAGATCCCCGCGGCCTGCCGCAGCCCGGAGCCCTCGTCCGCGAGGCCGCCGGCGAAGGCCTCCAGGCCGAGGGCCAGCAGCAGCACGGAGACGAGGACCACCGAGGAGTGGCCCAGGGCGAACCAGAAGCCGGTGGCCGCGGACGCCCGGCCCCGCGCCATCAGCGAGCGCGTCGCGTTGTCGATCGCGGCGATGTGGTCGGCGTCGAAGGCGTGCCGGACGCCCAGGGCGTAGGCGCTGAGGGCGAGTCCCACGAACAGTCCCGTTCCCCCCTGGGGGGTGTCGGTGCCCAGGACGAGGGCGAGCAGCGCGCCCCAGCCCGCGACGTGCAGGAGGACGACCGCGGCGCCGATGACGGTGACGCTGCGCCGTCCGGCGGCGGACGGGGCGACGGTGCGGGAGGTGCTCACGGCGGGCCTTTCGCTGGGCTGGGGCGGGCTTCGGGGAGGGGCTGGGGGAGGGGCCGCGGGGGCCGGGGCGCGCACCGGCCCCCGCGGCGGCGTCAGTTCTCCAGCGGCACGCCGGCCTCCTCGGCCTCGGCGAACAGGGCGTCGATGTGCACCGGGTCCTTGCCCGCGCGCTCGAGCAGGCTGGCGGCCACGCCCGAGCGGTAGCCGGAGCCGCAGTGCACCCACAGCCGGCCCGCGGGCACCTCGTCCATCCGGGGCAGCAGCTCGTGCAGCGGGATGTTGACCGCGCCCGGGAGGTGCGACTGCTCGTACTCGTCCACCCGGCGGACGTCCAGGACGGTCTCGTCCTCGGGCCGCCCCTCGAGCATGCCCTTCCAGTCGACGCGCGGGTAGGAGGAGCGGGCCGCCCCGGGGGCGAGCTTCTCCGGGTCCTCGCCCAGCGCGGCGTCGGGGGAGTCGATGCCGATCCGCGACAGGTCCCGGATCGCGTTCTCGACGTCCGCGCGCGACCCCACGAGGGTCAGCTGCCGGTCGTAGGGGAAGATCCAGCCCAGGAACGCGGTGAAGCTGGAGCCGTCGCCGTACTCGAAGCTGATGGTGCCCTTCAGGTGCTCGGCGGAGTAGGCCACCCGGTGGCGCAGGTCCACCACCCACTCGCCGGCCTCGAGGCGGGAGCGCAGCTCCTCGGGGTCCAGGGAGTCGGGCACGGACAGGTCCGGCTCGGTGGGGCCGGCGGCGTTGGCCGGGCCCATGTGCACGTAGTAGTTCGGGTACGCCGTGAGGTTGCCGATGAGCTCGGCGACGAAGTGCTCCTCGTCCGGATCGGTGTACACGTGGTTGGTCTCGAACTGCTCGCCCAGGGTGGACTCGTCCGCGCCGGTGGCGGGGCCGGAGGAGCAGAAGGAGCCGAAGCCGTGGGTCGGGTACAGGGCGGCCTTCTCCTGCGCCTCGGCCGCGAGGCGGCGGGCGGAGGCGTACTGGTCGTGGGTCAGGCCCACCATGTGCTCGCGGCCCAGCAGGTCGGTGCGGCCCACGGAGCCGTAGAGGACGCTGCCGCCGGAGAACACGGCCTGCTCCTCGCCGTGCTCCACCACGAAGGACAGGTGGTGGTGGGTGTGGCCGGGGGTGGCCACGACCTTCACGGAGAGCTCGCCGACCTGCACGGTCTCCCCGTCGGCGATCGGGGTGCGCTCGAAGGAGACGTCGTCGGCGGCGTTGACGAGGTAGGCCGCGCCGTGCTTCCGGGCGTAGAGGCAGCCGCCGGTCAGGTAGTCGTTGTGGATGTGCGTCTCGGCCACGTGGGTGACCTTCACCCCGGCCTGCTCCACGGCGGCCTCGACGCGGTCGATGTCGCGCTGGGCGTCGATGACCAGCGCCACCTGCCCGTCGTGCACGAGGTAGCTGCGGTCCCCGAGCTGGGGGGTGTCGATGACGGTGACGTCCATGGTGCGTTCCTCCTTGGTGGTGCCCCGCGGCGCGCCGCGGGGCATGGTGACGGTATCGACGGGTTGTTACGGGAGTGTTCCAGGGGCGGGGCGACGGCGGAAGCGGCGTGCCGGGGCCCCTGCTCAGGCTCGCTGCCCGGCCCGCTGCCGGGCGAGCTCCGCGTGGACCTCGGTCATGTCGAGGGCCTTGACCGCGGTGATGACCTGCTCGAGCCCGGCGACGGGCAGGGCGCCCGGCTGGGAGAACACGAGCACGCCCTCGCGGAAGGCCATCAGCGTGGGGATGGAGCTGATGCCGGCGGCGGCGGAGAGCCGCTGCTCGGCCTCGGTGTCGACCTTGGCGAAGACGACGTCCGGGTGCTTGGCGGAGGCGGCCTCGTAGGTCGGGGCGAACATGCGGCAGGGGCCGCACCAGCTCGCCCAGAAGTCCACGAGGACGATGTCGTCGGACTCGATGGTGGGGGCGAAGTCGGCTTCGGTGATGTCGATGGTGGCCATGGGGACCTCCTTGGTCGGTGTTCTCGGTCGGTGTTCTTGGTCGGTGTTCTCGGTCGGTGTTCTCGGTCGGTGTTCTCGGTCGGTGATCTCGGAATCGGTCGTAGCGGACGGTGTGCGGAAACGGCAGGAAGAAGAGGGCGAGGGTCAGGCCGTGAGGGGCGTGCGCAACGGACACCTCGGGACCGCGAACCAGCAGACCGTGGCGGCCAGGGCCGCGACAGCGGCAGTGATCCCGACGGCGAGGCCGGCCGCGCCGGGCAGCTCCTGGACCAGGACGAAGACGCCCATGACCAGGACGAAGATGCCGAAGCCCTTGCGCAGGGCGGCCTCGGGGATGCGACCGGCCAGCCGCGCCCCGGCGAACGAGCCGGCGACCGCGGCGACGGTCACCGCGCCCACCAGGGCCCAGTCCAGGGAGACCGTGGTGAGGTAGCCGGCGAGGCCGGCGAAGGACTTCATCGCGATGACCACCAGGGAGGTGCCCACGGCCACGGGCATGGACAGCCCGCCCAGCAGGGCCAGGGCCGGGACGACGAGGAACCCGCCGCCGGCCCCCACCAGGCCGGTGACGAGACCCACGACCAGGCCCTCGGCGACGACCTTGCCGACCGGCAGCTCGCCGTCGTGGGTTGTCGCGGTGCTGTTCCTGCGGCCGCGGATCATGGCCAGGGAGGTCGCGACCATCATCAGGGCGAAGGCGACCATCAGCACGGTGCCGGGGATGTAGCCCCCGGCCAGGCCGCCGAGGAAGGCCCCGGCCATGCCGGCCGCGCCGAAGACGAGCCCGGTGCGCCACTTCACGCGCCGGTTGCGGGCGTGGTTGACGGCGCTGACGGCCGACGTCACCCCGACGACGAACAGGGAGGCCGCGATGGCCTCCTTGGGGTCCAGCCCGGCGACGTAGGTGAGGATCGGGACGGTGAGGACGGATCCGCCGCCGCCGAGCAGACCGAGCGAGAGCCCGATCAGCACCGACAGCAGGAGGGTCAGTACGAGGGTGACGGTCATGGTGCGTGTCCTTTGCTTCCCGCCGGCCGGGGCGGGTGGTCAGGCCGTGGAGGGGTGCCGGGCGCTCCGCCCGGCGTTCGTTCCGAGTATGGCAAATACCCCAGGGGGTATTAAACTACCCCCGGGGGTATCGAGGCCGGGCGCCGGTATCGCCCAGCGAGAACCCGGCCGTCCCGCACTTCCCTTTCCGGGCCCCGCGTGCCAACAGTGGAGTCCTGAGCAGGAGCCCGGACCGAGAAGGAGTGCAAGCATGAGCTACACCAACGCCGTCGTCGTCCCGCTGCCCTACGCGGAGGCGGTCGAGCGGACGCGGGCCGCCCTGGCCGAGCAGGGCTTCGGCATCCTCACCGAGATCGACGTGCGCGCCACCTTCGAGAAGAAGCTCGGCGCCGAGGCCGCCGAGGGCGTGGGCGACTACGTCATCCTCGGCGCCTGCAACCCCGGGCTCGCCAGCAAGGCCCTGGCCGCGGAGCCCCAGCTCGGCGCGCTCCTGCCCTGCAACGTGGTGGTGCGCCGCGGCGCGGACGCCGGCTCCTCCACGGTCGAGGCCATCGACCCGCAGACCATGGTCCAGCTCAGCGGCAGCCCCGCCGTGCAGGAGGTCGCCGACGACGCCGGCGTCCGGCTGCGGGCGGCGCTCGACGTCCTCGGCGGTCTCCGGTCGCAGTAGCGGCCGCGGCGACCCGGCACGGCTCCACCGGAGCCGCAGGTCCACCGAACGGACAGATCCACCCCATCCACAGATCCACCGCACCCAGGAGGCAGTCCATGACCACCGACATCACCGGCAAGAAGATCGCGTTCATCGCCACGAACGGCGTCGAGGAGCCCGAGCTCACCGAGCCGTGGAAGGCCGTCGAGGAGGCCGGCGGCACCCCCGTGCTCCTGTCCCCGGAGCAGGGCACCATCACGGCGATGCAGGGGGACTGGGACCGCGCCGGCAGCTACGACGTCGACGGCACCCTCGCCGCGGCGAAGGCCGAGGACTTCGACGCGCTGGTCCTGCCCGGGGGCACCCTCAACGCGGACACCGTGCGCACGGACCAGGACGCCCTGCGCCTGGTCAAGGAGTTCGACGCCGCGGGCAAGCCGATCGCGGCCATCTGCCACGCCCCGTGGATCCTCATCGAGGCCGGGCTCGCGCAGGGCAAGCGGCTCACGTCCTACACCTCCCTGGCCACGGACCTGAAGAACGCCGGGGCGGACTGGGTGGACGAGGAGGTCGTCGTCGACGGACGCCTCGTCACCTCCCGCAACCCCGGTGACCTCGAGGCCTTCAACCGGGAGGCTCTCACGCTCTTCGCCGGTTGATCAGCGCCGCCGGGCGACCGGCCCGCCGCGGAACCGCCCGGTTCCGCGGGTACCGCGGGGGGGGGGGGCCGGCGCCCCGGCGCGGGGGCGGCCGCGGCGGGGGCGGCCCCCCCCCGGGGCGGGGCGCGCGCGGCGGCGGCGCCGGGGGGGGCGCCCCGGCCCCCCGGGGGGAGGCGACGGCCGTCCGGGAGCGCCCCCGCGTCGGTGCCGGCCCCGCGGCTCAGGCCACGAGGTCCCGGCGGCGGAACCCGGCGGCGGCCGCGGCCAGGAGGGCGAGCGCCAGCGCGGCGAGACCCAGCAGCGGAGCGGCCTCCCAGTCCTCGGAGGGCACGAGCGGCGTCAGCTGCACGGGGGAGAGGTTCATCGCCGCCTCCGGCAGGTCGAGCAGCAGGCCGAACCACGAGACGAAGACCACGTACGCGACCACGGCCCAGCTCAGCGCGGCGAACCGCGGGACGAGTCCCACCAGGGCGGCGGCGACCCCCGCCACCACGAGCACGGCCGGGGCGTAGGCCAGGGCCGCCAGGGCGAGCTCGCCGGTCCAGCGCAGGTCCCCGGTGGTGGCGGTGACCCCGGCGCCCAGCGCGGCCCCGGCCAGCAGCAGGGCCAGGAGGGCCTCCACCACGACCACGGCGAGCCAGCCGAGCACCCAGCGCACCCGGTCGAGGCCCGTCGAGAGGAGCAGGGCCGTGCGGCCGGACTCCTCCTCGGAGCGCAGGCGCAGCACGCCCGAGACGGCGAACGCGACCACCCCGAGCGCGAGGTAGGACAGCGTCGCGGCGGCGAAGGACTCGGTGAGGGCGTCGAGGTCCATCACGAGCCAGTCGGTGATCGACGGGATGTCCGCGATGCTGTCCTCCAGCGAATCGGCCAGCGAGCCGAAGGCCAGGCCGAAGAGGACGAGCCCGGCGGTCCACCCCAGGAACGTGCCGCGCAGCAGCCGCCGCGCCAGCCCGGTCGCGGAGAGCAGGCCCGCCCCGGCCGCCGCGGGCCCGGGGCGTGCCGGCCGCAGCCCGGCGCCCAGGTCCCGCCGCTGGGCCAGCAGCACGGCCGCCACCAGCAGCGCCGCCGTGAGTGCCGCCGAGAGCGCCAGCGGCCACCAGCGCAGGTCCACGTAGAGCCGGGTCTGCTGGGCCCAGGCGATCGGCGAGAACCAGGACAGCCACGAGCCGGTGGGCTCGACGACGTCCCCGATCCCGCGCACCAGGAAGGCCGCGCCGAGCACGGCCATCGCCGTGCCGGAGGCGGCCCGTGCGTGCTCGGTGAGCTGGGCGGTCACGGCCGCCACGGCCCCGAAGACCAGGCCGGTGAGCGCCGTGGCCACGCCCCACGCCACGGCGTCGACCCCGCCCAGGCCCGCCGCGAAGAGCCCGGCGGTGATCCCGGCGCCGACCGCCGCGTCCGCCACGGCGACCGCTCCCAGGGCGGCCGCCGCCGGGGCGAAGCGGCCCACCGGCAGCGCACGGACGACTTCGAGCCGCCCGGACTCCTCCTCGGCCCGCACGTGCCGGCTCGCGAGCAGGATGCTCATGATCGCCGTCGCCACGAGCACCGACAGGCTCAGCTCGTTGACCGTCATGGCGCCCAGCGTGTAGTCGTCCGCGCCGAAGGCCGGGCCGGTCATCATCACGGCGGACGGGTTGTCCAGCAGGGCCGCCCGGGCCTGGCGGGCCTCGCCGTCCGGGAACGTCTCCTCGAGGGCGAGCGCCGTCGCGGACGCGGTGCCGGTGAGCGCGAGCACCCACACGAGGATCCGGACCCGGTCCAGGCGCAGGTTGAGCCGGAACAGCCGGCCGGTCGCGGCCCACGGCTCGGCGGTCCTCATCGGGGCGCCCGCACGTCCCGGCCGGCGCCGCGCCCGGTCCCGTCCGGGGCGGCGGGCTCGGCCGGGCGGTCGCCGTAGTGGCGCAGGAAGAGCTCCTCGAGCGAGGGCGGGGTGACGGTCAGGTTCTGCACGCCCAGGTCCGCGAGCGCCCGGAGCACCTCGGGGACCCGGGCGTCGTCGACGTCGAAGCCCAGCCTCCCGTCCTCGTGCACGAGGTGGTGCACGCCCGGCAGCCCGCCCAGGCGGCCGGGGTCGGCGGAGGTCGTGGCCGTGACGGCGGAGCGGGTCAGGTGGCGCAGCTGGGCGAGGGTGCCGCTCTCCACGTCCCGTCCGGCGCGGATGATGGTCACGGTGTCGCACAGCTTCTCGACCTCCGCCAGGATGTGGCTCGAGAGCAGGACCGTGCTGCCCTGCCCGCTCAGCCGGCGCACCTCGTCCGTGAACACGGCCTCCATGAGGGGGTCCAGCCCGGAGGTCGGCTCGTCCAGGACGTACAGCTCCGCCTCGGCGCTCAGGGCGGCCACCAGGGCCACCTTCTGCCGGTTGCCCTTGGAGTAGCTGCGGGCCTTCTTCGTGGGGTCGAGCTCGAAGCGCTCGACGAGCTCGTCGCGGCGGCGGCGCCGCCGTCGTCCGCCGCGGATGCCGGTGAGCAGGTCCACGATCTCGCCCCCGGTCAGGTTGGGCCACAGGTTCGTGTCCCCGGGGACGTAGGCGGTGCGGCGGTGGATCTGCACGGCGTCCCGCCAGGCGTCCAGGCCCAGGACGGTGGCCGTGCCCGCGTCCGCCCGGAGCAGGCCCAGCAGCACCCGGATCGCCGTGGACTTCCCCGAGCCGTTGGGGCCGAGGAAGCCCGCGACCTGCCCCGGCGCCACGGTGAGGTCGAAGCCGTCCAGGGCCGCGGTGGGGCCGAAGGTCTTGACGAGCCCGCGGGCCTCGATCACCGGGGTGTCCATGGGTGCTCCTGACGGGTCGGGGCCGGCGGCGTCGCGCCCGCCTGCTCCTCACGGTAGGCACCGCCCCGGTGCCGGACAAGGAGGCCCGGGGGTCCCGGGCGCGCCGGCCGGGCGGCGGGGGCGGGAGCCGGCGCGGTCACTCCGGACGGCGTCCCTCCACGGCCGCGGGCGAGGGGTTCTGCGCGCCGGCGGAGGGGACCCGCCGGTCGGGCCGGTCGCGGGGGTCGAGCCACGCCTTGGCCCGCAGGGCGGGCTTCTCGACGAGCGTCCACGACAGCAGCGCCAGGGGCAGCGTCAGCAGGACGACGAGCAGGGAGTTGACGGCGACGCCCCACGACGCCGTGCCGAGCAGCACGAGGAGCTGCTGCACCGGGTACGCGTAGATGTAGACGCCGTAGGAGAGGTCGGTGCGGGTGGTCCAGTTCCGGGACGGGGCGGCGCCGAGGCCGAGGAGCAGCACGGCGAGCGGCAGCTGCCCGTACAGGTCCGCCCAGCCCTGGTCCGTGAGCACGGCGTAGACGACGCCCGCCCCCGCGACGTGCACCCAGGTGGGCCGCCACGTCCCCGCCCAGGCCCAGACCGCCGCGCCCGCCAGGAAGTAGCCCACCAGCCGGGCGCCGTTGAGCCAGAGGTGGCTCGTGACCTCCAGCGGGCCCTCGACCAGGGGGCGCAGGACGAGCACGACGAGGAACAGCCCCGGCAGCACCCACCGGGCATGCCGCGCCGCGACGGCGAGGCTGAGGACGAGCCCGATCAGCAGGTAGGCGAGGGCCTCGTGGAACAGCGTCCAGAGCGAGCCGTTCCAGGAGTCCGGGGCCGGGACCCGGACCAGGGTCCCGTCGATGCCCCACTGCGAGATTCGCAGGTCGGCGTTGTTCAGCACGAAGCCGGCGGCGGAGGCCACGTCGAGCGACGTGCCCTCGAGCGCGGCCGCGAGCGGCGCGAAGACGGCGGCCACCACGAGCAGGCTCACCAGGAAGGCCGGGTAGATGCGCAGGAACCGCCGCCAGAGGTAGGGCACCAGTGTGGTCCGCACCCTGCTCTCCGCGATGAGGTAGCCGCTGAGCACGAAGAAGCCGTTGACGGCCACGTCGGACAGGACCTCGAGGCTCGGGCCGTCCGCGCCGGTCAGCGGCCAGGTGTGCCCGACGATCACCAGGGACGCCAGACCCAGGCGGAGGGCGTTGAGGCGGTTGTGACGGTCGCCGAGGCGGTCCCGGAGTGTCGTGGCCAAGAGAGGTGCCTTCCGCAGGAGGGGGCAGCGCGGCCGGTGCGGTCAGCTGCTGGGCGTGGGGGCGGTCCCCGGGGCGGGGAAGCGGTCGTGACGCCGGGCCCCCACCCGCCCTACTCCGAGTTTAGGTATGCAAACGCATGGTGGGGTGCGGTGCCGCAGAAGTGGGGACGGAGCGCCGGACGGGCGCGGCGCACCGGCTGTCACAAAAAGCCTCGGTGCCCGGGGTGCTAACGCCCAGGTCAGGAGCCGTGCCAGGGTGGGAGCAGAGCCGCTCGAGGAGGGGAGTCCCGTGCTGGAGATCCGCAGTGCCACCCAGGACCGGGCCGGGGGCGACGGGTGGCGCGCCGCCGCGCGCACCGTGCCGGAGCGGCGCCCGGTCACGGCGCCGGTCGTGCTGGCCGGCCTCGGCGCGGCGCTCGTCGTCGTCGCCCTGGTGGCCGGGCGGGCGTGGTCGGAGGTGCTCCTCGACGCCGGGGCCGTCCTGCTCACCGTGGGCGGTGTGGGGCTGCTCCTGGACGCCGGGCTGGCGCGCTGGCACGGCTCCGGGCCCGTCGAGGCGCAGCGTCCCCCGGTCCCCGCGCCGACGGCGGCCCGCGACGACCGGCTCGGCCTCGTGGGGGTCCGCGAGGAGCTCGACGCGGTCGACGTGCTCCGGGGCGTGCGCCCCGGCCAGGAGCTGTGGTGGATGGACACCTTCCCGCTGACCCTGGCCGGCGACCTGGACGCGATCCACAAGGCGCTCGACGCCGGGGTCCGCGTCCGGCTCCTGGTCCTCGACCCGAAGTCGCCCGCGCTCGCGTCCCGGCTCGGCGAGATCCGCCACCACTACGGTCTCTCGCCCATGGACCTGCGGCGCAGCTTCGACACGCTGGTCCACCAGCTCCGGGCCCTCGGCGAGCTCGACCCCGTGGTGGCCGAACGCCTGGAGGTGCGGGTCTACGACGGCCTGCCCGGAGCCCCGATCTTCCTGGTGCTCGGGGATCCCGCCGCGGCGGAGGAGCCGGCGGCGGACCCGGGCGCGCCGCAGGTGCTCCGGGCGTTCAGCAGCTACTTCCTGCTCGACGCGAGCCAGGACATGCCCTACCTGGAGTGGCGGGACGGGCCGTTCGCGGACCGGCTGCACTCCTACGCGCGGCACAAGTGGGCGGAGGGGCACACGGTGTTCCCGACCGAGCCCGCCGACCGCTCCGCCTCGGCGTTCAACGTCCGGCCCGAGGGGGCGGCGCGCCCGGCCCGGGGGAGCTCCGAGGGCTCCTGAGCGTCCGGCCCGGCGTCACTGTGGCGGTGAGCGCACAAGTCTGCTGAGATGACGGCATGGACGTTTCGGACTTCAAGACCCTGTTCGGCGACGACATCCGGGCCTGGCTCGACTGGGGTGCGGTGGACGACGAGAACTCCCGGATCGAGGACCTCGTGATCTCGTCCCGGGAGGAGCTCGCCGACCTCTACACGGTGTGGCACGTGGACCCCGAGGGCAACCCGGGCGAGTGGTCGCACCCGCAGCACCGGCCGCTGACCCTCGCCGAGGCGGCCGCGAAGCAGTGGCCGGAGGACCGGCAGGGCAAGATCGACCACATGCGCCAGGAGTTCGCGGAGGAGTCGGGGCCGGTCCAGCTCACCGTCCCGGCGTACCGGACCGAGGGCTTCCTCGTGGTACTCGACTCCAACCACCGCCTGGTGGGCGCCTACCTCTCCGGGGCCGACCTGCGCGTGCTGCTGGTCGTGCTGGACGGGCCCTCGTCCTCCCAGGTGCTGCCCGCCACGGCGCAGATCGAGAACGACCAGGCGGAGCGGAACTGAGACCGCGCCCGGATCCGGCGGCGAGATCGCCGTGGCGCTCTCGTCCGGGGGAGCGCAGGGGGAGGATCCGCAGCGGACCGCGGATCTGATGCAGCGGCACGGCATCACCGGGGACCGGCTCGAGGTCTCGGACCTCGTGGCGGAGCCGGTGCGCTGACCGGCGGGCCCGGTCCCCTGGGCGAGGAGCTGCGCCCAGGGTCCGGCGGCCGCGACGGGGCTCGTTCTGCGCTGGGCCTCGCCGGGGGTCGCGTCCGGTCGGATCGAGTGGCTGATCGCGGCAGGACGCGACCCCCCGGCGTCAGGAGGCGGGACTAGCATGAGCCCATGAGCGACGACGCCCGCCCCGAGACCCGCTGCCCCGTCCCGCACGGCGACCGGCGGCGGACCGCCCCGCCCGGCGAGCGCAGCGTGCCGCGGGTGGAGGTGCTCGACGGCGTCTGGCATGTCCGCTCCCTGCCGATGGTCCGCCAGGTGCTGCGGGAGGCCGACGGCACGGTCCAGGCCGGCTTCAGCGCGGAGACCGCCCGGCAGGGCCTGACCGGCGACCACCCGCCCGTGCTCTACGCGGACGGTCCGGAGCACCGGCGCCAGCGCACCGCCACCGCGAGGTTCTTCACCCCGGCCGCGGTGAGCCGCCGCTACCGGGCCCTGATGGAGGAGCGCGCCGACGAGCTGGTCGAGCGGATCCGGCAGGACGGCGGGGCCGAGCTGTCCGCGATCACGCTGCGCTACTCCGTGGAGGTCGCCGCCCAGGTGGTGGGTCTGACGAACTCGGACATCGACGGGATGTCCCGGCGCCTGGAGCGCTTCTTCAGCGGCCCCGTGACCGGCTCCGCCGGTTCCCCGCGGCGCCGGCTCCCCGCGCGGCTGGGCGCCGTCGCCGGGGCCCTGCGGCCGATGTGGGCGATGACCGCCTTCCAGCTCCGGGACGTGCGCCCGGCCATCCGGGCCCGGCGCCGGCAGCCGCAGGAGGACGTCGTGTCCCACCTGCTCGCGGAGGACTACACGGACCGGGAGATCCTCGTGGAGTGCCTCACCTACGCGGCCGCCGGCATGGCCACCACCCGCGAGTTCATCGCGGTGGCCGCCTGGCACCTGCTGGAGGACGACCGGCTGCGGGAGGAGTACCTCGCGGCCGACGAGCCGGCCCGGCACGGGATCCTGCACGAGATCCTGCGCCTGGAACCGGTGGTGGGCCACCTCTACCGCCGGACCACGCGGGAGCTGGTCCTGGAGGACGGGGACGAGCGCCACGAGGTGCCCGCCGGGGCGCTGCTCGACCTCTACGTCCGCCAGGCGAACAGCGACGAGCAGGCCCTGGGGGAGGACGCCCGGCAGCTGTGCCCGGAACGGTCCCGGCCGCGCGGGATCCGGCCCGAGGCGATGTCCTTCGGGGACGGCGCCCACCGGTGCCCGGGCGGGTTCCTCGCGATCCAGGAGACCGACGTCTTCCTGCAGCGCCTGCTGCGGCTGCCCCTGGAGTTCGCGCACCCGCCGCGGGTCTCGTGGGTCGAGCTGATCGCCGCCTACGAGGTGCGCGACGTCGTCCTGCGGGTCGGCGCCGGTCAGGGGTGGCGCACGCCCTCCCCGGCGAGCACCGCCCGGTAGCCCTCCCGGTACGTGGGGTGGCGCAGCTCGACGCCGGACTCCCGCAGCCGCCGGTTGGACAGCCGCTTCGAGCCCCGGCGCGGCGCGTCCGCCTCCGGGACGTCCTCGGGCCGGGGGACGCCGAGCTCCTGCGCCAGGAACTCGAGGACCTCGAGTTCGGGCACGGGCTCGTCGTCCGTGCCCAGGTACAGCGTGAGCGGCTGCGCGTCCATGGTCAGCAGGTGCACGGCGGCCGCCGCCGCGTCGTCGCGGTGGATGCGGTTGGTCCAGGCCGCCCCGGCGGCACCGTCCCCGGAGCGCACCTTGTCGATCAGCCGCGTCCGGCCCGGCCCGTAGATCCCGGACAGCCGCAGGACCGTGCCGTGCGGGAACTGCTCGTGGAACAGCTCCTCGGCCTCCAGCAGGATCCGCGCGGTCGGGGTCGAGGGGTCCGGCGGGGTGTCCTCGGTGACCTCCCCGCCGTCGGCGTCCCCGCACACGGCGGTCGAGGAGACCAGCAGGGCGCGCCGGGGCAGGGCCCCGGCGGCGCGCAGCCCGTCGAACAGGTGGTGAAGGCCGTCGACGTAGGCCGCCCGGTAGGCCTCCGGCGTCCGCCCGTCCGCGGCGGTGGCGACGACCAGCAGCTCGACGTCGCCCGGCAGCTCGGGCACCTCGGTGCTCAGGTCCACCGCGATCCCGGTCAGGGGCGGCGGCAGCAGCTCCGCGCGGCGGCGCAGGCCCAGCACCTCGTGCCCCTGCCCGGCCAGCCGCAGCCCGATCTCCGTGCCCAGGTCTCCGCATCCCGCGATCACCACGCTCATGGACCCGATTCTCCCACGTCCCGGACCGGGCGCCGCGGCGCGGGCCGGTCCTGTTCCCCCGGCGGCGGCGGCACCGTAGGTTGGAGGTGGCGACCGGGCACCCCGGGCGGCCGAGGAGCACGGAAGGGGTCGACGGTGGAGTGGTACCGCAAGGACGTGGAGGAGCTCGCCCCCGAGGACTGCTGGGACCGGCTGCGGGCGGACGGCGTCGCCCGGCTGGCCGTCGTGGTGGACGGGGCGCCGGAGATCTTCCCGATCAACTACGTGGTCGACCGCGGGACGATCGTGTTCCGCTCGGGCCTGGGCACGAAGGTGAGCGGCGCGCTCGAGGGCCTGGCGGTGGCCCTCGAGATCGACGGGCACGACCCGGCTACCGCCACGGCGTGGAGCGTGATCGTGAAGGGCGGCGCCGAGAGCGTCCGGCCGGGCCACGCCCTGATGGAGGCCCTGCAGCTGCCCCTGTTCCCGTGGCAGGAGGGGATGAAGGACCAGTTCGTCCGCATCGTCCCGACCGCCGTGACGGGCCGGCGCTTCACCATGGCCGACCACGAGGCGTGGAACTCCCGGGCGGCCGTCGGCCGCCGGACCCCGGGCGGGTCCGCCCGCTGGACCGGGGCCGGCTCCGGCGGGTCGTGACGGCCCGGGCCGGCTCCCGCGGAGCGGGCCGTGTCGGGACGGGGAGGCCTCCGTGCCCGGTCAGTAGGGTGGGGACATGACCGCGCACACCGTCTACACCGTGGGCCACTCCACCCGCTCCGCCGAGGAGTTCGTGGCGCTGCTGCGGGAGTCCGGGGTGCAGCAGCTCGTCGACATCCGCACGGTGCCGCGCTCGCGGAAGAACCCGCAGTTCGACCTCGACGCGCTGCCGGGCACGCTCGCGGAGGCCGGCATCGGACACAGCTACTGCAAGGGCCTGGGCGGGCTGCGCCCCACCTCGAAGGACTCGGTCAACACCGCCTGGCGCAACGAGTCCTTCCGCGGCTACGCCGACCACATGCAGACCGACGAGTTCCGGGCCGCGCTGGCCGGGCTCGAGCGCCTGGCCGAGGACCGCATCGTCGCGATCATGTGCGCGGAGGCCGTCTGGTGGCGCTGCCACCGCTCGCTCGTGGCCGAGGCCCTGCTGGTGCGCGGGCACGACGTGCAGCACATCATGGGCCCCGGCAAGCTGACCCCCGCGACGCTGCGGGACTTCGCCGTGGTCGACGGAGACCGGATCACCTACCCAGGAGGAGAACCATGCAGCACCTGAACGAGATCGCCCTGCAGCACCTGAACGAGGCACGCCACGCCCCGCACGGGCGCAGCGCCGAGCAGCTCCTGCACCAGAAGGTGCTGCGCCAGACCCTCCTGGCCCTCAAGGAGGGGGCGGTGCTCGCGGAGCACAACGCCCCCTACGCCGGGAGCCTGCAGGTGCTGCACGGGCGGATCCGGGTCACCTCGAGCGAGGACCTGGTGCTCGGGGCCGGACACCTGCACGTGATCCCCGCGGAGCGGCACTCCGTGGTGGCCCTGGAGGACTCGGTGTTCATCCTCACCGCCGTGACCGGCATCGAGGACGCCGCCGAGTAGCCCCGCAGCGGCCCAGGGGAGGAGCGGGGGCGCTCAGCGCCGGCCCAGGTGCTTCTCCCGGCGGTAGGCGATGAACACGCCGGACACCGCGATCATCAGCATCATGGCGGCGATGAGCGCGAGCGTCCACGCGCCGTCGATCAGGGCGACGACCAGCAGGACGAGGGCGATCGCGGTCAGCAGGAGCTGGAAGATCAGCACGGGGCAGCCTCCGGTCGGGAACAGGGGTCCCGTCGAGGCTACCCGAGGCGTCCGCGGCGCCGGACGCCGGGGCCGGGCGCATTCCCGGTTTCGCCCTCCGCGTGAGCCGTGTCCCTGCGGCCGGGAGGGGGCTAGCGTCGGGGGAGAACACCACGTCCTCTCACCACCCCAAGGAGCACATCCATGTCCCGCACAGCCATCATCGGCGGCCACGGCAAGGTCGCCCTCGTCCTCGCCCAGCTGCTCAAGACCGGCGGCAACGACGTCACGAGCATCTTCCGCAACCCCGACCACACGGACGACGTCGAGAACACCGGCGCGTCCCCCGTGGTGGCCGACGTGGAGCAGCTGTCGGTCGCCCAGCTCGCGGACCTGCTCGAGGGCCAGGACGCCGTCGTGTGGAGCGCCGGCGCCGGCGGCGGCAGCCCCGAGCGCACCTACGCCGTGGACCGGGACGCGGCGATCCGCGCGATGGACGCGGCCGTGATGGCCGGCGCCAAGCGCTTCGTCATGGTCTCCTACTTCGGCGCCGGCCAGGACCACGGCGTCCCCGAGGACGACCCCTTCCACGCCTACGCCCAGGCCAAGGCCGACGCCGACGACCACCTGCGCGCCTCCTCGCTCGACTGGACGATCGTGGGCCCCGGCGCCCTCACCGAGGACGAGGCGACCGGCAGGATCGACGTGTCCGCGGGCGAGCGGGACGGCGAGCACCGGACCTCGCGGGCCAACGTGGCGCTCGTGGTCGCGGCCGTGCTGGACGACCCCTCGACCATCGGGAAGACCATCGAGTTCTCCGACGGGCACACGCTCATCACCGAGGCGCTCGAGGTGCAGCGGTGACCGCCTGAGCGCACCGCACGAGGGGCGGCCGCCGCGCACCGGGACCCCGGGCGCGGCGGCCGCCCGTCGCAACAGGGCTCCTGACCAGGAACGGCGCAGGGTTCCTAGGCCAGGAAGTCGGTCGTCCCCAGGACGCGTGCGGTCGCGCCGGGCGCGGTCGTGCCGGGCCCGGGCGCGTCCAGGGCGGCGATGCGGCGCTCGGCGATCCGCCAGCCGTCCGGGGTGCGCACGAACAGGTCCAGCTGGTCCCCGGCCAGCGCGGTCCCGTCGGCGCACACCACCAGCCACTTGCTCCAGGCCCGCACCCGGTCCGGGGCGAGCCGGCGCAGCACCGTGTCGGTGACCAGGTGGGGGTCCCGGGTCTCGGCCAGGGTCCGCTCGGCGATCTCCGCGGGCCCGCGCGCGGTCCCGCCCGGGGAGACGACGACGGCGTCCCCGGTGAACACCCGGTCCAGGTCCGGCCAGGCGCGGGCGTCCACCACCCGGGCGCACCGGCTCAGGACGGTGCCGATCTCGAGCGCCTCGGCGGCGGGCACCCGGTCCCACCCCGCGCCCGGTGCGGGGCTCACCGGCGGGTCCGGTCGGCGGCCGCGAGCACGGCGTCGTCGAACATCGCGTAGGCGTACGGGGCCGGCGCGTAGCCGCCCTCGGCGAGCGCCGCGGAGGCGGAGTCGTTGCGGGGCGCCACGGTGCGCCGCTCGATCCGCCACCCGTCGGCGGTGCGCCGGAACGTGTCGATGTAGTCGCCGCAGGCCACCCTCCGGTCCCACGTCAGCAGCAGCATCCTGGACCAGCACACGGCGGTGTCCGCGTCCACGGCCTCTACGATCGAGTTCAGGGTGTGCGTGGCGGGGAAGCGGGCGAGATCGACGGACTCGACGAAGCGCCGCACGCCCGCCGGGCCGTCGAACTCCCCCTGCGGTGCGCTGAGGCGGACTCCCGGCACGAACACCTCCCCGAACATGTCCCACTGGCGGTTGTCCAGCAGGTGCGAGGAGAAGCTCAGGATCTCGGCGATCTCGATCCGGTCCTGGGCGCTGAGCGCCCCGGTGGTGCTCTCCGTCGTGCTCTCCGCGGTCTGCTCCGAGACCTGTGTGTCGTCCATGGTCCTGCTCTCGTCCTCTCGTCCTTCTCGTGGGCCGGCCGGCCGGGCCGTTCCGGCGCGCCGGCGCACGACAAGCGGTTCCGCCCATGATGAATTCCCGGGCCCGGCCGTGCCACGAGGCCCGGTCGTTCCCTAATCTGACCACATGAGCACCCACCAGGATGACATCCAGCACATCGTCGAGTTCGTGAACCGCACCCGCGTCGGCATGCTCAGCACCCGCGAGGCCACCGGCAAGCTCGTCAGCCGCCCGATGACCGTGGTCGACGTGGCCCCGGGGGAGGACCTCAACTTCTTCACCAGCCGGGACACCTCCTCGGTCCGGGACGTGGCGGCCAACGACGCCGTCAACGTCGCGTTCGTGGGGGACCACGAATGGGTCTCGATCTCCGGCGCCGCCGAGGTGGTCGAGGACCGGCAGGTGCTCGAGGGGCTGTGGTCCGACGCGCTGAAGGCGTACTACCCGGACGGGCCCGCCACCCCCGGGCTCGTGGTGCTGCGCGTGCGCACGGAGACCGCCGAGCACTGGCGCAGCCCCGGGACGGTCGCCACCGCGCTGCGCTGGGCCAGGGCCCGCGCCACCGGGGAGCAGATCGACCCCGGCCAGTCCACGGTGGTGGACCTGTGAGCCTGCCCCCGATCCACCAGGGAGCCACCGCCGGCCGGGACCCCGAACGGCTGGACCTCGAGGAGGTCCTGCGCCTGACCGCCGTGGTGCACGGCTCCGTGCAGGGCGTCGGGTTCCGCTGGTGGACCGCGCGCCACGCGGAGCGGCTGGGCCTGCACGGCTCGGCGGTGAACAACGCGGACGGCACCGTGGGGGTGATCGCCGAGGGCCCCCGGCACGCCGTGCGGGACCTGCTCAAGGCCCTCAACGGCGGCGGCACGCCCGGCGCCGTGATGAAGGTGGACTCCCACTACGGCCCCGCCACCGGGGAGTTCCGCGGGTTCGTCACCGGCTGAGCCGCGACGCCGCGCCCCCGCCCGCGTTCTACGATGGGGGCATGGCTCACGACCACGCCGGGGACCGCGGACGCGCGGAGCACGACCACGGGCCCGGGCACTCGCACGCCGGTCCCGGGACCGACCGGTGGCGGATCGCCACCGCCTTCGGGATCACCGCGGCGCTGTTCGTCGTCCAGCTGGTCGGCGCCCTGTGGACGGGCTCCCTGGCGCTCCTCATCGACACCGCCCACGTGCTCACGGACGCGGGCGGGCTGCTGCTCGCGCTGATCGCCGCGCAGCTGACCCTGCGCCCGCCCAGCGCCCGGCGCACGTGGGGCTGGCGACGTGCGGAGATCGTGGCCGCGGCCCTGCAGGCCGGGGTGCTGCTGGCCGTGGGGCTGTTCGTGCTCGTGGAGGGCGTGCGCCGGTTCCTCGAGCCGCACCCGGTGGCCTCGGCCGAGATGCTGGTCTTCGGCGCCCTGGGCCTGGCCGGCAACCTCGTGGCGATGGCGGTGCTCTTCGGGGGCCGGCGCTCGAACCTGAACCTGCGCGCGGCGATGCTCGAGGTGCTCAACGACGCACTGGGCTCGGTCGCCGTGATCGTCGCGGCCGTGGTCATCACCCTCACCAGCTGGGTGCAGGCGGACGCCGTGGTGGCGCTGCTCATCGGCGCGCTCATCGTGCCCCGCACCGTCCGGCTGCTCGTGGAGTCCCTGTCCGTGCTCATGGAGAGCGTGCCCCCCGGGCTCGACATGGACGAGGTCCGCGGGCACATCCTCGAGCTCCCGCACGTGGTGGAGGTCCACGACCTGCACGCGACCCGGATCTCCTCGGACCTGCCCGTGCTCACCGCCCACGTGGTGCTCGAGGAGGAGTACTTCTACTCCGGCGGCTCCGCGGAGGCGCTGGGCCGGATCCAGCAGTGCGTGGCCGAGCACTTCCCCGTGTCCGTCCAGCACTCCACGATCCAGCTGGAGCCCGCCGACCACGACGAACCGGAGGTCTGCGCCCCCCATGAGCACTGAGCCCCCGAGCGGCGAGCAGCACTGCCTGGTCGTCTTCGTCCCCGCCACCCACGCCGAGCAGGTCCTGCAGGCCCTGGGCGAGGCCGGGGCGGGACGGGCCGGGAACTACTCCCACACCGCGTTCGTGAGCCGCGGCACCGGGCGGTTCACGCCGCTGCCGGGGGCCCACCCCGTGATCGGGGAGGTCGGCCGGCCCCAGGAGGTCGACGAGGTCCGCATCGAGACGCTGTATCCGGCCGCCGAGCGCGAGCGCGTGCTGCGGGCGATGGCCGGGGCCCACCCCTACGAGGTCCCGGCCTTCACCACCTTCCCGGTCCACGACCGGGGCCCGTCCTTCGACGAGCAGGGCCGGCTCAGGAGCCGGCCGGATCCTGCATGAGCGCCGAGCGGATCAGGAAGCGCTTGCCCTCCGGTGCCTCCACCGAGAACCCGGAGCCGCGGCCCTCCACCACGTCCACCGTGAGGAGGGTGTGCTTCCAGTACTCGAACTGCTCGCGGGACATCCAGAACTCGAGCTCGGCCGTGGCCGGGTCACCGGGCAGTGTGAACACGCCCAGCAGCACGTCCGCCGGGCCGGTGAGGAAGTCCCCGGCCGGGTAGCACATGGGCGCGGAGCCGTCGCAGCACCCGCCGGACTGGTGGAACATCAGCCGCCCGTGGATCCCCCGCAGCGTCCCGAGCAGCTCCACGGCGGCCGGCGTCAGGGCCACCCGGGAGAACGTCTCGCCCTCGACGGCGGGGACGGACTCCAGGACGGCGGTGTCCCCGGCGGCGCTCCCAGCGGTGTTCCCGGGGATGTTCGCGGTGGTGTTCGTGGCGGTGCTCTCTGCGGTGTTCTCGGCGGTGCTCACAGCACGCTCCTCGGCTCGGCGGTGTGATCCACGCTACAGGCGGTGGAGCAGTTCCTCCAGGCCGAGGCCGTCCAGCACACCCGCCGGGTGCGGTCCGGCGGCGGCGAAGGCGTCCGCCCACTCCCGGGGCAGGGCTCGGCGCCCGCCCACGAGGACCAGGTTGCCCGGGTAGCGCCCCGTGAGCAGCCGCTCCTCGGCCAGGCACCACACGTCGGCCAGCGCCTCCCGCATCGCCCGCGCCTGCCCGGCGAAGAACGCCAGCCCGGGGTCGTCGCCCACGTTGACGACCAGCACCCCGCCGGGCGCCAGCAGCCCGGCGGCCTCGGCGTAGAAGGACGGCTCCGTGAGGTGGGCGGGGGCGTCCCGGCCCGAGAAGACGTCGAGGACCACGAGGTCCGCGGTCCCGGGGGCGACGACGTCCGGCAAGGCCGCCCGGGCGTCGTCGATCACGACGCGCACGTCCGCCCCCACGGGCAGGGGCAGCGCCTCGAGCACGAACGCGGGCAGCTCCCGCTCGAGCTCCACGGCCACCTGCGCGGAGCCGGGCCGGGTCGCGGCCACGTACCGGGCGAGCGTCAGGGCCCCGGCGCCCAGGTGGACCGCGGTGACCGGCGCACCCGGCGCCGCCACCACGTCGACGACGCCGCCGATCCGCCGCAGGTACTCGTAGAAGATCTCCCCGGGGCGGGCGAGGTCCACGTGGGACTGCTCGGCCCCGCCGATGGAGAGCACGAACCCGCCCTCGGTGAAGCCGTCCGGGGTGATCTCGGCGTGCACGCCGGCGTCCTTGAGGTATCTGCGCATGAGCCCATTGTCACTTCCCGGACGGGAATGAAGCGGGGGCCGGGACGGCTCTACCGGTGAACCACTGCTGCGTCCCGAAGGATCCCCGCCCATGGCACCCGACGTCCCCGTGTCCGAGACCCCTCCCGTCCCCGCCCCCGCGCCCGCCACCGGGCTCCCGGACACCGGCCCCCCGGCCGTCGTCGCGGACACCGACCACTCCGCCCGCAACCGCCTGGTCATCGGGCTGCTGCTGGTCTCCACGTTCGTGGTGATCCTCAACGAGACGATCATGGGCGTGGCGCTGCCCCGCCTCATGGCCGACCTCTCCGTCACGGCGGTCGCCGGCCAGTGGCTCACCACCGCCTACATGCTGACCATGGCCGTGGTCATCCCGGTGACGGGGTTCCTGCTCCAGCGCCTGCACACCCGGCCCGTGTTCCTGACCGCCATGACCCTCTTCAGCCTCGGCACCCTCGTCTGCGCGGCCGCGCCCGGGTTCGGGACGCTGCTCGCGGGGCGGGTGGTGCAGGCCGGCGGCACGGCCATCATGATGCCGCTGCTGATGACCACGGTGCTGACCCTCGTGCCGCCGGCCGGGCGCGGGCGGGTCATGGGCAACATCTCGATCGTCATCTCGGTCGCCCCGGCCGTGGGGCCCACCATCTCGGGCGTCATCCTCAGCGTGCTCGAGTGGCGGTGGATGTTCATCCTGGTGCTGCCGATCGCGGTGGGCTCCCTGCTGCTCGGCGCGTGGCGGATGCAGAACGTCACCGAGCCCCGTCCGGCGCCGCTGGACGTGGTCTCGGTGGTTCTCTCGGCCCTGGGCTTCGGCGGCCTGGTCTACGGCCTGAGCACGCTCGGCGAGGGCGGGGACGCCGCGCTCCCGGCGTGGGTGCCGCTCGTGCTGGGCGTGGCAGCGCTGGCCGTGTTCGTGCGGCGCCAGACGCGGCTGCAGCGCGCGGACCGCGCCCTGCTGGACCTGCGCACCTTCCGGTCCCGGGTGTTCACGATGTCCACGGCGGTGCTCGCCGTCAGCATGATGGCCCTCTTCGGCACGCTGATCGTCCTGCCCATCTACCTGCAGACCGTGCACGGCCTCGACCCCCTGGGCACGGGCCTGCTGCTGCTGCCCGGCGGGCTCGTCATGGGACTGCTGGCACCCTTCGTGGGCCGGGTCTACGACCGATCGGGCCCCACCGTGCTGCTCGTGCCGGGCTCGATCCTGCTGAGCGCGTCCCTGTGGTACCTCGCCTCCACCACGGGGGCCACGCCCGTCCCGATGCTGCTGCTCGCCCACGTGGTGCTCAGCACGGGTCTGGCCCTGATGTTCACCCCGCTGTTCACCGCGGGCCTGGGCGCCCTGCCGACACGGCTGTACTCGCACGGCTCCGCCATGGTGGGCACCCTGCAGCAGGTGGCGGGCGCGGCGGGCACGGCCCTGTTCGTCACCGTGCTGACCCTCTCCGCCGCCGGCGCGGCGGCCTCCGGGGCCTCGGCTCCGGAGGCCACCGAGGCGGGCGTGCGGAGCGCCTTCCTGTGCGGCGGGATCATCTCGCTGCTCGCCGTCGTCGGCTCCTTCGGGGTGCGCCGCCCCGCGGGCACGGCGGGCACGGAGAGCGCCGCGGGCGCGGAGGACTGAGGCCCCGCGGGCCCGGTCCTCAGCCCCGGACGCGCTCGCGGATCAGCCGCGTGAGCTCCGCGGCGTCCTCGACGGCCCGCTCGCCCTCGGCCAGCCCCGCACGCAGCTCCTCCCGGGTCGCGGCGTCCTTGAGGGCGCGGACGTTGATCTCGAGCGTCACCATGGCCGTGGCCACCGCGGCCCGGGCCGCCTCGGAGGCCGCCGCCACGTCGCTGAGGACGTTGGGGTTGCACCAGCCGGTCAGCTCGCGCGCGAGCCCGACCACCTCGGTGCCCACCCCGATCAGCTCCCGCGGGGGACGCGCGGCGCCGGCCGTGGCCTCCTGGACCGCCCGCGAGCGCTCCGCCTTCTCCTCGGCGGTGTCCTTCGGCAGGGTGTAGGCGGCCGAGAGCGCGCCGAAGGCCTCGGCGTCGGCGTCCGCCAGGCCCAGCGCGCGCGGGATCAGCTCCTCGGCCCGGTCGGCCGCGCGCCGGGCACGGTCCGTGTGCTCGGACGCCGTGGAGTAGCGTGCGGACATCGCGATCAGGGCCGCGCCCAGCGCCGCCTGCAGGGCGCCCGCGGCGCCGCCGCCGGGGGCGGGCTCGTCCGAGGCCATGCGCTCCACGTAGGCCCTGACGTTCTCCGAGCTGATCACAGCGGCTCCTTCCGGTGGCGGGACCTGCCGCCCGCCGCGGGGCGGGCGCAGGCGGTGGCGTCCGCACGAGCCTAGCCCTCCGCCGGTCCCCGTGGTGAGTCTCACAGCCACCGCGGGACGAGTGCACGGCCCGTCCATCGCACGGAAACGTGCCGGCCACATCGGCGGACGATCCTGGAGGTGTCCGAGGGCCCCCTCCCCGGACCCCGACCCCCGAGAGGACGTGCCGCCATGACGACCCTCCGAGCGACGACCGTCGACGCGACCACCGATGACACCTGGGTCCAGGACCCCGCGCGGATCCGCCCCGGCGACCGGATCGAGGTGTGGGAGCAGGACCACCTCCGCCACGTCGGCACGGTGGGCCAGTGCGCGCCCCACCTGCGGCTGCTCTGGATCCTGGAGGCCGGCACCGGCTCCCGCCGGCTGATCCCCGTCCACGGCTACCGCCTGCGCCGCTCCCCGTTCGCCCGCCCCGCCTGAGGCCCCGTCGCCTCGTGTTCAGCCGCTGTTCGCCCGGGGCGGGTACGGTCGGCGCTGACAGCCGGGCGGACGAGGAGGATCATGGGGAGTCAGCAGGTCGACGGCGGTCGCGGCGGGGCAGCTCCCGGCCGGGACCGCGGGAGGGAGCACGGCATGGCGGCGACCGCCCGGCAGGAGTGCGCCGCGCGGCTGCACGACCGGGTCGCGGCGCTCGTCGACGTGGTGCTCCGGGCCCGCCGGGCGGCCGTGCCGCAGCTCGAGCGCGTGAACCCCCGCCACCGCGGGTCCGCGCTCAACCTCGTGGACTACGTGGCCGTGCGCAGCCAGGACGTGCGGGACCTGCAGCGGGACCTCAGCGGCCTGGGCGTGTCTTCCCTGGGGCGGATGGAGGCCGGGGTCATGAGCCACCTCGGCGCCGTGCTGGAGACCCTCCGCGTGCTCGCCGGCCGACCGGAGGAGGACGTCGGGGCGCCCGGCCCCGACGAGCCCGACGAGCCCGGTGCGGAGGTGCTGCGCCGCAACACCGCGGCCCTGCTCGGCCCGGGCCGGGAGGGGCGCAGCACCCGGATCATGGTCACCTTCCCCTCGGAGGCCGCCGCGGACCCCCGGCTCGTCCAGGACATGGTCCGCGCCGGGATGGACGTGGCCCGGATCAACTGCGCGCACGACGGCCCCGAGCAGTGGGCGGCCATGATCGGGCACGTCCGGGCGGCCGGGCAGGCGCTCGGCCGCGAGGTCCGCGTGGCCATGGACCTCGCGGGGCCCAAGCTGCGCACCGGGCCGATCGAGCCCGGTCCGCAGGTCGAGAAGATCAAGCCCACCCGGGACAGCGGCGGCCGGGTGACCGCCCCGGCCCGCCTCTGGCTGGGCGAGGCGGACCCGGCGGTCGACGACGACGCCCCGGCCGTCCCCGTGGCCGGCGCCGCCTGGACCGCGGCCCGCACCCCGGGGGAGCGGCTGCGGCTCAAGGACGCGCGCGGCTCCGGACGGACCCTGCGGGTGATCGAGGCCACCGGGCCCGGCGTGCTCGTCGAGTGCGCCAAGACCGTGTACTTCGCCACGGGCCTGGCCGTGCGGGCCGAGGACGGCACGGAGGGCATGCTCGGCGAGCTGCCCGCCGTCGAGCAGTCCCTGCGCGTGCGCGCGGGGGACACCGTGGTGCTGACCCGGGACCTCGCACCCGCCCCGGTCCGGTCCGAGAGCCCCTTCCGGATCGGCTGCTCCCTGCCCGAGGTGTTCACGGACGCCCGGGAGGGGCAGCCGGCCTGGATCGACGACGGGAGGATCCGCTGCCGGATCACCTCCGTGGGGCCCGACGAGATCGTGCTGGAGGTGCTGCAGGCGGGCCCCGACGGCACCAAGCTCAAAGCGGGGAAGGGCATCAACCTGCCCGAGACGGACCTGCGCATCTCCTCGCTCACCGACGAGGACCGCACGCACCTGCCGTTCGTGGCCGAGCACGCCGACATCGTCAACATGTCCTTCGTGCGCTCGCGGGAGGACGTGACCGACCTGCTGCGGGAGCTCGAGCGGATCGGCAACACCGCCCTGGACGTCACCCTCAAGATCGAGACCGTGGGCGGCTTCGAGTCCCTGCCCGCGATGCTGCTGGAGGCCATGCGGTGGCAGGACGTGGGCGTCATGATCGCGCGCGGGGACCTCGCGGTCGAGGCCGGGTTCGAGCGGATGGCCGAGGTGCAGGAGGAGATCCTGTGGCTGTGCGAGGCCGGGCACGTGCCCGTGGTCTGGGCCACCCAGGTCCTGGAGTCCCTCGCCAAGAAGGGCCTGCCCTCCCGGGCCGAGGTCACGGACGCGGCGATGGGCCAGCGCGCCGAGTGCGTGATGCTCAACAAGGGACCGTTCGTGGTGGACGCGATCGAGGCCCTCGACGACATCCTCGTGCGGATGGAGGGGCACACCCGCAAGAAGTCGGACATGCTCCGCCGGCTCAACGCGTGGGCGCCCGTCGTCGAGTGAGCGGGCGAGCGGTCGGGTGAGCCGCGGGGCGGACCGCGCGGTGACCCGTGCCACACTGGGGGCATGGCCGCACGCGACACCGCCGTTCTCCGCTTCCTCGCCGCCCCGACCGACGCCGGGCGCACCGGCACCGTGGACGGCGGGCGCGTCCTCGAGTGGATCGACAAGGCCGCCTACGCGTGCGCCGTGGGCTGGTCCCGGGCCTACTGCGTGACGGCGTACGTGGGCAACATCCACTTCGACCGCCCGGTGTGCGTGGGGGACATGGTGGAGGTCTCCGCGAAGATCGTGCACACCGGACGGTCCTCGATGCACATCCGGGTGGAGGTCGCCTCCGCGGACCCCCGCGAGCACGGGGTGACCCTCAAGGACACGTGCCTGATCATCATGGTGGCCGTGGACGGGGACGGCCGCCCCACCCCCGTCCCGCAGTGGGCGCCCGAGACGGAGCACGAGCGCCAGCAGTCGGCCGTCACGCAGCGGCGGATCGAGCTGCGCAACAGCATCGAGGAGCTGATGGCGGAGCAGCGGTACACGGACGAGGGCACCGCCGAGGAGACCGTGCTACGCTTCCTCGCCGCGCCCACGGACATCAACTGGGGCGGGAAGGTGCACGGGGGCACGGCCATGCGCTGGATCGACGAGGCCGCGTACGTGTGCGGGGCCCGGTGGGCGGGCCGGCCGGTCATCGCCGTCTACGCCGGGGGCGTCCGGTTCTACCGGCCCATGCACATCGGCCACCTCGTGGAGGTCCGGGCGCGGCTCATCCACACCGCGGCCCGCGGCCTGCACATCTCCGTGAACTGCTGGTCGGGGGACCCCGCGACCGGGGAGCTCGCGCTGACCACCAACTGCCTCATGGTCATGGTCGCCCTCGACGACCAGGGCCACGCCCTGCCGGCCCGGCAGTGGCAGCCGGTCAGCCAGGAGGACCGGGACCTGGACGCGTTCGCCCGGGAGCTGGTCCGGCTGCGCGCCGAGTTCCCGGACTCCTTCCAGCAGGTCGACCCGTCCGTCTCCCGGCTGCCCGGGAGCTGACCGCGCCCCTCCTCAGCCGTCGGCGAATCCCGGGACCCGATCAGCCTGCTGTGCATATAGTGGGCCGAGACCCACCGTCCCGGCACCCCACAAGGAGAGCACGCCATGGACCTGAATCCCCTGAACAACGCGTTCGACGACGAGGGCAAGCCCAAGCCCGCCATGAACAAGCTCCTCGACACCGTGCTGCGCGTGCAGCGGCCCGTGGTCCTGGGCTTCGTGAAGAAGGAGCGCGCCGACCACCCCGACGAGACGCCCGAGCAGATCGCCAGGCGGCTCGAGAAGATCTACGTCCGGTCCGTGACCATGGGCGGCGGGGCCGTCGGCGCCACCGCGGTGGTCCCCGGCATCGGCACCGTCGCGTCGCTCGGCCTGTCCTCCTTCGCGGTGGTCGGCTACCTCGAGGCCACCGCCCTGTACGCCCAGGCGATCGCCGAGCTGCACGGGGTGCACACGGAGGACCCGGAGAAGACCCGCACCATGGTCATGGCCCTGATGCTCGGCGAGGACGGCCGCCAGGTCATGAACCAGATCCTGGCCAGCGGCACCAAGGGCCGCGGCATGATGTCCTCCTGGGGCCTGATGATGGGCAAGGACGACTCGAAGACCTTCGACGTCAGCAGGATCATCCGCAACATGTTCGTCAAGCGCTTCCTGCTCAAGCAGACCGGCGCCGTGTTCGGCCGTGCCCTGCCGTTCGGCGTGGGCGCGATCGTCGGCGGGGGAGCGAACCTGGCCATGTCCAAGCAGGTCATCGCCGCGACGCACGAGGCGTTCGGGCCGCTGCCCACCACGTTCCCGGCCGAGCTCGAGCCCGAGGAGCGGGCCCCCCGGTTCGACGACGGCACGTCCCGGAAGGGGAGGCGGGACCGGAAGGCCGACACGGCCGCCGCGGCCCGCGGCGAGATCACCGGCGAGCAGTAGACCCCGCGCCGCGCTCTCGCCCTGCCGTTCGACGACGCCCCGCGCCCGGCGGGGCGTCGTCGTCGTTCACGACAGGTCCGCCGGGGCGTGGCCCCGCGTTCACCGCGTCTCCCTAGCCTGGTGCACGAGCGGGGCGCACCGCGCCCCGACCGACAGCCGAGGGAGCGCCGTGCGGCCGATCGTCTACGCGCACCGGGGGGCCAGCGCGGACCTCCCCGAGCACACCCGGGCCGCCTACGTGCAGGCGCTGCTGGACGGCGCCGACGGGGTGGAGTGCGACGTCCACCTCAGCCGCGACGGCCACCTCGTCCTGCACCACGACGCCCAGCTGGGCCGCACGAGCGACGGCCGGGGCCCCGTCTCCGCGCGCACGCTCGCTGAGCTGCGCCGCCTCGACTGGACCTCCTGGAAGGGCGTGCGCATCCCGCCGGGCCACGGGGCGCCGGGCCGTCAGCTGCTCACCCTGCCCGAGCTGCTGGACCTGCTGCGGGGAGCGGGCCGGCCCGTGGGCCTGGCCGTGGAGACGAAGCACCCCAGCCCGTTCGGCCACCGGCTCGAGGAGGAGGTCCTCGGGCTGCTGATGCGGGAGGGCTGGGACCCCGAGACCGGGCGGCTGGACGACGTCACGGTCTCGCTGATGAGCTTCCACCCCGACGCCGTCCGGCACTTCCTGGAGACGGTGCCCGCCCGGCACGTGTGCCAGCTGGTCGGGACGACCACCCGCCGCACGGTCGGGGACAGCCTGCGCGTGGGCCGCACGGCCGCGGCGGTGCTCCACGCCGGGATGCGGTTCGTGGTGCCGCCGGCGCTGCCCGTGATCTCGGCGGGCCTCGTGGACCTGGTGGGCCCGGGGCTGGACTTCGTCCGGGCCCGCCCCGACCTCGTGCGGCAGTGGCGGGCGGAGGGACGCGTGCTGCGGGTCTGGACGGTCGACACCGCACGGGACGTGGACCTGTGCCGCGCGCTCGGCGTCCAGCAGCTCACCACGAACCGCCCGGCCGACGTGCTGCGCTGGGTGCGGGCGCCCTCCGGGGCCCCGCTCGGCGTCCCGGCCGGCGGCCCGGCGGCCGTCACGGGCCGGTCCCGGTGCGCGAGCACGGCGGTCGGGTAACGGGGGGTCACGTCACCGCCGGCCGGGCCCGGCGCGCGTATGCTCGACAGCAGCTGTCCGTGTCCCCCCGCACGTCACCGTTGTCCGCCTCTCCCCCCACCACCAGGAGACGGTCATGCCCACCCCGATCCCGCCCCGCGCCCCGGACGCCGGCGCCGTGCGCGCCCCCGCCCCGGACCTCCAGGCCGAGGCCGTCCGGCTCGCCGAGCACGTGCGCCGCGAGGTCGCCCGCGCCGTGGCGCCCGAGCGCATCGACTCAGAGCTGTCCCTGCTGAACCGGTTCGCCGAGCACGAGGACGTCGACGTCGTCCTCGGGCCCGTGCTCGCCGGGATCGTCGCGGCCGCCCTGCTCTCCTCCCGCCTCACGAGCGGGCTCACCGATCCCACCACCGGCGGGGCGGCCTGGCGGGCCCTGGACGGGCTCGAGCCGCACCCGGCGCCCGGAATCGGGAGCCTCGACCTGGACGTGGCCACCCGGCGGCTGCGCATGCGCCGCGGCACGGTCCTGGACCTCGCGCCGGTCGCCGACGCGTGGGCGGCGGACCGCATCGTCCGGGCCTTCACGGAGACGCACCCCGGCGTTGCGCTGGTCGCCGAGGTCGGCGCGGCGTGCGCCGTGGGCGGGCCGACCGCCGCGGCCGCCGCCCTCGTGGGCGCCGCCCCGGCGGCACGGAGCGCGGACCCCCGGACCGCCGACCCCCGGGCCGGTGTGGAGCCCGGGGCGCGGGCGGCCCTCGTCGAGCGCGGCCGGCGGGGCCTCGCGGTGGTGGAGAGCCCCGGGAGCGTCCTGGTCAACCCGGTGACCGGCGCCGCCGCGGCGAGCCCGTGGGACCGGGTCGTGGTCGCCGCGCAGAGCGCGGTGGAGGCCCAGGCCTACGCCCGCGCCGCGCACGTGCTGGGACGGGACGCGCCCGGCTGGGTCGCGGCGTGCGCGGCCGACGGCGAGTTCACCGGTTCCCGGCCCGGCAGCACCCTCCGGCGCCGCCTCAGGACACCGGGCTGGCCGGAGCGGGCGGGCCGCGCGGCGGCCTGAGCGGCGCCGGTAGCATGACCGCATGAGAATCGTCATCGTGGGCGGCGTCGCCGGCGGAATGTCCGCGGCCACCCGTCTGCGCCGCCTGCTGGAGGACGCCGAGATCACGGTGTACGAGCGCAGCGGCCACGTGTCCTTCGCCAACTGCGGCCTGCCCTACCACGTGGGCGGCGTCATCGAGGAGCGCTCCGCGCTGCTGCTGCAGACCCCGCAGTCCCTGGGCGCCCGGTTCGGCCTCGACGTCCGGGTGGGGCACGAGGTCGTCGGCGTCGACAGGGACCGGCACGTGCTGCGCGTCCGGGACCTCGCCTCCGGCCGGGAGGAGGAGCGGGGCTACGACGTCCTCGTCCTCTCCCCGGGGGCCGTCCCCGTCCGCCCGCCCGTGCCCGGCATCGAGCGCGCCCTGGTCCTGCGCGACATCGAGGACACCGACGCGGTCGTGGCCGCGGTCGAGGGCGCCCGCTCCGCCGTGGTCGTCGGCGGCGGCTACGTCGGCCTCGAGGTCGCCGAGCAGCTCGTCCACCGCGGCCTGCAGGTCTCCCTCGTCGAGGCCGCCCCCCAGGTCATGGCCCCGCTCGACCCCGAGATGGTCGAGCCCGTGCACACCCTGATGCGCGAGCGCGGGCTCGACCTGCGGCTGGGGACCACGGTCACCGAGGTGGGGGAGCGCACCGTGACGCTCGACGACGGCACCGAGCTGCCGGCCGACGTGGTCCTCGCCGCGGTCGGCGTCCGCCCCGACAGCACGCTGGCCCGGGCCGCGGGGCTGGAGGTCGGGGCGCGCGGCGGCATCGTCGTCGACGAGCACCTCCGCACCTCCGACCCGGACGTCTACGCCGTGGGGGACGCCGTGGAGAAGCGCGACGCCCTCGACGGGTCCGCCACGCTCGTCGCGCTGGCCAACACGGCCAATCTCCAGGGCCGGCTCGTCGCCGACGTGATCGCCGGCATGGACGTCTCCGACCGGCCGGTGCTGGGCACCTCCGTGGTCGGCGTCTTCGGCCTCACGGCCGCGGCCACGGGCTGGAACGAGAAGCGGCTGCGCGCCGCGGGCCGGTCCTACCGCGCGATCCACACGCACCCCGCGAACCACGCCGGCTACTACCCCGGGGCGGAGGGGATGACCCTCAAGCTGCTCGTGGACCCGGAGGACGACGCGATCCTCGGCGCCCAGGGCGTGGGCGGGGCGGGCGTGGACAAGCGCATCGACGTCCTCGCCACGGCCATCACCGGCGGCATCGCGGCCGCCGACCTCGCCGAGCTCGAGCTGGCCTACTCCCCGCTCTACGGCTCCGCCAAGGACCCCGTGAACATGCTCGGCTACATCGACCGCAACCACCGGGACGGGCTCGTCGAGACCGTCCAGTGGCACGAGCTCGACGACCGCCTCGCCTCCGGCGCCACCCTGCTGGACGTCCGCACCCCGGGCGAGCACACGGCGATGCCGATCCCCGGCGGGATCAACATCGAGCTGGACCGGCTGCGGGACCGCCTCGACGAGCTGCCGGAGGGCGAGCTCGTGGTGCACTGCCAGGCCGGCCTGCGCGGCTACCTCGCGGCCCGGGTCCTGGCGCAGCACGGACGGGACGTCGTCAACCTCGACGGCGGCTACCTCACCTGGGCGGCCCGGCCCGACGGCGCCGCGGCGACGCCCTCCGGCGACGACGAGGACCGGGGCTCCCCGGCCGGCTGAGCGGCACCCGGGACGTGGCGCAGCACGAGGCCCCCGCACGGGAACAGGGACGAGACGGTCCTGTTCCCGTGCGGGGGCCTCGTGCGTGCCAGGACGACCCGACGCTCGTTCACGAAAGGTAACAGGGGGAATTCTCCTGTCCCCGGAGCTGTGGCCGGGACGGGCGACCGGCCACCCAGCCCCCGGCGCCCGGCGCGCACCGGGGGAGCATCCCCGACCGTCGACTCCCGGCCCGGGAACCGCACGATTGCAGTCGAAAACGTCTCGCAGAGCGAGATGCGGGCTGTGATCTTTACCACTGGAAACCCATCGGGCGGTCGGCATCGCCCCTGGCAGCTCCACCGACGAACGCATCGATAACGGAGGAATAACGCCGCCGTGACGGATTCGTGAGGAGGCCATAACACCCCGCTCCGTAGAACGGACATGCCGGTAACACCGGTGTTACGTGCATCGAAAGGAGTTGGACATGACCTCAGTGCCACATCGCTCTCACCGCCGCGAGGAGACTGCGGCGGCAGAGCGAGTGCTGTGGGACGAGGCCGCCGCGAAGGGAGGCGCCGCCGGAGCAGCTCCGTGGACGGAGCCCTCGACCCGGGGCGTCCGGAGCACGGAGACCAAGCCCACCCGGCTGCACCACTTCTTCGAGCGCAGCTGCGACCTGACCCCCGACGCCCAGGCGCTGCACGCCGACGGCCGGGCCTACACCTACGCGGAGCTCGACGAGCTCGCCAACCGCCTGGCCCACCTGATCACCGGCTACGGCCTGAGCGCGGGCGACCGCGTCGGGATCCTGCTCCAGCGCTCCACGATGCTCTACGCGTCCCTCCTGGCGATCCTCAAGACGGGCGCCACCTTCGTCCCGATCGACCCGAACCTGCCCGCGGACCGCGTGCAGTTCATCGCCGAGGACTCCGACCTGTCCCTCATGCTGACCTCCGCCGAGTTCGTGGCCCTGGTCGAGGACGCGCCCGCCGACGTCGTCGACGTCGGCCGGATCGGCGAGCGGCTCGAGGAGGCGCCCGCGCACCGCCCGGTCGTCCGCCACGAGGGCGACCCCACGTGCTACATCATCTACACCTCGGGCTCGACCGGCCGCCCCAAGGGCGTCGAGGTCGCGCACTCGAGCATCTGCAACTTCATCGAGATCGTGCCCGAGGTCTACGACGTCCGCTCCGAGGACCGCGTCTACCAGGGCATGACCATCGCGTTCGACTTCTCCATCGAGGAGATCTGGCCGACCTGGGCCGTGGGCGCCTCCCTGGTGGCCGGCCCCACCGACGACGCCCGCCTGGGACAGGGACTCGCCGAGTTCCTGCAGCGCATGGAGATCTCTGTGCTCTACTGCGTGCCGACCGTCCTGGCCACCCTGGAGCACGACCTGCCCCGCATCCGCAGCATCCTGGTGGGCGGCGAGGCCTGCCCCGCCGACCTCGTGGAGCGGTGGTCCACCCCCGAGCGCCGGATGCTCAACACCTACGGCCCCACCGAGGGCACCGTGACCGCCACGTGGGGCGAGCTCGCCCCCGGGCGGCCCGTGACCATCGGCAAGCCCCTGCCCACCTACGAGGTGCGGATCCTCGACGAGGAGATGAACGAGGTCGCCGACGGCGAGCCCGGCGAGATCTGCATCGCCGGCCCCGGCGTGGCCCGCGGCTACGTCAACCTGCCGCACGTCACAGAGGAGCGCTTCCGCCCCCACCCGGACGGACCCCGGGCCGGACGGATCTACCGCACCGGCGACCTGGGCCGGTTCATGCCCGACGGCGAGATCGAGTACCTCGGCCGCGCCGACAGCGAGGTGAAGATCCGCGGTCACCGCGCGGACCTGCAGGAGATCGAGAACGTGCTGCGCCGGGAGGACGCGGTGGCGGACGCCGCCGTGAGGCTCACCTCCGGCGGCGACGACGTCGCGGCGTTCCTCACCCTGCGCGCTCCGGTGCGCGACGAGCGCGCCCTCTTCGAGCTGCTCCACGACTCCGTGGTCGCGGCGCTGCCGCCGTACATGGTGCCGTCCTTCTACGAGATCCTGCCCGCGATGCCGATGATGGTCAGCGGCAAGGTGGACCGGAAGAACCTGCCGGACCCCAGCACGCCCCGCTTCGTCACCACGATGGGGCTGGTCCCGCCGGCGACGGACGCCGAGTGGGGGATCACGGAGGTGTGGTCCAAGGTCTTCCGCATCCCCGAGGACCAGCTCTCCGTGGAGGCGGACTTCTTCATGGAGCTCGGCGGGCACTCGCTGCTCGCCGCGACGGCCACGTCCGAGCTGCGCCGCGCGCACCCGGACCAGGACATCTCCATCGCGGACATCTACACCTACCCGACCGTCCGGGACCTGGCGCGCCACCTGGACGCCGCCCCGGCGTACGTCCCCGCCGCGGCCGCCCCGGACGACCGCCCCGCGCCGCTGCACCACACCAGCGGCCGCGTGGCGCTGTGCGGCCTCGCGCAGGTGACGACGATGGTCCTGGCGGCCATGCTCGTCGGCTCCCCGCTCGCCGCGGTCCTGTACTCCTACGGCGGTCAGTTCAGCTACGCCCTGATGTGGGACATGCTCCTGGTGGGCGTCCTGGTCTCCGTGCTCGCCCGCGTCCTCCTGCCGTTCCTCGGCTCCCGCGTGCTGGGACGCTTCGTCAGACCGGGGCACCACGCCCTGTGGGGCCGGCAGTACTACCTGCTCTGGTGCATCGACGGACTGACCCGGCTCTCGCCGCTCAATCTCCTCACCGGCACCCCGATGGCCGCCGTCTACCTGCGCCTGCTGGGCGCCAGGATCGGTCCGGACGCCCACGTGGGCACCGCCGCCATCGGCCTGCCCTCGCTCGTCACCGTCGGCGCCCGCGCCAGCATCGGCTACAACTCCTCCGTGCAGACCGCCCAGGTCGAGGAGGGGTGGGTGACCATCGCGCCGGTGCACATCGGCGACGACGCGTTCGTGGGGGCCAACGCCCTCCTGCAGCCGGGCACCCGGATCGAGGACGGTGCCCGCCTGGCCGAGCAGTCCCTGGCCTCCCGCAACCAGACGATCCCCGCCGGCGAGCACTGGCTGGGCTCCCCGGCCCGGCCCGGTGACGGGGACGACGAGCTGCTCGAGCGGATGGAGCGGCGCCCGCTGCCCAGCGGCCGCTGGCCCGCCCCGCTGGCGGCCGGCCTGCTCCTGGGCTGGCTGGTCCTCGAGCTGATGCCCTTCGTCCTGGTGCTCCCGTCCTTCCTGATGATCTGGGCCGCGGCCCTGGAGTTCGGCCTCCCCGTGGGGCTCGCCCTCACCCCGGCGGTCGGCGTCGTCTACGTGCTCACGGTCTGCGCCGTGGTCGCGGGCGGCCGGAAGATCGTCCTGCGCCGCACGCCCACCGGCATCCACCCCGTGCGCAGCGGGCTCGGCGTGCGCAAGTGGATGGCGGACCAGCTGCTCTCCACCAGCCTGGAGAGCACCAACGCCCTGTACGCCACGATGTACACGGTCCCCTGGCTGCGCGCCCTGGGCGCCAAGGTCGGCCCCCGCTCCGAGGTCTCCACGGTCGGCCACATCGACCCGGACCTCCTCACCCTCGGCGAGGGGAGCTTCGTCGCGGACATGGCCAGCGTGGGCAGCGCCGTCTACCACCACGGTCACCTGTACATGGAGCGCACCGTGGTGGGCGACCGCTCGTTCGTGGGCAACGCCGCGTTCGTGCCCTCGGGCACCCGGATGGGCGAGGGCTCCCTGGTGGGCGTCGCCTCGGTGCCCCCGGCCGACGTGCCGGACGGCACGTCCTGGCTGGGCTCGCCCGCCATGTTCCTGCCCCGCCGGCAGGACAGCGGCAACTACGACGAGAGCCTCACCTTCAGGCCCTCGCGCGGCAAGGTGGCGGCCCGCCTCGTCATCGAGGCGCTGCGCATCACGGTCCCGCCGGCGCTGATCGGGCTGATCGGCTACCTGGGCCTGCTCGCCTCGGTCGCCCTGGTGCCCGAGCTGACGCTGCTCGGCTTCGTGGCCGTGCTGCCCCTCGTCGCGCTGGCCACCGGCCTGACCGTGGTCCTCGCCGTCGTCGTCCTGAAGTGGGCGATCGTGGGCCGGTACCGCCAGCGCGTCGAGCCGCTGTGGGACAACTTCGTCCGGCGCAGCGAGTTCGTCACCGGCGTGTACGAGTCCGCGGCGGTCCCCGCCCTCATCGGCGGTCTCGTGGGCACGCCCCTGATCGGCCCGGTCCTGCGCCTGTTCGGCGCGCAGATCGGCCGGCGGACGTACATCGGCACCACCTACCTGACCGAGTTCGACCTCGTCCACATCGGCGACGACGCCGCCGTCTCGACGGACGTGTCGCTGCAGACGCACCTCTTCGAGGACCGCGTGATGAAGATGTCCCACGTGGAGATCCTGCCCGGGGCCTCCGTCGGTGCGCGCTCGATCGTGCTCTACGACACGACGGTCGGCGCGGGTGCCTCGGTGGACGCCCTGTCGCTGGTGATGAAGGGCGAGCAGCTGCTGCCCCACACCGCCTGGCGCGGCATCCCGGTGCGGTCGGCCACGGCCGCCCTGACCTCGGGACGATGACCCGGCCATGACCGCCCAGTGGACGTCCCCGCGACCCGGCAGCGGGTCGCGGGGACGCCGTTGCCCCGCCGCCGGGCACGCACCGGCCGGGACGGCCCCGGGCGGGAGCGCGTCAGGCGCTGCGCATGTGGCCCATCAGCTGGGTGATCTGGGGGGAGGGCGGCGCTCCGAGCTCGTCGGCCATCGTGCTGCAGAAGCTGCGGAACGTCTGCAGGGCCGGGGCGTTGTTGCCGAGACCCAGGTCCGCCTCGATCGACACGCGGACCGCGCTCTCCCGCAGCGGGTCCAGGGCCCGGACGTTGTCGGCGAGCACGTGGGCCCGGTAGAAGTCGCGGTGCTCCAGGGAGAGCCGGGCGAGGTGCTCCACGGCGTTGACGTACAGGGTCCGCAGCCGGTCCTGCTCGGCCATCACCCAGCCGTCGTACCAGCCGGGCAGAAGCTGGGCGCCGTCGGGGGACAGGAACCAGGGGTCCTCCGTCACGGGCGCCGTGGCGGTGGCCGCCCGGTCCAGGGACGCGCGCAGCTCGTGCAGGTCCACGGTGACCGTTTCGGCCAGGGCGATGTTGTTGCCGCGGGCCCCGACGGCTCCGGGCGCCTGGCGCGAGATGTTGAAGACGGTGGTGCGCAGGCTGCCCATCGCGCGCTCCGCGGTCCGGTCGGGCCACAGCAGCTCGCCGAGGAACCGGCGCGGCTTGGGACCGAGGACGGCGAGCGCGGCCAGCAGGCGCTGCTGCCGGTGGCCCAGGGCCAGCACGGTGCCGTCGAGCTCGACCTCGACGTTGCCGAGAAGCCGCAGCCTGATCGAGTGTTCCCCATCCATTGTCATGATCCCCCACTGTCATGATCACTGTCCCCGGTGCGCCCGGAGCCTGCCTTCCCCCGAAGGCCGTGGTCCGAGCACCGTCCTCTCCGGTCCCGCGGACCAGGATCCAGGTCCGCCGCGAGAGAGGGTTCAGGCACCGATGATCCCGGGCAACGCCCGGTGAGTCAAAAGCGAACGCCCGGAGTGCGTCAAAAGCAAACGAAAACCCAGGCGGCCGGCACGCGACCCCGGTGGAGGGTGGTGCGCAGGACCGCACCGTGGTATACGACTGATTCCCGGACCGGCGGTGCCGGCCGGGGCACGAGCTCAGGAGTTCTACCGATGACCGACCAGCGACCCGTCACGGGCGTCCGCACGGACCCCCTCGGGAACATCGTCGCCCTGTGCAATCCCGCAGAGGTGTGGTCCCCGCGGTCGACCACCCGGATCATCCGGGACATCGAGAGCGAGGTCCACCTCTACTACGTCCCGGGGTCGTCGGGGCAGCTGCGGGTCCGCGTGGTGTCCGCCGGGTGCGAGAAGCGGCTGTGGGCCGCCCCGGAGGACACCGTGTGCAACAACCTGCACGACCTCCCGTCCGTCTGATCCGCACGGACTGATCCGCACGGACTGATCCGAACGGGCCGGTCCGCGCGGCACGGGGTGCCCGGGCGCGTCCCGGCGCCCCGTGCCCGGGCACCCCGTCGTCACGCGGGGCGCGGGCTCACAGGAAGCGCACGAGGTCCGCCGCGATGCCCGTGTAGGTGGCCGGGGTCAGCCCGGACAGCCGCTGCTCCGCGGCCGGGGACAGGCCCAGGCCCGCCACGAACTCCTGGAGCCGGGCGGCGTCCACCCGGCGGCCGCGGGTCAGGTCCTTGAGGCGCTCGTAGGGGTTGTCCATGCCCTCGACGCCGGCGATCGCCTCGGCGCGCATGACCATCTGGACCGCCTCCGCGAGGACCTCCCAGTTCGCGTCGAGATCGGCGGCCAGGACCGCCTCCGCCACGTCGAGGCGGGCCAGGCCCTTGCTCACGTTGGAGACCGCGAGCAGGGAGTGCCCGAAGGCCACGCCGATGTTGCGCTGGGACGAGGAGTCGGTGAGGTCGCGCTGCCACCGGGACGTCACGAGCGTGGCGCCGAGGGCGTCCAGCAGGGCGTTGGAGAGCTCGAGGTTCGCCTCGGCGTTCTCGAAGCGGATGGGGTTGACCTTGTGCGGCATGGTGGAGGAGCCGGTGGCGCCCTCCACCGGGATCTGCTGGAAGTAGCCGATCGAGATGTAGGACCACACGTCGGTGCAGAAGTTGTGCAGGATCCGGTTGAACCGGGCGAGGTCGGCGTAGAGCTCGGCCTGCCAGTCGTGGGACTCGATCTGGGTGGTCAGCGGGTTCCAGGACAGGCCCAGGCCCTCCACGAACTCGCGCGAGACCTCCGTCCAGTCCGCGTCCGGGACGGACGCGTAGTGGGCGGCGTAGGTGCCCGTGGCGCCGTTGATCTTCCCCAGGTACTCGGTGCGCTCGATCCGGGACAGCTGGCGGCCCAGGCGGTGGGCGACCACCGCCATCTCCTTGCCCAGCGTGGTGGGCGTGGCCGGCTGGCCGTGGGTGCGGGAGAGCATGGGGGTCTCCGCCGCGGACCCGGCCAGCGCCGCGACGTCGGCCACGAGCGCCCGGGCCGCGGGCAGCCACACGTCGGTCGTGGCGTCCTTGACCCCCAGGGCCCACGCCAGGTTGTTGATGTCCTCGGAGGTGCAGCCGAAGTGCACGAGGGGGACCAGGTGCTCCAGCCCCAGGGCGGGCAGCCGGCGGCCGATGTAGTACTCCACGGCCTTGACGTCGTGGACCGTCACGGCCTCGATCTCCGCGAGCTCCGCGACCGAGTCCGTGTCGAAGTCCGTGACGATCCGGCGCAGCCCCGCGGTCTGCTCCTCGGTCAGGGGCGCCAGCCCCGGCAGCACCGACCGCTCGGCGAGGTGCACGAACCACTCGACCTCCACGTGCACGCGGTTGCGGTTGAGGGCGGCCTCGGAGAGGTGGTCGACCAGGGGCGCGACCACGGGCTGGTAGCGGCCGTCGAGGGGCCCCAGCGCGACGGGCGGGACGGCGGCGGCGAGCGCCGCGCGCCCTGAGGACAGGATGCGATCGGTGTTGGGCATGGGCACATTCTTCCACGGCCCCCGCGCGCTCCCGGGCGGACGAATTGTCGTCCGCCGCCAACTTTCGCGGAACCCGGTTGTAGCTTTCGCCCCGAAAAGCAGCGGGTCGTCCGGAGGGGCGTCATCGACCGGGGGAACCCCGGGGGTGCGGGGATAGCATGACCTCCATGAGTACCAGCGACGCTACCCGCACCCTGGCCGGCACCGCCCCGGCCTCGGGCCCGGCCACCGCCACCACCCCGGCGGTCCGGCCGCGCCCGGCTCTGTCCCGACTTCCCCGCTACGCGGCCGGCAAGCCCCCGGTCGTGGTGGACGGGCTCGTGTCCTACAAGCTGTCCTCCAACGAGAACCCGTTCGGGCCCGTGCCCGCCGTCAAGGAGGTCCTCGCCGGCTGGGACGCGGTGCACCGCTACCCCGAGACGACCTCCGCGGAGCTGCGGGAGGTGCTCGGCGAGTTCCTCGGCGTTCCCGCCGAGGACATCGTCACCGGCGCCGGCAGCCTCGGCGCGCTCAACCAGCTGCTCGGCGCCTTCGTGGGCGCCGGCGAGGACGGCACCCCGGACGAGGTGGTGCACGCCTGGCGCTCCTTCGAGGCCTACCCGATCAGCATCGGGCTCTCCGGCGGGCTGGGCGTCCCGGTCCCGAACCGCCGCGACGGCTCCCACGACCTCGAGGCCATGGCCGCCGCGGTCACCGCCCGGACGAAGGTCGTGCTGCTGTGCACGCCGAACAATCCGACGGGCCCCAGCCTCACCACCGCGCAGGTCGAGGAGTTCCTCGCCGCCGTGCCGCGCGACGTGGTCGTGGTGATCGACGAGGCGTACCAGGAGTTCCAGCGCCGCGACGACCTCGTCGACGGCGTCGACCTGTACCGCCGGCACCCCAACGTCGTCGTGCTGCGGACGTTCTCCAAGGCCCACGGTCTGGCCGGGCTCCGGATCGGCTACTCCGTGGCCCGCCAGGAGATCACCCAGTACCTGCGCCAGGCGTCCCCCGCGTTCTCCGTGACCGACCTCGCCCAGCGCGCGGCGATCGCGTCCGTGCGCCACTACGACCAGGTGGCCGAGCGCGTCCAGCGGGTCGTCGACGAGCGGGAGCGGGTCCTCGCCGGGCTCGACGGGCTCGGCTGGCCGTACCCGCAGACGCAGGCCAACTTCGTGTGGCTGAACCTGGGCGAGCACAGCGGGGGCTTCGCCGAGCTGTGCGACGCCCACGCCCTGTCCGTGCGCCGCTTCGGCGACGAGGGCGTGCGCGTGACCATCGGGGAGCCGGAGGCCAACACCCGGTTCCTGGAGCTGTGCGCGCAGTTCCCCCACCCGCCCGTGCTCTGATCCTCGGCCGCGCCGGCCCGGCTCCCTCCCGAGCAACCCGAAAGGACGTCCTGCCCATGGATGCCGCCCCATCGTCCCCGGCCGCCCCCGTGCCGGCCCGCACCGTGCCGACGCCGGAGGTGCGCACGCGCCTGGTGCGGCTCCTCGACCGGGACGGCCGGCTGAGCGAGGACCCGGTCCTGTCCCCGTACGTGCGCGACGTCGACGCCGAGCAGCTGCGCGGGCTGTACCGCTCGATGGCGCTGGCCCGCCGCTTCGACGAGGAGGCGACCAACCTCCAGCGGCAGGGGCAGCTGGTGCTGTGGGCGCCGATGCGCGGGCAGGAAGCAGCCCAGGTGGGCTCCGCCCGTGCGCTGCGCCCGGTCGACCACGTGTTCCCGACCTACCGGGAGCACGCCGTGGCCATCGAGCGGGGCGTCGAGCCCGCCGAGCTGCTCACCGTGTTCCGCGGGCACAGCGCCGGGGGCTGGCGGCCCAGCCGGCACCACATGAACGTCTACTCCATCGTGCTTGGCTGCCAGGTCCCGCACGCCGTGGGCTACGCCATGGGCATCGACCTGGACCGGCGGACGGCCGAGGCGGAGGGCCGGGAGGCCGAGCCGGCGGCCGCGGTCGTCTACTTCGGGGACGGCACCTCCACCCAGGGCGAGGTCCACGAGGGCATGGTCTTCGCCGCGTCCTACGACGCCCCGGTGGTCTTCTTCGTGCAGAACAACCAGTGGGCCATCTCGGTGCCGTTCCGCACCCAGTCCCGCGTGCCCCTGGCCGAGCGCGCCGCGGGGTACGGCTTCGAGGGGATCCGCGTGGACGGCAACGACGTGCTCGCGGTGCTGGCGGCCTCGCGGTACGCGCTCGAGAAGGCCCGCGCCGGCCAGGGCCCGGTGCTCGTGGAGGCCGAGACCTACCGGCTCGGGGCCCACACCACCGCGGACGACCCCACCAAGTACCGCCTGCGGGAGGACGAGCACCACTGGAGCGAGCTCGACCCGCTGCTCCGTCTCGAGGCGCACCTGCGCGAGGCCCACGGCACCGGCGACGACTTCTTCGCCGACGTCGCGGCCGACGCCCAGGCGTTCGCCGACCAGGCCCGCGCCCTCGTGCTGGCCATGGACCCGCCCGCGTTCGAGGACTTCTTCGACCGGCCCTACGCCGAGCCGCACGCCCTCGTGGAGGAGGAGCGCGCCTGGTACGCGGCCTACCAGGCGGGCTTCACCGACACCGACACCGACACCGACGACGACGCCGGGACGGGCAGCGCCGGACCGGACCGGGGCACGCAGGCCGCGGGACTGACCGTGGCGGCCGACCCCGTGGCCGGGGCCCCCGACCCGGAGACCGCCGGCACCCAGGAGGACCTCGCATGAGCACCGCACCGGACCTGACGATCGCGAAGGCGGTCAACGCGGGCCTGCGCCGGGCCATGGAGGAGAACCCCCGGGTGCTGCTCATGGGCGAGGACATCGGCTCTCTCGGCGGCGTCTACCGCGTCACCGAGGGGCTCAAGGCGGACTTCGGCGCCCACCGGGTGATGGACACCCCGCTGGGGGAGGCCGGGATCGTGGGCACCGCCATCGGGCTCGCCCTGCGCGGCTACCGGCCCGTGTGCGAGATCCAGTTCGACGGCTTCTCCTTCCCGGCGTTCAACCAGATCACCACGCAGCTGGCCAAGATGCGCAACCGCACCAACGGGGACGTCACCGTCCCCGTGACGATCCGCATCCCGTACGGCGGGGTCATCGGCTCCGTGGAGCACCACTCGGAGTCCCCCGAGGCGCTGTTCGCGCACACGGCGGGGCTGCGCATCGTCACGCCGTCCAACGCCCAGGACGCCTACTGGATGACCCAGCAGGCCATCGCGTGCGAGGACCCCGTCATCGTCTTCGAGCCCAAGCGGCGGTACTGGCTCAAGGGCGCGGTGGACGTCGAGCGCCCGACCGCCGACCCGTTCTCCGCGCAGGTCGTCCGTCACGGCGAGGACGCCACCGTGGTGGCCTGGGGCCCCCTCGTGCCGGTCGCGCTCGCCGCGGCGCAGGCGGCGGAGGAGGACGGGCGCAGCGTCGAGGTGATCGACCTGCGCTCGCTGTCGCCGATCGACTTCGACACCCTCGAGGACTCCGTGCGCCGGACCGGCCGCCTCGTCGTCGCCCACGAGGCCCCGACCTTCGGCGGCCTCGGCGGGGAGATCGCCGCCCGCCTCACCGAGCGGGCGTTCTACTCCCTGGAGGCACCGGTGCTGCGGGTGGGCGCCTACCACCTGCCGTACCCGGTGGCCGCCGTCGAGGACCAGTACGTGCCGGACCTCGACCGCATCCTCGAGGCCCTGGACCGGTCCTTCGCCTACTGACCCCGCCGACCCGGTCGCCGGCCCCCGGGCCGGCGGCACCGCCGCCGGCCCGGGGGCCGCGCGCGAGAGAGGAAGTACTGACATGCCCCAGATCTTCAACCTGCCCGACGTCGGCGAGGGCCTGACCGAGGCGGAGATCCTCGCGTGGAAGGTCGCACCGGGGGACACCGTCACGGTCAACCAGGTGCTCGTCGAGATCGAGACCGCGAAGTCCGTGGTCGAGCTGCCGTCCCCGTACGCCGGCACCGTCCTGGACCTGCTGGCCGCCGAGGGCAGCACGGTCGAGGTCGGCACCCCCATCATCGCCGTGGGCTCCCCGGGCGAGTCGGCGGAGCCCGCCCCTGCCTCCGGCGTCCCCGGGATCCTGGGGGAGGGCGGGGAGCCCGGTGCGGACCGGCCGCTCGTCGGCTCCGGGCCCAAGGCCGACCCCGTGCGGCGGCGGCGCCGGGCGGTCCCGCCGCCGGCGCCGGACGCCGAGCCGGGGCCGGCCCGGCCCGCGGGCTGGACGGAGAAGCTGTCCCGGGGTCCGCTGGGGGCCGGGCTCGGCGGTGGGATCGGCACGGCGGCCCAGGGCATCGCCGGGCGCGCCGCCCGGCTGGCCGAGGACAGCGGCGTCTGGCGCCGGCCCGGTCGCGGCGACGTGCTCCCGGCCGTCGAGGTCGTCCCGCGCCGCCCCGCGCTGGCGAAGCCTCCGGTCCGGAAGGCCGCACGGGACCTGGGCGTCGACCTCGCCGACGTCCCCGCCACGGGCGCCGCCGGACAGATCACCAAGCAGGACCTGCTCGCCCACGTGGCGCGGCTCGGCGAGGCCGTGGACCGGCGCCGCCCCGCGGCCCCGGAGGAGCGGATCGAGCGGATCCCCGTCAAGGGCGTGCGGAAGGCCACGGCGCAGAACATGGTGCGCAGCGCCTTCAGCGCCCCGCACGCCTCGGTCTTCGTGGAGGTCGACGCCACGCGCACCATGGAGTTCGTCCGGCGGCTCAAGGCCGCCCCGGACTACGAGGGCGTCAAGGTCACGCCCCTGCTGGTGCTCGCGAAGGCCGTCGTGTGGGCCGCGGCCCGCAACCCGATGGTCAATGCGACGTGGACGGACGAGGAGATCCTCGTCAAGCACTTCGTCAACCTGGGCATCGCGGCGGCCACGCCGCGCGGGCTCATGGTCCCGAACGTCAAGGACGCCCAGGACCTCTCGCTGCGCGAGCTGGCCGTGGCCCTCGACGAGCTCTCCCGGACCGCCCGGGCGGGGCGCACGCAGCCGGCCGACATGCAGGGCGGCACCCTGACCGTGACCAACATCGGGGCCCTGGGCCTCGACACCGGCACGCCGATCATCAATCCCGGCGAGGTGGCGATCATCGCGTTCGGGAGCATCAAGCAGAAGCCGTGGGTCGTGGACGGCGCCGTGGTGCCCCGCTGGGTCACCACGCTGGGCGGGTCATTCGACCACCGCGTGGTGGACGGGGACCTCGCGGCCCGCTTCACCGCTGACGTGGCCCGGATCCTCGAGGAGCCGGCGCTGCTGCTGGAGTGAGCCCCGGCCCGTGCGGTCCGCGGCACGAGCGGCACGGCAACGGCCCCGCACCGATCGGTGCGGGGCCGTCTGCTGCGTCGTCGACGCGCGTGCCGCCACGTCTCACGGCTCTCCCCGCCGGGCCGTGGCCCGACGCCGCACCGACGTGGAACTGGGCGGTTGCGTCCCGTGCCCGGCGCCCCATCTCCTGTGGACCCGTGATTGAAATCCCCCCAGACACAATCACACATCTCATTCACGATGGATCACTCGTGCGACGCCGGCCGCGGTGGCAACCTGCCCGTCGGCCCCCGGCACAGCTGCCGGAGACCTGTCCCCCCACGCCCGGAGGACCGCCTCAGTGCGGCCTCCTGACGTCCAGGACTGGGTCCAGTATTGCGGAGGTCTGGACAAAAGTCTGTCCCCCGATGTGCGCATGACGGGGCATGACCGCGATCGCGCCGGACCGCGGCGGCCGTAGGCTGGGCGCATGCCTGCGCACCTGCCGCCCCGTCCCTCCGCACGCTCGGCGGTGCCGCCGTTCCGGGTGATGGAGATCCTCGCCGACGTCGAGCGCCTGCGCGCCGCCGGCCGGGACGTCGTCTCCCTCTGCGCGGGGGAGCCCTCCGGCGGCGCCCCGGGTCCCGTCGCGCGGGCGGCCGCCCGGGTGCACGCCCGCAACGAGGGGCTGGGCTACACCCCCGCCCTCGGGATCGAGCCGCTGCGCCGGGCGGTGGCCGGCCACTACGCCCGGTGGTACGGGCTCGACGTCCGTCCCGAGGACGTCGCGATCACCACGGGGGCCTCCGGGGCGCTCGTGCTCACCTTCCTGGCGGCGTTCGACGCGGGGGACCGGGTGGCGGTGTGCCGGCCGGGCTACCCCGCCTACCGCAACACCCTGGCCGCCCTGGGCGCCGAGGTGGTCGAGCTCGACTGCGGGGCGGCGACCCGCTTCCAGCCCACGCCCGGGATGCTCGACGCCGCGGTCGCCGAGCACGGGCCCCTGCAGGGACTGGTGGTGGCGGGCCCGGCGAACCCGACCGGCACCGTACTGGAGCCCGGGGAGCTGGCGGCGCTGGCCCGGTGGTGCGCCGAGCACGGGACGCGCCTGATCAGCGACGAGATCTACCACGGGATCGTGCACACCGCCCCGGAGGGCGGCGCGCCCCGCGACGGCGGACCGTACCGGGGCACCAGCGCGTGGGAGCACGACCGCGACGCCGTGGTGATCTCCTCCTTCTCCAAGTACTGGGGGATGACGGGGTGGCGGCTCGGGTGGGCCCTGCTGCCCCGGGACCTCGCGGCCGCGGTCGACGCGCTGGCGGGCAACCTGAGCCTCTGCCCGCCCGCCGCCGCGCAGCACGCCGCCGTGGAGGCCTTCACCCCGGACGCCTACGCCGAGGCGGACCGGGCGGTCGAGCAGTTCGCGCGCTCCCGGAGCCTGCTCCTGGACGCGCTCCCAGCGCTCCGGTGGGGCGAGGTCGCGCCGGCGGACGGGGCGTTCTACCTCTACGCCGACCTCGGGGAGCAGCTCGAGCGGCACGGCAGCTCCCTGGAGTGGTGCCGGCGGCTGCTGGAGGCGGAGGCCGTCGCGGTCGTCCCGGGCCTGGACTTCGACGCCGCGCGCGGCCACCGCGCGGTGCGGCTGTCCTTCGCCGCGGGGCCCGACCGGGTGGAGGAGGCCCTCACCCGGATCCTCCGGTTCCAGTCCCGTCCCTGAAGCACCCGGCCAGGTGCCCGGGGAGCACTCCGGTGCGGAGCAGGAACCGGTGCGCGGTGGTGCGCCCCACGAACACGAGTCCCTGCTCCTTGAGCCGGGCGGCCAGCCGGTCCCCCTCGGGGGATCGGCGCGACTCCTCCAGGACGGTCAGGGGCGGCTCGGCGGCGGCCGGGCGGAGGTCCCCGACGTGCTCCGCCCAGTCCTCGGGACCGAGTCCGCGGCAGGCGCGCGCGTTGTGCACCACGGCCTCGATCTTGACCCGGTTGCGGATGACCGCGGGATCCAGGAGCAGCTCGTCGACGTCGTCCTCGGTCATCCGGGCGATCTCCTCGGGGACGAAGTCCCGCAGCGCCCGGCGCAGGCCCTCCCGCCGCTGGGCGATGCTCCAGCGGGCCAGGCCCGCCTGGAAGATCTCCAGGCCGAGGGCCTCGAACCAGCCGGAGAAGTCCGTGGGCCGTGCGCCCCAGCGCCGGTCGTGCTCCTCGAGGGCGGCCGGGCCCGTGGGCGCCCAGGGGCAGCGGCGCAGGCCGTCCCCGCAGAGCACGGCGCGGAAGGCGTCGTCGGGGGAGCGGACGCCACCGTCCCGGAGGGCGGTGTCGGGCGGGCGGTCGCCGGGGCGGTCGTGGGCGCCGGGGGAGCGGTGGGCGTCGGGCGGGCGGTCGTCCGAGCCGGGGCGGGAGCGGTCGTCGGCGGGGTGCGGGCCGGGCCCGGCGGAGGCGGTGTGCATGGGCCCACGGTAGGAACGCCGGGCCGGCGGACCGCAGGGACGCGGCTCCCTGTGGACGGTGCCGCCGGTGTCCGCGGCGCCGGGGGACCGGGTGCAGTGCGGGTGCCCGCACCGCGGGCGGTGGAGCCGGTCAGAACCGGGAGACCGCACCGGTGCCGTCGGCGATCTCGATGGCCACGGGCTCCTCGTCCCCGGCGTTGCCGTCGTGGACGATGAACACCGCGGCGGGCTCTCCCTCCGGGAAGGCGCGGATCGTGACCGACCCCGAGGTCGCGGCGTTGAGCACCTCCATGGCCTGGCGGGTGGCCGCGCGCAGCACCGCCGTGGGCAGGGGCTTGCCGCGCTCGTCCAGGATGTCCACCAGCACGCCCCGGGCCCGCGCCGCCCGCGTCACCTCGAGCAGGTAGGGGGTGGCGATCGACCGGCCCCGGATGGAGTCCCGCAGCTGCGCCTCGGTGAGGCGGAACTGCTCGATCTCGTACCCGGAGACGGGGGAGGGGTCGTGCGCGATCCGCTCGAGCAGCCCGCCCGCGAGGCGGCGCACCTCGTGCACGCGCTGCACGGAGGCGTTGACCGTGTCCTGCTCCGCCTCGTCGTGGGAGCGGGCCGAGATCACCATGTCCCGCGCCTCGGCGAACGCGGCGGAGGCCCGGTCGTACTCCCGGGCGATGAGCTGGCTCGCGAGCAGCAGGGCCGCCGCCGCGGCGTTCGTCAGCGCCGCGTCCCAGAGGCCCAGGGCGGAGCGGGCGCCCCACGTCATGGACACGGCGACCGCGATGACGAGCGTGGCCCAGCCCCACCCCGCGCGGCGGCGGATGCCCAGGACCACGAGGAAGCCGTCGAAGCCCAGGGTGAACCACTGCCCGCCGAACAGCTCCGCCTGGGGGTTCAGGGCGTCGTAGGAGCGCTGGATCGACACCAGCATGAGGAGCACGCCCAGGGCCGCGGGCAGATCGGGCAGCCGGCGCTGCCCGTACGGGTAGACGACCAGCGCCACCGCGACCACGTAGGTCACGAGCGCGGCCTGCATGAGGTCCGGCTTGTCCATGCTGGGCGTCTGCAGGATCCCGAGCACCACGGGGATCAGGAAGAACACCGTGGCGGCGACCAGGCTCAGGGGATGGAAGAGGGTGCGGGAGATCACGGCTGCGCGTCCCGGGGCCAGAGGATCGTGACGCGGGTGCCGCGTCCCGGTGCGCTGTCGACGTCCACCGCGCCGCCCACGTGGCGCACGTTGCCCAGGATGGACACGCGCACCCCGAGCCGCCGGGAGTCGATGCTGCGGACCTGGAAGCCGCGGCCGCGGTCCACCACCTGGAAGCGCAGGAAGAAGCCCTCGGGGTTGAGGGGGGTGGGCGGGCACACGCCGCCGTCCATGGTCACGAAGGTGACCTCGGTGCCGGCGTGGCGGGCGCTGTTGGAGACCGCCTCGGTGACCGCCTGCACGAGCGCCTGCGCCGTCTCCACGGGGATGAGCGGGCGCGGCTGGCCGGGGGGCCTGATGTAGGGGGTGATGCTGTTGAAGCGCACCCGGTTGCGCCACGGGGACAGGGACTCGAGGAGGTCGTCGAGCAGGGTGTGCACCATGGTGGTGCCCTTGCCCTCGGCGCGGCGCTCCTCGAAGGCGAGGACCTCGAGGGCCCGCTGGGCCAGCTCCCGGGTGCGCCGCTGGACGGGGCCCGGGGCCCGTCCGGCGTCCAGCAGGGCGGCCATGACGTTGTCGTGGATGAGGCGGTCCAGCCGCTCCTGCTCCTCGGCCTGCGAGCGCGAGCGGTTCAGCTGCAGCTCCTGCGCGATCGCGGCCGCGTACACCTGGTCCGCGTTCTGCCCGCCCTTGTAGACCAGGCTGATCAGCACCACGAGGACCACGCCGAACGCGATCCGGCTCGTGGCGTCGAACAGCACGCCCATCACGTCGGCCGACTCCGTGGTGCGCACCATGACCAGGACGTAGAAGACCGTGACGGACGCCAGGTACGCGACGGCCAGCTCGATGCTCCACGCGACCACGGTGGCGGCGGCCGCGAGCAGGATGAACGGCTCCACCCACGGGTCCTGCGGCGGAGCGGCGCCCGTCCAGGCGAGCGGGAGGGTCAGGACGGTGAGGGCCACGAGCACCGGGGCCGCGAGCACCGGCCACATCCGCACCTGCCGCCTGGCGCCCTGGAGGAGCATCGCGCCGCCGTTGACCAGGAGGGCCAGCAGGAACACCAGGTGCCACCGCTCGAAGGCGCGCAGCTGGTCCTCGACGATGGTGAGGGCCTCCAGGAACAGCGCGACGACGACCAGCCCGTGGCAGATGTTCGCGAGCAGGTGGATGCGGTAGGAGTTCATCCCCAGCTCCTGCGGCGAGGTCGGCACCAGGAGGCTGCTGCGGCGCCGCCGGGCGGGGACCTTCCGGTAGGCGAGCGGGGGCCGGTGCGCGGCGTGGCTCACGGAGCGGCGGCCCTCACCGGGGCGAGGGGCGGATCACAGATGCTTCTCCGCCGTGGTGATGTCCGCCGTGGGCTCGACCAGGCCGTCCTCGATCGCCCGGATGCGCAGGTCGATCTTGGTGGGCGCCGGGCGCCCGACGCGCGCGTACTTCTCCCGGATGCGGTCGATGTTGGTCTTGACGGCGCTCTGCTTGATGCCCATCCGGCGTGCGACCTGGACCTGGGCGAAGCCGGAGGCGTAGAGCCGCAGGGTCTCCTGCTCCCGCGGGGAGAGGCTGGCCCGGGAGAACTCCACGTCCCCGTCGATCGCGGCGGCGAGCTCCTTGGTGATCACGGGCTTGCCCTCGGCGATGTTGCGGGCCTCCTCGATCGCGTGCTCGAGCGGGTCCGACTTGCGCACCAGGCCCAGCGCGCCGGCCCGCAGCGCCTCGCGGATCAGCGCGGCGTTCTCGCCGATGCTGAAGATGAGCACCTTCATGCCGGCGGCGCGCAGCAGCTCCACGTTGGTGGCGGGGCGGGACATGTCGTCGAGGGACAGGTCCAGGAGCACGACCTCGCACTCGATCCGCTTGGCGCCCTGGGCGGTGAGGGCGGGGTTCTCGGGGTCCCGGCCCAGCTGGTCGAGGAGTGCGGGGACGCTGGAGGCCGATCCGACGAGCTTCACGTCCGCCTGCGAGGTCATGGAGACGAGGCGGACGCCCTCCCGGACGACCTCGTGGTCATCGACGACGGCGACAAGGGTGGACGGCATGGGTGTTTCCTCCGGGTGCTGCTCGGTGGGCCGGTCCGCAGATTTCCGCGTGGGGGTGACGGATCTCACCGAGGTGCTCCGATTGTCCCCTCTTTGGTGGTCGGATGCGAATCCGACACGGTGCCGGGACGCAAAGTTACCGGGCCCGGTCCTCCGGTCCGTCCCCCCAGCGGTCGACCCTGCGGTGGTAGCGGACGCCCCACAGCCCGCCGAGCACCGCCGCGAGCAGGTCGACGGCGAGCACGGCGAGGACCGCGAGCAGGCCCGGGACCAGCAGGTCGCCGATCAGCGCCTGGGCCGAGACGCCCACGGGCGCCAGGCCGACGGTGTCGGCCCACACCAGTCCCGCGACGGTGGCCACGGAGCGGCCGAACAGGGACCACAGCCACACGGACACGCCCTGCCGTGCCCCGGAGAACCGCGCCATCCGGCCCGCGGCGTAGCCGCCGCCCAGGAACGCGAGGAACTCGACCAGGCCGAGGGCGGCCGCGCCCGTCCAGGCCGCCGCGGACCCGGCGGCGAGGTCGTCCACCACGCCGCCGACCCCGTCCACGAGGCGCAGCCCCAGCGCGGCCGCGGTCAGGCCCGCCAGGGCCAGCAGCAGCCAGGTCAGGGCCATGGCGCTGAGCCAGCCGAAGAAGCCGGGGACCAGCTGGAGGCCCCCGAACTCCTCCCGCTGCCGGGCGAGACGGGTCGCGGCGTCGACCGGGACGCCGGAGGACGGGTCGCCGGAGAACGGGCCGTCGGGTCCGGCGCCGTAGCCGGGCGCGGGGCCGTAGCCGGCCGCGGCGCCGGGGGCCCCGACCGCGGGCGTCGGGTCCGTGCGCGGCCCCGGGTCCTCCGGCACCGGGCGCTGGGCGGTCACCGCCGGCAGCGGCCGGGTGTGCTGGTCGTCCTCGTCGTCGTACCAGGACCAGTCCTCGGTCCCGCCGCTCCCGGCGCCCCCCTCGGGGGCGTCGTGCGGCGAGCCGCCGCCGGCCGGGGCGGTGAACCGGCTGACCGGGGGCAGCGGCCGGGTGGCGTCCGGGGAGTCGTGCGGACCGGTGTCCGACCAGGGCGTCGGGTCGTCGGGGGAGGGCGAGCCGGGGGTCGAGGAGGGCGTCATGGCACCGGAGTCTACGGCCGGTCCCCGGACCGGGCCTGGTGAGCCGTCCCGTCCGGCACGGGGTGTCGCCGCGGCCGGGCGGCCGGGCGCCGCCGCCGAGTAGGGTCGGGACCATGCCTGTCGACACCGTCCGCGAGTTCCTGCGTGCCCGCCCCTGGACCGCCAGCTACGACCCGGGCGTCCCCGCGGACCTGGACCTGCCGGAGACGTCCCTGGTGCACATGCTCGAGCGCTCCGTGGCCCGCCACGGCGCGAGCGCCGCGCTCGAGTTCTTCGGGGCCACGACCTCCTACGCCGCCCTGGGCCGGCAGGTCGACCGCGCGGCCGAGGGCCTGCGCCGGCTGGGCGTGGGCCGCGGCGACCGGGTCGCGATCGTCCTGCCCAACTGTCCGCAGCACGTCGTGGCGTTCTACGCGGTGCTGCGCCTGGGCGCCGTCGTCGTCGAGCACAACCCGCTCTACACGGCCCCGGAGCTGCGCCACCAGTTCGAGGACCACGGGGCGCGCGTGGCGATCGTCTGGGACCGGGCGGCCGAGCGGGTGCGCTCCCTGCCCGCGGACCTGCGGGTCGACGCGGTCGTGTCCGTGGACATCACCGCCGCGATGCCGCGGCCGAAGCGGCTGGCCCTGCGCCTGCCGCTGCCGAGCGCACGCGCCTCCCGTGCGCAGCTCACCGGCCCCGCCCCGGGCACGATCCCCTGGCGGGAGCTGCTGGCCTCCGCCCCGATCGCCGCGGAGCACCCGCGGCCCGCCGCGCACGACCTCGCGCTGCTGCAGTACACCTCCGGCACCACCGGGCTGCCCAAGGGGGCGATGCTCACGCACCGCAACCTCGAGTCCAACGCCCTCATGGGCCGGCACTGGCTCGGCTCCGGCGAGCGCGAGGTGGTGCACGGCGTGCTGCCGCTCTTCCACGCCTTCGGCCTGACCCTGGGCGTGACGTTCGCGATGTCCCTCGGCGCGCGGCTCGTGCTCTTCCCGACCGTGCGCGCGGACCTGATCCTCGGGGCGATGAAGCGCGCCCGCCCCACGGTGCTGCCCGCGGTGCCGCCGGTGTACCAGAAGCTCCTCGACGCCGCACCGGAGCAGGGCGTGGACCTGCGCGGCATCCCGGTGGCCGTCTCCGGGGCCATGAGCCTGCCGGTCCCGCTCGTGGAGCAGTGGGAGCGGGCCACCGGGGGGATCCTGATCGAGGGCTACGGACTGACCGAGTGCTCCCCGCTGGTGGCCTGCAACCCGCTCAACGACTCCCGCCGGGCGGGCTCCATCGGGATCCCGTTCCCGTCCACCGACATCCGGCTCGTCGACCCGGACACCCTCGAGGACGTCCCCCGGGACCACCCCGGGGAGCTCTGGGTGCGGGGCCCGCAGGTCTTCCAGGGGTACTGGGGGCGCCCCGACGAGACCGCCCGGACGCTCACGGAGGACGGGTGGCTGCGCACCGGCGACATCGTCACGGTCGACGAGGACGGGTTCCTGCGGGTGGTCGACCGGCTCAAGGAGGTCGTGATCACCGGGGGGTTCAACGTGGCCCCCAGCGAGGTCGAGGACACGCTGCGCCGGCACCGCGCCGTGGCGGACGCCGCGGTGGTGGGGCTCGCCGACCCCAGCGGCAGCGAGGTGGTCGTCGCCGCCGTGACCCTCGTGCCGGGCGCCGAGCTCGACGAGGCGGCCCTGCGCGAGCACTGCTGGGCGGGCCTGGCCCGCTACAAGGTCCCCCGGCGGATCGTGGCCGTGGAGGAGCTCCCGCGCACGATGCTCGGCAAGATCCAGCGCCGGGAGGTCCGCGAGCAGCTGCGGCGCACGGGCGTGCGGCTCTGAGCCCGGGGGCTCAGGGCAGGTCCGCCTCCGGGGCGGCGTCCCGGTAGGGGACCCGCCGGATCGACCGGATCCGGCCCAGCTCGCCCCACTCGTCGCGCCCCAGTCGCGCGATCGGGCGCAGCGTCCGCACGACCGGGCCCCGCTCGTCCATGTCCTCCTCGTCCACGACCACGTGCGTGACCTCGCCGAGGACCAGGAAGCAGTTGCCCACGGGGATGGGGTCCGTGTGCAGCCGGCACTCGATGGCGGCGGGGGACTCGGCCACGCGGGGGACGGCCACGGTGAGCGAGGGCTCACGGGTCAGGCCCACGGCGTCGAACTCGCTGATCTCGGGAGGGTAGTCGGTGCTGGTCGCGTTGATCCGCTCGAACAGCCCCTCGCGCGCGAAGCTGACCACGAACTCCCCGGTCTGCCGGATGTTGCGGAGGCTGTCCTTCTCGCCGACCGAGACGAACTGGACGATCGTGGGGTTCTCCGAGGCGACCGTGAAGAACGAGTGCGGGGCCAGGTTGTCGACGCCTGCGGCCGAGCGGGAGCTGACCCACGCGATGGGGCGGGGGACCACGAGGGACTTGACCGCCCGGGCGAAGGAGCCGTGCCGGTCGGCGGTGATGTCGGTGCGCATGGGCCCATTGCACCACCTCGACGGGCCGGGGGCACAGGGCGCGGCCCCGGTGTGCACGGCGGCAGCGGAGTCGATTAGGGGCCACGGATGTCCTAATGGAGCATTTTGGGTGTACTCTGTGGATCAATATGACGGGTGGCGGTCGACGACGACCCCTCCGACCGAGCGGAAGGGCCAGGTGCCACGATGGAGATCCGGCAGCTCAACTACTTCATCGCCGTGGCCGAGGAGCGCCACTTCGGCCGCGCCGCCAAGCGCCTGCACATGGCCCAGCCGCCGCTGTCCCAGCAGATCCGCCAGCTCGAGGAGCAGCTCGGCGTGCGGCTGCTGGACCGGACCACCCGGCGGGTGGACCTCACCGCCGCCGGCCAGGTGCTCCTGGACCGGGGGCGGCGGATCATCAACGAGATCGAGGCCCTCAAGGCCGACGTCTACCAGGTGGGGCAGGGGGCCACGGGTGTGCTGCGGGTCGGCTTCTCCGGCTCGGCCACCTACGGGGTGATGCCGCAGGTCGTGCGGCGGGCGAAGGAGACGATGCCCGGGCTGTCCCTGGCGCTGCACGGCGAGATGCTGACCCCCGCCATGGAGGAGGGGCTGCGGGAGCACACCCTCGACGCCGCCCTCCTGCGCCCGCCCGTGGCCTCTGCGGACGTCGAGTACCGGGTGGTCGCCCGCGAGCCGCTCGTGGTGGCGCTGCCCTCCTTCAGCGCCCTCGCCGTGGACCTGCCCGTGGCCGTGCACGAGCTGCAGGACCAGGAGTTCATCACCTACCCGCCCGACTCCGTGCTCTACCGCACCGCCGCGGACCTCTGCCGCCAGGCCGGCTTCCAGCCGCGGATCGCCCAGGTGGCGGGGGAGACGTCCACGCTGATGTCCTTCGTGGCCGCCGGCGGCGGGGTGGCCGTGGTGCCCGCCGGGGTGCGCGCCTTCCAGCTCGAGGGCGTCGTCTACCGCGACATCGAGCACTCGCCGCAGATCGAGCTCGCCGTCGCGTGGCGGCGCGAGGACCGCTCCGCGCTCCTGCACAACTTCATCGACCTCGTCGTCGACGTCCAGGCCGCCCCCGGGTCCCCCGGCGGCACGCCCGTCCCGCCCGCCCAGGAAAGGCCCGCCCGCCCATGAAGATCGCGACCGTCGAGGCGATCCCCTACTCGATCCCCTACGTCCACCCGCTGCACTTCGCCTCGGGCGCCGTCCACGAGGCGGACCACGTGCTGGTGCGGATCACCACCGACGACGGGATCGTGGGCACCGCCGACACCCCGCCGCGGCCCTACACCTACGGCGAGACCCAGAAGTCGATCGTGGCCGTCGTCGAGGACCTCTTCGCCCCGCAGCTGGTGGGCCTGGACGTCCTCGACCGCGAGAAGGTCCAGGCCGTGCTGGCCCGCACCGTCCACAACCAGACCGCCAAGGGCGCCGTGGACATCGCCCTGTGGGACGTCATCGGCCAGTTCCTCGGGCAGCCGGTGACCAGGCTGCTGGGCGGGTTCACCGACTCCATGCGGGTCTCCCACATGCTGGGCTTCAAGCCGGCCCAGGAGCTGCTGGACCTCGCCCTTCAGTTCCGCGAGACCTACGGCATCACCACGTTCAAGCTCAAGACCGGCCGGCACCCGATCGGCCTCGACGTCGAGGCCGCGGCCGTGCTGCGCGAGGGCCTGGGCGAGGACGCCGAGCTCTACATGGACGCCAACCGCGGCTGGTCCGCCAACGAGGCCATGGAGGTGCTGCGCCGCACGGCCGACCTGGGCCTGCAGTTCCTCGAGGAGCCCGACGACGCCCGCGAGGTGCTCGGCCGCCGCCGCCTGGTGGAGCGCTCGACGATCCCCATCGCCGCCGACGAGTCCGCCCCGAACCTGGGGGAGGCCGCCAAGGAGATCCTCACCGGCGGCGCGAACCTGCTGGCGGTGAAGACCGCCCGCTCCGGCTTCACCGAGGCCGCGAAGATCGTGGGCATGGCCGAGGGCATGGGGGTGGACGTCTACGTGGGCAACCAGATCGACACCCAGGTCGGCACGATCGCCTCCGTGGTCTTCGGCGCGGCCCTGGCCCACACCTCGAAGCGGGCCGGGGAGCTGTCCAACTTCCTGGACATGTCCGACGACCTCCTCGCCGAGCCCGTGGTCATCGCCGACGGCCGGATCCGCGTGCCGGACGTGCCCGGGGTGGGCACCGCCGTGGACGAGGACAAGCTCACCCGCTACCGCACCGACCGGTAGACCCGGCCCGGTAGACCCGGCCCGGGAACCCAGCACGAGATCTCAGCCCGAGAACCCATCCCGACGGAAGGACGCACCGTGAAGTACCTGGTCCACATGGACATCGACCTCCCCACCGACATGCCCGCCGAGGAGGCCGCGGAGATCAAGGCCACCGAGAAGGCCTACTCGCAGGAGCTGCAGCGCTCCGGGAAGTGGCCCGAGATCTGGCGCGTGGTGGGCGAGTACGCCAACTACTCGGTCTTCGACGTCGACTCCCACGACGAGCTGCACGACATCCTGCAGAACCTGCCGCTGTTCCCCTACATGGACATCACCGTGGTGCCCCTGGCCAAGCACCCCTCCGACGTGAAGTAGCACCGGCCCGCCCCGCGAGGTGGGGGGGGGGGGGGGGCCCCCCCCCCCCCGCCGGCGCGCGCCGCCCCCCACCCCGGGGGGCCCGGCCGGGGGAGCGGGGGG